>JACKBM010000049.1 GCA_020634575.1 Ardenticatenales bacterium | reverse complement strand
ACCCGTCGGGTTGGCCAACCTTGGCGTGGAGAGCCGGCCCTGCGCCAGGAATAGGCCGCCCAGGATAAAAACAAGACCCGCCAACGCATTCCAACCTGGCCGCTCGCCTAACACCAGGTAACCCAGCAGTAGGGCAAATAAGGGAATGATAAACGTGACCTGTGACGAATTGTTGGCGCCCGCCCTCAGGACAAGTGTGAGCCAGACCACAAAGGCGATGGCTGTATTGAACAAGGCCAGCGCCACGACCGCGGCAACCGGGGCCAGCGCGGTCGGTCGTAACTGCCAGGGCTGGTCGATCCAGAGGGCCAGAGGCAAGATCATCACGGTGGCCGTGCAAAGCAACCCCGCGGTGGAGACCGCCACCGGCATCTCCTTAAAACGGCGGCCATAGACAGCGGCGAAGCCATATGAGCAGGTGGCTACCAGGACGGCCAATTGCCCCAATACATTGCCGCCCAGGCCCTGGAGAGCGCTGGGGCCAATCAGGAAGATGACACCGATCATGCCGCTGATGATGCCGAGCAGCCGCCAGCGCGTTAATCTCTCGTCCTGGGTGAAAAAGTGGGCCACGAGGGCGGTGAAGAGTGGTGTCGTGGAGTTGAGGATGCCGGAGAGGTTGCTGTCGATACGGGTGCCGGCCCAGACAAACAGGGTGATGGGCAGGCCCGCCCGGAGAAAACCCAAGAGCATAAGCTGCCGCCAGCTCTTGCCGTCGCTGGGTAGACGCTGCCCTGTCAGGCGGATGTAAAGCAGCATCGCCAGCGCCGCCAAACCTATGCGGCCCAGAGCAACCGTGAGTACCGGCAATTCCTGGACGGCCACTTTCATAAAGAGAAAGGAGCTGCCCCAGAGCGAGGCGAGCAGCAAGAGCAGAGCCCATTCAGTTGGGCCCATCTGGTGAGTTGTTTTCATGGGTTGGTCCTCAATGACGGGTGGTGGCTGGGCGTTCTGCTGGCGCAGCCACCGAAGCATTATCCGAGGCTTAGCATACGGGAAATGAAGAGGGTTTGCTGGCCACTTTCGGCCATTTTCGTCCCAACCTGACAGGTTCGCCAACCCGTCGGGTTGGCGAACCCCTTAGCGGCGCTCGCTCTGGTAGACCCAGAGGAGTTGGGCTGCGTAGGCGCGATAGGGGCGCCAATATTGGGCTATTTTCTCGAGCTGTTGCGCGGGCATGGGGGGAGAATTGGGCGGCGCCACTGCCTGGCGCAGGACGAGATCACCGGCCGGAAACGCATCCGATTCGCCCAGCGCCCGCATGGCGATCATCTGGGCCGTCCAGGGGCCGACGCCGGGCAGGGCGGTCAGACGGGCTTCCGTGGCGGCGAGCTCTTCCGGCCGGTGCCATTCCAGCTCACCCGCCAGCACCGCAGCAGCCAGCGCCCGAATTGTCTCGGCCCGTTTTTGTGGCAGGCCGATGCTGGCAATATCGCCATTGACCAGCTGTGCCGGTGTGGGAAACTGCCAGGCAAGCGTGGCCTCGTCTGGCTGGGGATGGTGGCTGCCGAACTGGCTGACCAACCGGCCGGTCAATGTCGTCGCGCCCTTCACGCTTACCTGCTGCCCTAAAATGATGCGTACCGCCACCTCAAATTCATCCCAGGCGCCAGGCAGCCGAATCCCCGGCCTGTCGGTCATAATCTGCGCCAGCAGCGGATCGTGGTCCAGAACCGCGCCGCTCAACGCCGGATCAGCGCGCAAGTCAAACAGCCGTTTGAGCCGCTCTGTGATGACGAGGAGATGGCGAGAGAGGCTGGCAGGCAGCTGCAAGCGGAGGAAATTTTCCTCCGGAAAAGGGGTGAGCTCGATGACGCCGCTGGCCTCAGCCATCACAACCAGGCGGCGATAGCTTGTGGCCGTCAGCTCTTCCACGCCCGGTGTTGCCCGTAGAGCCAGATAATCCCAGATAGCGCGCCAATCATAGGGGGGCCGGTAGAAAAGCTTGAGGGTAAGCTGGCCGGGTTCACTGGTGACAGTACCTTGGCGGCGACTCTGGCGAATTGCGCTTGGGGTACGGCCATAGGTCTGCTGGATGGCGGCATTAAAGCGGCGCACGCTGCCGTAGCCGGCGGCAAAAGCGAGATCGGTCATGGGCAGATCGGTTTCGTCGATGAGCTTCTTGGCGAACAGCAGCCGCCGTGTCTGGCTGACGGCGACGGGTGGGGTCCCCAACTCCTGGACAAAACGCCGGCGTAGCTGGCGGCTGCTGATATGCAGGCGCGCCGGCAACTCGTCGCTGGCAACCCCGGTTGCAATCAGGCGCAGCGCCTGGCGGACGAGGCGGGAGACGCCGACGCCATCCGGCCGGTCCGGCGCTGATTCCGGCCGGCAGCGCAGGCAAGGGCGAAAACCGGCTTCGGCAGCAGCCGCAGCCGTGGAGAAAAAGAGCACATTCTCGGCCCGGGCCGGCCGTGAGGGGCAGATCGGCCGGCAGAAAATGCCGGTGGTCAGAATGGCGCGAAAAAAATGGCCGTCAAAGCGGGCATCTTTCTCGTGACTGTAGGGGAGGCCGGGGAGTAATGTATCGTCCATGCCCCAAGCATAACGCAACTTCTGCCCTGGCACTCGCCATTTTCGGACATATTCGCCCCGACCTGACAGGTTGGCTCTATCCCCAACTATGACCCGATATATGAATAGATACATTGAGACAGGTTGCTGAAAAGCTTAAGCTAACTTGTAGATGAATCTACTAGATTGATAGGTGTAAATAATCATGAGTTTGTTGACCGAACCCTTTGTGCCGGGCACCACAGTTCAATTGGAAGGCCGGGCTGTTTTATTGATCGATGCCTTTAATGACGAGGGGCTGCATCTGGCCCGGCAACTGGCTGAACGCGGCGCTCACATTGCCTTGTTAGCTGCAGGCACCCAAATGACCTGGGCTGAGCGTATCTGCCAGACTGTGCGGCAAACCGGTCGCCGCTGCTTGATTCTACCGGCACAGGATTCGCCTGCGGCCTTGCCCGCCACCTCGCTCATCGAGCGTATCACGGCAGAGTTAGGACCGCTGCAAGCATTTGTCAGGCTGAATGGTGACCTGCGCTCCATATTTGATGCGCGTAGCATCTCGCTGGCCGCCCTGCAACAGCCTGCGCTCGCCTAGTCAACCATTTTTCGCCGACCTTACGTCTTTTCACCGGAGGAATTTATGCGTGTAGCGATTTTTAGCGATGTCCATGGCAATCTGAATGCCCTGGAAGCTGTCCTGGTAGCAATCAAGAAGAAAGCGCCGGACCTGATTGTCTTCGCCGGTGACCTGTGTCTGGGAGGCGCCTATCCCTCGGAGTGTGTCGCGCTGCTGCGGGCCGAGTCCATCGCCGCCATAGAGGGTTACACAGACACGCTGCTCAACAACGATCCGTTGCTGGACACCAACCTGGAGCAGGCCAGAAAACGACATGAGCCGTTTGATGATAATCTCCGTGACTGGACCTGGGCCGCCCTGACGCCGGCTGACCGCGCCTGGCTGCGCACCCTGCCGGCCCAGCGCCGGGTCTCGCCAACAACCTTTCCTCAGGACGATCTATTCGTCGTTCATGCCAATCCCAAAAACATGGTGACGGCGATTTTGCCCGACGAGGCCAGCCAGGAAGCCATCTGGAACGAGGTACGTCAGCCAAATAGCGGATCCGAAATGCGCCATCTGCTGAGTGATCTTTTTGTTGGTGTCCTGGCTTATGGCCATTTGCATATTCCTGGCAGCCGGCATTGGCAACACCTCCATTTGGCGAATATCAGCTCTGTCAGCCTGGCCCAGGATGGTGATCCGCGGGCCAAGTATGGGTTGCTGACCTGGGAGCGGCGCGCCGGCTGGCGCCTCGAACAGCAATACGTGACTTATAACATTGAGGCGGAAGTAGAGGCGTTGGCCCAGAAGCAGCCACCTGCCTGGTCGCAACTGGCCGACAGTTTGCGGTCTGGTAATCTGCAAAAATTACCTGATCTATATCCCGAGCCTGTATCTGGGCATATTTCCTCCATAACTGTTGTCAGCTAAAGTGAAAAAAGAAGATGGACCGTCACTACGGTGTATTCTTCTCAACTTTGAAATTTTAGAAGGAGGTCCCTCTAATGATTCCCAGATTCCACAGTGTAGCTACCTTGCGTGATTTGCCGATCAATGGCACGGATGGTGAAATCGGCAAGTTAAATGCGCTCTATTTTGATGACCTTAGCTGGCAGATCCGCTATCTGGCTGTCGATCTTGGCAATTGGTTCACCGAGGATATTGTCCTCATTATCCCGGACGCGGTCATTGGCCTTGGGACCGATCAGATTTCCCTGGGTTTGACCCGACAGCAAATTAAGGATAGTCCGCCGCTCCGGGCGGATCAGCCCATTTCCCGGGAGTATGAGGCGCGCCTGTACGATTATTATCAATGGCGGCCTTATTGGTATCCGTCTGTCCTGCCGGGAGAATTCGGCGGCGTATTTGCTGTGCCGCCGCTGACCCGCTCACAACAGGCAGCCGAGGTCCCGGAAGCCAGTGAGAACCATCTGCGCAGTACGGCCGAAGTCATCGGCTATAAGGCGCAACTTACCGACGAAAATACGGCTAAGGTAGCCGACTTTATTGTGGATCGGACCAACTGGACAATTGCCTATCTGGTCGCTGACACCGGGGGCTGGTTTGGCCATCACCCGGTGGCTGTGTTGCCAACCTGGATTGAAAACATCAATTGGGTGGACCGGGAGGTTCAGCTTGATTTGTCGGCTGACACGCTGGAAGCGTTTAACCAGTTTGATTTAGGCAAACTGAACGAGCAGTGGCGCTTTGAACCGGCCGGTGCCAGCCAACCCGCCTAACCCCCATTCCGCAGCGCCAACAAATTGTGAAGAGACCAGGCGTTGCGCTGGTCTCTTTTTATTGCGTCTCACGAACCCCAAAAACGACTGTTTTCCGGGGGACAGGCGGTGTCCCGGATCACCAGCTCCATATCCAACTCGACCTGCTGGCTGACGCTGTCAGGATCCTCGATAGCGTTGACGAGCATCCGTGTGGCGATACGGCCCATCTGCCGTAAATCCTGGCGCATCGTTGTCAGGGCAGGGCGGTAGGCGACCGCTTCCGGGATGTCGTCAAAGCCAACCACCGAGACATCTTCCGGCACGCGCAAGCCTGCGGCCAGCAACGTTGCGATGGCGCCGAAGGCACAATCATCGCTGGCCGCCAGGATGGCCGTGGGGGGAACTGGCAGGGCAAGGAGATTGGCCGCCGCTGCGGCGCCGGCCTGACGGGAAAAGTCGCCCGGTTGAATGTAATCCGGGGGTGTCGCCAATCCGGCTGCGCTCATGGCGGCGCGGAAACCCGCCAGCCTTTCTGACGCGCTGTCAATGGTGGCTGTGCCCTGAACAAAGCTGATGTGGCGATGGCCCAGTTCCAGAAGATAGCGAGTGGCGGCTATGGCGCCGTCGTAGTTTTTAGCTTTGACAGTATTGCCGGCGATGTCTGTGCCGGCATGATCGATAAGGACATAGGGGAAGTGGCGCACATTCAGATCGGCCACATAAGCGGTAAGGTTGCGGGGAAGCACGATGAGCAGACCATCGACACCAACCTGTGTCAGGCGAGCGACCAGGGTGGACTCTTTCTGGCGCCGGTGGTGGGTAGTGTGCAGGGTGAGGTCATAATCCAGGGCTGCCGCCTCGGCATCAATGCCGCGCACAATCTCGACCTGGTAGCTACTCTCAAAATCATACAGCAGCATCCCGATCATCTGGGAGCGGCCACCGGCCAGGCTGCGCGCTGACAGGTTGGCGACATAGCCCAGCTTATCCATGGCTGCCTGCACCCGCTCGCGTGTTTCCGGTTTGACGAACTGAAAGTTATTGACGACCCGCGAGACGGTGGAGTAGGAGACGCCGGCCTCTTTGGCGACGTCAAAGATAGTTACATTATTGCGCCTGGATTTCTCCTCACTCATCATCCCTCCTGTTCTACCAGATTTCTTGACAACTATAAACAGTCAACCTATACTTTGCAAGCGCTTGCATATACCCGCGCACTTTTTTTGAGAATAATTTGCAAGCGCTTGCAATCCTTTGTCTTAATTTCCGGATAAGCCGGACGGTCGCAGCGCAATCTATTGACGGCTACCGGGACCGGCCGGAACCCCTGAACCTGGTTCAGCAAGTGGCGGCTGACCCGATCTGTCAATTTTGCAGGAGGTGCTTATCGACACCAGCCGGTTACCTCAATTAACAAACAAACATTCGCGTTCATGACTTTGTGGAGGAAGGATTAATGAAAAAGATTGTTGCCATTCTCATGTTGACGCTCCTGGCAATTGCGGCTTGCAGCACCCCGGAACCGGTTGAAGTAACCCGCGTGGTGACGGAACCTGTCGAGGTGACGCGCGTCATCACGGAGACAGTTATTGAGGAAGGGCAGGAAGTAGAAGTGACCCGCGTGGTCACCGAGACGGAGATTCAGGAAGTCGTCGTCACTGCCGCCCCCGACGTGGAACCCCTTGATGCCCCTGATGTGCTGGGCGTTTTACCCCGCAATCAAACCCTTATCGTGGATATTTTGACGGGCCGCGCTGGCTCGCCCGGTAACTTTAATGAATGGGTAGGCTGGAAAAACCGTGACCGCGGTATGCAAAACCTGGCCAATGAGCCGCTCTGGTCGGTGGACTTCGCCACCGGCGAGATCATCAATGGCCTGGCCGCCGGCGACCCCATCTACAATGAAGATTTCACCAGCGTGGAAATTCCCCTGCGCGAAGGGGTGACCTGGAGTGATGGCGAGCCCTTCACTTCAGCCGATGTCGTCTTTACAACCGAGACGCTGGTCGCCACTGAGGGGCTTAATGGCCACAGCTTCTTTGCTGATAATGTGGTCTCTGTATCCGCCCCGGACGATTACACCATTGTTTTCGAACTCTCCCAATCCAATTCCCGTTTCCACACCACCTTCCTGGATCGCTGGGGCAGCACCTGGATTATGCCCAAGCATATCTTTGAAGGCGTGGATGATATCGTTGCCTTCGAATTTAATCCGTTTGTCGGCACCGGCCCTTACAAGCTGCACAGCTATGACGAAAGCGGCTTCTGGACCATCTGGGAAAAACGGGAAGATTGGCAGAATAGCCCCACCGGCATTCTGTATGGTGAACCCAGACCGCAATACATCGTCTTTCAATACTTCGCCAACGAAGGCGCCAAGATTCTGGCTCAGCTGACCCATGAAGCGGACGTAGTCAATCTCTCGTCCGAAGGTCTCAAAGCTATCCTGTCGCAGTCTGACTCTTCCCGGGCCTATCAACAGGGATACCCCTGGGTCGTCAACAATGACCCGGCCCAGACCGGCATCACCTTCAACACGGCGCGCGCGCCCTATGACAATGCCGATGTGCGTTGGGCGCTGCTTCTCTCCATTGACATCGCCGAGTACATGGGTGTCGCTGTGGACGGCGCCGGCGCTCTGAGCCCGGTCCATATCCCGTCGCTGGGTTCCTACCCGGCCGATTTCATCGCCCCGATGGAAGAATGGCTGTCCGCATTTGAACTGGATCTGGGCAATGGCGAGACCTTCCGTCCCTATGATCCGGATGCGCCACAGCGCATCGTCGAATACGCGCGTGGTCGCGGCTACGTGGTGCCGGACGATCAGGCGGCCCAGGATAAGGCCTTTGGTCTGGGCTGGTACAAATATGCTCCGGAAGCAGCTGAACAACTGCTCATCAAGAACGGTTTCTCCCGTGATGGCGATGGGATGTGGCTGCTTCCAGATGGCACCCCCTGGCAACTGGAATGTATGAGCGGCCCGCAGGTGGCTACCGACCTGCAGGCGCGCAACTGTATCGCCGCTGTCCAGCAATGGCGCCAGTTTGGTATCGACGCCGTCCACTTCACGACTGAGTCCATGGCTGACCTGAGCCGCGTTGGTGACTTCGATGTCTCCGGCAGCTGGCCGGGCTGGGAGCCCTGGGGCGCTGGTCCGGACCTTTACCGTACCCTCGACCGCTGGAACTCCGCTTATGTCGCCGCGGTTGGTGACGACAATCAGGGTCATCAATCCCGCTGGAGCTCCCCGGCTATGGATGTGGTGATTACCGATCTGCGCGAAACGGACCCGGCCAACGCTGAAGCTGTTATCGCTCTGGGTATCGAAGGGCTCAAGATCGCGGTCACCGAAATGCCCGGAATCCCGACATTCGGTTATATTGGGTTTATTGCCTGGGACCAGACCTACTGGACCAACTGGCCCGGCGCTGAGAACCCGTATACGCAGCCGTATACCCACTGGGGTCCCTTCAAATACATGACGCCTTTCCTTGAACCGACCGGGCGCTAGCCTGGAAGGACCGGATGGTTCGCTGGTGGCCCCGGCTGCCAGCGAACCATCTCCCAGTGGAATTGAGAGAAGGAGGAATAGGCCGTGACCTTTGTCAGACGCTACCTGATACCCAGGTTGGTGCAATATGCCCTGGTTGTCTTTGTGGGCATCACCGCAGTTTTTCTAATTCCCCGGGCCCTACCGGCCGATCCGGTGCAGCGCACCATCACCCAGCTTCAGGCCCGGGGTTCTACCCAGGACCTGGCCACCATCGAAGATACCATCGCCGACCTGACCGAGCTGTATGGCCTGGAAGGCTCGTTGCTGGAACAGTACGGCGACTTCTGGAAGCGATTGTTCCAGGGTGATTTTGGCGTTTCCTTCTTTCAGTTCCCCACGCCGGTGAGCCAGATGATCAGCACCGCGCTGCCCTGGACCCTCGGCCTGTTGCTGACCACAACAGCGCTGGCCTGGGCCCTCGGCATCCTGCTGGGCGGCCTGGCGGGCTACTTCAACCGCAGCCCCTGGTCCCGCATCCTGGATGCCGGCGCCATGATCATCCGGCCCTTTCCCTATTACATCTTCGCTTTCATCCTGCTGCTGCTCTTTGGCTATGTATTGCAATGGTTCCCCATTGCTGGCGGGACCGATATCGGCCGGCAGCCGGGCTTTAACTGGCCCTATGTCAAGGATGTGTTACGCCATGCCTTCCTGCCGGCGTTTTCCCTGGTTTTGCTGGGTACCGCTTCCTGGTTCCAGACGATGAAGTTGTTGGTCCAGAATGTGAACTCAGCCGATTATGTGCAATACGCCAAAATGGGCGGGATCCGCGAACGGCGCATCGTCTCGCGCTATGTGATTCGCAACGGTATCCTGCCGCAGATCACAGCCCTGGCCCTGGTGCTGGGCCAGATCTTCGGCGGGGCGCTGATTGTGGAGATCGTCTTTTCATATCCGGGAATTGGCAGCCTGCTCTACAACGCGATCATCACCGGCGACTACAATCTGATCATGGGGATCACGGTCTTTTCCATCCTGGCCATCTCAACGGCCATTCTGGCGATTGACCTCCTGTATCCCTTCTTCGATCCCCGAATTCGCTATAGCTAGGGAGCAAGAAAGATGCGTGTGCTTCGCGACCTGTTCCACGACTATCGCTTTGGCTGGAGCTTCTCCATCCTCTGTCTGCTGCTGGTCATTGCTTTACTTTCCTTCTTCGCCCCCTATGACCCGACGATGTGGGGCACCTTCCAACGCGACTTGCCGCCATCCACAACCAACTGGCTGGGCACGGACTCGCGCGGGATCGACATCTTCTGGACGGCCACCCTGGCGGTGCGCAATTCGCTCACCGTGGCGGTGATCGCCGGTCTCGTCTCGCGCCTGATCACAGTGCCAGTCGCCATGCTGGCCGGCTACCGCGGCGGGATGACTGACCGGGTGCTGATGTTCCTGAGCGATAGCTTCCTCGTTATTCCCCTGTTCATGATCATCATCCTGCTGGCTGTACTGCTGCGTGACCTGATGAACCTGTTCACCCTTGGCTTGCTGCTGGCCTGCTTCGGCTGGGCCTGGGATGCCCGGGTTATCCGCTCGGAAATCCTGAGCCTGCGTGAGCGGGGCTTCACCCAGACCGCCATGCTCTCCGGCACCGGGACGATGCGCCTGGTTCTCAACGAGTACATGCCGTTTGTGACGCCGCTGGTCTTTGCGACGCTGATCAACGTCATGTCCTGGGCCATCGGCCTGGAAATCACCCTGGCCATCATCGGCCTTACTAACCTGGATATCCCCACGTTGGGCACCATGATCTTCTGGGCGCTCAGCTACCAGGCGGTGCTGTTGGGCTACTGGTGGTGGCTGCTCACGCCGGTTGTCTTATCTGTGTTGCTGTTCATTGCCCTGTATTGGCTTTCCGTCAGCATCAGTGAATATCTCGATCCGCGTTCCCGGGTCCAGCGAGTAGGAGCAAACTGAACCGATGGATGAAGCGATCGTACTCAGTACCAATGAACTCAAGGCGTTTTACGTGCTGGAAGTGCACGGGACACGCAAGGTCGTCAAAGCGGTTAATGAAGTCAGCCTGAGTATCAGGAAGAACGAGATCTATGGGATCGCCGGCGAAAGTGGCTGTGGCAAATCGACGTTGCTGAAAACGCTGGCGGCCAACGTGGAACCGCCCCTACGTCAACTTGGCGGCCAGGTGTTCTTTCACATCAACGGCAAACCGGTGGATGTCTCGTCGTTGGAACAAGAAGAATTACGCCAGTTGCGCTGGCGCTTTCTCTCCTATGTGCCGCAAGGCTCGATGAGCGTTTTGAACCCGGTCATCCGGCTCAAGGAGACCTACCGGGACTTCATCCGCAGCCACGTGCCCCGTTCCGGGCAGGCCGACGCCTTTGCCATGGCCAAACGGCACATCGTCGAATTGGGTCTGCCGGCTCAGGTCATGGACGCCTATCCGCACCAGCTTTCCGGTGGGATGCGGCAGCGGGTGACGATCGCCCTGGCGGCGCTGCTATCGCCTGACGTCATCATCGCTGACGAGCCGACGACGGCGCTGGACGTGGTCGTGCAACGGGGTGTGGTGCAGCTGCTCAAGGAAGTGCAGGAGCGGTTGAACAACACCATTGTCCTGGTCACCCACGATATGGGCGTCCACGCCAACGTGGCCGACCGGATCGGGATCATGTATGCGGGCAAAATCGTCGAGGAGGCGCCGACTGAGGTGATCTTTGACGAACCGCGCCATCCCTACACGCAATACCTGATTAACTCGCTGCCCCGTTTTGGCGACAAGACGCCGCGGGAGAGCGTGCCCGGCAGCCCCCCTTCGCTGATGGACCTGCCCTCTGGCTGCCCCTTCCACCCGCGCTGTCCCCATGTCATGGCCAAATGCCGCGAAGAGGTCCCGCAGCTCATCGCCCTGAATGCCAACCACAAAGCCGCCTGCTGGCTCAATGAGGAACCCAATAATGGAACCGCTGCTTGAAGTTGAAAATCTGACCAAGACCTTTAGCCTGGGCAGCCTGACCTCCCGGATTCGCATCACAGCCACGGACAACGTCTCTTTCGATGTCAAGAAAGCGGAGATCTTCACCCTGGCCGGCGAAAGCGGCTGCGGCAAAACGACGACGGCCAAAATGGTGCTTGGCTTTGAAGAGCCGACCTCCGGGACCATCAAACATGCCGGCAAAGTCAAGGAGCGGGATGAAAAACTGTGGTTTACCGGCGGCGTTCAGGCTGTCTTCCAGGACCCGTTCGGCACGTTTAATCCGCTGCGTCTGGTCGACCGCTATTTCTTCGAGACGATTCAGAATTACGGGCTGACGAAAAACCGGCAAGCCGCCATCGATCTCATCGACCAGAAACTAAAAGCAGTGGGGCTGAATTACGAGGAATTTGCCGGCAAATACCCCAGCGAATTCTCCGGTGGCCAGCTGCAACGAATCTCTATCGCCCGCTCGCTGCTGACTGACCCCCGGCTGCTCATCGCTGATGAACCGGTTTCCATGGTCGACGCCTCCCTGCGGATGTCGATTGTGAACCTGTTCAAAAAACTCAAAGAGCAGTTTGAGATGAGCGTGCTTTACATCACTCATGACCTGGCGACCGCCTATTACGTCAGCGACCGCATCGCCATCATGTTCCGCGGTAACATCGTCGAGATGGGCAGCGTGGAGCAGGTGTTGATGCATCCGCGCCACCCTTACACCCAGCTCCTGCGCGATTCCATCCCCCAGGCGGATCCGCGCCAGCGCTGGCAGGGTAAGGTGACGCTGAATGAGTCGGAATACGACGAATATCTGAAGCAGGGCTGCCGTTTTGCCGGTCGCTGCCCCATGGTGATGGATATCTGCCGGCAGCAAGCCCCGGCCGATATCCCTATCGGCGATGTCATGGTCCGCTGCCACCTTTACAACGAGGAAACCGAGCCAGTACCCGTGAACTGGAACGAAGCGGCTGCCTAGCTGTGCAACGGCCAGGGCTATTTCAAATCACGGTGCTTCTGAGGGAGACATGCAAACTTTAGACGAAAAACCAATTTACCTGGATGCAACCAGGTCGACGGCGGATCGTGTGGCTGACCTGATGAGCCGCATGACGCTGGCCGAGAAGCTGGCGCAGGTTGGCAGTATCTGGGTTTTTGAAATCTTGACCGGCACCAGCTTTGATGAGGCCAAGGCGGGCCAGCTCATGGCCCAGGGCCTCGGCCATCTGACCCGGCTGGCCGGCGCCAGCAGCCTCAAGCCCCGTGAGGCCGCCCACCTGGCCAATCAGGTGCAGCAATATTTGCGCGACGAGACCCGGCTGGGCATCCCCGCCATCATTCACGAAGAATGTTGTGCCGGCTATATGGCGCGCAACGCCACCTGTTTTCCCCAGATCATCGGCCTGGCCAGCACCTGGGAGCCGGCCCTGACCCACGCCATGGCCGACGTGGTGCGCCAGCAAATGCGCGCTGCCGGCGTCCATCAGGGGCTGTCGCCGGTTCTGGATGTGGTACGTGACCCGCGCTGGGGTCGCGTTGAGGAGACGTTTGGCGAAGATCCGTATCTTGTCGCCTTGATGGGGGTGAACTTCGTCAACGGGCTGCAGGGGCGGGATTGGTCGGAGCGGATCATCGCCACGGCTAAACATTTTGTGGGCTACGGTGTGCCGGACGGCGGCCTGAACTGGAACCCGGCCCACATTCCGGCGCGCGAATTGCGCGAGGTTTATCTCCACCCCTTTGAGGCCGCTGTGCGCACAGCCGGGCTTCACTCCATCATGAATGGGTATAACGAGCTGGATGGCGTACCTTGTGCGGCCAGCAAGCTGCTTTTGGATGAGATCCTGCGCGGTGAATGGGGCTTTAGCGGCACGGTCGTAGCGGACTATTTTTCGATAGATCAGCTACAAAATGCCCATCAGGTGACCGATAAAAAGCAGGATTCCGCGGCCCGGGCTCTGGCCGCCGGCATCGACATCGAGCTGCCCAATACGGATTGTTATGGTGAGCCGCTGCGGCAGGCGATCTGTGACGGGTTGGTTGATGAAGCGCTGCTGGATCGCAGCGTGGCCCGCCTGCTGACGCAGAAATTTGCCCTGGGCCTGTTTGAAAATCCGTTTATCGATGCTGGAGCTGTCGAGTTTGACACCCCGGCCGAACGCCACCTGGCCCGGGAAATCGCCCAGAAGTCGATTGTCCTGCTTAAGAATGAAGGGGCGCTTCTGCCTCTTGACAATAGCCCACGCACGATTGCCCTGATTGGTCCCCAGGCAGATTCTACCCGCCACCTGGTGGGCGACTACGCCTACATCTGCCACATCGAGAGCTTGATGGCGGTGAAGAGCCATGATTCGATGGGCGGGATGCGGATGCCGGTCCCGGACCCGGTTGAGGTGGACGAGGCGTTTGTGCCGATGCGGACCATTCGCGAGGCGTTGCAGGAGCGGTTACCGGCCGGTGCCCAACTCCTCTACGCCCCCGGCTGCGCCGTCATGGGTGACGACCGCTCCGGCTTCCCCGCCGCCGTCAAAGCCGCCGCGGCCGCCGATGTGGCCCTCGTCATGCTGGGCGGCAAATCCGGCCTGACCGACGATTGCACCTGCGGCGAAGCGCGCGACAGGGCCGACCTGGCCCTGACCGGCGTCCAACAGGAGCTCCTGGAAGCCATCGCCCATACCGGCACGCCCGTCGTCCTCGTGCTGATCAACGGCCGGCCGCTCTCGACGAGCTGGGCGGCGGACAACGTCCCGGCCATCCTGGAAGCGTGGCTGCCGGGCGAGGAAGGGGCTGACGCCGTGGTCGACGTTCTCTTTGGCGAGGTGAATCCGGGCGGCAAGCTGCCCATCACCATCCCGCGCCACGTCGGCCAGGTGCCGATTTATTACAACCACAAGCCGTCCGGCGGCCGCTCGCACTGGAAAGAGACCTATGTCGACCTCAGCAACAAGCCGCTGTACGCCTTTGGCCATGGGCTGAGCTACACTCGCTTTGGTCTGCGCGATCTGCAGTTGGACCGGCCGGCGGCTGGTCCGGGTGAGCTGGTCAACATCACGGTTACCATCGATAATCTGGGTGAGCGGGCCGGCGACGAAGTGGTGCAGCTGTATGTGCGCGACAAAATCGCCAGCATGACGCGGCCGATTCTGGAGCTGAAGGGGTTCCAGCGGGTGACGGTACCGGCCGGTGCCTCGCGCAGCCTCACCTTCACCCTCCACGTCAACCAGCTCGGCTTCTTTGACCCCGAGATGCGCTTCGTCGTCGAACCCGGGGCCATTGAGCTACTGCTGGGCACCGCTTCGGACAATATCCAGCTCAAGGCCGAGTTCACGATCACCGGCCCGGTGACCGAGATCAGCGGCGACAAGCTGTTTTTTAGCCAGGTGACAGTCAACTGACCTGGCGCCACAACAGGATTCAAGATGTATTCTCCCCAACCTGAAAACAAATTTACCTTTGGCCTCTGGACGGTCGGTAATGTCGGCCGCGACCCCTTTGGCGACCCGGTGCGGCCAGCTAAATCCCCTGTCGAACTGGTCCATCTGCTGGCCGAAGTCGGCGCCTGGGGCGTCAATTTCCATGACAATGACCTGGTGCCCATCGACGCGACGGCAGCGGAGCGGGCGCAGATCGTGGCGGATTTTCGCCAGGCGCTCGACGAGACTGGCCTCGTCGTGCCCATGGCCACCACCAACCTGTTCACCGACCCCGCCTTCCGCGACGGCGCCTTTACCAGCAACGATGCCAATGTCCGCGCTTACGCCCTGCAGAAAACGATGGCCGCCATCGACCTGGGCGCTGAGCTGGGCGCCAAAATCTACGTCTTCTGGGGCGGTCGCGAGGGCACGGAGACCGATGCCGGCAAAGACCCGGTTACGGCGATCAAGCGCAGCCGCGAGGCGATGAACTATCTCTGCGAATATGTGCTGGACCAGGGCTACGACTTGAAATTCGCCCTCGAAGCCAAGCCCAACGAGCCGCGTGGCGATATTTACAATGCCACGACCGGCAATATGCTGGCGTTCATTGAGACGTTGGATCATCCGGAAATGGTCGGTGTCAACCCGGAAGTGGCCCACGAGCATATGGCCGGGCTGAACTTCACCCACCATGTCGCTCAGGCGCTCGAGGCGGGCAAACTGTTCCACATCGACCTCAACGACCAGGCGTTTGGCCGTTACGATCAGGATTTCCGCTTCGGCTCGGTTAATCTCAAGTCGGCCTTCTTCCTGGTTAAGCTGCTGGAAGACAATGGTTACGATGGCAGCCGTCACTTCGACGCTCATGCCTACCGGACCAGCGATTACGAGGATGTGAAGGCATTTGCCCGCGGCTGTATGCGTACTTACCTCATCCTGAAAGAGAAGGCGCGGCGCTTTAATGAGGATGCGGAGATTCAGGCGCTGCTGGCCGAGATCAACGCCGTTCCTGGCGCGGCGCCGGCGATTGGCAGTTACAGTCCGGCCGGTGCGGCGACCCTGCGCGCCCACTCTTTTGACCGGGCGGCCCTGGGCCGGCGCGGGCAGCCCTACGAGCGGCTGGATCAACTGGTCGTTGAACTGTTATTGGGCGTGCGTTAAATGAGTTATTTCATCGGAATCGATACTTCCACCACGGCCACCAAAGCGCTGCTCATGGGGGCCGATGGCGCCGTCCTCGGTGTGGCCGCCAGCGAATACGGCTACGAGATGCCCCAACCGCTCTGGAGCGAGCAGGCGCCGGCGCTCTGGTGGGAAGCGACCTGTGCCAGCCTGCAAAAGCTACTGGCGGAGAGCGGGATCGATCCCGGTGACATCCGGGCGTTGGGGCTGACCGGCCAGATGCACGGTCTGGTGCTGCTGGATGAAAAGCGGGAGGTCCTGCGCCCGGCCATCCTCTGGAACGACCAGCGCACCGCGGCCGAGTGTGACGAAATGCGGGCGAAGGTGGGCCGCTCTCGCCTCATCCAGATTAGCGGCAATGACGCTTTAACCGGTTTCACCGCCCCCAAGATTCTCTGGGTGCGCAACCATGAACCCGAGATCTACGAGCGTATTCGCCACGTCCTGTTGCCCAAAGATTACCTGCGCTATCGGCTGACCGGCGAGCTGGCAATGGACAAGGCTGGCGGCGCGGGGACGCAGTTGTTTGACCTGCGGGCGCGGGATTGGTCGGCTGAGCTGCTGGCTGACCTTGGGCTACCGGCTGACTGGTTCCCGCCGACTTTTGAGGGGCCGGCGGTGACCGGGCAGATCAGCCGGGCGGCGGCGGCGGCGACTGGTTTACCGGCCGGTTTGCCCGTCGTGGCCGGCGGCGGCGACCAGGCGGCCAACGCCGTCGGCACCGGCGCTGTTACCGAGGATGTGATGGCGTTGAGTCTGGGCACTTCCGGGGTTGTCTTTGCCACAGTGGATAAGCCGATGATTGAGCCGGAGGGGCGCTTGCATGCTTTTTGCCATGCGGTGCCCGGCAAATGGCACCTGATGGGGGTGATGTTGTCGGCGGCGGCAGTTTGCGCTGGTACCGGGACACGCTGGCGCCAGGGCAGCCATGCAAGGGGCGTTGCTGGCGCCGGCTGAGGGGTACCAGCGGTAGCGACGGCCTCTTCTTCTCTCCTACCTGACCAGCGACGCACGCTTTGACCCCTGGGCGCGGCGGCTTCATCGGCCTTACAGCCCGCCACAGTCAGCCTCTCATCTGACCCGGGCGGTGCTGGAAGGGGTTGCCTTTGGCCTGCGCGATGGCTTTGAGCTGATGAAAGCGGCCGGGTTGGCCGGCGTGCAGCAGATCCGGGCGTCCGGCGGCGGCACCCGCAGCCGGCTCTGGCGGCAAATCCTGGCTGACATCCTCGGTGTGGCCATTGTGGCGGTGAACAAGCGAGGAGCCGCCTATGGGGCGGCTATTCTGGCGGCGGTCGGCGCCCGCCAGTTCAGCTCCGTTGCGGCCTGCCGCCAGCTCATCCAGGTGACCGAGCAGATCGATCCTCCGCGCCGCGGCATGCCGCAACGAGCTGTACCCTCTGTACCGCGAACTGTATCCAGCCCTGAAACCCACCTTCGACCAGTTGGCCCGGCTGGCCATTTTCGGCCATTTCGCTTCGACCCGACGGGTCCGCACCCGTCGGGTTGGTTAACTCCGTCGGGTAGCCAACCCCTCAACCCTCTCAGAGCATTTTCAGGCGCTTCCCGTACCTACTCCTAGCGTCCTGGCCGGTCCTTTTGGCGCCGGCAGCGCTGATGGCCGGAGCCGCATCAAGCCAGGTCATCCTACGCCAAGAAATCGCATCACGAACGCACCGGTATGGTTTTTGTCCAAGGAGAAAGCAATGCGTCTGAGAATTATCCTGCCCTTTGTCTGGTGGCGCTGCTTTGGCGCGCCTGGCAATCCTCCGTTGCCGCCGCCGTCAGCGCAATTTATACCGTGAATATGACCGCGGATCTCCCCGACGCCAACCTGGGCGACGGCATCTGCGACACTGATCTTGTCACCAGCGGCAGCCAATGTAGCTTCCGGGCCGCGGTTGAAGAGGCCAATGTGAATCCGAACTATGATTTGATTGGCATACCGGCCGGTACCTTCACCATCTCGGGTGACGCCATCGAAATCATCACTGGTAGCCTGGAGATCCGCGGCGCCCTCAACGGCGGCACCATCCTGGATGGTGCTACCAGCGATTCCGGGCTGCTATTTGTTCGCCATGGCGCCGTCGTTACCGCTACCCGCCTGACGCTGCAGAATGGCCAGGGCGGCTGCTTCCCGGTCTACGGCTGCGCCATGGGTGGTGCCATCACCAATTTGGGTGAGCTGAGCTTGAGCGATAGCACCCTGCGCCAGAATCGTGTCAACACGAACGGCGGCGCCATTATGAATGGTCACCGTCTGACCCTGGATGGGGTACTGGTTGAAGGGAATTGGGCTGGCCAGGTTGGTGGTGGTATCTACAGCGCCGGCTATACTTTCCCCGGTGTGCTGATCGTGCGGGATACCGTAATCCGGGATAATCTCAGCTCTGGTGGCGGCGGTTTTTACATCGCCGATACGGATGCTTTTCTGGACAACGTCGACATTGTTCATAACGCCGCCTTTGGTACACCGGCACACAACTCCTACGGCGGTGGCCTCACGGTCAAAAGTAGCAGCGGCAGCTTCACCGTTTCTATTCAGAACAGCCTCTTTGCCGACAACTACTCCGAAGCCAGCGGTGGCGCACTTTTCAGCAGTAACACCCTCATCGTGAACCGTACCGAGTTCCGCAACAACCGGGCCGCCCAGTTGGGTGGGGCGCTTTTCGCTCAGAGCGTGCCGCCACAGTTAAACCAAGTCGTCTTTTATGGCAATTGGGCCGGCTATCATGGTGGCGCAATCTTTCAGAACTTTGTCGACTTGGATTTGGCAAACAGCGCCATATTCGACAATGAAGCAAGCCAGAATGGGGGTGGACTTTACAGCCGCTCCGGGCAGGCCAACCTGGAGAATGTCACCTTTGACGGCAATCTGGCTGGCGGTGCTGGCGGCGCTCTCTTTTTGCGAGGTTCGCTGGTAGGTCATTATCTGACATTTCTTGAAAATGAGGCGGCGGCCGGCGGCCTGGTTGCCTTTGATGGCGGTAGCCTGACGCTGGGCAGCAGTGTGGCCGGGCGACATACCGGCGCCAGCTGCTCCCAGCCGAGCGGGAACTTTACCTCAGCCGGCTTCAATGTGTTCACCGCTATTGCCGGTTGCACGGTCGCCGCAGCAGCGTCAGATCAGTTTAATGTTGATCCGCTTATTGGTCCGCTGGCCGACAATGGCGGTCCTGAGATAACCCTGACTAACGCGCTCAGCGCTGGTAGCCCGGCAGTGAATGCGGGGGACGCGGCGACCTGTCCAGCTACCGATCAGCGGGGCGTCGCTCGGCCAGCCGGTGCTGCCTGTGACGCCGGCGCTATGGAATACGATGCCTCAGTCAGCGCTCGCTTCTGGCGCCCCGAACCGGCTTTGCCGCCATTCGTCTACGCAAGCTACCCGACACCAGCGCCGGGCATCATCCTGACGGTTGATTCCCTGGCTTCCGGGGCAGACACCGCCATCGGCGATGGGATCTGCGCCACGTCGGGTGGGGAATGTACTTTGCAGGCGGCGATCGAGGAAAGTAACGCGCTGGTTGGGCAGGAGACGGTACAGCTACCGGCCGGTACCATCGACATCAGTTCCCGGCTCCCGGATATCACTGATCATCTGATTATCGCTGGCGCCGGCGTGGGGCAAACCATCCTCAACCGTCTAAGTAGTTCGCAAGCTGTCTACACCGATTACAGCACCATCGTTGTTTTTCGCGACCTCACCCTTCAGGGGGCCAGTCGTTTTATCTCCAGCAAAGGCCACCTGACCATAGAAGACTGTCTTGTCCAAAATAATAGTGATTCGGCGATCTTCGCCTTTTATAATTATGGCGAAACCATGCCAGTGGCTGACCCGCTGCCAGAGGTCGTCGTGCGCAATTGCACCTTCCAAAACAATGTGGGCGCGTTTAATGGTCCGGCGATTTTTTCCAGCGGGAAGCTGACGATCGACGATTCCTTGTTCCTTAATAATCAGGGGACTAACGGCGGCGCAATTTACACCACCGGTGGCGCTGGCGTGACGGAAGCGGGGGATATCGTCATTCGCAACAGCCGTTTCGAGGGGAACACGGCGCAAAGCCAGGGTGGCGCCATTCGCAGTCGCTGGTCCCGCATCCAGATCAGCAACGCTGTTCCTGAACAACCAGGTCACCGGCGGCAGCCAGCCCCAGGCGGGGCGATTGGTACCGAGCTGGCTTACCATCACGGACAGCTACTTCGCTGGCAATTCGGCCGACTATGCCGGTGGGGCGATTGCCAACGGCGGCGAATGGAATCTGGATGTAGACCCGGCCATCATTACGGTGAATGGCTCTACCTTTGAAAATAATGCGTCCGACCTGGGGGTGGGCTGGTTTTCACTGGCGAAGGCCAGGCCAACAGCACCTTCAGCGGTAATCAGGCACTACGCGAGGCGGCGGTATTTTGATTGGCGCCAACAGCACGGGCGTTCTGAATAGTGTGACTGTCGTTAATAATACGGCGGATAGTGATGGTGACAGCAGCGGGGCAGGCGGCGGTATACAGCTCAGCGGCGGCCTATGGGATGAACTGGCGGCTTCACTGTGGTGAATAGCATCCTGGCCGATAACGCCGCGTTTAGTGGACCGGACTGTGCGTCACCGGCCGGTATCGGCCTCTCCCTCGGCGGCAACCTGATCCGCGACCTGGACCGACTGCGGCCTCCGACCATTGGCAGTGACCTGAGCGGCATTGATCCGGAACTCGGCCCACTGGTCAATGTGCAAAACCACAATCGGTTCATCTGCCTGCCGGGCAGCCCCATCTTGAATACCGGCACTGGTTGTCTGGCGACTGACCAGCGGGGCGCTGCCCGTGAGCGCTGCGACCGCGGGGCTGTCGAGCTGACGCCGCCGCAAACATTTCTCGTCACTGCATTTGACGCTGCAGCTGACATTGAATTGGGTGATGGCGTCTGCCTCGACAGCAGCGGCAAATGTCCTTTGCGGCGGCGGTGGCTGAAGCGGCGGTCTGGAACTATGAGGATAGTGTGCAGTTACCGGCCGGTACCTTTGCCAGCGATGATGTCCTCGTCAACGTTGGCGACCTCACCATCTTTGGCGCCGGCGCCGGCCAGACGATCCTGGTCGCCAACCTGAGCGGCAGTGCCGCGCGTGTTCTGCAAACCGGTGAGGCGAGCAATCCGACTCAGCAAATCCTGATTCGCGACCTGACCATTCAGGGCGGCAGTCCGGTTGACCTCTTTCGCCTGAATGGCGGCGGTATCCTCAACGCCGCTGACCTGACACTGTTGCGCGTTTCGGTGCAGGATAATTGGGGGGCCAACGGCGGGGGGATTTACAATCTGGCCAGCGGGCAGCTGACTATCACGGACAGTGCCATCATCCGCAATACGGCTTCCTGGATCGCCGGCCTCAATCTGCGCGGGACGGGCGGCGGCCTGGCCAACTTTGGTGATGGGGCTGTAACCCTGCTCAACGTGACCCTGAGCGGCAACAGCGCCGTCCAGGCTGGTGGCGGTCTGGTCCACAATGGGACGGGTTTGCTGACATTGCAGCAGGTGACGGTGGCCAGCAACCGGACGACCGATGGTTATGGGGGTGGTATTGTCAACGGTAGCACGGGCAGCCTGGCCCTGATAAACACCATCGTGGGTAACAACAGCGCCACGAGTAGCGATCCGGATTGTTCTGGCGTTGTGCTGGTGACCCGCAATCGGTCCCTGATTGAAAACAACAGCACCAATTGCCTGCCCAGCAGCACGGTCCTGATCGGCGACCCGCTGCTGGCCCGGCTGGCTGACAACGGCGGCCCGACGCTGACCCACGCCTTGCAGGGGAGCAGCAGCGCCATCGATGCCGGCGGTGCTGCTTGCCCGGCAGCTGATCAGCGTGGCTACTTGCGGGTTGGTGATTGCGACCTGGGCGCGTATGAAGTCTCGGCGACGCCGACGGCGATTGGGTTACAGGCGATGGGAGTGGTGAGGGAACCGGCCGGTCTCCTCAGCGCCGGCCTCATGATTCTGCTGCTGGCGCTGGCGACTGCCCTCACGCCTGTGTGGGGCCGGCGCGTTGAGCAGCGAAAATAGTGGATTAGGGTGGCAACTCGTGGGGGGACAGCTAAAAAAAGCTGGCACGGTTTCTAGCCGTGCCAGCTTTTTTTGATAATTAATCGTGGCGGCATCGGAAATGCCGTGCTGATGGTCGAAGCGCCCTGAAGAGGCGCTGGGGATCGTTTTAGTGCCCCGTTCGGTGGGCACTTCTCACCTCATCAGCACGGCGTTTGAACGCCGCCACGCCACCAACCACCATCACGCTACCACTTCGCATACGATTCGCTGTGCTTGCGGTATTCGTGCATCTCCTCGCCCATCAATTTGTGTTCCAGGATGATGTCGCCTCACCTCTTCCAGCGCTGAAACCCAATGGTACGCTTCTTCCAGCGTCTGCCCGATGGCAAGAAACAGCCGTGGCCGCGCTGCATCACGATCTTGTAGCCGCGCAGGGGATTCGGACACTTTCTTGGCCATCTCTTTGGAACCGGAAGCCATCTCCACCGAGACGACCGGGATCTTGCGCAGCAGATAGGAGCCTTCATTGTCGATCAGGATGATCTCGTCCTGACTCAAACTCAACACGATGGCCGTGCGCGGTGGGCATGGACAATCGCCAGCGCCGAGGTTTGTTCGTAGATAGCGCGATGGACGATCAGCTCGGTGCTGGCTCCGGACGATGCCGCTGTCCTTGCCCTGGAAGCTGGTCTCAACAAAATCAGAGCGCTTCAGCCGGCCAAACTGGGCGCCGCGCCGTTTGATGATGATCTTGTCGCCGACGCGGACGCTCATGTTGCCGCCATGAGAACTGGTCAGGCCGGTGACAAAAATATCGCGGATGGCGATATCACGGAACTCTTCGTAAAGCCGTTGATCAATCATGGGCCACCTCCATGGTGAATTCCAGGGACAGCTCTTTTAGTTTCTTCGGCTTGGGCACGCCGTTTTTGTCCCAGCCACGGAACGCATAATACTCTTCGAGCATTGGCGCCAGGTTGGCTGTGAAGCCTTCACTGGGGCCTTCGGCGACCGGCTCATTCAGCAGCCGATCGGGTAGGGTGTCGTCCGCCTTGGTGAACCCTTCGCGCAGGTTGTAAAGCCGCTCCAGCGTCCAGACCCGTTCGCCGACCATCATCAGGTCGTCAGCGGTGAAATGTTCGCCGGTCACTGCTGATAGGGTGCGGGCGAAGAACTCCTCAGCCACGGCCATGTTAGCGAATTTGCAGTAAACCAGGCTGTCGATCACCGCCGCTGAATTCTGGTGGACGGAGACGATGCCGGCTTTGCCCTGGGTGGCGAAGCGGTCGATCAGGCGGGGTAAGGCTAAGACTTCCGGGCCCAACATGTTGCCGGTTTCGTGGCAGGCGCCCCGATTGCTGGTGGCGTAGACCAGCCCCTGGCCCTGCATGCCACGTGGATCGTAAGCGGGCAGTTCCAGCTTCTTGACCGTCATCGACAGCTCTGGCGCCCCATGTTTGGCCGCCAGCCGGTAGCTGCCCTCGGCCAGCTCGTCGCCGACGCCATCACGATACGCGGTGGCCCGGACCAGCTCCAGCAGCTTGTCCGCCTGCCCGAAGCCCAGCTCACCGGCCAGCAACCCCTTTTCGGCCAGCTCCATGGCACAGCCGATGGTGTTACCCATCGAAATGGTGTCCAGGCCGAGATCGTTGCAGAGATAGTTGGCTTCGGTGATGGCGTCCAGGTCGTCAATGCCGCATTGGGCGCCAAAGGCCCAGGCGGATTCAAACTCGGGCCCCTCGCCTTCCTTGCCGCTGCTGGTCTTGGTGATACGGGTGCAGGTGATGGGGCAGGCCCAGCAAGCCTGATTCTTGACCAGGATGGTGTCCGTGATCTCTTCGCCGCTGATTTTGTCCGCCCCTTCAAACTGGGATTGCTGGAAGTTGCGGGTTGGCAGCGCGCCGATCTCATTGACGACGTTCATGACGACCGCTGTGCCAAACTCCGGCAGCGCCTGGGAGGTGAGGGGGCTGGCCTTGAGCAATTTGCCGGTTTCGTAAAGCAGGAACTTGAACTGTTCCTGATCGGCTGGCTGGTTCTTGGCTTTGCCGGTGACGACGATCGCTTTCAGGTTCTTGCTGCCCATGACCGCACCGCCACCGCCGCGGGCCAGAGCCCGCTCCTTGTCATTCATGATGGCGGCAATGCGGACCAGTTTCTCACCGGCCGGTCCAATACACATCACATTGCGCTTGTTGCGATCCTGGCCCAAAATCTCGGTGGTCTCAAAGACCGTTTTGCCCCAGAGATGGGTCGCATCCTTGATCTCGACGTTCTCGTCCGTGATCTCGATCATGACCGGCGCTGCCGCCTTGCCCCGGATGATCATCGCATCGTAACCGGTGCGCTTGAACTGCATGCCCCACCAGCCGCCGCTGTTGGCATGCAGGATCGTGTCGGTTAGCGGACTCTTGGTGCTGACGTTAAACCGATTGCTGGTTTGTGAGGCGCTGGCCGTGATTGGACCCGTCGTAAAAACCAGCACATTTTCCGGGGACAATGGCTCAACTTCCGGGCCCACCAGGTCCCAGAGAAGACGTGCGCCGAGGCCACGCCCGCCGAGGAAAAGGCGCGCCATTTCCCTGTCCAGCGGCACCGTTTCAATGCTGCCAGTGGACAAATCAATATCCAGTATTTTTCCTGCCCAACCTTGCATGAGTTTCTCCACGAATAACTGCAATAACTACTCTGCCGAACCAATCTTGCTGCGATTGTAAACTGATTCTAGCCGCCGGCAATGGGGGGGAAGATGGCGATCTGATCGCCGGCAGCCACGCTGGTTTGCAGCCCCTGGTCAAGTTCCGCATCCCGGCCGTTGACCATGACGCGAATGTGCGGTCTGAGGGCGCCGTTGTCGAAGATCGCCGACCGCAGGGACTCATTGGCTGCACAAAGATTGTCCAACGCCTCCTGCAGGGTGTTGCCGCTAGCGACCCATTCCGCCTGACCGGCCTTCTGCCGCAAATTGCCAAATAGTTTGATCTTCATAGCACGGTTCATTTTAGCGCTTTTTGTTGAATTTTTCTCCAAATTGGCGAAAGGTCGTGGCAGATGTAGGGCGGCGATGGCCATTTTCGGCCATCGCCGCCCCAACCTGACAGGTTGGCGAACCCGACGGGTCGGCCAACCCGTCGGGTTGGTCAGGGCCGGGTGATGATGGGGAGGAAGATGCGGGTGCCGTCCGCTAACCGGCCGGTCACCGCAAACTCGGTCGCGTGGTCCAAAGCCAGGTCAGTAGCTCGTTGGTATCGATGTTGAGCGTGCAGCCGTTGCACGGGTGGGTGTCCACCCAGGTCCCACTGGTCTCATCGCGGTATACCAGGGTCAGACTTTGTTCGTCGACAATGCCGGCGTTCTGCCATTGACTCTCTTCGTAGCGCACCAGCACCGCGTACGGCTCACTAAAGCTGGTAATGGGCGTGCCGTCCTCCGCATATACTTCGACGTGGAAGGAGATGCCGACGCTAGTCTCGTCATTGCCCAGGCCACTGACTGCCCCGAAGCTGTGGGATGAGCCAGACGGTGGCGTCGCCGGCCTGCGGCGGGAAGGTGAGTTCTACCTGGCTCCAGTTGATGGTGCCGCCACCGGCCGGTCCCACCCGCAACCGGCTGATTGGCAACGTCGCGCCCCAGTAGCCGCTGGCTAACGTCCGGGTGTCCGTACCCGTGCCGCCCAACGGACTACTCTGCCCGAGGGTACTGTTCACCTGCAAACCGCCGCCGTTACGCCCGCCCCCACTGCTCAAGGCGCTCCGCCCCAATGTGAGGTTGCTGGGGCGGGCGTCGCCGTCGGGGTTGGCGTGTGCGTAGGAGTATGGGTGGGTGTGACCGGGTCGTTCACCGTCACTATGACCTGGGCGCCGTTGTTGCCGACGTTCCGGGTCGGCGGTTGTGCTGGCCGTCAGGGCGGTGTTGACCAGGGTGCCGCTGGCGGCTGGCGCACTGCGTAGCTGATCGTGATAGTCTGGCCAACGGCGACATCCCCAGGTCACATTCGATGACCCAAAGCGGCATTTGGGTGGCACTGCAGCTGCCCTGGCTGGCAACAGGCATGGTAATCATGCTGGCTGCCAGCGACAATGTATCGGTCAGAACGGTCATTGTGCCGCTGATCGGGCCGGCGTTGCTGACCGTCAGGGTGTAAGCCACGGTCTCACCAATTTCCACCGCCGCGACTGAGGCGCTTTTGGCCAGGGCCAGATCGGCAAGCTGGGCGGCGACCTGCCAGCGGCCGACATAAGTGGAGGGCGCGCCATCGGCCCCGGGTAAAGAGACCGCCGGTCCAGATGTCGCTCCCCGTCGCAGCTAACGCCCGCACTTCGCCATCCAGGCCGCCCGCCAAGGCTGACCAGCTATGGCCATTGATCTCCCAACTGGCCAGGTTGGCCGCCGGACTGCTGTTGCCGTCATCATCAAAGGCCTGACTGAAGGCGCCGCCAACCAGCAGGGCCAGACCATCTTCGCTCAAAGGCCAGGCTGTCGACGATGCCGTTGACCCCGTTGCCTGTGGCGCTGGTCCCAGCGCCCAGCACAGCCCAACCAGTGCCGTCCCAACGGGCCAGGCGGCTGGCTGTCTGACCGCCGGCCGTGGTGAAACTGCCACCTACGTAGAGATGGTTCTCCTGCAGCAATAACGCATTAACCCGGTTATTCAGGCCGCTCCGAGGCCAGACCAGCTGGCGCCATCAACTGGCAATCCGGCCGACGCTCAGGCTGCTACTATTGCTGTTGTAGGCCGTCGTGAAATCACCGCCGGCATACAGCGTTGTGTTTAGCCAGGCCAGCGCCCGGACATTGTTGTTGACGCCGTTGCCGCTACCCCCGCTGTCGGTCCCAGGGCGGTCCAGTTTGCGCCGTCCCACAGAATTAACCCGGTTGGCGCTGACCTGGGGGTCACTACCGTTAAACGCCAGCGAAAACTGGCCGCCGGCGGCGACCACGTCGCTGCTGGAGATGGCCAGCGCGGACCGGTGCATTCAGGCCGTTGCCGGTGCTGCCACCCCCGTGCCCAGTGCGGCCCAATCGCTGCCATTCCAGCGGGCGATATGGTTAGCCGCAATGCTGTTGCCACTGGCGGGTAGGCATTGCGGAAGGCGCCGCCAGCATAGAGATCGCCATTGCTGGCAAAAGCGAGGGCGTAGACGGTGTCGTCGAGGCCGTTGCCTGCATCGCCCCCGTCCGCGCCCAGTCGCGACCAGGTTGTGCCATCCCAGCGGGCAATGCGGTTGACGCTGAGGTTGCCAATGGCGGTGAAAGAGCCGGCCACGTAGAGGTTGCCCTCGCCGTCAACAGCCAGAGCGCGGACGCCGTGGCTGCCGTCAGGGTTGGCGCCCAGGCTGGCGCTATTCGCCAGGGCGGTCCATTGGCCGGTGCCCTGCCAGAAGGCGATCGACTCAATGCTGACGGTGTCTGTCAGGCTATTGTAGGCGCGGAACGGTCCTTCGAGGCCGCCGACGTAGACGCCACCATTGCCGGTGGCTAACGCGACGACCGGCCGGTCCAGCCCATTGCCATAGGCGTCACCACTGTTGCCATCATTGCCCAGTCGGGTCCAGCTACCGCTGATCGTGTTGTAGCGGGCGCTGAAGTTGGCCGCGACGTTGCCGCTCACAATGTGGGTAAAGCCACCGGCAACGATAAGCTCGTCGCCGAGCAGCGCCAGGGCGTTGACACCACCGTTTACCCCGCTGGCGACCAGGCTGCCGCTCCAGCTACTGCCGTTCCAGCGAGCGACCCGGCTGGCTGATACATTGCTGCCGATCGCATCGTAGGCTGCGGTGAACAGGCCGCCGGCGTACAGATCGCCATTGTCAGCCACGACCAGGGCGTTGACGTCCGCATTCAGGCCGTTGCCGGTGAGGCCACTATCTGCGCCGAGGGCGCTCCAGCTCCCGCCGGCTGTGTCCCAGGCCGCCACCCGGTTGGCGCTGTGGCTGAGGCTGCTGCTGTTGTAAGCCGTGGTAAAGAGACCGCCAACGTAGAGGGTGCTGCCCCGGATCGCCAGCGCCTGGACGGTGCTGTTAACACCATTGCCAGTTGTGCCGCTGTCGGCGCCCAAAGCGTGCCAGCCTGTGCCGTCCCAGGCGGCGACCCGGTTGGCGCTGACGTTGCTGCCTGTGGCATCGTAGGCGGTGGTGAACAGGCCGCCGGCATAGACGGTGCCGTCGCCACCGATGGTCAGGGCGTAAACGGCGTTGCTGAGGCCGTTGCCGTTAATAGCGTTATCGTCGCCGAGCAGTGACCAGCTGGCGCCATCCCAGCGGGCGATCTGGCCGGCGCTGAGACTAGTGCCATTGCTGTTGCTGACCTGGTTGAATGTGCCGCCGACATAGAGATTGTCGCTGGCATCGATGGCCAGGGCGCGGACATCGCCGTTGACTCCCTGGCCCACCGGCAGCCAATCGTTGCCGTCCCATAGCGCCAGGTTGTCGATGTTCTGATCGCCGGCGATCTCGAAGTTGCCGCCGACGTAGAGCCGGCCCTGGCTGTCCACGGCCAGGGCGTAGACGCCGACGCCGCCAAAGCCGACATCAACGCCGGGGGCACCGTATGCTGTTGCCCAGGCGCCAGTAGCCGTCGGGCTGGCTGGGGTGAAGAACGGGCGACCCTGGTCGTCGAGGCTGAGTTGCCAACCGGCCGGATCCACACTGCCCACATAATCACCCGCCAACTGCAACTCGCCATTCTCATCCAGGAGGTGATCCAGCGGCAGGGCAGCCGTGGTCACGGGCGGTGCGGCGGCGCTGGCCAGACCGTGCAGGAGCCCTGTCAGAAACAACCCTGCCAGCAGCAACAGGCCAGCCAGCCGCATACCTTTCTGCTTACTCATTGCCCGCCTCCGCCTCATCCAGCAGCGCCTCTTCCAGGGCTGCCAGGCGAGCTTCCAGGTCAGCCAGCTGGGCCTGGGTGTCAGCCAGAAGGGTGGCCCAGAACAGATCTGTCGGCTGCCCGACCAGGGTCATGACCAGTTGAATGCTGTCGCCAGCGCTGCTCTCCAGTGCCTGACCGACGATCTGGGTGGCCAGGGCCGGTGTGAGCAGGGTCGGGTTCAGGGCGATGGCGGTGCCGTCATTCAAGCCGGAGGCAATCAGCAAATCACCAGCCTGGACTGGCCCGCGCACGCGTACCGGCACCTGACCCATAAAGGCAACCAGCGCCCTGGCGCCATCGTCCCCATTGAGAGAGGCGTTGCCGACAAAGCCGGCCGCTGTCGAAACCACAAAGACACGCTGGGCTGTGGCGGTCGCCAGGCTTAACTCATTACCGACCAGGCCCAGAACCGTGCCGGGTACCAGATCCAGCTCGAGCGCACTCTGCAACGGCAGATATTCGGCGAAATCAGCGCCGCTGGTGCTATAGCTGACACCGCCGCTGCCATTGCCCTGAATGGCGGCGATGGCGCCGCTCGCGTCAAAAAAGGTGACGTAGTTGACGCTGCCATCGGGGTTTGTGGTGCCGGCGACCAGGGCCAGGACATCCGGGCTGGCGCCGCTGTTCATGTTTTCGATGACCGCTACATGGGCGTTCAGATTGGTTGCAGCGCCGTTGATGGAATCGACGACATGGAATTGGCTCTGGGGGTTCGTCGTGTTGATGCCAACCCCGCCGGAGGCGTGAATAAGGAACTGATTCTCATCCGAGGAGCTAAAACTTACCGTTGTGCCGTCGCTCCAGACGAAGGTGTGGTCATGGGCGGCGTGGGCAAACCTACCGGCGGCCAGACTGCTATTGCCACTGGCGGTGTTGCTGACGCCGTTAGGGACGCCCGCCATGAAGCCTGAGGCGCTGTTCAGGCGGCCGCCGCTCACGTTGGCGGCGTAGCCGGCCGCCAGATTTTCTTCGCCACCGGAAATGGTGGCGTAATTACCCGTCGCTTCGTTCTGGCTGCCACCGCCGACAGTACTCCACGGACCTGAGGCAGTATTGTTCGTGCCACCGCCGATTGTGGCGGCGCCGTCAGTGGCGTCATTGTTCAGACCGCCGGCGACCGTGGCCGCGTCCGCAGAAGCCAGGTTATGATCGCCGCCGCCAACGGTAGACCTGACGCCAGAGGTCGTGTTGCCATTACCGCCGCCAATTGTAGAAAAAGTGGCCAGGGCATTATTCAGTAGCCCACCGGCGACTGTGCTATGACTGGCGCTGGCAGTATTCTCATCGCCGCCAGCCACCGTGGCGTTGCCGGTCGCGCTATTGTGCTGGCCCCCGCCAATGGTAGCGTATACGCCAAATGCCTCGTTGGCCTGGCCGCCAGCGACAGTGGCATAAATGCCAGAAGCGATGTTCCCTTCACCGCCGCCGATAGCGCTAAAAAGGCCGGTGCCGCCCACCAGGTGCTGGGCATAGAGAGCGTAGGCGACGCTGCCGACCGGTTGGCGCGGCGCCAGGATGGTGCCATCCAGATTTACTTCCAGCCAGGTGTTGCCGTCATTTAGGGCTGCGGCGAGACCCGGCTGAACGGCGCCGATCATGACGTTGAACAAGCCATCCCCATCGGTAGCGACGGTCTGGGTTTCGCTGTAGAGCAAGGTTGAGGTGGGCGGCGCGCTGTAGACCGAAAATTCCATTGCGTAGGTGCCCACCTGTGGTAGGCCGTTGCTGTCCAGGAGTTGGCCCTGATAGCCGATTTCTTCGGGTAGTGGATTGCCCCAGGCGTTGGCGGCGGCGTCTGGGCGGGAGGGGCTGGGTACGGGCCCTTCCTGGGCAGTCACCTGGCGGGCCACCAGAAAAATACTGGCGGTCAGCGCGAGGGTCAGGATCAGGTTGCGCAGGATACGTCCGTGCCGCGCGAACGGGTTGTTTCGTCTGAACATGTCAAATTTCTCCATAAGCTGAATGGTTGATTTGCCAGATCTGGCTCAGGCGGCCTGACGATTCGGGCCGGGAACCAACTCGGCCAGATAGGCCAGGAGCGCCTGCCGGCTGGAAAAGCCGCGGCGGCCAGCAGCAAGGCCGGTTATCGGCTCGACGGCATAACGCCAGCTGCCATCCGACTCGCGCCAGCAGCGGATCACAAGCAGCGCCTGGGTCTGTTCCGGGTTTGACTGTGTTTCCAGATCTTGCATCGTGAGGCAGTCTATTGATAATCGTTTACAGATCGTTTACCCGGGGGGTGATGATGGTCGACGCGCCGGCGCTGCGCCTTTCGTTATTGGGCACGGTGCGCATCCACGATGGCAACAGAAGCGAAGATAATTTCCGCAGCCCGCGGGCGGTGGCCTTGTTGCTATACCTGGCCAGCCAACCGGTGGCGGTGCCGCGCGCTGAACTGGTGGAGCTAATCTGGCCGGATCTACCGGCCGAACGAGGGCGCGCGAATTTGCGCTGGGCCCTCAGTTACCTGCGCAAACTTCTACCGGATTGCTGGGACGTCAGCCGGCAAACGGCTTGTTTTGTGCCGCATGCCGGCATCCAGGTGGACACGCTGGCGCTGAAAGCGGCCCTTGAGTTGGGGGATGTCGAAGCGCTGGCTGAGGCAGTGGCCGGCGCCGGCGGCGAATTTGGTCGCGGCTTTTACCTGGATGAAGCGCCGGAATTTGAGACCTGGTTGCTGGCTCGGCGGGAGCATTGGCGCCGGCAACTCAGCCGGGCTCGCCAGCACCTCATCGATCATTACAGCGGGCTGGGCCAATATGATCAGGCGCTGGTGTACGCCCGGCAGCTACTGGCGATGGATAACTGGCAAGAAGCGGCGCAGCGTCAGGTGATGCTTCTGCTGGCCCGGAATGGCGAGTTTAATGCCGCCCTGGCCCAATTTGAGCAATGCCGGCGCCTGCTGGCCGAGGAGCTGGATGTAGCCCCCCAGGCTGAAACGATGCAACTTTACGAGCGCATCCGGGCCCGACGGGCGCAGGCGCCGCCCGCGTTGCCGCAGCCGGCCACGCGCCTGGTCGGGCGCGAAACAGAGGCCGCTGCCCTGGTCCAGTTGTTGCTGCGCGAGGAGGAACGGCTGGTGACGCTGCTGGGGTTGGGCGGCGTGGGCAAAACCCGGCTGGCCCTGGCCCTGGCTGAGCGGCTGCAGGGCGCGTTTCTGGAAGGGGTCTTTTTTGTCCCCTGCCTGGGGATTACCAGCCGCGAAGCCTTTTTGACCAGGCTGGCGGCGGCGCTGGGGCTTTCCCTGCAGGGCAAAGCGGATGTCACGGCTGCCCTCATCGCTCATTTGCAGACCAAACAGGTCTTGCTGGTCCTGGACAACTTCGAACAGCTGGCGCCGGTGGCGACGGTCCTGACGCCATTGTTGGCGGAAACGCACGGGCTGAAGCTACTGGTGACTTCGCGGGAGCGGCTGCACCTGCGGGGGGAGCGCGTGTGGCGGCTCAAGGGGTTGCCATATGCCGGGGGACAGACAGCAGTAGGGACACCGGCCGGTCAGCTTTTCCACCAGGTTGCCGTGACGATCCGGCCGGATCTGGCAACTGGCGTCGCCGAGCAGGCCGCCATCCAACAGATCTGCACGTTGGTTGAAGGGTTGCCCCTGGCCATCGAATTGGCCGCGGCCTGGAGTGATGTGCTGGCGCCAACCGCGCTGGCGGCAGAACTGGCGGGTTCGTGGGCGTTATTCAAAGAAGAGCGCGCCCAGATGCCGGCGCATCAGAGCACGCTCTGGGGGACGTTCCAATATTCCTGGCGCCGGCTGGCCGCAGACGAACAGCTGTTATTTAGCCGATTGGCCGTTTTTCAAGGCCCCTTTTCCCTGGCGGCGGCCCGGGCAGTCGCCGGTGGTAGCCTGCCTTTGCTGGCCCGGCTGGTCGACAAATCCCTGCTGCAGTTCAGCGGCGAACAGTACCAGCTCCACGAATTGCTGCGCCAATTTGCGGCCGAGAAGCTGGCGGCACAGCCCGGCGAGGCCACGCAGCTGGGTGAGGCTCATGCCACCTATTTCCTCCTTTGGCTGGCCGGGCAGCATGATGCGCTGAAAACAAAGCGCCAGGAAGCGGTGGCCACCGAGGTGGCAGCCCGCTGGGGCAATGTGCGAGCAGCCTGGGAATGGGCAGTCACGGCCGGCCAGGCTGAGTTGTTGTTGACGGCTCTGGGCGCTCTCTACGAATATGTGACTTTGCGGGATCGTTTTCACGAGGGGCTAGCGCTGGTTGAGCTGCTGTTGCCGCTTTGTGAGACGCCGCTGGCTCAGGCTAAGGCCGCGGTTTACCGGGAGGCGCTGCGCAGCTACGCTGGTCAGGTCCCGGATACGGCGACGTTGCGGACGCGGCACGACCCGATCCTGGCCGAAGCTGGCGCTGATTATTTGTGGGCCATCAGCCATACGGTAAATGCCAAAACGCTGGCAGTGCCTGAGATTGTAGGGGCTTTGCAGCAGGCGCTGGCCCGGTTTACCGAGCTGGGCGACGATTATTATCAGGCCCGGACCCTGGGTAACCTGGGCAATGGGCTTTACAACCAGGGCGACTTCGCCGCTGCGGCTGAGGCCTGGCGTGAGGGGCTGGCGCTGTTTACGCAGCAAGAGATCCGCTGGGGCCAGGCGGGGATGCTGGTCAGCCTGGGACGGGCGGCCCAGATGCTGGGCTGGGACAGCGCTGTCAGCCGCGACTATTTTCAGCGAAGTTTGACCATCTGTCGCGAAATTAACCGGCGCACGATCGCCATCGTCGCGCTGGAAGGATTGGCTACGGCGGCGTTGCCGACAGATCCCCAGGCGGCCCAAAGTCATTACCTGGAAATGCAGGATCTGGCCACTGAGCTGGCCATGCCCCAGCAGCTTGTCACCAGTCTGGCTGGTCTGGGTGACGTCGCCCTCGAGCTGGGCGACCTGGAGCGGGCCAGCAGCTACTACCAGCGCAATCTCCAACTGGCGCAGGCGCAGGGGTATGATTGGCTGCAGAGCACCGTCATGATTCGGCTGGCCAAAGTGGCACGCGCCAAAGGAGCCTGGTCGCAGGCGCGCCGTTATTTCCGGCAGGCGTTCGACGAGGCATACAGGAATCAGCGCCTTGGCACTTTGCTCTGGGGGTTATTTGAACTGGCGGAACTGCTTTATCTCCAGGAGGAGGAGCCGGAGTTGATGCTGGCGATTCTCAAACTTCTGGCCATGCATCCCCGTACCATCCATGGCTACCGGCAAACCGTGCAAGAGCGTCTGGCGGCGCTGGGTGAGACTGTTTCCGTCGCCGACGAGGCGGTGCCGGACCTGTCTGACCTGGTCCCCAGGCTAATGACGGGTTACCTGGCTGAATCAGAAGAATAGATAGCCCTGAAATTGTCACTGTTGTGTCACTTTTCGCCCTCTGTTATACTGCGCGGATAGTTAACAATGGGTGATATCCGGAGGCAAGCACATGGGCAAAACGAGCCGAGTCATGCAGTGGCTTCTGCTGGTGGGGGTTTTAGTCGGGTGTCAGGGTGGGGTAGAAATACCGGCCGGTCCCACCACCTCCCTGGCCCTGCCTGACGCCACCGCGACCTCCCAACCATTACCCGCAACCCAACCTCCGCCAACCTCTGAACCCACCACTGACGTCACCCCCAATCCTCCTGATCCAGTGCCGGTTACCGCGACTGCCGAGATAGCCGCGACGGCGCCGGTCGTCGCCCAGGGTCAGCCGTTGCGACGGCAGCTTCTGAGCAGCTACACCTTCCCCGACGCGCTTTCCATCGCCGCCAGCCTGGCGGCGGATGGGACGCTCTACATCGCCGTCGGGCAGGATAATTATCTGTATGTTGCCCGGTCGACCGATGGCGGCGTCACCTTTGCGGATCTGGTGCAGGTGAGCGAGAGCCAGCCGGCCATGGTCCTGCCGGTGGAGCGGCCGGCGATTGCCGCTACAGCGGCCGGGCAGGTGGCCGTCGCCTGGAGCAGCCCGGATCTGCAGGGGCGCATCTGGCAGGCGTTTTCGCTGGATGGTGGGCAGAGCTTCAGTCCGGCGGTCGCCCTCAGCCAAAGCAGCGCCACCGAGACAATCCTGCCTCGTATGATCCTGGACGAGAGCCAGAATCCCCTCGTTGCCTGGCTGGCTAACAGCAGCCTGCGCCTGGCCCGTTCCGCCGACGGCGGCGCCAGCTATGGGGCGGAGCAATTGCTGGACGAACAGACCTGTGAATGTTGCCATCCCCAGCCGCTGGTCCTGGGTGAGCAGATCTTCGTCGCATATCGCAATCTGGAAATCGCCGCGGATGGGGCCAATATTCGTGATATTTATCTGATCCGTTCCGTTGATGGTGGCCAGAGCTTTGCCCCGGAAACGCGCATCAGCGATGCCAACTGGTATGTCAACGCCTGCCCTGTCTCCGGTCCCTCGCTGGTTGGGGCTGGGAACAGACTGTATGTGAGTTGGATGGATGGCCGGAACGATGCCCAGGGCAACTTCAGCCAGACAGACATCTGGCTGGCGACCTCGACAGATGGGGGCGCGACCTTCTCCGCTAACTGGCGAGTAAACCAGCAAGACGGCTATCACAATTTGCCGGAGCTGGCTTTGGATGAAACCGGGACGCTACATATAGCCTGGGTAGCGCGGGAGACGGAGCGCGCCGTTGTCTACTACGCGCGCTCGCTGGATCAGGGGCAGACGTTTAGCGAGCCGCTGGCAATCGTCGATAGCCGGGAAGGGAATGGGCCGCCGGGCAGCAGCAGCCTGCTGGCAGCACCGGACGGTACGTTGTATCTCACCTGGGTTGATTTTGCCGGCGCCCATGTGCGGAGCTGGCAGGTGACGGATTAGGAGACAGGCCATGCCCATTTCAGCCTTGCCGAATAGACGGGACCCGTCAGCGATAGGCCGCCGCCACAAGATTGCCAGACGCTCCATTTGGCTGGCCCTGCTGGTGCTGGGGCTTGGACTACTGCCGGGTTGTGCCGGCGCGGCAGCAGATGAGACCGGGGCACCGGCGCGCACGGGCGTCGCTTTGCCGGACATGGCCGGCGAGGATGTGTACCTGGCTGACTATGCCGGCCAGGTCGTCTTGCTCAACTTCTGGGCGACCTGGTGCGCGCCATGTCGTACGGAGATGCCGGACCTGGACGAATATTATCAGGAACACCAGGCTGACGGCTTTGTCCTGCTGGCCATCAACGCCGGCGAGCCGGCCGATCGGGTCGCCGAGTTCCTGGCCGAGAATAGTTTTACCTTCCGCGTTCTCCTGGATGATAAAGGGTTGCTGGCCAACCAGATGGGCGGTATTCGGGCGATGCCCACTTCGTTTTTGCTGGACCGGGAAGGCAAGGTAATCCAGACTTTTGTGGGCGTCATTCAGCCAGAGACGTTGGCCACTGTGGTGACACCGCTGCTGGTAGATGGCTAGCGGCTGGCTGGTTTACTGCGCTCCGGCCTGCAGAATCCAGGGACGATGGGCTAATGAAATAGGTTGGGCGGTCAGATCAACCGTGGGGTCGATGAGCGGCTGGCTACCGCGCCCGTTCCAGCTCACGTAGACCTCTGCCGTTATCACCACATCGTGCCCTGCCGTCGCTTCGAGGAAGCGGGCAAACTGCTGAATCATGTCGGGCTGAAAGGACATCTGCTTCTCCTGAATGCCGGTGAGGTAATCGCCGGGCAGGATGAGCTGGGTCCGGCCGGTTGCCGGCTCCAATTGTGTAAACACGGCGCTGCCCGTTTTCTCCACCAGCATTACCCGCCAGGCATAGCGAAACCCTTCTTCTGTCCAATTGACCGGCCCCGGAAAAAGCAGATGGCGCCAGGGGAGGAGCAACTGCGAGGCCAACACCAGGCCCAGCAGGATGGTGGCTGGCCGGGGTAAGGTGGGGGCGGGACCGGCCGGTGCCTCTTCGCTCTCTCCTCGTGTCCAGGGAAAGAAAACCAGCGTCAACCCAATCATGATGTAGGGGAACATCCCAATCGGAAACAGCAACCCGGTCAGCAGATGAAAGACGACGACCGCCCCATACGCCGTCGTCCGGCTACGCGACCAGCTGAGCCAGAACGGCACCGTCAGATCAAACAACAGCCCCGCCCAACTCATCAGGTAGGCGACCCAGCGATAATCCAGCCAGGGGCCGATCAGAGGCACGGCGGTCCGAGCGCGCAGCCAGATGGTCAGGGGTTGGGCCGCCAGCAGCCAGTCGGCGTTCAGCTTGGCTACACCGGCGTAAAAGTAGACCAGCCCCAGCTGCATTCGTACCAGCCAGACCAGCCAGGCCGGAACAAAAGGCTGCGCCTGCCGCCGCCCCCAGCGCACATCCAGCGACCAGGCCGCATTCAGCGGCAAAAAGATGAGGATAAAGCTCAGGACCGAGATGAGGTAATAATGGTTGAGGTAATACGCCTTGTCCAGCAGCTCAACGTAGGTGAACAGCAGAAAAAAGCTGACCATGCTCAGCCGGTAGAAAAGCCCGGCGGCGATTAGCAGGGCGGCCAGCGCCTGCAGTAGGAAGATGGCCCAGAGCGCAGCCTCTGGCAGCGGTTTGACCCAACCAAAGCCCCAGTAGGTGAAATGGAAGAGCGGCTCCACGTAGAATTGGCGAATCCAGCCATTGGCCATGAAGCGGATGCTGCTAATGAACAGCAGCAGGCCAAAAGCAACGCGCAAGGCAATAAGGGGGTTGATGGGGACCGGCCGGTTCGCCTCCCTCACCAGCCGCCGCCAGCGCCCGTCATGGCCCGTTCCGCCCAGCGCTGGTCCGTTAATCACCATCGTTGTCGCTGAAGGTCAGTGTTACGCCCAGCTGGCTGGCCATGTCGCCCTTAAGCAGCGTGATGAGCTGGCGCAGTTCGGTAAAAGCGAGGTCGACGGCGGCCGCATCATCGTTCACCGCCTGTTCCAGGGGCATATCGATGGCGTCCAGCGCGGCCAGCGTCCTGGCGAATTGCGCATTGATCGCCGCCGATAACGGCTGGTCCTGATAATCCGCTTCAAGGTAATCCAGGTAATCATCCAGGCCCGGCCCATCGCCGCCGCGGTAAATCGTCTCCAGCGCGGCCACGGTGGCCCGGATGCGGGTCAGAGAGCTCTGACTGTAAGGCGCCTCGACCAGCTCCGGCCGGACCAGACCGTTGCTGCGCCGGCCGGACGGCTTGCCGATCCGGTCCCAGGTAATATTTTCGATCGACTGCAGGAGCTGGTTAACTAGCATGTTGGTTGAACCCTGCAGATCGCCGCCATCCGCGTCTGCTTCGGCAAAGATCCGGCCGTAATCTTCGCCCTCTGCTGACCAGATGTCCCGCAGGGCGACCACATTGTCAACCAGTCCGGTTGTCGCGCCGGCAAGATAGGCCTGCCGCCTGGGGTTGGCGGCCAGGTCGGCCGCGCTGGTCGCGTCAAAAATCAGATATTCGATGGCGCCCAGCCCCTGTGAGGACGAACCAACTCCGGCCACAAATTCCGGGGTGAGGGGCTCGCCGCCGGCAATCGTCTCTTCGATGAACGGGACCCGGGCCGGCAAGCTTTCGATCCGGTTCATGAGCAGGGCATCGTTGATCCGGTTGAAGCGGTAGGGGCTGACCGCCATCCAGGCCAGGCTGGTCGCCTGCCACGCCTCGCGCAAGGCCGTCAGCCCGGCGACCGAGGGGGCGGCGTTGTAGGCGGCCACGGCCGTTGCCAAGTCGTTGGCGCTCCTGACGAGCGCTTCATGGCTGGGCAAGATGACATTTTCACTCAGGTTTGCCAGCATCTCGGCCCGGCTGAATGACGGGGTGCAACCGGCCAGTAATAGAAGGGCGCCGGCCAGCGCCAATAGAAATCTTCGCATAGACATATTTACTGAGACTCCAGAAAACGAATAAGGGCCGCGCGATCCGCAGCGGAAAAGCCCAGGAAGGCATCCCGGGCGGCGGCCGCTTCGCCGCCATGCCAGAGGATCGCTTCCATGAGATTGCGGGCGCGGCCGTCGTGCAGAAAAAAGGTGTGGCCGTTAACTGTTTCGATCAGGCCGAGACCCCAGAGCGGGGCGGTACGCCATTCGGTGCCGGTGGCCAGGAAATCCGGCCGGTTGTCCGCCAGCTCCGGCCCCATATCATGCAGCAGCAGATCGGTATACGGATAGATGGTCTGGTCGGCCAGCGCCGCGATGGTCGGGTGCGGCCCAGTCTGCCAGCTCGGCGTGTGACAGGCGTGGCAGTTGGCCTGCATAAACAGCGCTTTGCCCTGCAACACCTCGGCGTCGTCCCAATCCCGGCGGGCCGGGACGGCCAGGCTGCTGGCGTAAAGCACCACCTTGGCCAGGTCCTCATCGCTGATCTCGGGCTGGCCGCCGTTGGGCAGATCAGCGCAGAAGGGTAAGCCGCAATTTTCCAGCGGGTTGATAAAGGTGGTGATGCCCAGGTCGCCCAGGAAGGCGTCAGCCGTCTGCTGGAGCAGGCTGGGTTGGTTGGCTTTCCAGCCAAAACGGCCCAGCGCCTCCGCCTCGGCCACTTTGTCCCAGACCATGTTCGGCCGGCCAGAAATCCCATCGCCGTCGACATCGTCCGGGTCGGCCAGGGCCAGGATGGCGGCTTCAGGAATCGCCTCCAGTAGCCCCAGGCCGATCATCTGGTTGCCAACGCGGGGCGAAATCAGCAGGTTATCTGCCAGCGCGCCGTAGTTCAGGTCGACGAAGCTGTAAACCGGCCGGCGCAGGGTATAAGGTGTCCCGTCGTCAAAGTGACCGGTGACCTCTTCATAGCTGATGACCACAGCGCCTTCAGGCAACACACCCTGGATGGCGCCATCCTGAAGCTGGCCGCCATACACGGGGTCCGGCAGCGGTTGCCCCGTCTCGTCCAGCACAGTGAAGCGGACCAGGAAGCCGGTGGGTTGTTCGCCGGCATATTCCGGTGGCCGGCCGCGCCCGTCTTTGAAATGGCAGCTGGCGCAGGAGCGGGCGTTGAACAGCGGCCCCAGCCCGTCCCGCGCCGTCGTCGAGGCCGGGGCGCTGACCCAATTCTGATTAAAGAAGGAGTTGCCGACAAAAAACTCGAGCTTATCCAGCCGTTCCAGCGTGGCCAGCGGCTGGCCGAACGCGTTGGGCGAGGCCATAAAGACGGTTGCTGCGCCGCCGGACAGCTGCTCGCCGGCCACAAGATAGTCCCGGTAGCCCGGCTCCTGACAACTGACCAGAATCAGGTAGAGACTGGCCAGCAGGAGGCCGGCCGGCCAGAAAAGTTTCGTTTTGCTTTGCTTCATGGCGTCGCCAATCTCGCTTCGTTTATGGCCAACCGGCCGGTTACTCGGGCAGGTCGGTGTTGATCTCCAGCCCCAGGGCGGCGGATACCGTGATGAACTTCTCACCCTGATCCTGCAGCAGGAAGACCGATTCAATTACTGCGTCTCGGTACGGCGTCTCCACGATGGCCCGATCAAAGGGGACGTGGATGGCCTTTGTACCGGCCAACGCCTCTTCCGCGAGGCTGGCCATTTCCTCGGCCAGCTCACTATCGGTGGCGGCGACGAGGTCCGCGAGGGATGGCCCGCTGACCACAGTGCCATCCACCCGGGTGTAACTGCCAAAATAGACGTTGTGGATGCCCTGGGCGTTCAGGATGATGTCCCGATGGGTGTTGTCGCTGAAGCAGGAATGCTCATCTTCCTGATCCTGGTTGTCGTAGGCGACAAAAATCCGTTCGCCGGCCAGCTCGGATTGGCTCAATACGCCGATCCCGGTCAGGATCTGTTGCAGGGCGATGTCCGGCTCCTGGGCCAGGAATTCGGCGCGATAGTTGTCAGCTCCCGGTTGCCATTCGTCGACCAGGCTTTGCAGGTTGGTCAGGAGCAGCGCGGAAGCCGCGAGCAGATATTGGCCGCGCCGGTCAGCATTGGCCGCGGTGGTGTAGTCGGTGAAGGGGCGGTCACCGCTGCCATCATCACTCTGGTCCTGGCCCCAAAGCAGAAATTCGATGGCGTGGTAGCCGGAGCTGATATTTTCTTCAGCGCCAACTTCGTTCAGCGAGGCCAGCAGGGCCGGGGTAATTTCCGGATAGTTGGCCACATCGTTGATGATGCCGCTTTCGGGCGCGCCGGCCACGTAATCGATGTAGCCTTCATCCAGAGGCCAGCCATTCAGGAGCCCCTCGGGGCCATCCTCATCGTCGATGGGACCGCCCGCGAAGCGAAAAGCCTCAGTCTGGCCATAGGGTTCGCGGGCGGCCAGCCAGCTCGCGCGCGCGGCTTGCAGAGTTTCCGGCGAGGGTACAGCTACAAAATCGTGCAGCGCTTCATCCAAAGCTGTGGCTGTGGTCAGGGCGTCCTCGTAATTGGCCAGGACAATGTCGGCATAATTTTCAATGACTGCTTCCTTGTCTGAAGCCGTCACGCCGGCGCAGGCAACATTGAATAGAAGCAGGCTGATTGGCAGGCATAAAAGGAGCAGGAAATGTTTTCGGGCAGCTTTCGTCATGATTTTCCTCATTGTGATCATTGGTTTTCTCAAGCCGTCCGGATTATGGGGAATTGGCAGCAGGAAACAATGGCGGCGGTTAACTTCTGGTTTTACCCTGGTGCAGGGCCAGATGACCGCCCGCTAACTTCTGACTGCGCGGCTGATCAAAAATGATTTAACTCTGGTTCAGCCTGGGTTGAACGGCGGGTCACATGCGCAGCAGATTGCGCCGCCAGGGGGTGGCTGCCAGGAAGGGGCTTTGCCATTCGGCTGGCAGGGTGGCGGCTTCTTCGTGGAGCCAGGAAGTGGCCTCCTGTTGCAAGGCCCGGGCCGTGGCCGTATGCCCTGAGGCGTGCCAGACCCTGATCTGGCTCCAGGCGATCTGAGCTCTGTCCGCAACCACATGCTCAGCCGCCTTGAGGGTAGCCAGGGCCGCTGCCGCTTCGGGCAGAGCGGCAACCGGCCGGTCCAGCCCCAACAACGCCAACGCCAGCGCCGCCCGCAACGCGGCCGTCAACCCGGGCCTCTCCGACGTGTCGATGGCCAATCCCGCCGCCAGCCAATCGTGAGCGCGGGCAAAATGGCCCTCTTCATAGGCCGTTTGCCCGAGACCCAGCAGCGCCCGCGCGGCGATCAGAGGACGGCTGCCTTGCCGGGCCATCTGCAAAATCGCGCTGAAAGCCTCTTCTGCCGCTGGCAGCGGCCCGTTAACCAGGGCCAGCTCCCCTTGCTCGAGCAAAACCTGGACCAGATAAGTTTGCAGCTGATGGGTCTGGCAGAGCGCCAGCGCCTCGGCCAGAGCGGCCGCCGCCGCCGGGAATTGGCCCACAGCGCGCAGCAGGCCGCCGTGGATGTAAAGCGCATGAGGTAAGTAACGGGCCAGGTCTGGCGCCCGCAACAGGCTCACACCGGCGCTGGCCTGGGCCAGGGCGCCCCCCCAATCCCCTTTTTCCCCCAGGATGACGGCCGAGTCCGCCTGAATCAGCCCTTGCAACCGCCTGTCGCCGGCCTCTTGCGCCAGGGCGAGCGCCTCGGCCTGCCAGAGTAAGGCTTCCGCCTGGCCGGCCACCGTCTCGCGAAACAACATCGCCATCATGTCCAGGATGCGCACGCTGGTCTCCAGGTCGCCGGCTGAGCGGGCAGCCTGCAGCACGGTTTCAATGGCCTGCCGCGCGGCGCGAACCTCGCCGCGCAGGTAATAGAAGCGGGCCAACCGTTGAATGGCGATGGCCAGCTGCTGGTTGTCGCCGCTTGCCTGGCCGGCGGTCACCAGAGTCAGGGCATCCTCGCCTTCAGCGGCCGTGTCGCCCAGGAATTGATGGGCCAGCTGGCGCCATTCCAGAAACTGGCGCTGCAGATCGGCCGGCGGCGTCAGAGCCAGCGCTTGCCGGCAAAGCTGACGCACCTCGGCATAGGCCAGGGCGTGGGCGGCGGCCTCGGCCCCGGCCAGCAGATAGGGCAGCGCCGCTGCCGGTTCTGGCCCATGGTAGAGGTGGTGGGCCAGAGCGCGGTTATTTACCGGCTGCTGCTGGCGCAATGCCGCCGCCGCCAACTCATGCCAGGCGGTTTTTCGGGCTGCCGGTAGACTATCCAGCAGGACCTCGCGGATTTTGTCATGCGCAAATTCGAGCGCGGCGCCATCGAACCGGATAAGTCCACGTTCCCGCCACTGGGCTACTGTCACAGACAGATCGGTTTCTGGCGCCATCGCGCCGAGGAGGGTGAGATCGAACTGGCTGCCCAGGATGGCCGCTTTGCCCAGATCGGCCTGGCTGGCTGGCGACAGCCGCTCGACACGCTCCAGCACCAGATCGCGCAGTCGGTCGGTTAGCCGGCTGAGGCCATCACGCCAGCCAACCGGCAATGGCCAGGGCAGGGCGTTCAGGTCGTAGGTGTCGGCCAGCTCATGCAGCAGTTCGCGCAGGACAAAAGCGTTGCCGGCGCTTTCCTGGCTGAGGTAGCCGGCCAGGGCCGGCGCCTGGTCGCCGGTCACCAGGCTGGCGGCGATAGTTTGAATAGCCTCAGTCGTCAGCGGGGCCAGCTCCAGCCGGCTGGCCCGCTCATCCCGGCTCAGGCGGCGGTACAGCTGGACCAGTGGACTGCCGCTCTGGCTATCTTCCGGCCGGTAAGCGCCAACGATCAACAACCGGCCCGGGCCATGGTAGAGCAGATGATGCAGCAGATCGAGCGAGGATTCGTCGGCCCAATGCAGGTCGTCGAGCAGCAGCAGGATGGGTTGGTGGTGAACCGGTCGTCGCCAGTAGGGCAGCGACGGCGGCAAAGAGGCGGGCCCGCGGCTTCATCCGGACCGGCTGGTCCCGCTGGCCCGAGTTCCGGCAAGAGCCGGGCCAGGCGGGCAGGTTGCCAGGTTGCCGCCAACGGCGCCGGCAGCAGAGCGGCCAACGCGTTGCAGTAAAGGCGCCACGAAAGGGCCGTGTAAGGCAGAGGAACCGCAAAATCGAGGCAGCGGCTGCTCAGGGACCAGGGCGCCGTGGCTGGCGGCATAACGGGCAACTCCCAGAGCAGGCGTGGACTTGCCGATGCCGGCCGCGCCTGCCAGCAAAGCCAGATGCGGCGCGGTGCTGTCCTGCCGTCCTGGACGCCGCCGCTGTGGCAACAGGCGGACAAGCCGGGCATGTTCGGGGCCGCGGCCCACAAACTGGAGGTTCAGCCCATCGCTGGGCCGTGGCAAGATGGGTAGCTGGCCGGCCCGGATCTGTTTCAGCCAGAGCGGTGGTTTCCGGCAGCGGCTCAACAGCCAACCCCTGACGCAACGCCTCGCGGCAGCGGGCATGGAGCAGCCAGGGCGCTGGCCTTGTCGCCGGCCAGCGCCAGCAGGCGCATTAATTCGCGATGGCTTCTTCGTGCCAGGGGGTCAAAGCGTGAGCGCCCGCCGCCAGGCGGCCCTGCGGCTGCGGCCAGCGCCCTGGGCCTGGTAATGGGTGGCCAGCTCAGCCAGGGCGCCCAGAACAGCTGCTCCCCAGTGCTCCCGTTCCCCCGCCAGCCAGGCCGCAAACCCGGGGCATCCGGCACTCGAAGGCATCCAGTAAGGGGCCGTGATATGCGCGACGGCTGCGTATTCAGGGCCGGGATGGTGCCTTGCGCCAGTTCAGCCGTCAGCAAAAGTACATCGACCTGGCAGTTGGCGGTCGGGTTGAAGCGGACATGGTAGCGGTCAATGGTCAGGGCAGCGGCGGCCTGGTAACGGTCCAGCCCTTTGCGGAGGGAAGCAAGGGCCTGGCGCAGGTTGTGGGCGGCGCGCTGGCTGTCGGCTTCGGGCCAGAGAAGGGCGGCGAGGCTGGCCCGGCTGTGATTCTGACCGGGTTGCAGCGCCAGGTAGACCAGCAGCGCCCGCGTCTTGCGGGTGGGAAAGGGCCGGACGTGGGCCCCCGCCGCCGTGACGGCAAAGCCACCCAGAAGTTGGATTTGTAACGCTGTCATCTATTTTTGACGATCTTTTGACGACCCTTGCTTACAGTGCTGCCCATCATGACTACTGAGCCCATTATAAGGCCGACACTGTTATTTATCATCCGCCTCTGGGGTGAGCCGGCCGGTCAGGACTGGGTCTGGCGGGTGAGCCTGCGACCGGTACCGGCCGGTGCGGAGAGCCATCCGCTGGGCTTCGCCGACCTGGACGCGGCCTGCGCTTTCCTCCAGGCCCAGATGGCCGCCCAGACAGGTTCGGCCAACAACGACTAAGGAGATCATCATGCAAAAATCGTGGCGAATCATCATCCTGACCCTGTTCAGCCTCTGGCTGGCGGCCTGTACTGGCAACCCGAGCCCGACGGCCGAACCGGCGCCCACGGTGGCGCCCCCGGCCGAGATACCGGCGCCCACAGAGACTGCGTTGCCCACGGTCGCCATCACGACCACACCTGAGCCCACCGTAGCGGCCACGGCAACGGCTGAACCGACCGTGGCCATCACCACGACAGCGGCACCAGCCGTTGCCGGCATCAGCCTGGATGCCGCCAACGCCTATGGCGAACCGGAAGTAGACAGCTACCGCCTCTCGCTGCGCTTCACTTCCACCCTGACCGGCGCCGACGGCTCGGTGACGCAGGGCACCATTCTCATTGAAGGGGCGCGTGATCGGCTGAATGATGCTGCCAGCTTCACGGCCACGGCCAGTGGGACAGCTGATTTTGGCGCGGGCCAGCAGTTCAGCTTCACCCAAATCGGCGGCGTGAGCTACTTCAGCCTGCCCAATGGCACCTGCCAGGCGATGAGCGGCGCCAATCCGAACAGCAACCTGTTCAGCGTTTTTCTGGATGATGGCGGTGTTCTTGGCGAATTGACCGGGGCCCAGCCGGGCGATCCCCCGACGGCGACGGTTAATGATGTGCTGACCGACCATTACGTTTTTGATGAGACAAACCTGGACCCGGCCGATCCCACCACGCCGGATGTGACAGCGGTGAACGGGGATATTTACCTGGCTGTTGACGGTGGCCATGTTGTTCGCATCTTGATGATGGGGCAGGGCTCCAGCAACTTGCTCAACGGGATTGATGGGGATGGCGACATCGAGTATGAACTGAATTACTTTGATTTTGGCGTGCCGGTGGTGATTGAGGCACCGGCCGGTTGCAATCAAGCGGGCGCCAGCGGCGACTACCCCATGCTGGCCGATGCTAGCAACGCAGCCACTGTCGCCGGCGTGCTGACCTACACCAGCGCCGCCACGATGGCGGAAGCGACAGCGTTCTATAAGGACGAAATGACCGCCGCCGGCTGGAGCCTGGCCCAGGAGGTTGGCGATCCGGCGACTGGCCTGGCGCTAACCTTCACCAACGAGGGCCAGACCGTCCAGGTGACCCTCACGGCTCAGGCTGGTGGCGTCCTGATCGCGATTGTTGAATTGCCCTAAGACTGCTGCAGGCGACAACCTGACAGCCAAGCTTTTTAGAGGCAGCTGCAGAATCCAGGTTCTGCAGCTGCCTTTTTTGTGTATCAACCGTTACAAGACAAGGCAATCTCTTGCCAAAAGCGCAAGGTTTAGGTAAAACTAAAAAGATTTTACGCCACTGCGAAAACGCCCAGCTTGTGGCGGCTCGCTGCAGCCTTCCCAACCACCAAAGGCTGCCAGGCTGCCATGGCCGACGAAAGTGACGCCGACAAGCCCCCCCTTGATACTTCTGGAGGTAAAAGAAACCATGTCAGATCAGGACCGAAACGTCTCGCGACGAAATTTTCTCAAAGCGACCGGATTTGGAGTCGGCTCTCTGGCGGCAGCAGTTGGTCTGGGCCGGCTGGGCCGAACAGAGGTCGTTATAGCGCAGCATAGCGAACCGGCTGAACATGCCCATGGCAATCCCGGCATGATGGGGCAGGTTGACCACGAGGCCAATCAGTTTGATCCCCATGAGCTACTGACAGATTTTGATTACGGTGAAATCAGTGAAGAAAACGGCCGAACGGTGCGGACCTGGCAGATCCTGGCCGTTGATAAGGAGATTGAGATCGCGCCGGGAATCTTTTTCCCGGCCTGGGTCTATGGCAGCGCCACCTCCGCGGCCTCGCGACGCCAGGGGCTGGTGGTCGGTCAATGCCCCGGGCCGACGTTGCGCTGTGTGGAAGGGGAATTACTGCGCATCATCTTTGTCAACGGCAGCAGCCATCCGCACACCATTCATTTTCATGGCATTCATTCCGCCTTTATGGACGGGATCCCGAATGTTGGTCGCGGGGTAATCGAACCTGGCGAGCAGTTTACCTATGAATTTGTGGCCAATCCTTTTGGCTGTCATCTGTATCATTGCCATGCGTTCCCGCTCAAGCGACATATCCATAAAGGGTTATATGGCGCCTTTATCGTCGACCCGGACCCGGCAAAATATAGTGGCGCGGACCGAGACCTGGCGCTCCAGCGCAATCACCAAACAATGGCCACTGGCAGCATCAATGAAATGGTCATGGTGATGAACGGCTTTGATACCAACTTTGATGGTGACAACGAGGTCTATGCGGTTAACTCAATCGCCTTTGCCTACGGGATGCAGCGGCCGATCGTCATTCAGCGAGAGCAACTGCAGCGTATCTATCTGGTTAATGTGACGGAATTTGACCCCATCAACTCGCTTCATACACATGCCAACTTTTTCGATTATTACGATCACGGCACCACCTTGCTACCTACTCAGAAAACCATCGATACAGTCATGCAGTGCCAGGCTCAGCGAGGCATTATCGAGGTCTCTTTTGCAGCTTTTGAACCGGGCCTTTACATGTTTCATGCGCACCAGAGTGAGTTTGCCGAATTGGGCTGGATGGGCTTTTTTGAATTAGAAGCTTAGGAGGACGAGATGGGGAATGACAATCAAAACACAAATTTCTGGCAGCGGCTGCCACTCTGGGTCTGGGGCCTGTTGCCCCTGGTACTTTTGTTACTGGTTGTGAGCCTGTTTTTTCTGGCCAACCCGCTGGCCTTCTTCACCGGTAACTTCCCGCCGCTAGAAACATTGACCATCCAGCAGATCCGCTTTCCGGGTCAAAATCAGGTTGAATTGACGGCGATTAATGGTGGACCAGATCCGGTCTCAATTGCCCAGGTGATTGTGGATGATGCGTACTGGCAATTCAACATCGAGCCGGCGACGCCGCTGGGGCGGCTGCAGCAAGCTACCATTACCATGAATTATCCTTGGGTTGATGGTGAACCTTTGACGATCGCCTTGATTACCGATACGGGTGCGACGTTCGCGAGTGAGGTGCCGGTGGCGGTGGCTTCGCAGGCGGTCGACCTTTATCGTCTCTTTAGTTTGCTTGGGATTATGTGAAGAGATTATTCAGTCGGCCTCGGATGTTTGGTTCCCATTTATGCGTAGATCAAAATGGACACACGCTTCCGGCGCTAACGATTGGCTCGGTCGGTGTACCGGTTGGTATCGATGGTCCTGGAGGCGCTGGAGATATTGAGGAGCGTTCGGAAGCGTCTCCGGTGGGCGTTCCGGTGGTCTTTTGCAATGCTACTCACTTTGTCACAAACGGCTATCAGCTGCCGCGCCGAGGGCAGCGCAAAGCCCAGCGGATCTGGCCACCATGATCGCCTTGGGCTGGCACCAGTGAGGGGCTTATGATTGGCGCTGCTTTCGCCACCGCCTTACGGGCGCAATGGCCTTGGTGATCGCTCTGATGTCGCACAACACTGGCGCACGGTACCGTGGCGCTGCTGATGGGCGGGCAGGTGGCGGCGGAGCGATTCCGGCAGCCTGGCTGGCGCACCGTGGCGATTTTAGAAAGGACGGATCAGTTTTCGCCGAATCCATTGCTGGTCATACATTGCGCCAGCATCCCAAAGTCATTCAACAGGTGTTACTGGCCCGCGAAAGCAGCAGTTGAAGCGAGGCGGATGCCTCCAATAATTCGCCAGCGCCGTTGCCGGAATCGACGGTGGCGTGACCGCATTCCCGGTGAGTGGCCACGAACCGGCGCCAAATTATGACCGACTTGTGGGCGCGCCTGCTGCTGGTGCCAGTGGCCCAGCGCGCCTTTGGTATTGTCCCGCTAGTGACGGATGAATTACGGTTTGAGCCTGCTGAACTGACGGCACCGGCCGGTGTCACCATCAATCTGACGTTCCGCAACCAGGGCAACCTGCAACACAGCTTCGCCCTCCTCCCGGAGGCTGCCGACATCAATCTTTTTACAATCAACCAGGAGAACTTCCCTGGTGAAATCGACACCGGCCAGATCGATGGGGGCGCCAGCTTTCGGCTGGCTATCGATTCGCTGGACCCGGGCAGCTACACATATATCTGTCTCACGCCAGGCCATGCTGCGGCTGGCATGGTGGGGACGTTACTGGTCGAGGGACAGTCTAGATGAAAAGTAGAATCTACGCGCTCCCTCCTTGAGCGCCTCCTCCCTGTTGATTCGGGCTTTTGGGGCTAACGGAGTTGAGCAGGGCGAAGAGCGCCCCTCTCTTGCGGTCTTGCGGCAAATCGATGCCCGATATCTTTCTGACCCGCAAACAGCGCTGGTCAACAGAGCGGAACACAGCGAACTGTACAAAACAGGCTATAATCCGGCAGCCCGCGCCAGCGAGGGACGCAGTAGGAGAACAGCCAGCAACGGCAACGTAGGCATTTTTATCGGTTTAGGTATGATTGGGCCAGTATGCTGGCTGAGTTTGCGGAACATCCAGATTTTACGGTGAGCGCCGTCTGGGATTTGAACGATGCCATTAACAAGCAGATCAAGAGCCAATATCCGGCCGTTCGCATTGCCAGTGACGCCGATACTCTGATTAACGATCCTGATATCGACCTGGTTTACATCGCCACGCCGCCGGTGACGCATGTCACCTATGGTTTGCAGGTTATCGCCGCCGGCAAGGCGCTGCTGTGCGAAAAGCCATTAGCCATTGATATGGACGAAGGCTGGGAGCTGGTGGAGGCGGCGGAAGCGGCCGGGGTGGCCACCGCCATTAATTTTATCTATGGGGCTGGGCCGCTGGTGGATGTGATCACGGCGCAGCTGGATTCCGGCCGGTTAGGCGAACTCCTCAACATCGAGGTCCGTTACCAGTTCCCCTCCTGGCCGCTGCCCAACCAGCTCAGCGCTGCCGCCTGGATCACCCAGCGGGACCAGGGCGGCATGGTGCGGGAGATGTTCTCTCACTTTGTCTACCTGCTAATGCGGCTCTTTGGTGACATCGAAATCATTTCGACCGTCCTGCAATATCCGGAAGGGGAAAACGCGGCGGAAAGTTATGTGCTATCCAGCCTCGAAGTTGAAGGGCTTCCCATCTGGTTGATGGGCGGGGTTGGCGGGCCGATGGCGCCGCGCGAGAGCGAGCTCACCATCCATGGCAGCCGCGCCTCCCTGCGCATCGGCGGGCTGCGCGAGCTGACGATCAGCGCCGGCGATGGCTGGCAGCCGGTCCTCATGCCGACTGGCGCCCCCACGCCGGCCCAGGCCCGCCTCACCGAACTGGCCCGCCGCCTGGCCGGCGAGGAGACGCTGTTGCCGGATCTGCGTGATGGCCTGGCCGTCCAGGAAGTCATCGAAGAGATGCTGAGCGACGAGGAATGAGCTCGCCCCGCATTGCGCTGGGCGGCATCATCCACGAGACCCACAGCTTTGCGGCGACGCCCACAACGCTGGCGGACTTTGCCGCCAGCCAGCTTTATCGCGGTGACGAGATCCTGACCCGGATGCGGGGCACCCGGGCCGGGATCGGCGGCATGATTGACGCCGGCGCACGGCTGGGCTGGACGCTGCTGCCCACGCTATATGCCTCGGCCATGCCCGGCGGCATCGTCACAGCCGAAGCGTATGAGACGATGCTGGCCGATCTACTGGCCCGGCTAGAAGCGGCCCTGCCGCTCGATGGACTGCTCCTGGCCCTGCATGGCGCCATGGTGACGGCGACGGAGCTGGATGCCGAGAGCCATCTGCTGCGCGCAGTCCGCCGGTTGGTGGGGCCGGAGTTGCCCATCGTTGTCGAGCTGGACATGCACGGCAACATCGGCCTGGAGACTGTAGAACAGGCCGATGTTCTCGTCGCTTTTGATACCAACCCCCACATCGATCCCTACGACCGCGGCGTGGAGGCGGCTGAGATCCTGGCCCGGCTGCTGCGCCGGGAGGTCAAGCCGACGATCACCATGGTGCCGCTACCATTTTTGTTGGCTCCTCAGGCGACGGGCACCGGCGATCAACCATTGCGCGCTGTCCACGAGCGAGCCGCGCAACTGGAGGCAGAACCGGAGGTTGTTTGTATCTGTCTGATGGCTGGCTTCGCTTATGGTGACACACCTGACACGGGGCCAGCCGTGATAGTGACGACGGACAACCGGCCGGATCTGGCTGATCAATATGCCCGGGAGCTGGCGAATCTCCTGCAAACGGGCTACCAGCAGCTACCGCCGCCCCAGGCTATCAGTCCTGAAGCTGCCGTGGCCGCTGCGCTGGCGATACCCGACGCCCCCATCCTCCTGGTCGACTCCGCCGACAACATTGGTGGCGGCACACCGGGTGACGGCACGGATGGGCTGCGGGCGATGTTGAGCCATGATGTGGCCGACGGTTGTATTGTTCTGGCCGACCCGGAAGCTGTGGCGGCGTGCCAGGAGCGTGGGGTTGGCGCGACATTAACGCTCACGGTTGGCGCCAAAGCCGACTCCTGGCACGGCCAGCCTGTTCCGGTAACTGGCGTCG
>JACKBM010000048.1 GCA_020634575.1 Ardenticatenales bacterium | reverse complement strand
TCTGGCAGCGAGCGACCCTCTACGCTATTATTCCCCGCATGCCAAATCGGAAGTTTATCCCTATTACGCTCCTCATCATCGTCTATTTTGTGGCGGCCGGTCTTTACGCAGCTTTGACGCCGCCCTGGCAGGCGCCTGATGAACCGGCGCATTATAACTACATCCGGCAGTTGGCTGAGGGGGATTTCCCGGTCATTGAAGCCGGGGATTATGACCAGGCATATCAAGCCATGGCCATAGATGCCCGCTTTGACGGCTATGATGTGAGCGAATTTGAATACGAAGATTGGCAGCCCCCTCTCTACTACCTGATTCAGACCCCATTTTTCCTGCTATCTGATGGCGATCTCCTTGTATTGCGCCTGGTTTCGGTGGTCATGGGCGCTGGGGTGGTCCTCCTGGCCTATCGCATCGCGCGCATGTTGTTGCTGGAAGAGCAGAAATACCTGGCGCTGGGTATCGCCGCCTTTGTGGCCCTGGTGCCGCAGCATGTGGCCGTACTGGCGTCGGTCAACAATGACGCCCTGGCCGAACTGCTGATCGCCGCCATCCTCTACGTGCTGGTGGGCTGGTTGACCTATGTCAACCCACGGGCCCGGCGGGCTGTGAGCAGCCGTCTGTGGTGGTTGGGCGTCTTGCTGGGGCTGGGCCTGCTCACCAAGGGGACCGTTTACCTGATGGTGCCTGTTGTTGCCGGGGCCATGCTCTGGCTTTACTGGGGCAACTGGTCCGGTTTGGGCTGGGCGGCAGTGCGGACGTTGGGGCCGGCGTTTTTGCTGGGCGCCATCTGGTGGGTGCGCAACATCCTCGTCTACAACGGCCTCGATCCGCTGGCGATGGCTGCCCACAATGATGTCGTATTGGGCCAGCCCCGGACCAGTGAATGGGTGGCGACCTATGGCTTTTGGGGTGTTGTCTGGCGTTTTCTACGGACGACGTTTAACAGCTTCTGGGGCCAGTTTGGCTGGATGGCTGCGCCGCTGCCCGGCTGGATGTACCTGGTGCTGGTTTTGTTCACGCTGGTCACCCTGGGCGGGTTGATTTACCTGCTGGCGACGCGGCGCTCGCTGGTGGATCGGCCATTGAACCCGACCGAGATTCGGGAGGTTGGGCAGGCGCAGCGCATCGGCGTGATGATGGCGGCTCTGTTCGGTCTGACCATTCTGCTCTACCTGGGTTACAACCTGACCTATGTCCAGCACCAGGGGCGTTATCTGTTCCCTGCCCTGATCCCGATGGGGCTGGGGTTGGGGCTGGCCTGGGGGACGCTGCTCCGGCCGGTTGTGGTCCGCTACCCACCCCTGCGTTACGCCTTTCCCATTGGCCTCACCGCCGTCCTGTTTAGCCTGAGTCTGCTGGCCCTCTTCACGACCGTTATTCCCCGATTAAGCCCTTAAGTGGCCTGACTTTTAGCTCAAGCGCAGTAGTAAAATGGTCATGGGCCTATTGCCGGCCCTGAATATCTCCCCTTGTCCCGCCGCCAAGCGGCCTGACTGACCCCTTCATAGGAGCAAAATGCTATATCGCTGCCCTGTCTGATCCCTGTATGGTTGGGACATTACCTGCCGCTGGAAAGGGCAGGGCATTTGTATTGGTGTGAATTGGAGTATTTGTAATGCGCCTCAAGAACCTCAAGCTCGGGCCCAAGCTGATTATCAGCTTCATCATCGTGACTGTCCTGGGCATCCTTGCTGCCGCTGCCATCAATCAGATCGTCCTGCGGACACTGACCCAAGAAAGCATTCCCCTCATTGAGGCTGCCGGCTCGCTGGGTGTGCGCGCCCGCGAACTTCAGTCAGAGACCCTGGAATATGTGGCGCTGGGTGATGAGGAAGCCCTGGACTCTATTGCTACCACCGTCACGGTCATCAATCAATTGTCGGACGAGATTGAGGCCAGCGCGGTGACTAATGAAGTGACCGACCTGGCTGATCTCAGTCGTGTGGCTCATGAGATGGTGCCTGTCAGCGGCTGGATCATTGCTTCCCACACACAAACATTGGACCAGATGGATGACCTGGAGTTTCTGGAAGGTCAGGCCGAGTTGGCGGTGACGAACGCCAACGCCGTCATTCAGGCTGAGGTGGATCGAAGCGTCGCAGCGGACGACCTGGTGGACCTGGTACAGGACGCGCTACCCTCCTCGCGCCTTTTGGGCGAGTATGTGGTGGTCACCCAACGGTTGCGCAGTGAGGCGGTGGAATTTGTCGCCACCGGTGAAGAAGAAAACCTTGAAGATTATGCGGCGCTGCTTGAGGAGCTGACGGCTATTCAGGCTGAGCTGGAAAACACGCTTGAAGAAGACGAGCCGGGTGAGGCATTGCTGCAGGAGCAGTTGACGCTGCTGGCTAACTCGCTGGTCAGCGGCAGCCAGGCCGTTCTCGATTCGCACACCAATACGCTGGATCTGTTGGAAGAATTGGAAGAGCTGGAGACGGAGCTGAATGAGGTGCTGGCCACGACGGACCAGGCGGTCCGGGCGGACGTGCGCCAGAGCATCGCTGAGGTAACCAATTTTACCGTGGTGGGTGCCGCCATCACCTTGATTCTGTCGGTTGGTCTTGGTTTGTTGCTGGCGCGCGGGATTATCCGGCCGGTAACCGAGCTCCAGGCCGCTGCGGCCCGGATGGAGGCTGGCGACCTGAGCTCGCAGGCAGATGTTCGTACCGGTGACGAAATCGGGGCGCTGGCGACCGCTTTTAACAGCATGGCCCGGCAGCTCCAGGCTTCTGCGGCCAGTTTGCGCGAACGAATTCGTGAATCAGAACGGCAGAACCAGATTATTCAGACCAGCGCTGAAGTCAGCCGCCAGCTGGCGACGATCGTCGATGAGAAAGAGCTGTTGTCAGCCGTTGTATCTGAAGTGCAGCGCGCCTTCAACTACTATCATGTCCATATTTACATGCTGGATAAGCAGAGCAACAAGCTAAAACTGGCCGGTGGCACCGGTGAGGCCGGCCAATACATGATGGCCCGGGGCCACAACCTGGACGTTGGCCAGGGGCTGGTTGGCCAGGCGGCCCGGGATATGGCGGCCGTTTTGGTGCCAGATGTGACGGCGGCGGCAGACTGGCTGGCGAACCCCCTCCTGCCCGAAACCAAGGCCGAAACTGCGGTACCGATTCTGATGGGTGATGAACTTTTGGGCATCCTGGACGTGCAGCACAATATGATTGGCGGCCTGAACCAGAGCGATATGGAGCTGCTGGAGTCGTTGGCCAGTCAGATTGGTGTCGCCCTCCAGAACGTCCGCAACCTGGCCCGTTCCCGAGACGAAGCTGCTCATGAGAACCTGATCAACAGTATCGGGCAGAAGCTGGACGAGGCGGATTCGGTCAAGAGTGTCATGCAAGTTGCGGTCCGTGAGTTGGGCCATGCCCTCGGCGCGCGCAAGACCGCTATCCGCTTGTTGGAAGATACCAAAGTTTAAGATTATGCCTGGCGCTCTGACCAGACTGTAGCCGCGCGTGCGGCCGGTCGCCGGATCGACGGCGCTGTATTGGTAAACATCGTATGCGAGAAGATTCTATGACGACAGTAGAGGCGCAGAACAATGTCGAGACTCAGAACCGGTGGTGGGATCCGCGGAACCTGCCGCTCAGTCTGAAGTTGATGTTGCCCATTGTCTTTATCGTGACCTTTGGGGCGGCCGTAAACCTTCATTTTGCTGACAGCAGCGCTCGCGAGACGCTGACAGACCAGATTGGTGAAGCGTTTGCCAGCCAGGCCCAAAGTCTGAGCACTCAGAGCCGCGAGTTTCTGACGGCAAGTGTAAGCAGCTTACAGACCATGGCTCTGGCAGGTGACATTGGCGAGCAACTCAGCCAGAAAAATAGCAGCTACGTCGGTAGCACCAGTGAAATTCTGGCCGAAATCAACGCCCTGGACGAGATGTGGGTCCAGGGGCAAGGCTCTGAAGCGCTTGTTCGCGGCGTGACGACGACTGATCGGGTGATCAATCCGGCCGGTTATCAGATGGCCCAGTTCCGAGCCGCTTTCCCCGAGCATGTCGAGATGTTTATCACAGACCGTTACGGGGCGACACTGGCGGCGACCGGCGAATTGACCGATTACAGTCAGGCTGATGAAGCTTGGTGGCAGGCCGCCTGGAACGGCGGCGATGGGGCGGTTTACATCTCCGACCCCGAGTACGATGAGAGCGCCGGTCTCACGGTCCTGCTGGTTGCGGTGCCGATTTACGATCCCGATACCCAGGCTGTAATCGGGATTTTGCGTACCGCCATCGATATGGAGCGGTTGTTTGCTCTAATCGGCCGGTGGTCCTTTGGTGAATCTGGTCACGGGATGCTGCTGGATGCCGAGGGTAGCGTCATTTACGACGTGCATCCCGAAGATACGGCGCTGGCGCTGCGGCAATCATTTGTCAGCGGCGAAGATGGGTATCGAGTTGCCGCGACCGAGACAGGCCAGGAACTCCTCTTCGGATACGCCCAGCTTCTACCCACAGATCTGGCGGGTCAGGAACAATTGTCTCAGATTGACAAGGCCATTGCCGGTTTGGGTTGGGGCCTGGTGGTCCATCAGGAGACTTCAGAAACATTGGCGTCTGTTCGGGCGTTTGACGTATCCACGATTGTGGCCAGCATCATTATTGTGGTGATTACCGGCGTGGTCGTTTGGCTGACCGTGCGAGGGGTGGTGCGGCCGATTCAGGAGCTGGACGCCATCACCGGTGAGATTGCCGAGGGCAAACTTGACGTTGCCATCCCCAGCACGCGAAACGACGAAATTGGCAGTCTGACGCGTCATTTTGGTGTCATGCTGGAACGCCAGCAGGCAACGTTGACTGAGCTGGCCCGCCGTACCCGAGCCGTTGAGACGACGGCAGAGGTCAGCCGTAGCCTGTCAACCTACCTTGATACGCAGGCTCTGGCCGCCGCAGTGGTGGACCAGGTTCAGCGTGCTTTTGACTATTACCATGCCCATATCTACTTGCTGGATGACAGTCGCCGAAATCTGGTCATGATGGCCGGTACCGGCGAAGCTGGCGCCGCCATGCTGCGCAACCAGCATCAGATTCCGGTTGGCAAGGGTCTTGTGGGGCGGACTGCGGCGACGTTGACGGGCATCCTGGTGCCTGATGTGTCTCAAGAAGCGGGCTGGTTGCCCAACCCATTGTTGCCGCAGACACGGGCTGAGGTTGCGGTGCCGATCACCATCGGCAAAGAGCTGATTGGCGTGTTGGATGTTCAGCACAATGTGGTTAATGGGCTGCAGGAGACAGATCTTGAGTTGCTGGGCACAGTGGCCCAGCAGGTCGCCCTGGCTTTCCGCAATGCCCAGGCGTATGAGCAGGCCCGCTTGCGCGCCGAGCAGGCAACAGTCATCAACCAGATCAGCCAGAAAATTGAGAATAGTGCCACGATTGAAGGTGTGTTGGATGTGGCTGCACGCGAATTACGTGATGCGTTTGGGGCCCAGCGCACGATTGTTGAATTGGCGGCCAAGAGCAGCCGGTAATAGACGTATTGGAAACAGGCCGCTTTGCCATTGCCCCGCTGCAAACGGGCCGGTGACAAAGTGGTGAGAGGTCTGCAAATGAGTGAAAAAGCCCATCCAAATACAATGAGGCCAAAGCGCAGCATCTTCCGCATCATGCTGGATGTTGTCGTTTACCTGGGCGCGCTCCTGATGCTCTTTGGCATCAATTCTTTTCTGGCTGGCAATACGGTGCCGCTCTACCGGGCGATCGCGGCCGGCCGGGAGACGGCCGTTGCCATCGGACTAATCGTCCTTTATGTGGCTGCCAGTGCCTATATCTGGCGCCAGTATCAGGATTACCAGCTGTCCGGAAAGCTGGTCGTTGCCTTTGTCGGCGTCAGTTTTGTCATTGTGATGGGTATCAGCCAGGTAGTGACGCGGGTTGTGCGCAGTTCCTTAACAGAGGATATCGGTGCAGCCCTGACTATTGAAACTGGTGGTCTACGCAATGAAGTTGACCTGTTTTTTCATGAAAAGGCGGGTCAGATACAGACCCTGGTGCTGATAGATTCGTTCAAGGAACAGCTGGCGGAGCGTAATGCCAGCTACTCCGGGTCAGCGGCAGATATCCAGGCAGAGATCGAGCAGCTGGACGAACAATGGTTGGTGGCCAGCGACGATGATCCGTTGATCACCCAGGTGACGTCAGCCAATGCCGACATCAATCCATTGGCTTTTCAGCTTTATGATTATCTCGAAGCGTTTCCCCAGCAAACTGAGTTATTTATCACTGACCGCTACGGGGCCACGGTAGCGGCCACCGGCCGGCTTAGCGACTATTATCAGGCTGATGAAGAATGGTGGCAGGCTGCCTGGAATGATGGCCAGGGCGCCATTTACATTTCTGAACCCCAATATGATGCCAGCGCTGATATCATGGCGATTTTGATTGCTGTACCGATCGTCTCGGAAGAAGAAAACGAAATCCTGGGTATCGCGCGCTCAACTGTCGACGCCAGGGGTATTTTCGCCATCCTCGACAGGTTCCAACGTGGTGAAACCGGCTACGCGTTTTTGCTGAACGGTGCAGGCGAGATCATTGGCGATTCCGCGGCTGAAAACGAGACTAGCGATGCTGCCCTGAGTGAAGCCATACGCCAGCAAGTTCTGGAGCAGAATGTTAATACGGTTATTGGTCTGGACGAGGCTGGTGAGGAAACGATATTTGGTTCTGCGCCGCTTCACTCGGAAGCGGATGCTGAAGAAGCAAGTAGTGAGCTGAATGAGCAACTGGCCGAGGCGATCCATTCCCTGGATTGGGTGGTTGTCATTCGCCAGAGTACAGCTGAGGCGTTCGCGACGGTTAATACAATTAGCGCTACGATTGCTTTGGCCAGTCTGGGCGCCATCATTGCCTCCGGTGTGATGGGCTACATTATCGCCAATCATACCGTACAGCCCATCAAGCAGCTGAGCGCCGTTGCCCAGGCTGTGGGTGAAGGTGAATTGGATACCGCGCTGCCGCAAACGGGCCAGGACGAAATCGGCGTTTTGGTGAATAGTTTTGGTCAGATGATTGGCCGGCTGAAAGATTCGCTGGCAAACCTCCAGGCCCGTAATCGAGACCTGGACCTGGCGAGCGAGATTGGCCGGGAATTGGCGCGGACGCGTGAACTGGCGACGACGCTCAGTGAGTCCGCTGAAGTTATCCGGGAACGATATGGTCTGTATTATGCGCAGATTTACCTGCTTGACCCCAGTGGCCGTCACCTGATTTTGCGGGCCGGTACGGGCGAGACAGGCCGTCTGCTGGTACAGCGTGGTCATCGCCTGGTCATCGGTCCTGGTTCTCTGAACGGTATGGCGGCGGCCCGCCGTGCGCCCGTCATCGTGGCGGATACAGAGCGTAGTGAATCACACCGGCCGAATCCCCTCCTACCAGACACCCGCTCGGAATTAGCTATCCCGCTGGTCGCCGGCGATGAACTCGTCGGTATTCTGGACCTTCAGAGTGACGCACCCAACTTTTTTGCCGAAAGCAGTGTGGTCAGTTTTGAAGCCCTGGCGGCGCAGCTGGCCATCGCCATTCAGAACGCGGCCCTGTTTACGGAAACGCAGGCGGCGCGCGCTGAAACGGAGCAGTACACGCGGCGACTGCTTAATGAGGGTTGGCAAGGTTTCTTGAACGGCATTGAGCGCCAGGAAAAGATGGTTGCTGCCTACGATATCAGCGCCGAGCTACCGCTGCAGGAAGTGGATGAGACACCGGCCAATCTGGATCAGTTGGCCGTGCCTATTCAACTCGCCGGCCTGCCTATCGGCCATATTCGACTGGAAGACAAAGGCGAACGTGGCTGGACTGAGCAGGAGACCGAAATCCTGCGCGCTGTGGCTGACAAAGTCGCCAATCATCTGGAAAACCTGCGCCTGTTGGCCGAAGCGGAGCAATATCGGCGTCAGATGGAAGAAGTGACGCGCCGGCTGACTCGCGAACATTGGCAGGATTACCTGATTTCCAGCCGGCAGCAAAACCTGGGCTTTGTCTATGAACAAAACCAGGTCGTGGACCTCGTGGAGACGGAGCCGCAGGCTGATCTGAAACGCTCCCTCTCGGTTGATGGTGAGATTATCGGCGAAATTGCCCTGTCTGGTCTGGATGAGCTGGATGAAGATGCCCAAGTCATCTTGCATCAGGTCATCACCAAGGCGAGCAACCGTTTGTGGACGCTCCACCTGGTGGAACAAACCGAACAAGCGTTGACCCAGACCGAGGCGCAGGCTGAGCAATTGCGACAACTGAATGAATTGGGTAATGCGCTCAGCGAGACGCAGACCATGAATGAGGCCTTTGCCGCCGTTGCGCAGCATGTGAGAGGCATCATCAAGCAGGAGCGCATGAGTGCTACCCTGCTGGACCGGGACAAGCAGAAATTAGAACTGTACGCCGTTGACGGCCGGCCAGGGCCCATTGCCCTGGGCGCCTCATACCCGGTTCAGGGGACGGCCATTGGTGAATGTGTGACCCGGCAGAAAATCATGCGTCTTGCGGACCTGTCGGCCAGCGACTATCTGGAAAACAAGGGGCTGTTGGAACAGGGGCTGCGCTCAACGTTGATTGTACCGCTGGTATCCGGCCGGACCGTGTTGGGTACGCTTAACATGGCGAGCAGCCGCGTCAATGCTTTTGACGAGCAGGACGAGGCCTTGCTGCTGCAGATTGCGCCCCTGCTAGCTTCGACGATTGAAAGCCAGCGCCTCTATGCTGAGGCGCGTGAACAGGCCCGGCGTGAGCGTATGCTCAACACCATTGGTCAGAAAATTCGCGGCACAGTCACCCTGGAAAGTGCGCTGCAGACCGCGGTTCAAGAGATGGCCCGCGCACTCGATGTGCCCTATGCCCAATTGCGCATGTCGACCGGCCGGCCGGAAGGGGCTGAAGAGATGTTGCCCCTGACCCCTGCGGATATGTTGCCCCCCTGGCTGGACGATGACAACGACGAGCTACAGGGTTAACGATTGCCAGGGCATTGACTGAGTAAGTAATGGAAGATCCTATGACGACAGCGAACGACAGCTTTACCGCGTTGCGACAATCCAGATGGCGTGATCCGCTGAATTGGCCGCTGGCATTCAAAATTATGGTGCCCATGGTCTTGATGGTGGTCCTGGGTGCCTCTCTGCACGCCTTTATCACCGCGCGCACGACAGAGCGAATATTAGCCGCTCGACTGGGCGAAAGCTTCACGGCTCAGGCGCAGGGTCTGGGTCAGCAGTTGCACAGCTTGCTCGATGAAAGCGTCGGCCAGTTGCAGGCGATCACCCTGATTGATACGGTCACGGTGATGGTGGCTGAGCAAAATGGCAGCTACACGGAGGGTGAGTCGGCGGCAACAGCCCAGATCCAGCAGATCGACCGGGCCTGGGCAACTGCGGCGAACGAAGATCCCATCGTGCAGGCTATCATCTCCAGTGATGAAGCGGTTAACCCGCTGGTGGCTCAGTTACAGGGTTACCTGGCGGCCTTTCCGACTCACGCTGAGATCTTTGTTACGGACCGTTTTGGGGCAACCGTGGCCGCCACAACTCGTCCCACTGATTATTACCAGGCAGATGAAGCCTGGTGGCAGACCGCCTGGAATGGTGGGGCCGGGGCGATCTATATTTCCGAACCGCAATGGGACGAGAGTGCCGGCGTAACGGCCTTACAGATTGCGGTGCCGATTTACGATCAGCAATCGGGTTCGGTCATCGGCATCATGCGGTCCACCATGAAGCTCGACGAGTTTTATGCCGTCATCGGCGACTGGTCAGCTGGAGAAACGGGTTCGGCCTTCTTGCTGAACAGCGCAGGCGCGCTTCTGTTTGATCCGCGCGAAGAGCAGGGGGGCGTCGCCGCCAACCTGTCTACCGACCTGCTGAAATCCCTGGCCGATGCCGATACAGGCTATCAACGCGCCCCCGATCTGGCTGGTCAGGACATCATTTTTGGCCATGCCGATTTGAGTCACCGGGATTTGCCGGCGACGACGGCTGCGGAAACATTGGTACGCAACCAGGCCATTGCTGACCTGGGTTGGGTATTGGTGGTGCGGCAACAAGCGGCCGAAGCGTTTGATGTTATTGCGACAATTGCCCAGGCGACGGTCATCACCAGCGCTGTGATTGTCGCGCTGATTGTCCTGGTGGCTGTTTTTATCGTCCGCTCCATTGTCCGGCCGATTCGGGCCCTGGATGAAGCGGCGGGGCAGATTGCTGCCGGGCATCTGGAGGCGGCTATACCGGCCGGTGGCCTGGATGAGGTCGGTAGCCTGGCCAACAGCCTCAGCCACATGGTGAGCCAGCTCCGCCAATCCGTGGCCGATGCCCACCAACGCACGTTGGCGGTGGAGACCAGCGCGGAGGTCAGCCGTCAGCTTTCCACTATCCTGGACGCCAAGGAACTTACCTCCGTGGTTGCGGAGCAGGTGCAACACGCATTTAACTATTACCACACGCAGATTTACCTCTGGGACGACGCGCGCCAGAACCTGGTGCTGGTCGGCGGCACGGGTGATGCGGGCCAGACCTTGTTGGCGCGCGGTCATAGCATCCCGCAGGGCCGCGGTCTGGTGGGCCGGGCGGCTGAGTTTAACCGGCCGGTGATCGTCCCCGATGTCAGCCAACAGGCTGGCTGGCTGGCGAACCCCCTGTTGCCGGAAACCCGCGCTGAAATCGCCGTACCCATTCGTCGCGGTGATTGGGTGATGGGCGTTCTGGACGTGCAGCAGAATCATGTTAATGGCCTGAGCCAGACCGATGCCGACCTGCTGCTATCAATCGCTGGCCAGCTCGGTATCGCCCTGGAAAATGCCGCTCTGCTCCGGGAGCGCGAAGAAGCCATTGAAAACATGCGCGCGGAACAGGCGCGTCTGCAGCGGATCTTTGACAATGTCACCATTCCGATGTTGATCATGAGCGCCAGCAGCGACAACATCCAGTTTTCCAACCAGCCGCTGGCTGGCTTGCTGCAATTGCCTCAGGAAACCAATGAGGTTGGCGACCAGGATTTTGTTCTGACTGGTGCCTATCGCCAGGAGTTCATCAATGCCTTGAAGACTGTTGTTGACGGGCAGGAGATGGTGGAGAACCTGGAGCTCGAACTGAAGCGGGCGACGGGGAAACCGTTCTGGGCCCTTGTTTCTTCGCACCGGCTGGAATACCGGGGCGAGCAGGCCCATCTGATTACCCTGATTGACATTCAGGAGCAGAAACAGTCCGAAGGTCTTTTGGAGCGGCAGGCCAATGAGTTGGCGGCGGTGGCTGAAGTCAGCACGGTGGCGGCCTCGATTCTGGAGCCTCGTTTGCTGTTGCAAGAGACGGTTGACCTCACGCGGCGCCGTTTTGGCCTTTATCATGCCCACATCCATCTGCTGGATGAGAGCGGCGACACGCTGGTGTTAACGGCCGGTGCGGGTACCGTTGGTCGCAAAATGGTCGCTGAGGGCCGGCGCATCCCGCTGGACTCTGAAGGCTCCCTGGTGGCGACGACTGCGCGCAACAATGAAGGCGCCATCCGTTATTACGGCTCCGGCGCCGAGGGTTTTATGCCCCATCCCCTCCTGATGGAAACCCGTTCGGAGATGGCGGTGCCGCTGGCGGTTGGTGACAATGTGCTGGGTGTTATGGACGTGCGCTCGACGCAGGAAAATGCGTTTGGTGAGCAGGACCTGCAGGTTTACAGCACGTTGGCCACGCAGATTGCCGTCGCTCTGCAGAATGCGCGCTCCTTCGCCCGTTCTGAAGAAACGCGCCGGGAGCTGGACGCCATTACCCGCCGTCTGACGCGCGAAGGCTGGGGCTCCTACCTTGATTCGCTGGCGTCGGAAAAGACCTATGTTTACCGGGCCGCTGAGTTTGGCGCCCGCGAAGGCAGTGGCGACACCAGCGATCTCGCTTCGGCAGATCCGGTGCGGCGCCAGCTACTGGTCCAGGGTGAGGCGATCGGCGAGCTGCTTCTGCCGCAGACCGAGCATCCCCGGCCGGAAACCAACCAGATTGTCGAGACCGTCCTGGGCCAGCTCAGCCAGCACATCGAAAACCTGCGCCTGAACGACCAGATGCAATCGGCGCTGGTTGAGACCAAGCAGCAAGCCAATCGCATGGCGCTGCTCAACCGGATCAGTGAACGGATCACCGTTGCGGACACGCTGGAAGAGATCTACGAGATTGCGGCCAGCGAAGCAGCGAAGTTGTTCCCGGCCGACCGGGTTACGTTGAGCCTGTTGGACGAACCGGGCGAGAAAGCCCAGGTGGTGGCGTTTAGCGGTGAACGGGGCTCGATTCCTATCGGCATCCCGCAGCCCATCGAAGGGACGCTGACCGAGAAGGCGATCGTCAACCGTAAAGCGGTGGTTGTGCATGACTCCCATCCGTCGCCCGGCCGGAGCATCAATTCCGCCATGATCGTACCGCTGATGAGTGGTAACCAGGTGCTCGGCACCATCAACATCGGTAGCCAGCAGTTCTACCAGTACGATGACCAGGATGAGAACCTGACCTTCCAGATGGCCTCGCTGCTCTCAGCGGCCATCGAGAACCAGAGCCTTTACGCGGAACAGGCCGCCACGCTGACCCGGCTGCGGGAGCTGGACGAGCTGAAGTCCAACTTCCTGGCCAATATGAGTCACGAACTGCGGACCCCGTTGAACTCCATCATTGGTTTCACCGATGTGGTTCTGGAAGGGTTGGATGGCCCGTTGACAGAAGCGATGGAGAACGACCTGAACATCATCTATCGTAACAGCCATCACCTGCTGGAACTGATCAATGATGTTCTGGACATGGCCAAGATTGAGGCTGGTCACATGCAGCTCAGTCTGCGCCGCATCAAGGTTTATGACATTCTTGACGATGTTGTTACCACAGTTGCGACATTAGCACGGGAAAAATCGTTATCACTAGAAATGCTAAGTGCCAATGATTGTGTTGACCTGCAAATCGATGGCGATCCGCTGCGATTGCGCCAGGTGCTCCTCAATCTGGCCAGTAACGCCATCAAGTTTACCGAAAAGGGTGGCGTTACGATTGACCTGAAGCGCCGCGACGAGATGCTTCGCATCGAAGTGAAGGACACAGGCGCGGGTGTCACTGACGACCACATTGACAAGATTTTTGAGGCGTTCCGCCAGGCGGACAACTCGGCCACTCGTAAAGCGGGCGGCACCGGGTTGGGCCTGCCCATCAGCCGTCGTCTGATTGAATTGCATGGCGGTCAGCTCTGGGTAGAGAGCAGCGGTGTGGAAGGCGAGGGTTCGACCTTTATCGTGGAATTGCCAATTGAAATTCGGCAGCCGGCCTTACCAACCGCTGCTGATTAGCGACAAGAACAATGGGTGGCGTGGACGAGATGCGCTGCTCTGAGGAACGGGTTAAATGAAGATTCTGTACATTGAAGATAACCCTTTTAATATGCAGTTAGTGGAAAAGGTGCTGCGAGCCAGCGGCTACGAGCTGCTTGCTGCTGAGGATGGCGAAAAAGGGTTGGCGCTGGCCAGAGAACACGAGCCAGAGCTGATTCTGCTGGACATCAACCTGCCCGGCATGGGCGGCTATGAGATTGCCCAGAAGATCAGAGAATGTGATCTGCCGGGTCTCGCCAGCGTGCCGATCATTGCCGTCACGGCCAACGCCCTGGTTGGCGATGATGAGAAGGCTATCGAAGCGGGCTGCACGGATTATCTGGCCAAACCGATCAACATTCGCGAGTTGCGGGAGACCGTTGCCCGTTACCTGAATGCTGTGACGACCTGATCGGATTGCGGTTGGCCACCCAGCTGAATATTCGTAGAGCCTATGCAGACGCGCATCCTGATCATTGGGGATGAGAGAGAAGAAACCCTGTCGGCACGCCAGAAACTGGCGGCGGCCGGCTATGAGGTGCTGGGTATCGTCGCGACGGTGCGCAAGGCGATCGAGCTGGCTGCCCAGAAAAATATCGATCTCATCCTGGTTGATCAGATGTTGGATGGGCAGCTGGATGATGCTTCCTTCGCCTCCTTCATTCGGGAGCGCTTTAACCTCCCGGTTGTTTTCCTGACAGACAATGCGGCTGAGACGGCCACCGACCAGAATACCCTGATGGTGCCGGCAGCTTACCTTGCCAGTTCGTATGAGGGCAAAGAGCTGCAGACGGCCATCGAAATGGCCCAATACAAACATCAGATGACCAATCGCCTGCAGGAGCAGGAACAATGGTTGTCGACCATCCTCAAAAGTATTGGCGACGCCGTCATCGCGACGGACACAGCAGGCAAAATCACCTACATGAATACGATGGCGGAGAAGCTGACCGGCTGGTCAGAGCTGATTGCTCTGGGCATGCCGCTGGCCGAGGTGATCCAGACCATCGATGAGCTGACAGAAAAGCCAAATGTGGACCTGGTGCAGACGGTGCTGGGCAATCCACAGACGGTGCTCCTGGCGGACCACACGTTGTTGCTGCAGCGGGATGGCGCGGCCCGGCCGATTAAAGGCAGTGCGGCCCGCATTGTCGGCCGGTTTAATGAGATTCAGGGTGTCGTCGTGGCCTTCCACGACGTGAGCGAGAGCCGCCGGGCCAAGAAAGCGTTTCGTGAAAGCGAAGAGCGCTATCGGATCCTGTTTGAGTATTCGCCGGAATCGATTTCCATCATTGATTTGCATGGCACTGTGCTGGATTGTAATGAGGCGGCCTGCAGCTTGCTGAACCGGCGCCGGGACCAGATCATTGGGCGCCATTTTCTGGAGATGGGCAGTTTCGATCCGGAAGATCGCAAGCAATATTTGCGTCGTTTTGCGGCGTTACTCCGTGGTTATGAAATTGGGGCGATGACCATCAAATTCAGCAATGATCTGCTGCAAACTCAATGGGTTGAGCTATTCCCCGCCTTTTTACGGCACGATGGCGACATAGACGCCATCCAGATCATCGCGCGCGACATCACCCAGCGCAAGCAGGCTGAAGAAGAGGTCGCCCATTACCAGGCGCATCTCGAGGACCTGATCGAGGATCGGACGGCAGCGTTGGAGCTGAGCAATGAGCGGCTGGCCCGATCCAATGCTGAGTTGGAGCAATACGCCTACGTGGCGTCCCATGAGCTGCGCGAGCCGCTGCGGAAGATAAAGAGCTTCACCGAACTGCTGGACCGAAAATATGGGCCGGGGCTGGACGAGAATGCGCAGCGTTACATCAGCTATATTGTGGATGGCTCCAGCCGGATGCAGCAGCTAATCACGGAGCTATTCACCTATGCTCGCCTGGGCGAAACCCAGCCTGATCGCCGGCCCACAAACATGGAGCAGATTGTGGCTGAAGTTACGTCTGATCTGGAGCTGATGATCCAGGATAAGGGCGCGGTGATCGAACATGAGCCGCTGCCCACACTCAATGTGGATGCCCAGCTTTACAGCCGCCTCCTGCGCAACCTGCTGGCCAATGCGCTGAAGTTCCAGGGTGAGCACGCGCCGCGAATCTGTGTCGCCGCCCGGCCGGAAGATAAGGAATGGGTCCTGAGTGTGGCCGACAACGGTATCGGTTTGCCGGCGGAGGCGTTTGATCGCATTTTCTACATGTTCCACCGGCTGCACCCCCGCGACCAATACCCGGGCCACGGCATGGGATTGGCGATCTGCAAGAAGATCGTCGAGAGCCATGGGGGCCGTATCTGGGTTGAATCGGAGCCGGAGGTCGGGTCGACGTTCTACTTCACCGTGCCAATCGAAACCGGGTAGACCCCTGGCGGCAGCGTTCCTGAGGCTGGGCCGACAAGAGAATTTGCCAGGCGGAGCGCCCGATTGCGGGCGTTTTGTGTTTCTGGTGGTCCGGCCCATTGGTTGATGGAAGCATATGGTACGGTCAGGGCGTGACTAATGGGCGATTTAACCGGCCGGTCCAACCTGCTACGATATCCCTGGAAGAGTCATACTTCAACTGGATCGTCGCCCGAAACCCACCCAACTTTGTTATTGATGCGCGACATCTACCAGGTTATGAATTATGAGTGGAGAGCCAATCCGAATTCTATTAATTGAAGACGACTGGGGTGATGCTGAGCTCCTGCAGGAGTTGCTGCGCGAGCGGGGCGAATCTGAATTTAGCATCACCTGGGTGCAATGGCTGCATACCGGCCTGGAACAGCTCCAGGGGGCTGAGTTTGACCTCGTCCTGCTGGATCTGTTCCTGCCTGATAGCCAGGGCCCGGAAACAATTGTGCGTCTGGGCGAACAGGCGGCCCACCTGCCCATCGTCATTCTCAGCGGTTTCACGGACGAGAACATCGCCATGCAGGCGCTCCAGAACGGCGCGCAGGATTACATCGTTAAGGGTGAAGTTGACAGTCAGGTGGTGGTGCGGGCGCTCCGTTACGCCATTGAACGCAAACAGGCGCAGCTTGCCCTGCAGCGGAGCGAAGAACGCTTCAGCCTGGCGGCACGCGCCGCCAATGATGGGCTCTGGGACTGGGATCTGGCAGCCGGCTCCGTCTACTACTCGCAGCGCTGGAAAGAGATGCTCGGCTACCGCGAAGAAGAGATCGGGACAGCGATCACCGAATGGTTTGACCGGGTCCACCCCCAGGATCTTAAAGCGCTTAAGGCGCTGCTAAAGAGCCATCGCGATGGTGAGACCATTGAACATGAGCACCGCATCCGCCACCGGCACGGCCACTATCTGTGGATGCTCTGCCGCGGGCTTATCGTCTGCGATAGTCATGGCGAGCTCAAACGGGTTGTCGGTTCACTTACCGATATCACGCGGCGGCGGCTGGCCGAAGACCAGCTCAAATATGACGCCCTCCATGACGTCCTGACTGGTCTGCCCAACCGGGTCTTTTTTGCCGAACAGCTTGAGGAAACGATGCGGTCGACCGGGCAAGACAATCTTGCCGTGCTTTTCCTGGATCTGGACCGTTTCAAAGTAATCAACGACAGCCTGGGCCACATCGTGGGCGATCAGTTGCTGTCCGAAGTAGCCATTCGGCTCAAGAGCTGCCTGCGGCCCCGCGATATGCTGGCCCGGTTTGGCGGCGATGAGTTTGTCCTGCTGTTGCGCGAGCTCAACAATGTGCAGGAAGCGGTGGCGGTCGCCGAGCAACTACAGGATCTGCTGGCCCGGCCCTTTGAGCTGTCCGGCCATCGTTTGTTTACCAGTGCCAGCATTGGCATCGCCTTCGCCGATGCCCGGCATCAGGAGCCCAAGGACCTGATTCGGGATGCGGATACGGCGATGTACCATGCCAAGGCCGATGGCAAGGCTCGCTGTGCTATCTTTGACCCCGACCATTACGATCTGGCGGTGGCGCGTTGGCAGCTGGAAACCGATCTACGCCACGCCCTGGAGCTGAATGAACTGGTGCCCTACTATCAACCGCTGGTCTCGGTCGAGAGCGAGGAGATAGTGGGCGTCGAAGCGTTGCTGCGCTGGCGCCATCCGGAGCACGGCTTTTTGTTGCCGATTCAGTTTATCCCCATGGCGGAGGAAACGGGTCTCATCCTGCCCATTGGTGAATGGCTGCTTAACGTTGCCTGCGGCCAACTGAGGGATTGGCACCGCCTCGGCTTTACCTCACTGCGGCTAACGGTTAATATCTCGGCCAGGCAATTGCGCGATCAGAAATTGCCGGAACTTGTGTCTCGAGTATTAGCCGAGCAAGCCCTGGCGCCTCATTTTCTGGAGCTGGAGCTCACCGACGTGAAGGCGATTGACGACTACACCCAGGCGCTGCGGACAATTCTGCAACTGCGCGAAATGGGGGTGCGGATTGCCATGGATGATTTCGGCCACGATACGTCAATGCATTCGTTGAAGAAGTATCCGGTTGATACGCTGAAGATCGATCAATCTTATATTCGGGGCACCGGCCGGAAAGACGTCAAGAAAGTTTCCATTTTGCGCGCCATTGTCGCCGTGGGCCACAGTCTGAATCTCAATATTGTGGCTGAAGGCGTGGAGACAGAAGAGCAGCTGAGTATGATTCAGGAGCTGCAGTGCGACGAGGCCCAGGGGTATCTGCTGGGCCGGCCCATGCCTGCCGATGAGATCTCGGCACAGCTGCTGCAGAAAGCTGAGCTCGTCAAAGTCAGATAGGCCGCTCTGTCCCTGAGCCGGGCCAATCGAGAAGTGAGGAACAACTGATGGAAAAAGTCGCCGTCGAATGTACGTTTTCGCCGGAGGGTGTTCGGGTGCACCGGATCCGGCCGGATGATCAATGGCTGCCTGTAGAGCAGGGGCGGCAGTGGGAAGACGAGTCCGGGCGCCACGTTTTGATCATGGTGCCTGGCCAACAAGCCCAGGAGTTGCTGCTCCGCCGCGGGACCTTGACCTGGGTCATTGGCCCGGCCAGCCACTCGTCACCCAAAATCATGTGACAAATGTCATATGATCTCCTGACATGTAACACCGTGCAGCCATCCTGCTCTCGCATAAAATAGCCCATATCGCAAATTTCAGGAGCAACCTATGGCGAATCATACAGCAAAAGAATCAGGTCACGAGACGCATGTGCCTGCTGTGGACCGGACATATCTTCTCATGATAGGCGTGATTCTGGCGATTATGGTTACCGCTTCTGTCATTATTTTCGGGTTGGTGATTAACTTCGGTCCATAGAAAGTGAAGGCCGAGTCAAACCTCGGGCCGAGATGGAGTCTCCCTCCAAGCTGTCATCTCGGGTACAACTTTCGTCTCAGGGCGAGCGGGCTTTTCCCTCAATGAAGTTCCTCGCCCAGGTTTTCACCTCATGCCTAAGCTGGCACCTGTTACAGGTGCCAGCTTTTTTTTACGTCATTTTCGCGTCCCAGGACCGCCGGATAGAGCCAAATTTTGCTATAGTATCCCTTGGGAAAGGTGGGTGGTGAACATCGCAGCATCATCAGAAGGATCGCAGGTAGGAACCAGCATCAATGGACAAAGCATTGCAGAATTATTTGTTGGCCCTCGTGCCCGAGAGGCCACCCGAGCTCGTTGCCATGGAGCAATATGCTCGGGATTCGCGTTTCCCCATCATCGGTCCCGCTGCCGGCCATTTTTGTTATCTCATCAGCCGCCTGATCGGCGCTCGTTCCGTCTTTGAGATGGGTTCTGGCTACGGTTACTCAACGGCCTGGTTTGCCCAGGCCGTCGACGAAAACGGCGGCGGTGATGTTTACCATGTGGTCTGGGACGATAACCTCTCGCGTATGGCCCGCGAACATCTGGGCCGCCTCGATTACGGCGCCCGCATCCATTACATCGTCGACGAGGCGATTCAGGCGCTGCGAGCCGCTGAAGGCCCCTTTGACGTCATCTTCAACGATATCGACAAGGAAGCGTATCCTGAGGCCTTACCCGTCATTGAGGCGAAGCTGCGGCCGGGCGGGGTGTTGCTGGTCGATAACATGCTCTGGAGCGGTCGGGTGCTGGATGAACACCATCAGGAATCATCCACAAAAGCTATTCGTGAACTCACCCAGCTTCTGAACGAAAGTCCCCAGTGGGAATCCTCCATCGTGCCGATTCAGGATGGCATCGCGATGGCCATCAAGCGTTGAGTTTTTTGCCGCAGATTGCGCAGATTAACTGAGAATGATTTACCGTGTCAGGCCATTGTGGTTGGTGTTAAGGACGCCAGAGGGCCGCTAATTTGCGATATTTGACCCATTCGTAGTAGGCCATGTAGAGACTGAGCCGTAGCCCGTGCAGGCCGTCGCGGTAGCCCTGATGTGTCAGGTAGCGCCAGCGGAAATGGCGCACGGCCTGGCTGTAGGGGGTGTAGAGCTTGGGGCGCACCGCTTCCTGCTTGAGTATGCTGGCGTCAAAGTCGGTGTAGCGTTGCTGGACCTGATGGAACTGGGCGACTGAGTCGTAGTTGTAGTGGATAAGGGGCTGCTGGAGATAGCCGACCGGGCCGTCAACCACGGCGACCTCATGGACCTCTTTTTCGTAGCGCACGGCGCTGGTCTTGAAGAGACGGGCCTGATAATCGGGGAACCAGCCGGCGCCTTTGGTGAGCTTGCCGAAGATGTAGTTATGGCGGGGAATGTACCAGCCCAGTTCCGGCCGGTTCGCCAGCACCTCCCTGACCTCAGCCGCCACCGCCGGCGTGGCCCGCTCATCCGCATCCACAAAGAAGACCCAATCCGTTTGAACCACGTCCAGAGCCGCATTGCGCTGCTGGCTGTAGTTGGCAAAGGGATGTTGCCGCACGGTCACTCCTGCTTGCTCGGCCAGGGCGACCGTTTCATCACTGCTGAAAGAGTCAAAAACCAGGATTTCATCCGCCCAGCGCAAAGCGTCGATGCAGTCGCTGATGTGCCGGGCTTCGTTGAGGGTGAGGATGCAGGCGGTGAGTGAGACCATCACTCCAACCAGAAAGAAAGGCCGTCCCGATACGCCTGCTTGATGAGGGGCTCGCCAGCCTGCCGGGCCTTGCGTGACAGCCCCAGCTTGACCAGTTTTTGGGCGAGGTTCACGCGCCAGCTCTTGTGATGTTTGCGATACAGCTGGGCGCGGCTCTGCCACAGGTTGATGATGGAGCGAGCGGGCACCTGACTGGTGCTTTCACCGCCAAAATGGACCACTTCGGCCGCCGGCACCGTGTAAATAGGCCAACCCGCTTCCCAGATTCGCCAGCACCAATCGACCTCTTCACAATACATGTGGAACGATTCGTCAAAGCCACCGGTGGCCATGGCCACATCATGGCGGACCAGCATGGCGGCGCCCAGCGGGAAATCGACGGCGAAGGGGGCCTGTTCCGGCCGGTACAGATGGCGCGGATACCGTCCATTCCACCGGCTTTCGTATAGCCGGGGTGGTAGCGGGAACAGATCAAAAGCGAGCTGGGTAATGCCGGGAAAGGCAAAGGCACTGTGCTGGAAGCGCCCGTCGCCATAGACCAGCCTGGCCCCGGCCATGCCGGCTTCCGGCCGCTCATCCATAAAGGCAATGAGGTTGCCCAACGCGCCGGGCCGCAGAACCGTGTCCGGATTGAGCAGGAAGTAATAGCGCGGTGTCTTTTCGTTCGCCGCCTGCATGCCCTGGTTGTTGGCAGCGCCAAAGCCAACGTTTTCTTCATTGGCAATCAGGTGGACATGCGGGTAGAGGGTGTGCAGCAGGTCCAGGGTGCCATCCGTCGAGCCATTATCGACAACCCATACGGCCCCATTCAGCCGGGCTCGCCCCAACTCCTCAAAGACGGAGACAAGGCAATCCGACAGGTAACGGCGCACATTCCAACTGACGATTATGATGGCAACATCAAGCATAAAAATATCAATCAAAACGGGCCAGCAGATCGTCATCACTCATCTGCAGGCTTTCAATAGTAAATTCCACGTCAGCAAACGTTTCACTGTTGACCGGCGCCAATCCCGTCCAGATGTAAAAATCGCCGGAGCAGACTGATTGCTCACAGGCAGCCGTCGTCACATAATCCTGCAGCGCCTCGCCGACGTTGCGGGCGGTGCCCAGCGGGATCTCGCTGCCAAAGACAATGGTTTCATTTGGGAAGCGGCCACTCAAGGTCAGAATGGTGGTGAAGGAGAAGATGTCGCGCTCAACATCAAAAACCGCAGCGCGCGCATCCCGAATCTGGTAGCCGCCATCCTCAGCCCGGGCCAGAACAATCACGAAGCCAATCGGGTGGCGAATCGGCAACAATCCCAGGGAGCGCCAGATTTCCGGGTCATCGACACCGTATTGCCATTCCGCCAGTAAGGGCAGGAGCGGGGGCAGGAAGCTTGCCGTGGCAAATTCGACCTCGTTATTGTAGACGGCCAGAACGGCGTTGCTCTGGCCATTCTCGACGGTGATCTCGCCAGGCGTGATGCCCTGCTCGGCCAGGAACGCCTGGAAGTAGAGGTAGCTTTCCCAGGACTCCTCGCTGGGGATGCCCCAGGTGCGCCCATTTAGATCTTCCAGCTCAAAGATGCCCTGGTCGCCGCGGACCAGTAACATGCTGGCGGTCCAGGGGACGCCATTCTTGGCGGCGACAAATTCCGGCTGGGCGTCGCACTGTTCTCTGGCCAGGACGCTGAGGGGGCCAGGCAGGATGGCGATGGTCTGATCCGGCCGGTCACACACCGCCGCCACCGTCTCGGCAAAGCTCTCGGCCACGACCAATTCCATGGCAAGCCCCGTAGCCGCCATCAGGTCGTCAACCAGGGTCTGGCCGCGAAAGCTGGTAATTTGCTCTTCCAGCAGCGGCGAAATCACCAGCTGAATCGGGCGCTCCTCGGAACCAAGGGGCGGTAGTTCTACCAATTCCGTCACAATGCGGGTGACTTCGACCGTCTCCGGCTCAACCGCCGCCGCCACCACCCGGGTGACCTCAACATCAACCGTGACGGGAACTTCGCTGACGATTTCGCGGGTTACTTCAATGACTTCAGCCTGGTTCGTGCAACCGGTGAAAAGAAGGATGGACAAGATAAAAATTGGGACGAGCGTCCTGCGGCTCATACTGGTATCCAGAACTTGATTGGGCCGGATTGGGGCCGGCTTCCCTGCTTGCTTGCGCTATCCTAAGTATAGCCTTCAAAGTAGTCTGCGGTATTAACATCGGATGAATAACGGGGTCAGTCGGCGGCTGGCACAGCGCGCTCGGCGCAAGGCGCAAAGTTACCGTCGTCGGGCATATCCACCAATACTGATTTGGGATCAACCCGGTTGTTGAACTGGGAGATTTCCACGTCCTCATGAATCAGACCGGCCCACACCGGCTGCGGATTGCGTTCGCCAAACGGGCCGGTGACGCGAATGCCCCCCTGCACGACGGCGCGCTGGCCCGGCATCAGATAAAGATGACCGTTAATCTCCTCAAGATCTTCCAGATTGCCGATCGCCCAGCGGTAGGGGTAATTGGATAGCTCATTTTCAAAGCCGATGGCGATGCGCCAGGCGCCGGATTCAGTGTGCCAGCCCAGGGTGTTGTAATTCCAATCGGAGTCGTAGATGGTGCCAGGCTCGGGGCCGGTCGTGCGGATGGGGGTGACGCCGTAGTTTTCCACCGTCATGGTGAAATAGATGGTGTCACAGACGGCGACGCTGGTCAGGTTAAACTCGACCGTATCGCCCACGGGCGGCGAGATGATGTCGGCATAGGGCACGCCGCCAAACTCGATGGTGAGTTCGCTGCTGACGCGGATGCGTTGCCCTTCGTCATCCTCGGCGACGGCGTAGATGGGGTAGGTGCCGTCCGGGGGTGGGGTGTCTTTGTTGTCGACGCCGCCTTCGTAGTCGTAGTAATGGCGGCCGGGGGAACCGGCCGGTACCTCACGCTCTTTTTCCGTGATCGGTACTTCAACGCCATCCGGCCGGAGCAGAAACACGCGCACGGTCGCTTCTTTTTGCAGATCAAACTGCGCTTCGACCCGGTCATCGATCCCATCCTGATTGGGCGAGAAGACATGCTTGTCCAGGGTGAAATTGCGCATTTCCGGCAGGTTGACATCGGCCTCGGTAATCGTCAGCTGGCCGGTGACGGTTTCATTGACGCCGTCTTCGTCCTCCGCCTCTATCACCCAGCTGTATTGGCCATCCTGCAACAGCCGGGCCAGGATCTCGCCCTGTATGGTTTCATCCGGTAACCGGTAGCCTTCAACAACACCGCTGAACCAGACTTCGTATTCATCCGCCCCGCGCTGCCGCTCCCGGCGGAAATAATGCCGTTCACCCGCCTCACTTTCAAAGTAGATGGAAACAGTCGCGTTGCGGCTGATCTCGTAGTTAATGACGACGATATCCTCGGCGCCATCGGCGTTGGGGGAGATCTGGGCGGTAGAGAACGTGACGTTGCGCAGCAGGCTGCCATCACCCTGGTAGAGGCGCCGGCCGGCCAGGATAGCCAGCCCTGTCACGATAATTGCGGAAATGACGATCACGGGGATCGCAAACTTGCCATTCTTCATGGCGGCAAGTTTACCAGAGGGAAATAGACCCGGCACGTATGGGTTCTAAACGTTTGCCCCACGCAGGGGAGCTCTCATTCAGGCTTGCAAACCGTTGAGCACACTGGGCTCAACGTGGGAAAAAAGGGGGATCGAGACCGTAATCTGATGTTGGTCATCGGCCAGCGAGGTATAGGCCAGGCGGCCGCCGTGCCGCTGTACATGTTCGTTGACGATCAGCAGATTCGGGCCAAACAGATACTCTTTCTTGATCGCCTCACTCTGATTTTCGATCATCTCGTTGAAGGCAACCCATTCCTTGGGCAACATCCCCCGGCCGTTAAACTGGATGTGAACATCCAGGAACGTGCCATTTTCTTTGGCCAGGAAGCTGATCTCATTCCCATCGCGGTCAATGACCAGCCCCATCGTCAGCTCAAGCAGACGGCGGAAGATCTCGCCGAGCAGAATTTCATCCCCGTTGACCTTGGGTAGGCTGCGTGGGAAATCCGCCGTGATGCGCACGCCGATGCGGCTATGCTCGAGATTGTAAGCATCCACCTCGCCACGAATGTAGCTGCCGAGGTTGCTGACCGCGCCCATCGGCGTGAGGTTTTCGGCCAGCGCCTTGTTGGCTTTCAGTTCGGTCAGCTTGATCAGGTCCTCAACCACCCGATGCAACCGGCCGCTATGATTCTGAATATTCTGCAGCGAAAGTTTCAGACTGGATTCATCCTTGGCGCCCATGAGATTTTCCATCTCGGGATCCTGGGCTTTGAGAACGCGGGTCATTGCTTCAGAGTGGGTGTTGACGGCCCGCAGCGACGGCCGTAAATCCTGCTGCAACAGCTCCAGGAAGAGATTACGCAGCACCTCAATATCTTCATGCAGCGCATTCTGGCGCGTAAAATGACGCTCCAGCTGGATATCGATCAGTTTGAGCAGATTTTCGGTGTTATATGGTTTGGTGACATATTCCTCGACGCCCATCTTGCGCGCCTTGAAAATGTCCACCTTTTCGCCCATTGCCGTGAGGAAAATGACCGGGATCTGGGTCCATTCAGGCTTCTTGCGGACGGTTTCCAGGAACTCATAGCCATTCATGTGCGGCATCATGATGTCGGAAACGATGATGTCCGGGGTATGTTCTTCAAGCACCTTGAGCGCTTCCAGCCCATTCAGCGCCATCAGCGGCACGTAATGGTAACGGCCATCGTGAATCTCCAGCATATCGTTGAGACCCACAAGCAGATTGTAATCATCCTCGACCAGCAGGACTGTTACCTCGCGCTTGGGTTCGACCGGATAATTACCCTGCTCTCGGGCCGCAGCTGTCGGCAGGTGCATCTCAAATTTGGTCTGGACATCTTTTTCGGAGCAGGCTGAGATGTAGCCATTATGCTCCTGCAAAATAGCTTCGGCAATGGAAAGGCCGGCGCCGCAGCCCTGCTGTTCCCAGAAGTCGCGATTGTACTGGTTGAAGAAGCGGAAAATTTCGTAGCGCATGCTGCTGGGGAAGCCGACACCGTGATCCACGATGGCAAAGGTGATTTCCGCGTCAGTGGCCCGCGCCTCAATCTCGACAATGCGCTTTTCTTCCGGCAAGTTGCGCAGCAGGATGGCGATCTCAGTAAATTTGATGGCGTTGTCGATCAGGCGGACCAGGGCATCCTGGAGCGTGGCCCGATCGCCGGAGATAGGTGGCAAAAAGGTGGTCTCAGCCACCACGACCTGGACCCCGGCCGAATCAGCCAGCGGACGGCATTCAGCAATCGCGTCTGCCAATAACTCATCTGGCCGCTGGATGATCTCGGTCCGTTCCGCCACATACTGGGCCATGGCGCCGGAGCGAATTTTGATGATGGTCAGCAAATCATCGACAATGCTGCCCAGACGGACGCAACCGTTCTGGATCCCGTTCAAATACTCAAATAATCCTCTTGGATCAGATTGCTGCATGCTCGCCTGCAGGATCTCCGCATAGGCAATCACATAAGTCAGCGGCGTGCGAAACTCGTGGTTGATCACCTGCATCATCTGGGATTTCGCCTTGGAAATTTTGCGTTGGTTGAGATCCTGGCGATGGAAGGATTTTCTGAGCTGGGTATTGATGAGTTCGACCAGTTCACGGCCGTCAAATGGTTTGGTGATGTAGAGGTCAGCGCCCATTTCCTGACCAATGCGGATATCCGTTTCGTCACCGCGGGCCGTCAAGAAGACAAAGGGGATACGGGTCCAGCGCGTTTCTTTGCGCACCCGAGCATAAAAGACAAAGCCATCCATCTCCGGCATCATGATGTCAGAGATGATGATGTCCGGCGTGACAGTTTCCATCAACGCCAAGGCCTGGAAGCCGTTCATGGCCCGGTGGATTTCAACCGAATATTCCAGGGCTCTATTGACTTCCAGATAGTCAACAATGCCATCCAGCATATCAAGGTTGTCTTCGACGACTAGAATTTTCGCCACACGGTTCATTTGCGGGCTCCAGCTATTCAGAATTTTGTTGACCTTTGTGTCTTTTGGCTCGCCTCAGAAAGGTCCAAAGCAGATGTATACCGCATTATAGCACAGTGGGACAACCCAAAAGGGCGGGCCAAAAGTCCTATTAGTAAGAACGAAAAAAGCCCGTGCCATGGGCACGGGCTAACCTTAAAATTTTCGAGATTGCTCTGCAGGCGAATTACATCGTGCGCAAACGGCGTGCCCCGAGCAAAACTATCACCAAACCAAGCCCGGCCAGGATGGCGCCCCAGGGGCTGACACCGGTCTGCGGCAGCGTGCCCGTACCGGAATCGCCGCCCGTCGCCACAATAGGCGTGGCAGTGGGAACGTTATTGCCGGAAATGGGCGTGCTCAGGACGCTGACGGTTGCTGTGGGATCAGCCTCACCGCCGCCCGTCTCGTCGCCTTCATCGCCACTGTCCCCTTCATCACCACCGGTCTCGTCACCTTCATCGCCGGTAGAAACGACCGGGGTGTCAGTGGGCGCGGGGGTTTCCGTCGGCGTGGCGGTCGGCGGAATGGGCGTTTCGGTCGGTGTTGGCGTGTCGGTGGGCAGGGCATCGAAGGTTGCGCGGGCAGCCAGCGTTTGTGTCACCTGGAGATTGGCGGCAGCAACTTCCGAATTGATCGTCATGATGGCTGCGGACGTGGCGGTTGCGGCGAGCTCTGCTTCAGTGGCGCCGCCATCATCCCCCCCTCCGCTCCGGTTGATGAGGACGACGGACAGGCAAATGATGCCGATGACAAGCAAGGTCACCAACCCGCCCAGGATCATAAGGAAAGTGCGGCTGCGGCCACCCTGAGTTTCTTCTTCTTCAATTATGTATTCTTCTGACATCTGCCCCTCCTATTCGGGTTCTGTCAAACAGGTTTGTTCCGCTGGCGCCTACCGGCCGGTCCCAATCAGAACAGTTTCCAATACTAGGTGATGATTTCCATGTTTCGGTCAGCCACAAAAACAGTGCTGCCGTTACTCAATTCGACCAGCGCACCCCGGCTACGAACCCCATTGGGCAAGAGCCGGGTTGTGGCCGGGATACTTTTTACCCTGCCATACGCGCCCCGGTAGGGTTCGCGAGTCAGCCGGACGGTTTGCCCTTCAGCCAACGCTTTGTCCGGCCCGGCTGACAGCCCCATATCCTGGTTGGCTGGCAGCGGGATGATGAGTTCCGGCCGGTGACTACGGGAGAACTGGGGGGCGCCCAGCAACGTCGCTTCCCGGTCAGATGCCCCTTGCAGCAGCTCGTAGGTCCGGCTGGACATCGGTTGCTTGCCGATATGGTCCGTGACCAGGACCGGCATGCGGAAGCGGTCCGCTAGCTGGCACAATGCACTGGGCACACTGCCCACAACAACACCGCGAATGCCCATGTCCTCTGCCGTACGCAGCACGTTGATATCATGTACATGCCCGGCCACTAAAATATGCCCGCGCAGTTCGATATCCAGGTCCTCTCGCGTCAGTACGTGATCCGGCCCAGCGCCGATAATGGCGATGTTGCCGTACCCATCCTGGCCCGAGCTCCACAGCCCCTGCACCAGCGAGCCAAAGGTCTCCACAACGGCGCCCCGGTTGCCAATCAGGCTGATAATGTAGCCTGGCACCATGGAGCGCAGCTCAAACAGGGTGCTGGGCCGGCGCAACAGGATGCGGCCGTTAATGAGCTTGGCAAATGTGCCGCTAATCGGCGATTTTAACAGACGTAACCGGCCAAATGACCCCTTCGCCTGGACCAGCTCAGTGCCTTCCTCGACGAGGGCGCCTTCCGGGACAAGCAGATTTTTAGCGACATCTTCCGGCGCCAGACCCAGCGTCTCCGCTGGTGAGAGGACCGCGTACGGGCCGCTTTGCTCCATACGGGCAATCACCTGCACCGGCGACACCTGCTGACCAACACGGACGGCAACCTCGCCTGGCCGAACCAGCCGGCGTTCCCGCCGCACCCGGGTCAGGGCAACAATATTGGTGGTACCGGGAAATAGTGTGGCCATCTTACCCTCCTATCTCCCATTGCCACTGACGCAGCTGCTCGCGCCGCTTATCAGCTTCTTCAGCCAACTGGAGCGGCCGCTGGCGGGCGTCGATCACCACGCCGATGCCGCCGCCGCTTATCTTGACCTTCCGGCCGCGGCCCGGCCCCTGGCCGACGTCAAAGCGGCGCAATGGTTCAATCTGTAATTCTGCTGTTTCGCCATAGCCTAAAGGCAGCACTTCGATGGTGTCGCTCATGACCTCGACATCCAGGGTGCCCAGCCGTTCTGATTTCAGCCGAACATTGAGCACCTTCTGGCCCGGCTGGGCCCGGCCAATGGGGGCCACAACCCAACCCAGATGATCCAGGGCGTTGTGGGCCAGCACCTGGACCACGGTTAGCGGGTCCCGCGGGGCCAGCAGCCCAAGTCCGGGTAGAACCTGATAGCGGTCCAGAGCGACGGCAAAGACACCGGCCGGTCGTAACGCATCCAGCAGCATCAGCAACGCCTGGTTGGGCCGGGCGGCGCCTACCAGCGGCAGACCCCGGGCGACCAGCATTGACTGAACCGGCATATGGTCAGCCGGCCAGCCCCAATCCCGTTCGGCTGCCTGGCGCAAACGGCTGAGCTGATAGCGAACCAGCCCCTGTTCCAGCGCCAGCTCATCGGGCGTGGCTGGAATTGTGTTGGGCCGCAGGGAGCGCTCCAGCAGAAAATCACGCAGGGCAATTGGCCCAATCCCAACCGGTATGAAGCGCATCATTTCTGAGAGATCGCTCTCTTCCAGTAGGCGGGCCAGGGGACGCCCCATGCCCAGATCGGTGCGAATCAGCTGCTGACGTCCGGCCGGCGTCGCCGCGATGAGCGAGCTGCTCTGGGCGCCGATATCGACACAGAGAACGGAACCATTCTGCAAGCGGGCAAAATAATCCATCAGGTAGCCCACTGCACTGGTTGTCGGCTGCGGGTTCAGGTCACACCAGCTCAAGGCGCTTTCAATGTTGGGTAGCTGCCGCAGGTTGCGGCTGGTGTAAATCCCCTCGATCAGGGCGGCGGCGTCATTTAACTGCTCGGCATCCAGGGAAGGCCGCACGTTCTCAGCGACCTGGACCGAAGCGATGTCGTTCAGCAGCCGGGTTACTTTTTCGCGCAGGGCACTGTTGCCGGCAAAAACGACCTCTGGCTTGCGATTGGTGTCCATCATGCTGATGGCCAATCCCACTGTTTCCACCAGCCGTATCAGCCGGTCATCAGCGCCGCCATCCGTGCCACCGGTCATCAGCACCAGATCGGGCAACTGCGCCAGCAGCGCATCGATCTGCTCCTTTTCTTCCCGGCTGTCAGTCAGGCTTAACTGCTCGATCTCTTCGGCGTAAATGGTGTTGAGCGCCCGCCGGCCGCTGCCGAGGCTAACCTCTTCCAGGAGCCCGACCAACACGGTCTTTAACGCCGGCGCTGCACTGAACGTTAGCCCAAAAATATCCACGCCGGCGCCGTTGGCATCAGCTGGATGGATGAGATCTCCCTCGGCGGTGAGCAGACGCCGGCCGGTCATTTCCATCAACTGGTTGATGACCTGCTGGATACCGCTGAAGGCGTCGTTCCAGGGCGCCAATGCTGTTGAGGGTTCTGCTGCTTGCCCGATCAGGCGATAACGCCCTTCGACCACGTCAATCAGAATTGCGGTTGTATTGGCAGTCCCGCAATCCACGAGCAGATATGATTTTGGCGTAACTTTCAATCTATCTGCCATAAGCTTCTAGGGCAAAATCGCCGTAATACTGTCTGAGAAATTGTTGGCAAAATAGGCCAGCCGCTCGGCCAGCAGCGTAATGGATGTGGCCAGGGCGGTGGCAAACAGCGCCCCGAAAGTAATCGTCAGGACGGTGCGGCCAATGACCCGGATCGGTTGCAACCAGACTGCCGGTTCCGCGCTGCCGCTGAGTGTGCTGAACTGAAACGACAACACCGTACAGGCCGTCAGCAACGCCGCCACGATGGCCAGAATCGGGTTGCTGCCGCCGGCCGAAAAAATCTGGGGCCAGAGCGTGCCGCCGATGGCGCCGGTCAGGGCCACCGCTGCACCAATACCGACCATCGTGGCCAGGGTACTGTTGCCCAGCCAGGCCAGGCGCGGTACCAGTTTGAGCAGCAGCAACAAGGCCAGAACCAGCGGGATAATCCAGGTCACCTGTCCGGCCGGGTCCTGAATCAGGTTGAGCGTCGGCGGTAATAGCACCGTCTGCACGGCCAGGACCGCAGCGTAAGCGCCGCTCAGACCGATCAGCACATGCAAGGCCAGCCGGTATAGCGGGTTGTCGCCAACCAGGTAGCTGTAGATGGCCACCGTCAGAACAAAACTGACCAACACCATCATGGGAGCTCGTCCTCCTCAGTCACGGCCTCTTCTTCCGGCTGCCGCGGCGCCAATGGGGCTGTTGCGGCCCGGCGCCGGCCACCAAACAGGGCAATCACATTGCCCAACAAAAGCAAAATAATCACTAACCAGATAGCCACGGTTTGGCTCCGCGCCAGGTCAACCAGGGCCGCATCATCAGTGGCGGCGGCGCCACTCTGCGCGCCGCTCAAGGCGCCATCGATCTGACCGGTCTGCAGATAGGGCGCGGCCAGCGGACTGAGGAGTTCGGGCAGCGCGGCCACCAGCGGGATCGTGTCATTCAATGCCGTTACCTGCTCCATCCAGTTCTGCAGGCTGGTCCGCTCGCTGGTCAGCAGCAAAATGAGGCCGATGTCGCCAGCCGCAGCTTCAAGCCCCTCGCAGGCAGCGTCGTTCAGACAGCTACTCAGCTGGCGCAAAGCCACCGCTTCACCTGGCAAATAGCCCAACTCGGCTGTGTCCAGCTCTGCGGTGAGCTGGCGGGCCAGGGCCATACCGGCCGGATATTGCGACATCAGTACAAACTGGTTGCCTTGCGCTGCCAGCTGGGCCAAAAGAGGCCGGGCTAGCGCATCCAGCTCACCTTGCATCGCCGGCGTGTAGTCCACCGCGACGAGTACGGTCTGATTGTTAATGCCGGCCAGTAGATCCAGAGCCGCGCTGCTTTCAGCCGGCGCTGGCGGCGGTGTGAGCAAATTATCGACCAGGGTCTTGACCGGGGCCAGCTGGCTGGCGAGCAGGGCGGCGATGAGCAGAACAGCCAATAAGAGACGTGCCCAGGCCGGGATGGCCCGTGCCCGCTGCGCCCCCAGATGAATGACCTGGGCCCGCTCGGCGATGGCGACCTGGCGCAGGAGCGCTGCCTGCTGCTGTTCCTGATCAGTGACAGCCACCTGCTGTAATTGTTCTGCCTGCCGCGGCAGGGCAATAACCGGTTCAACGTCGATGACACCGCGGACGCCGGCGAGCACACCCGTCACTTCTTCCGGCTCGGCTGCCTCATGCGGGGCGTTTTCATCGGGCTTGAGCTCTTGCAGCCATTCGGGAATCTCGGCTGCTTCCAGCTGAATGGGTTCTTCCGGCTCGTCTTCGGCGGCGCCTGGTAACTCGGCCAACATCGCGGCCCATTCGCCACCCATGGCGGAGATCATTTCCGAACCCTGGACGGCTAAGGCGGACTCCAACGCCGTGTCAAAATCGGCTTGTTCCGGCTGCAGCCAATCCGGCATCTCGTCATACGAGATATCATCCTGGCTGAGGAACTCTTCGTCCAGCGAGCTGGTGCGGGCGGCCGGCATGGGCGCTGCGCTTTCGTCAATCGTGGCGCCTGAGAGCCAATCCGGCAGATCGGCGCCCGCCAGCTCTTCCGGTACGCCTTCCAGCTGGCCTGTGTCTGGCCGGCTGGGCGGTGGCACGACGATGGTGTCGCGATAATCTTCGAAGGTGTCACCGGCCGGTTCTTCCTCACCACTGGCCCCGACCAGTTCATCCAGCCAGTCGGCAGCCACATCGGCTTCCAGGTCGGCGATCGGCACGCCGCTCCCGGATTCAGCCGGCGGCAGGAGCGTCTCATCGCTCGCTCCCGGGACGACATCGGCCAGCCAATCATCACTGAGGGCGAAGCCATCATCTGCTTCAGGCAGGCTGTCCGGGCTGATATCGGCCAGCCAATCCGGAATGGCGTCAGCCACCGGCGCGATGCGTTCGTCGCCGTCATCTTCCAGACTGGGCAGGATGCCGGTGTCATCCGGCCGGATTTCCGTCAGCCAGTCCGGCAGGTTGCTGTTCCCGTCGATCACAACATCTTCGGCCTCATCGCGGGCGAGCTCTTCGAGGAATTCCTCGGGCAGAGCCTCTTCTTCCGCATCGGCCGGAATATCCAGATTGGGATCGGTGACCAGGTCCGCTTGATTAATGTCCTGCGATAGAGCCGGATCTTGAACGGTTTCCTGCAGTTCTGTTAGCCAGCTGGTAAAGCCAGCCAGATCCAGATCTTCATTGGCCTGCTCAGGGCTGTCCGCCTCTGCAGAGCTGTCAACGGCGAACGCTTCCGGCAAATCCTGCTCCAGATCAAAGGTGAAATCTGCGCCAGCGCCTGGCGCTTCAGCTTCACTCTCCGTCTCATCGTCGGCAAAAACGTCCTCGTCCAGACCTGCCGCTGCCATATCGGCATCAAGGAAGTTAAAGGCTTCCAGCTCGGCATCGGCCAGCGCCGGCTCTTCACCGGCAAAATCCAGATCGCCGAGGTCACTCAGGAAATCATCGCTGGCGCTCGGTTCATCTTCGACTGGTGAGGTCTCGCCGAGCTCGCTGGTGCCCAGCCGGAACGCTTCAATTTCAGCATCCGCCGGCATCGGGTCGAGAAGACTCAGCGGCGAATCATCAACGAGCTCATCGGGCGAAGCGGGGGCGGCCTCGTCCAGCTCAGCCAGGAAGCTGGTCAGGCCACCGAGGTCACTGACGACGCGACTGCCCTGCTCGGTCGCCGGGCTATCGTCAAGCACATCTTCGTTGAGCCAGTTGGTCAGCGTGGGCTCGGCGCTGGCATCATCCGGGCTGGCGGTCAGTTCACCAGACTCATCGGTGGCCAACCAATCCGGTAGCTCGTCGCTATCCAGCTCCGCGCCATCCTGCCACTGCAGCAATTCGTCGGCGCCGCTCAAGTTTTGTTCGGGCAGGGGTTCGTCAAGATCAGGTAGAGGCTCGTCGATGTCTGGTACAGCGTTGACCAGTTCAGCCGGCGCTTCAGCCAGATCGGGCCCTGACATGTCCAGCCAATCCTCTACTTCATCAGCCTGACCGACATTGAAGGTGATATCTTCCAGATCGCTGAGCCAATCAGAATCACTGCTGCTGCTTTTGCTTTCTTCCGGGATCTTGTGTTCGCCGGTGCGCAACCAATCCGGGATGTTATCGAGGTCAAGATCACCCGTTTCGCCCGGTTGGCGGGACGGCAGACTAAAAGGATTGGGGCCGGAGCTGTCTGGCCGTTCCTCGTCTTCTTCCGGCTCCTCGGCAGGCATATCGGGCGCTACCAGACGAAAACCGCAAAAATCGCAGTAATACCGGTCCGCCGGATTTTCCTTTTCACAGTTGGGGCAGATGATCATACTCATTTGCTGTATGGCCGCTCCGCACCAATGATGAGCCGCAAGGCCAGCGTGAGCGTGCCCAGGGCAACGCCCAGCAAGATACCCCGCATGCCAGACCGAATAATCAGTTCATTTACCAGGCTGTACGCCTGCCGCACGTAGACGTCGATGCCTGCCGGCAGAGCGATGGTGCCTAACAGGACCAGCAGCGCTGTGAACAAAAACAGGACGCCCCAAACAGTGCGCTGGCGGCGCCAGAGGCGGACGCCGGCAAATAAAAGGAAGAAGGCGAGCAGTGAACCCAGGGCCGCTTCCAGCGGCTGCCAGACCCAGGTAAAGAGCAGATCCAGCCCATTGTTGGTCAGGCCTTGCCAATCGGCGATGGCCAGGGCCAAGACGACGATCATGCTGATCACGGTGGCGCCGCTGTAAATATTAAATTTGCGCAGGAAGCGGCCGGCATGGACGGCAAACAGATTAATGACGCCCATGAGCAGGGCGACCGCAGCCAGGAACTTGCCCCAGCCCAGAATGAGGCCGGCGACATCTGGCAGGAAGAGCAGCGCCAGAAGCGTGGCGATGCCAAACGTCGCGGCAAATATGATCGGGAACCGTTCGCGCAGAAATATCATGCGAGCAACCCTACTAGGGCGGCTATGACCAATGCCGCAGCGACGAGCCAGCGCAGCACATCCTGGGTCATCAGACTGGCCTGATGGACTGGTTTGGGTTGCAAATAAGTAGGCGTGGCCAGCAGCTCTTCGCCGATGAGCAGTTGTTCGCTGCTCATGCTGCCAATGGCCAGCGCCGCCGGATCATCACTGCCGATCAACTGTTCCAGCTGTTTCTGGGCGGCTGCTTCCGTGGCCAGAACAATTTCCGGGCCGAAGCGACCGACCAGCACATTGCTGCTGAGTTCGGTGTTGTGGATGGCACTGGCGACGCCGGCGGCGTAGATCGTCGGGCTGGTCGCCGGGGCGATAAACTGGACGTCACCGGGCCAGAAATCGCGGGCGCGGCCGGCTTTTTGGTAGGCGGCGCGGAGGCTATCCTGACCGGCCGGTAACAAACTTCCTGCCCCCACAGTCACCAGCGGCGGCGTATCACTGGCGCAGCTTTCTTCAGCCAGGCTATCCAGCACGGCCAGACCCGCTACCGAGCTGACCACCGTGGCCTCCGTGAGTTCACCCTGGCCCAGGGAAAGATGGAGCCGGCTGCCGCTTTCCACCGCCTGACCCGTCTGCTTGTTTAGCCGGGCCACCCCGGCAAGTTCCCGCAGGGCCGGCTCGCCACTCAGACGCCGTAGGCGCAACGTCAAAACGGCCAGCAGAAGGCTGACCAGCAAAATGATGGCGATGGGTACGAGAACATTCATGGACGGCTGTCCTCTTCAAGCCGGGCAATCAAACGCGGCACGTTGCCCGGTGTTTCCAGAAACTGGGCCAGATCAGCTAACCCCTGGCGTGGCCAGAAAAGCCCGAGCACCGGTTGACCTATCCAGACGAGTTGGCTGCCTAACAAAGCGAGGGGCTGACCTGCTTCCAGCAGAAACAGGGCGGGCAACCGCCAGCCGCGTCGCTCAATCAGGGCGACGATTCTTTCCAAAACCCGTTCCTGGTGCTCCATTTGCCGGCTCAGGCAGACACAGCGGCTTACCGTTTCTGTGCCCTGCTCTCTCCCAGTACATTACATAAAGTTACGCCAGTATAACACGTTTAGGAGGGGGTGTAAAGAAATGCTATTGTGTATAATTGGCTACAATCCGGGCCTGGCGGGAGTCACCTAAGGTCCGCCATTCGTAACGCCCGAAGGAGTTCTACCCACATGAAGCGCCTGCGCTCCATTGTCTTCATTGTCGGCCTCACCATGCTCCTGCTGAGCCTCACTCTTATCACATTGACGCTTAGCGAGGAAGCCGCTGCCCAATCTGAATTACCCCCGAACCATCCAGACATATCTTCTCTGGGTATGTCTGCCTACAATGGCCCCGCTCTCATCACCGCCACCGTGAATGACCTATTTGTACCAGGCACCCAGCCGGGCGACCTGGATGACACCGTGGCCCCGCCTAGCACCTGCATGGCCTGTCATGCCGGCTATAACCTGCCGCCTGAGGACGTGAATGAAATTTGGCACGCTTGGAACGGCAGTATGATGTCACAGGCTGCCCGTGACCCGCTCTTCTGGGCCGCTCTGGATATCGCCAATGCAGATGTCGAAAACGGGGGCAGTTTCTGTATTAGGTGCCATGCCCCGCAGGCCTGGCTGGAGGGCCGGGGCGCCGCCGATGGTTCCCAAATCAGTGGTAATGATTTTGAAGGTGTGCAGTGTGAAGTTTGCCACCGATTGGTTGACCCTGTGTACACCACCGATAATCCCGATCGTGACCTCGTCGTCCTGGCTGGCATCTCGCCGACTGTTTCGTTACCGGCACGGCGGGTATGATCGTGGATCCACTGGATGAGCGGCGGGGCCATTTGATCTGCAGACGGATTGGAGCTTCAATCCTCACCTTCCGATAGGGCTGGATTGGCCGCTGGTCTCTCCCTACCATCAGGAAGGCAATGCTCTGCGGTACCTGTCACGATATCAGCAACCCGCTGTTGAGCTGGAATCCTACCACCGAGCAGTATGAGCTGAACGATCCCGACACCCCATCGCCTGACCTGTCGCAAGGTTTCCCGGTTGAGCGGACCTACAGTGAATGGCTTTTAAGCAGCTACAACACACCGCAAGGCGTTTACGCACCCCAGTTTGGCGGCAATAAAGATTACGTCTCGATCTGCCAGGATTGTCATATGCACGATATCACCGGCGCCGCCGGAGCGATTGGTGGCAATTCGGTCATCCGCAATGATCAGCCCTTGCATGATCTGACCGGGGCGAGTACGTGGGTGCCCCTGATGTTGCCATTGCACCCGGTTTTCAGCCAGACCTTTGCCGTCGACCAGGCCCGGCTGGATGCGCTGAATGATGGCATCGACCGGGCGCGTTACATGCTGCAGAATGCGGCCTCGATGACAGCGCTCATGCAGGATGGGCAGCTTTTCGTCACCGTGATCAACGAGTCCGGCCACAAGCTGCCGACCGGCTATGCCGAAGGGCGGCGGATGTGGTTGCAGGTCGAGGGTTACAATGCGGCTGGCCAGCTAATCTATCAGTCCGGCGCCTATGATCCGGCGACCGGCATCCTGACCGGCTACGGCATCGACCCAACCTTGCAGGTCTATGAGATCAAGCAGGGTTTGACCGATGATTGGGCGACACAGCTTGGGTTGACGGCCGGCGAGTCGTTCCATTTCATCCTGAACAATATGATCGTGCTGGACAACCGGATTCCGCCACGCGGCTATGATTATGACGCTTTCCTGGCTGCCGGTGCGGCCCCGTACACGGCCGGTGTGCCGGACCCGGGCCGTTATGCTGACGGCCAATACTGGGACACGACGGTGTACAACCTGCCGCCGGGGGTGGCTTATGGGCGTGTACGCCTGCTCTTCCAGACGGCGTCGCTGGAATACATCGAATTCCTGCGGGACAATAACCCGAATCCGGGTGACCCGAACAACAACGGGCAGATCCTGTATGATTTGTGGCAACAAACCGGCCGGTCCACCCCCGAGGTAATGGCCGAGTTCGTCTTTGGTGAAACGGCGTTCCTGCCCATCATCATTCATCCCAACGAGTAACAGATAATCGGGTCACCGGTTGGTGCCAGACCGGCCGGTGACCCCGCCAGACAGCCCATGCCAACTCTTGAACAAGCCCTTTACGACCATGAGCTCATCGTCCTGCGCGTGCTGGGCGAATGGATGGATCTGGACCTGCTGGCGGCAGACAAAAAGAGCTGCGTAGCGGCGCTGGCGGAAGCATTTGCCGGGGTTAACCTGGAGCTGGAAACCCAATATCTCCCCCCAGAGGAAGCGGCGGCGTTTCAAGCGTTGCTGGCCGCGGGCGGCCGTTTGCCGGTAGCCACCTTCTCCCGCGACCATGGCGAGGTGCGCCTGATGGGCCCTGGCGCCCTGGAGCGGGAAGAACCCTGGTATGACCCGGTCAGCCCGGCCGAAGCGCTCTGGTATCGCGGCTTTATCTACCGCAACTTCCAGGAAACCGGCGACGGTATGGTGGAGTTTTTCTACCTGCCGGATGAGTTCCTGGCCCAATTTCCGGCCAAAAAGGCTGCGCCGGCACCGGCCGCCGTCCAACCGGTTACGCGGGCGCCGGAACCCGTTCAGTACGAAGCTGGCCTGCGCGATGCGGTTGATGACCTGACGACGCTGCTCTGCCTGGCCCAGAATGACCCCTTGCCGCTGGCCTGCTACGATGAGGTGGCCCCCTATCTGCGCCGGCCGGATCGAGATCGCTTCACGCTGCTGCTGGCCATCGCCCTGGATGGGCATCTCCTGCGGGAGACGGAGCTGGGGCTGCGGCCGGCGCGCCCGGCGGCGGATTGGCTCAAATACAACCGCGACCGCCAGCTATTCCAATTGGGCCGCAACTGGGAAGTTTGTCGCTTCAATGAATTGCGCCATACGCCGGGGCTGCAATGTGAGGGGAGCGGTTGGGCCAATGATCCCAGGCTGGCCAGGCAAACCCTGAAGGAATATCTGCCGCAGCACGGGGATTGGGTGCCGCTGGCTGAGCTGATCACCGCCATCAAAAAGAATCAGCCTGATTTTCAGCGGCCGGATGGGGATTACGACAGCTGGTACATCAAGGAACTGGAGAGCGGCGCGTTTCTGCGCGGCTTTGCCCACTGGGATAAGGTCGAGGGGCGCCTGCTGGAGTTTCTGTTGCGCGGCCCGCTCTACTGGTTAGGACTGGTCGATATTGGGCCGGAGGCGGTTCGCCTGACGACGGCTGGCCTGGCCTGGCAGCAGGGGAACCGGCCGGATAGCCAGGAAAAAGGCACTCCGCTCGTCGTCAACAGTGATGGCGTCCTGGAAGCTGCCGCTGACACCGACCGGCACACCCGATTCCAGGCTTCCCGCATCGCCGATACGCTAGCCTTTGCCCCGGGTGCGCCCTATCGCTACCTGCTCACCCCCAAATCAATGGCCCGCGCCGAGGAGCAGGGGATTTCGGCCCCGCGGGTGCTGGGTTTTCTGGAGCGATCCTCCGAAACTGCGGTGCCCGCCAGTGTGAAACGGGCCATCGAGCGCTGGTCGGAGAATGGGCCGGAAGCCAGATTACAGCGCACTGTCGTCCTGCGCGTCAAGGACGCAGAAATCCTCGAGAAGCTGCGGGCCAACGCCCGTACCCGACCTTTCCTGGGCGAGAGCCTGGGAGATTTTGCCGTCCTGGTCAAGGAAGGCCAGTGGGAAGAGCTGCGCCTGGCGACGGCTCAGCTGGGGCTGTTCATCGACGACTTCTAAGCCGTCTTGTTATTTCCCTGTAACATTTGCTGCCTACAATGAGCGCATATTTTGCCCGTCGCCGTCACTGAGGCGTTGGGCCGTCAGCTACCTCAAGTGAGGGGACACGATGCGCTTGCTAACATTTTTGGCTGGTTTACTGTTCTTGTTGATCCTGGTCGCCTGTCGCCAGGACGAAACGAGCGCGCCGCCCGCTGCCTCAGCCCCCATCCTCCCCCGGATTACTGTCGCTGACTTGCCGGATATGGGTCCGGCCCCGGAAATCCTCAATGAGGTCTGGCTCAATGCGGAGGAACCGTATACCATTGCCTCGCAGCGGGGCAAGGTCGTCCTGCTCAAATTCTGGACCTTTGGCTGAATTAATTGCAAACGCGTACTTCCCTGGGTCAGGGAATGGCAACAAAGTTACAGCGGTGCAGATTTTCAGGTGATCAGCGTCCATTACCCCGAATTCAGCTACGAGCGGGAGATCGAAAACGTGCGTCAGGCGGCCAGCGATCTGGAGATCACATTTCCTATCGCCATCGACAATGAGCGGTTGACCTGGGGCGCCTACAACCAGCGCTTCTGGCCCACGATTTATCTCATCGACAAGACTGGGCACATCCGTTACCAGAAGATTGGCGAGGGTGATTATGAGCGGACCGAGGCAGCTATTCAGTTCTTGATGGCTGAACCTGAGCCGGCGCCAGAGGCGGAGTGACGATGTGGTTACCGGCCGGTCTCACCCCCACCCAACTCAACGCTGACGCTCCTACTCCCATTGACCTGGGCGGACAGTCGCTGCTCCTGCTGCTGGCTGACGATGAACCCATGGCCATCAGCCGGACCTGTCCTCACGCCGCGGCTGATCTCACGACAGGCGACCTCTATCGTCGCCGGATCACCTGCCCCAAACATGGCTATAAATTTGACCTTGAATCAGGTCGCTGTCTCTACCCCGCCGACGAAAATTACCGCCTGCGTCGTTACGCTGTTGAGCTCCGCGACGGCCTGATTTGGATACAACTTCCTGATGGCGCCTAGGCCGAACTTTGTGGCCTGTATGAGACAGGGACGTCGCTGCCTTGACAGGGGTTGTGCGTTCCGATAGCATCAGCGCATGAGCGCCCAAAGTTCAACCAAAGCGGCTTCCGCCGAGAAGCCCACCTTAACCGATCACCTTCGTGCCCGCACACACTTTTTCATCGATCCCATTGCCGGGGTGATGGCGCGCCTCAAGCTTTCTCCCAATCTGCTAACCGTGACCGGCATGCTGGCCCATATTTTCTTTGCCTGGCTCATTGCCCGGGGCGAGATGCAGTGGGCAGCCGTGGCCATCTTTTTTATCGCCCCCCTGGATGCTTTTGATGGCGCCCTGGCCCGCAAGCTGGGTATGACAAAGGGCGGCTTTGGCAGCTTCCTGGATTCGACCCTGGACCGGATCGCCGAGATCTTTCTGTTTGCCGGCTTCCTTTATTACTATTCCAGCCAGGGTGATCAACTCATGATGCTGGTTGGGTATGCGGCGCTGACCGGTTCGCTGATGGTCAGTTATGCGCGAGCCCGCGCCGAGGGGCTGGGCATATCGTGCAAAGTTGGCCTTTTTGGTCGCGTCGAACGGTATACCATTCTTATTGTCACGCTGATTTTGAATCTGCCGCAGTGGACACTCATCATCCTGGCGCTGGGGACCTTCGTCACCGTTGGCCAGCGGATGTGGCATGTCTGGCGGCAGACCCGCGAAGGATGAACAACCGTTCCGGCTCCCTGAGACAGATTGAAAAGCATTGGTTTGTTCTGGCTGCCCTGGCGCTGATTGGCCTGGTCGTGTATGGACGCCACCTGGCAACGGGCGTCACCCCCAGCAACGTCATTTTTTCCCTTTTTGGCCTGGATGTTTATTGGTACGGTTTCCTCATCATGGGCGGCATTGCCCTGGGCGCCTATGTGGCCAGCCGGCTCGCCCGCGAGCGCAGTCTGGCGGCGTTGGCAGCCACAGTGCCGACTGAACTGAGGGAACAACCTATTGCCACGCTGGATTGGCCCATTGAACTCAAACAGCATCTGGCAACGGTCAAGATCACGACCTTAGGCGATCTGCTGCTTCGTTATGGCTGGCAGCCGCAAAGTTTAGGGTTGCGGCCGGCCGAGCTGGACGAACTGCGTCATGTGCTGGACGAGGCTGAGGCGATCCAACCAGAATGGCTGGATAACCCGCCCTGGTACAACTGGTGGCCGGAACATGCCTGGAATGGGCTGCTCTGGACCCTGATCCTGGCCATCATCGGGGCGCGCCTCTACCATGTGCTGACACCCTCGCCCAGCATGGCTGCTTTCGGCATTGAGACGGCGGCGGACTATTTTCGCCAGCCCTTACAGCTGATAAATTTGCGCCGGGGCGGCCTGGGGATTTATGGTGGCCTGGCTGGCGGGGCGCTGGGGATTTTGATCTATACTCGCCAGCGACGTCTGCCGGCACTGGGCTGGCTGGATCTGGCTGCCGTGGGGGCGGCGTTGGGGCAGGTGATCGGCCGGTGGGGAAACTTTCTCAACCAGGAGCTATACGGCCGGCCCACGCAGGTACCCTGGGCACTTTACATTGATTTTGAACACCGGCTCGACGCTTACATCGAGTTTGAGCGCTTTCACCCGGCTTTTCTCTATGAATCCCTTTGGAGCCTTGGTACCTTTCTACTCTTGTACTGGCTGGCCAAACGGCGTACAAACGCACTGCGGCAGGGTGAGCTTTTTGCCCTTTACATGAGCGCCTACGCCATCGGGCGGGTGCTGCTGGAACTGGTTCGCCTGGACAGCCGCACGATGCAGTTAGGCAGCATCGACCTGGGCCTGCCGGTCGCGACCGTGGTTTCGCTGCTGGTCGCCCTGGCCATGGGCATCTGGATGGGGCTGCGCCGGCTACGCGCCAAAAGCGCCGTGAATGGCGCTTCCGGTTCGCAGTAAACGCTTTAGCGTTCACCAGCAGCTCAAGTTTGGCGCTGGCCAGCGAGAAACCCGATGAACGTTGAACGCTAAAGCGGTTACTACGAACCTCGCTATGTACCGCCTGGTGGGAGCAAGCACCCGGGTGTCACAAAACGGCACATGAATGTGTTAGGGTAATAGTTGCGTTTGTCGCCATCACCAGTGGCGGGCATTGACAATGGGGCGAGCGCAGAACCCGCCAACATCGTAGCCAACCTCAATTGCCGGGCGCTGGAGCCGCGCCCTCAGGAAAGACATGATAGAAGCATCTGGTTTGGGAAAGACCTTTGACGAGTTCGTCGCCGTCCGCGATGTCAGCTTGACTGTGGGCGAAGGCGAGCTGATGGCCTTGCTGGGCCCCAACGGGGCGGGCAAGACGACGACCGTACGTATGTTAAGCGCCATCCTGCGCCCCACGACCGGACAAGCCACCGTGGCCGGTTTCGACGTGGTTGAACAGGCGCACCAGGTCCGCACGGCCATCGGCATGTTGACAGAGCAGCCCGGCCTGTACCAGCGTATGACCGGGCTGGAGTACCTTATCTTTTATGGTCGACTCTATGGGCTGAGCGATGCGGAGATCAAGCGGCGTGGCCTGGCAGCCTTTGCCCGCTTCGCGATGGAGGATGCGGCTGACCGTCGCCTGGGCACCTATTCCAAGGGGATGCGCCAGAAGGTTGGCCTGATCCGGGCGATGTTGCATGACCCGCGGGTGCTGCTGCTGGACGAACCCACCTCGGCGATGGATCCACACAGTGCCAAGCTGGTGCGGGATGCGATCCTGGCGCTGCGGGCCGACCGGCGCACGGTGATCCTCTGTACCCACAATTTGAGCGAGGCCGAGCTGTTGGCGGACCGAATCGCGATCATCCGTCAGGGCCAGATTGTGGCCCAGGGGACGAGCCGGGAGTTGAAGCAGCAATTGCTGGGTGAGCCTGTGTTTAGCATGGTGGCGGACCGGCCGGTCAACGGCCATTTTCAGGATCTCGACGATCTCGTCACTGTGGAGCAGATCGAGGGCCACCAGGTCCGCTTTCGCACCAGCAGCCCCACCCGCAACAACCCGGCCCTGGTTCGGGCGCTGAGCGACCGCGGCCTCGGCGTCGTCAGCCTGACCGAAGTGACACCCAGTCTGGAAGACGTCTACCTGCGCGTTGTCGGCGCCAAGGGGGAATGATGCAACTGACCGGCCCCGCACCCTCCCGAAATGATGTCCGCATGGCCCTCGTCGTCACTCGGCGCGAGCTACGCGATTCTTTCCGCGATTGGCGTATCATCATCCCGATCCTGCTCCTGACGTTGATTTTCCCTGCCCTGATGAATTTTGCCGCCCAGCGAATCATGGCGTTTTTACTGGAATTCGATTCGGAAGTCATCGGCGATCGGTTGATTCCTTTCTTGTTGATGATTGTTGGCTTCTTCCCCACTTCGTTTTCTCTGGTCATCGCCCTGGAGACATTTGTCGGCGAAAAAGAGCGTAAGAGCCTGGAGCCACTGCTGGCGACACCGCTGACCAACACCCAGCTTTACCTGGGCAAGATGTTGGCTGCGCTAATCCCGCCGTTGCTGGCCAGCTATTTGGGCGTTTCTGTCTATTCCATCGGTATTGCCTTAACAGTGGGTTGGTCGATCCCATTTTCGCTGTTCCTGCTCATCATGACGCTCACAACGATACAGGCCATCGTGATGGTGGCCGGGGCAGTGGTGGTCTCCAGCCAGACGACCAGTGTGCGGGCAGCCAATCTGCTGGCCAGCTTCATCATCGTGCCGATGGCGCTATTGATACAGTTTGAGGCGGCGATGATGTTCTGGGGCAACCGGGCCGGCCTCTGGTGGCTGGTCCTGGCGTTGCTGCTGATACTGGTTGTATTTGTGCGCATGGGCATTCGGTTGTTTAACCGGGAAGAGCTGCTGGGGCGGGATATCGACCAGATTCGCTTTGTCTGGGCATTGCGGACGTTCTGGGGGCGTTTTACCGGCCGGACCGCTGAACCAGCCGCTCAACGGGGCATCGCCGGCTGGTACCGTTCGCTCTTTGGCTTCCTGGGCCAATTGCGTCTGCCGCTACTGGTTTCCATGGTGGCGCTTATTGGCGGTCTCGCTTTGGGCTACTACTTCGCCTCTGTTTATCCATTGCCGGAGGAGTTTGCCCAGATTGTTACCAGCACCCGGCCGGATGCTGGCGATCTGGCCCGCCTGCAGCTCATCGCCTCGCGCCTGCCCCTGTCGATCTTTGTTCAGAACAGCCGGGTGATGTTGCTGGCGGCCATTATGGGCATCTTTACCCTGGGCACAGCGGCGCTGGGGATATTTATGCTGCCCTGGCTGCTTATTGGTTACGTGGCCGGGCAGTTCGCTCTGTTTGGCGGCGGCAATCTGGGCTTTCTGGTCCTGACGTTGCTGCCGCACGGGCTTGTCGAGATTCCGGCGCTGCTGTTGGCGACCGCGGCAGCTCTGCGCTGGCACACCGTCTTCATCGCCCCACCGCCGCGCGTCACGGTCAGTGAAAGCTGGCTGATGGCCGCTGCCGACTTTGGCCGGGTGTTTGTGGGGCTGGTATTGCCTTTGCTGTTACTGGCGGCCTTTGTGGAGGCGTACGTGACGCCCTGGCTGCTAAGCCTGGCGTATGGGTAGAAAATGAGCTGGCGATGAATTGCTGCCAGATTGGTGTCGGAAAAACCTTTAAACCGCGTTGAGTGTATTACCGGCTAACCTCCGGGAGGCCCTTCAGCTGTTGGCAGGACGATCGCGTACTGGGCCTCCCGGAGGTAGGGGGGCCGCAGATTTTTGGGGTTTTGGGAGAGCGCAGGGCGCTGCTATTGCCAGGGGGTGATGCCGGCCGCACGTTGGGCGGCCGTACGGACCTCATGAAGGGCGGTGACGACATGATCGCGTAATGCCGCCTCATCATCACCGCGCCCTACCGGGATTGGTTCACCGATGACGATGTGGATACGGGCAAAGGGGTAAGGGACGAGATAATGGTCCCACCGTTTCATCTGGTACGCCTGCCGGCTCCAGCCGCCCCAGGGGAGGATGGTGGCACCCGCTTTTTGCGCCATGAAGAAGACGCCATCTTTGGGCTGGTAGGCGGGGCCGTCAGGGCCATCAGGGCAGAGGAAGGTTTGCTGACCGGCCTTGAGACGTTTGATGACATTCAGCAACTTGCGGCCTGATTCGACCGGATTGCCCTTCATGTCGATCCCTATGACCTCACCGCCCAGCCAGGCCGCCAGCTGACCCAGGATATCCCCCCGCTCATCGCCCACCATGACGACAGAAAAGCTTTCCGGCGGGAAGTGGGAGGCCGCGTAGAGCATATACGGCATGTTGATGCCATGCCAGAGCCCCCAGATGATCGGACGGCCGCTAGCCTGCACCTGAGCCAGATTATCCAGGCCCTCGACCTCAAAGCGGGCCGTCGCCATCACCAGGCGGTAGTAATAATAGAGGAAGGTTCCTTCCAGGCGGTGCCAGAAATCGGCAGAACTACTCATTTAGCCGTACCAGCTGCGGTAACCGGCCCGGGCCAGGCTGACCCCGAGATAGCCCCAGTTGTAGATGAACCAGGAGGTCACAAACCCCAGGAAAACAATGCAGAGCCCGGCGGAGACGACCAGGGCATAAGTGATTTTGCCCTGCTGAAACAACCACTTAAAGGGTGGGAAGCGAATTGTGCTGACCATCAGCAGGGCCATGATGATGACCAGGGGCAGGTATAGCCAGTCGGGAACGAGGTCGCCTTTGCCAGCCAGGTCAGTCAGGACAACCAGGGCCGGGGTAGAGCCACCGGTGGAGATAGTCAGCCCCAGGGAGTCGCGCGATTCTTCCTTGGCGGGCAGCAGGTTGAAGCGGGCCAGGCGGAAGGCACCGGCCAGCGGGATGAGCATGACGATGGGCCAGATCCAGACACCGCCGATGCCTTTGGCTTGCAGATGAAAGAAGACCGTCACCATCGGGGCGACGCCCAGGCTGACCATGTCAACGAGGGAATCCAGTTGGAGACCAAAGGCGGTGCCCGCATTGAGGCGGCGGGCCATGGCGCCATCGAAAAGGTCCAGGACGTAGCTGGCCAGGATGAGGGCGGCGCCGAGCTGGATCCGGCCGGTGCTGGCCGCCAGAATTGAGACCAGACCACAGGTCAACGAAAGAAAGCTGATGCCATTGGGGACAAGATATTTCAGGTTACTGCTTTTCATCGGGCCTCCTTGTCCAGGGGTTTTAATTGCGCAATGGGGGTAAGACCACCAAAGACCCGGTCGCCAATTTCGACTAATAATTTTGCGTCAGTAGGGAAATAGAGATCAATGCGGGAACCAAAACGGATCAGGCCGTAGCGCCGGCCGGTCAGCAATTCGTCGCCGACGGTGGCGTAGTTAACGCAGCGCCGCGCCAGGATGCCGGCAATTTGCTTGACCACAATCTCACCATACGGTGTAGCTAACCCCATGGCGATAAATTCGTTTTCTTCGGATGCTTCCGGCCGGAACGCCTGCAGGAACTTGCCTGGCTGATAATCGACAAAGGTGACCGTGCCGCTCAAGGGGACCCGTTGCACGTGGACGTCCGTCAGGCTCAGAAACATGCTGAGGCGGATCACCTCTTTTTTGAGATAACGCGGCTCCATCATCTTCTCGATGGCGACTACTTTGCCATCCCCGGGCCCAATGATCTGGCCGGGCAGATCCACCGGAATGCGGTTCGGGTCACGGAAGAAGTAGAGGACGGTCAGCCAGAGGAAGCTGAAGAGAGCGAGCAGGATGCCGCTAACGAGATGGGGCCAGGCAAACCAGAGCAGCAGCGCACCGGCAAAAAGCAGTGTAAAAAAGGCCAGTGTCGCGCCACCGCCGTGGGCAAAAGGCCATAATTTGTCTCGACCATAACCGCTTTGCATCATAACCTCTTTGAAGGGCCGCATTGTAGCATCCGGGCAGGGCGGGGACAACAAAAGAGCCACCTTCACAGGTGGCCCTTTTGTATCAGGTGGAGATGGCGGGAATCGAACCCGCGTCCGAAAAATTAAGCCTCCAAACGTCTACAAGCTTAGTCAGCTATTTGTTTCTCGTCGCCGACGTCCCCAGCTGACAGGGTAGATCAAACGACCAGTCGATGACCCCCTAAAGGGTCTCTTAGCAGCGCCTATCGACGTCGGCGCTGAGCACGTTGCCGGTGACTGTCGCCTGGGCCCGCTCGGACAACGAGCGAAACGGGCCAGACGCGATTCCACTTTGGGAATCTACGCCTCTATTGGCTTACGCAGCCATAGGAAGCGCGTTGTAGTTAGTGCTATTGTTGGCACTTATAGTTGTTGCCCCAGATTTACGAGATGTAGGCGTACTCGGCTTGCAGTTCGGGACCATCCTTCCTCGTCGAAGCCAGTCATCCCCGAACGTAGGCATTATAACATGGGGGTGAAAGTGGTGTCTATAGGCAAGATATTAGAGATTTTTAAGGGGAATAGCGCGGTTTAGCCAGGTCCCGTTTGCCGCCGCAATATCAGGCCGCCCATAACCACCAACAGGAGCGCTCCGCCGACGATTACCTGGCTGAGTAGGCTGTTTTCAGCAGTTGGTGTGGGGTTGGTGGTAGCCGGGCTTGCCGCCAGATCGGCCTCGTCACACGGATCGTAGACATTGAAGACGACGAGGCTGGCACTGGGCCACGATTCACTGAAGGGACCCTGATAGCCGGCCGCAGTCTGAACGCTGACGCCGAAACGACCCACGACGTCGGTACCGGCCGGTGCCTCTGTAAACTCCGCCCATAGTAACGTGTGGCGATGGCCCCAGGCAGCGCTGGCGTCGGCATACAGCCAATCGTAGATGGCGCGGGCGGTGGCCTCGTCGGGGAGGTGGTCGGCGCTGCTGCTGACATAGACGGCCAGGTTTTCGGCGACGCGGAGCAGGTCGTGACAGGCCTGAATTGTTTTATTGGCTTCGAGGCGATCCCAGGGCGTCTCGGCCTGACCGTCGTCATCCACATCTGCTTCATGGCCCCAGGCGTCGTGGGCGATGAGCCAACTGGCGTAGTTCGTGGCGACCTCGGTTGCTTCAGGGGCAATTTCGAGCGGCGCTAGCTCGCGGGCTGTGCGTTCCTCGTTGATCAGGAAGAGGGCTTTCTGATTATCGTCCCAACCGGCCCAGGTGGCGGCTGCGGGGAACTGGATGGGGGGCAGGCTGGAACCCAGTTGCTGGTTTTCGGCCTGGCGGGCGTTGTTGAAGGCGCGCTCTATCTCGGCCGGGGTGACCTGCCACCATTCTGTGGGGATCCAGGGGATGTCTTCATCAAGATCCGGCGGGTGTTGGGCCAGGACCGGCCGGTGCCCAATTAGCAGACTCAGACAAACCAAAACCAGAAACAAAAAACGCCGCTTGACGCGCATCATAGACTCCCTGCCGTTGCCAGAGGCAAACGACAGTCACGATACGGCCCAGCGGCGTTTCTGTTGCAGTAAGCGATGCTAGTCGATGCCGATGTCCTGGGGGCTGACCGCCTCCCAGGCGACCAGGTCATAGACGGTGACTTCGATGTCACCAGCGGCGCCGCAGCTTTTGACGATACGCCGCGCATGGGGCCGCATGCGCAGCCAGATGTCGTGGAGTTGGTTGTCCTGGCGGTCGCCGAAGGTGATGAGCCATTCGTTGTGGGCCGGCTGGCTGGCGTCGATCAGCATGTAATCTTCCAGGCCGGTCCGGCCGGTCGATTGGCGCAGATAATATTCGGCTACCTGGGCTTCAGCCGGGTAACAGCTGCGGCCGCGCAAATGGTCCAGGTCGAATTCGCCGCGCTCGTGGGCTGCGGCGACGGCGACCACATTGTCCGGGTCTAGCCGGCCGTAGCAGATGCCGGCAGGGAAGGCCATCATCGTGCCGGAGTAACGGTGGCCGCCGATATGGGTGCATTGCCAGGTTTGCTCCGGGCGAGCCTGGGCCAGCGCCTGATAGACCGGCCGGCCGAACTTGGCACAGCAGTTGTCGCGGCGGCCGTTGGTGCAGACGGCGTAAATCGGTTCGTCCCATTGGGCGCTGTCATGGGCACCGGGGCTGGCCAGGAGGGCGGGGATGTCGAGCTCCAGTAACGCTTCGTAATCTGACAGCAGGAAACGGTACTGCTCCGTTTCGACATCATCGCCATCGATCACAAAAAGATGCAGCCCGTCTGGACTGGGGCCGCCCTCGCGCCGAATGAAGAGGAGGCGGCTGCCGGGAATGGCGGCCAGGGTTTCTGCCAACCAGTCCTGTACCGGGGCTGGCAATTCATTGTCTGTGACTGCTTTGGCATGCCAGGTGGCATTGTACTCCAGCAGCAACCAGACATTTTGTTCAGAAGCGGTCCCATACAGGGGTTCATCAGCAGCCAGCGACAACAGGCTGCAAAACTGTTCTTGTTCGAGTTCCATTTTACGCTTTTATCCTGCCATAACGGCTTTGGCCGGGCTGGGTAGAAAAAAGGGAATTCTATTCTATTTTCCCAGATAACGCTGGTACATGATGAGCGGAACGCGGACGAGCCAGCTTTGCAGGCCGGCGACCATCCATTTATAGAGCAGGCCGGGGATGACGATGACTTTTTCCCGGCCGAGGTAGGCCAGCGATTCGCGGACAACGTCGGTGGCCGGCATCCAGAGATAGCGGGGCATGGAGCGCCGTTCAAAACCGTCCATTTCCGGCCGGTCGTGGAACTCAGAATAGGTGTAGCCAGGGCAGAGCGCCTGCACGTAAACGCCGCTACCTTTGAGCTCCAGCTGCAGGGAGCGACTGAAGGAATTGATGTACGCTTTGGTGGCGCAATAGTTGACGTTGCCCGGCCCTGTAACAAAGGCAGCGATGGAAGAAACATTGATGATGTGACCAGAACCCTGCTGGCGCATTTTGGGCAGGGCCGCCTGGGTCAACTCCATGGTGGCGAGCACATGCAGGGTGACCATTTCGGTCTGTTTGCTCGAGTCAGTTTCGCCCAGGTTCCCCATAGTGCCGAAGCCGGCGTTGTTGATCAGGATGGCTAGCTCATCGAGCCCTTGAATAAATGCGACCAGCGCGGCGATCTGTTCAGGCTGGGCCAGGTCAGCCGGGTGGATGGTGACGGGGATGTTGTATTCGGCTTCGAGTTCGTCTTTGAATTGTTGCAGCCGTTCCTGGCGGCGGGCGACGAGGATGAGGGCGTGGCCGGCGGCGGCTAACTGGCGGGCAAATTCGGCGCCAATACCACTGGAGGCGCCGGTGATGAGAGCGGTCCCGGTTATGCGATTCATGATACTGCTTTCTCCTGGCCAGATTGTAGCGGGTTTGGCGAAGGAGGCTATAGGACCGGGGCAAGAAAAAGCCCGTACCGGCCGGTACGGGCTTGTCGCTCAAAATGAAGCGTAAGGCCTTAGTTTTCCGGCGGTGTATATTTCAGATTGTCAAACGAAACGGTGACGTTGGCGCCATCGAAGGTCTCCACAACCATGCCGATGTCGTCGCCGGTCATGTTCGGGTCATTGAAGGTGTACAGCTGAACGCCATTGTCGGAGAAGGTGACATCGCCTGATTCGGTGATGACAACTTTGAGGTTGTGCGTCACATTCAGACCTTGCTGAACGTCGGTAGATTCTATCCACAGGTTATCGCCAGTCAGACTCTCAAACTCGTCGCAACTTGAGCTACAGCTGGAGATGGAGTAGAAGCCATCGGTGCTGACCTCGAACAGGTAAAACGCGGTGCCGATAGAGTTGACGCCCAGGATCAGGCCATAGGCGGGGTCTTCCGGACCCGCTGTCTGGGTAACCTGGACCTCATAGGTACCCGCCGCCACTGTATCTTCCTCATTAAACGTTTCGCCGGCGTACGTCCAGAAAATGCTTTCCGAATCGTCCACGATGAATTTGAAGCTGCCATCCTCCACATAACCCGTGAACCCGGCGCCGCCTTCCAGCACCCAGTCATCGGTGCTGCTAAACGTCATTTCATAACCGCCGCCCAGGATGCTGCAAGCAAACAACAGCGTGGAGACGCCGGCGATGAAATAGAGGAACTTACGTTTAAGAAACATTGATCTCTCCTGTATGAATGGACATGATTAGGTGCTTGGCCAGGGGGGAAGTACACAGCCTTTCACTGCATCTGAGGCGGATAGATGTGGATCTTAATGCTCAACCCTGGCTTCCCGAGGAAGATTGTATCACACAGGGCAAGCCCCTTTAATAAAGCTGTAGTACGGTTTCAGCCAGCCAGCCGGGCCCGACGCCATTGACGCTGCCATTGGCCAATTTTGAGCTTGATGGGTTTCAGGCGAAGCAGCAACAAGAGCAGGAGCAGTCCGCCATAGAAGGCAGGCTTGCTGTACGCCTCCTTGACCAACCAGACGTAATGGAGGATGGCCAGGAGGCCCGCCAGGTAGACCCAGCGATGCAACGCCCGCCAGCGTTTGCCCAGCTTGCGCTGGGCCCAGGTCGTGGAGGTGATAGCAAGCGGGAGGAGGATCAGAAAGGCGGCAAATCCAGCCAGGGCATAGCGTTTCTCAAAGATAGCGTCCAGGATCAGATCAAGGTCCAGCAGGTAATCAAGCCAGACAAAGATCAACAGATGGACGGCGACGTAGAGGAAGGCATATAGCCCGAGCAATTTCCGCAAGGGCTGAAGCTGTTTCCAGCCAATCAGCGTAATTAATGGGGTTACGGCTAAAGAGAGAATCAGCAGGATCAGCGCACTTTTGCCGGTGCGCAGGGTGAGTTCGCGAATGATATCCGGACCCAGGCCACCGTTGAAGTAATCCCAGGTCATCACCAGCAGCGGAATAAGCGCGCCAACATGGGTGATGCTCTTGAGGGCGCGAATCTGGGCCCGGTTGTCGAGATTCAAGCGTGCAGCCAACATCAATAATCTACAGCGAGATTCATGCCTTCGTAAAGATAGGCGACTTGCTCCTCATACCCGTTAAACATCAGCGTTTCCCGCCGGCCCAGTTCGCCGATGCGCCGTTCTGTGGCCTGTGACCAGCGTGGGTGAGGCACATTGGGATTGACGTTGG
>JACKBM010000047.1 GCA_020634575.1 Ardenticatenales bacterium | reverse complement strand
CCCAGGCTGGCGGTGACGAAGCTGGCAGAGTTGCCACTGTACATCGCGGCTTTGTCATAGGCCCAAATACGGGACTCGATGAAACTACAGCTGGGGGCACAGTTGAACATGTTGCCGCCCATGTACAGTGCATTGTCGCCGACACCCGCATGGGGGTAATCGAAGAAGTTGGCGCTGGGCGTGGCGGCGGCAAAGGCATAGCGATACCAGACGCCAGTCGGATCGCTGGTGGCAGATACGGCAACGCAATAGTTGGCGCCATCCGCATCAATGCCCAGGATGTAGCGACCCGCCTCCTCATCATAAAGCGCATTCGGGTCAAAAACGCCGGTGCAACCGCTGACGCCAGTAAAGAAGCTGGAGAAGGTGAGCGGCCCGATTACCGATGTGCCGGTCTTGTCATAAATTTCAAAAGCGACGTTGACGACGGCGATGACATGATTGGAACCGACAGCCAACTCAGGGTCGGGGGGCACATTGGCCCCGCTGCCGCAACAATCCACAATGTCGATGCTATCGAAAGCAACGCCGGCTGATGGCGCCCGGCCTTCAGTCTGGGCAATATCAACTTCGGGATCGGCTTCCAGGCCGGCCGCTTCGGCCATGGCTGCGGCCCACTCCGCCTCAGTGAAGAACGAGGCTTCCTCGTCCAGGTCAATTTCGCCGCGTACCCAGCGATCATACTGGTTGTCCGGGTCATATTGGCCGGGAGCGATGTCGGCTACGTTGATGGCACTGGGGCTGACTGGGTCGGTGGCGATGGTTGTGTTGGCGTTGGCGACGGGGATACCGGCCGGTGCCATCAATCTGACCGCCTCCTGGCGCACCACACTTTCTGGCGTGAGGCTGCCTGGCTGCGTGATCAGAAGGATGCCCGCCCCAGCGATGAGCAGAACAGGCCAGAGCCGAAAAAGTTTTTGCAGATTCATATGGGCTGACTCCAAATTTGGTTCCGTGCAGAGATGGGCAAGTTGCCGAACTGACCGCGCGGGCTGGCTCATGGCCCGTGCGGCCCGGTCAACAATCTAAACAATCAGTTGAGCGTGTTCAATAGTACTGAGTAGACAGGACCTGACTGGTGAAGAGGCTGTGCTCTATGGTGGGCGTCGCCCGAAGCGACGCCCACCATAGAATAATCAGGCTTTAGGGATTTTCGATGTACAGACCATCCATGTTCTCGCCGGCGAAGCCGGAAGCAGAACCATCCCAGAAGAAGCTGAAGCTGCAGGCGGTGCTGCTGCCCAGGCTGGACGGCGCACAGGTGAAGATATCTTCAGCAGTGCCGGAGGCACCCGTGACAGAGAAGTTGCCGACGGTGTTCAGGTAGATGTCGTTGTTGCTGGCATTTACAAAAACACCGGTGACATCTTCAGAACTGCTGGTGCTCAGGCCCACATCCGAACCGTCAAAATAGACGCTGAAGGTGCCTGAGGTGTTCGCTGAACCAACGGTGCCGCTGAACTCCAGCAGATCTTCGTCGGCGGCGCTGGCACCATTGGCGGTGACGCCGCCGGTCGTGCTGATGAGCAGGTTGCCAGCCGGGCTAATGCCAATTGCATCGATGTCTTCGCTTGAGGTTGTTAGCCCCACATCCGAGCCATCGAAATACCATTCAAAGCTGCCGGCTGTGTTGCTGCCCAGGCTGGTTGGCACGAAACGGACGATGTCGGAGTCGTCGATGGTGCCGACGCCGGTGAGCGTACCGCCTGTGACAACGCTCATCAGGATGCTGCCATCAGGTAGCAAGTGGAAGGCGTTGATATCCAGGCCACTGCTGGCGGCCAGACCGACATCTGAGCCGTCAAAGTAGAGCGACCAGCTACCCGTGGTCATGTTGTAGGCAATGATGTCCTCATCAGCGAACGCCACGCCGCCGGCATTGCCATTACTGGTCGAGCTGACGTAGATGATAGTGTCGCTGCCCGGCACCGGAGTATTTGTCGCGGTCGGCGGGATAGGCGTATTTGTTGCTGTTGGTGGCACACCTGTTGCCGTCGCGGTTGGCGGAATCGGTGTATTTGTGGGCGGGATGGGTGTGTTGGTGGGTGGCACAGGGGTGTCTGTCGGGGCAGCACCGCCCAGAGTCGCCTCGACGCACCATTGGTTGACCGCGCCGCCATCAGGCGTTACCGAGTCCGTCACTGTCAGCACCCAGGTCCCGTTAACGCTTTCACCGTCGAAGGCTGACAGGGCGTTGTTGGGAGAGAAGTTCCCGTTGATGGTGGGGGTGCCGGCGCCACAGGTGGTCTCAACCGGCGTGCCGGCTTCATCATCCAGGCGGGCATCGATGTCATTGCCGCTGCAACCGTATGTGGAAGCGGGGACACCCGGCCGGTCCACGAAGGTGACGCTGGTGCCGGTGTTTTGATGCGTCAGGGTGAAGGTGAGGTCGCCAACCCAGGTATGGGCCACATCCAGCAGGACGTTGAGGTCATTGATGCTGCGGGCATCGCTGATGGTCAGGCTGCTGGTGGCGGTGCCGCCGTCCACAATGCTGAATGGCGCCGCACAGAAGAGGCCATCCGGCGCCGGGGTCGGGCTGGGTGTATCCGTTGGGGCGGGCGTCAGGCTTGGGGTCAGCGTCGGCCCGGGTGTCGGCGTTGGTCCGGTCGTGCAGCTGGGGAAGCTGAAGGAGCCGATATAGGTCCCCCAGCGGCCGCTGCCATTGCCGGTGATCTTGCTGTATTCGCCCAGATACCAGAAGGTGACGCCGTCCGGGGCGATCGTCATTTCGGTGTAGTCGCCCCAGCGCCGCGGCGCAGAGTCGAAGGCGGTGTAGGTGATTTCACCGGCTTTGAGCTGGGTTTCGGCCTGGAGGGTACCGGCCGGATCACCCGCTTCCCGGCCGGTCACAAAGATCGACGGGAAGATGCTGCTGTTACCCTTGGTATAACCAACCGCCATGCCGTCACAGGCGTTAACAGCCAGGTCGGCAAAGGTCCGGTAATCGCCGTTGCTGCCGTAGACGCCGGCATTGGCCACGGTGAAAGTGCTCAGATTGATCTGGGCCCAGCGTACACAGTTGACCGTGCCGCTGCCCGGATTACAGGCCACTACCTGGCTGGTCCAGCCAAAGCCGTTGCGGTACTCAAAGTCCTGGGGACGCTCATCGTTCCCCTGAATGCTGCCGCCACCGCCGGCCTGGGGCCAGCTGACGGGTGCGCTCGAGGTGACACCAGTCGCGGTCTGCAAATTAAGATTGGTCTGCTGCACCGGATTGGTGCCGGACAGGGCGTTGGTCCAGGTGAAGATTTGGACATTGTCCGGGTCTGTGGCTGTGATGAAGTAGTGGGTGTTGCCATTCAGCCAGGTGCCCTGATTGAAGCCATGCAGATTAAGCGGTTGGGGCGTGAAGACCGTGTTGCCCAGGCTGGCGGTGCGGAAGCTGGCCGCGCTGCCGTTGTACATGGCGGTCTTATCAAAGGCCCAGACGCGGGCTTCGACGAAGCTGCAGTTGATGGCGCCGCAATTGAACATATTGCCGCCCATGTAAAGGGCGTTGTCGCCAACACCGGCGTGCGGATAGTCGAAGAAGTTGGCATTGGCCGGATTGGTGGCGAAGGAGTAGATGTTCCAGCTGCCAGTCGGATTGCCGGTCTGGGAGACGGCAACACAGTAATGGGTGCCGTCACCGTCGATGGCGATGATGTAACGGTCTGCTTCCTCATCGTAATGGGCGTTGGGATCAAAAACGCCGCTGTCACAATTTGGATCGGAGGCCATAAAGCTGGCGAAAGTTGTTGGGCCGACCAGGGAGTTGCCGCTTTTATCGTAAATCTCGAAGGCAACATTGACGACGGCGATGACATGGTTTGGCCCGACAGCCAGTTCCGGGTCAGGCGGCACGTTGGCGCCGCCGCCACAGCAATCATTGATATCGAGGCTGTCAAAGCCAACGCCGCTGACGGGGGCTCGGCCGGAGACGGAGGCGATATTGACGTTCGCATCCGGTTCCAGCTTCATCGCCTCCTCAAGGCGGGCAGCCTGTTCGGCGTCGGAGAAGCGGCTGGCTTCCTGATCCAGGTCGATCTCGCCGCGCATCCAGCGGTCATATTGATTGCTGGGGTCATATTGGCCGGGTTCAACGTCGGCCAAGTTGACAGTGGTTGGAAGACTGACATTGGCTGAGGCCTCATCATTAATGACTTCGGCCAGTTGGTTTGAGGAGAAGCCGGCTGGGGCAAGCAGACCAACTGCATTGTCCCGGGAAACGGTCTCGGGTCCCGGCCCGGCTTGCAGGACCAGGAACCAGGTGCCTGCCGCTGCTAGAAGTAGCAACAGGCTGAAGCGCAATAACCTCTTTGGATTCATACGTTCATTCCCTCCAACGTATTTGTGTGAGGGCGCGGGCCGGGCTCTCTCGCTGCGGGGCAGCCACCGGCCGGTCACCCATTTCCCAAAACAAAAGCGACCGCACATAGCTGGGCTATGCGCGGTCGCCAGAATCCATCTTCAGGGTCGCCAGACAAGTTCGCAAGGTTGGGAAACTTAACACAATTCCTGCCCATCTGGAAGCAACTTCCAGAGATCTGGACGACAAATGACCAAGGCAATCAGGAGAGTCGCATGAGCAAATACGGAACTGTGTCGCGAATCATGTCCTGTGCGGCTGGAAATTTAGCAGACCCTATCTATTTTCGCAATAAACTGGGTGACACTCAGCGACAGGTACGGGACCCGACGGGTCCACTACCCGACGGGTTGCCAACCCGACGGGTCCCGTACCCCTCAGCCGCGGGCGCGGTATAATCACCGGTTTGGAAATCGGAGCAGACACTATATGACAACCAATAGCCGGCCGTGGTGGCAATATCTACTTCTTATCGTTCCAGGCACACTCTGGGGCAGCGGCTTTCTGCTGAATGAAATTGCGCTGCGCTCCCTGCCGTTTGTGACGATCGCAACCATGCGAGTCATCATTGCCGTCGCTTTTATGCTGCTTTTTCTGCGGCTTTTGGGCGGCTGGCTGCCGCGCTGGAGCAGGGCCTGGTGGGCGTTTCTCATCCTGGGTCTGACCAATAACGCCATCCCATTTCTGCTGACGACCTGGGCGCAGCAATTTCTGGACAGCGGCTTGTCGGCGATTCTGACCTCCACCATGCCCTTGTTCACCATCATCCTGGCCCATTTCTGGGTGGCTGAGGAGCGGTTGACGCCGCTCAGTGTCATCGGCACCATCCTGGGGTTTCTGGGGATTGTCACGTTGGTGGGGCCGAGTGTGCTGGCCGGATTAGGTGTCCAGTTGTGGGCGCAGCTCGGGTTGCTGGCGGCGGCGCTGAGTTATGCCTTTGCCGCCGTTTACCTGCGGGTGCTGCCACGGCGAGAAACGGCTGGGCTGGGCCGCTTTGCGGCGCTGTTGCAGCTGACCAGCGCCCAATATGTTTGCTCAGCAATCGTGTTGCTGCCGTTCAGCCTGGCCCTCGATGCGCCCTGGACCTTGCGGCCGACGGGCGCCAGCCTGATTGCTCTCTTCGCCCTGGCTGTGATCGTGACGATTGCTGCGGTGGTCATCTATTTTTATCTGATTGAGGAGATGGGCGCCGGTACAGCCAGCATGAGCATCTACCTGATCCCGATCAATGCCGTCTTCTGGGGGGCGCTGATCCTCGACGAGAAGGTATCGCCCAATGCGGTGACGGCGCTGGTCCTCATTCTGTTGGGCATTGGCCTGGTCAACTGGGCCGGCGCCCGGCGCAACCGCCGTTTACGGCAGGCCTGAGCTCACCATACCTCGATGCGAACTGAGCCATTGGTGGCCGCTCCCGGACCAACCAGGCGCGTGGCCCGTCCATTGCTATCCAATTCAAAATGGACGATCTCGCCATGGCTGCCGAAACCGGTCTGGGGATGGTTGAGGCGGAAATGGTGCGGTGGACCGGCCGGTTCCAGGGTCACGCGACCTGCCGCCGGGTCCGGCGCGTCCGGCGAGATCGCGACCAATTGGCCGTGGTAGGCCAAAATCTCCTGATCTCCCCAGACATTGCGATAGCGACCGTAATAGGCAGCCCATTCGGCCGGTAAATCTTCGCGGGCATCGGGATTTTGGCGGGCAGCCACAATGGCCGGGCCAAACCAGGTCAACGCTTTGGTCAGGATGGTGACCGGGTCGCCATCATCGGCGTTGGTGAGGGCCACGGCGCCCAACTTCTCCGCCAGACTGAAATAGACGCCGGTGCGGAAACCCTGAACGGCGCCGCCGTGACCGTGAAAGGTCTGGCCATTCTGCCGCAATATCTCAAAGCCGATGCCCCATCCGCCTGACCAGTCTGGATTTACCCAATGGGGCCGGTGCATTTCTCGACGTGTTCGGGCTTTTAGGACCTGATTGTCTGCGTCATCATCCGCCCGCAACTGGAAGCTGGCAAATTTGGCCAGATCGATGGCTGTGGTGGCCAGATTGAAGGCGGCTGAGAGGCCCGCCGAGTCTGTGTGGGGCGCCACGGTGCGCTGGCCATTGCTTTGACGGCGTCCATAACCAGTCGCCAGGCGCGCATCGGCGGCATCGATTGTTTCGATATAGCTATCGGTCATGCCCAGGGGGCGCAGGATTTGCTCGCGAACATAGTCGTAGTAAGACTGTCCGGCGACGGCGGCCACGATTTCGCCAGCCAGAGCCAGGGCGAGATTGGAATATTTCCATTTGCTGTCGCGGGGCAGGATGGTCTGCTGCGTGGGCAGCAGCTCCTTGATCGCTGGCCAGTCGGGGAAGCGGCTGCTAAGCCAATGGTCGAATAGCGGTTCGCGGGGCAGACCGGCGGTATGGGTGAGCAGGTTGAGAATGGTGATGGGCGGTTCTTCGGGAAACGCCTCCGTCATATTAAACCAGGGAAGATGCTGCTGGATGGCATCGTGCAGGTTCAGCTTGCCCTGGTCTCGCAGCTGCATGATGGCGGTGGCGGTAAACAGCTTGGTGATAGAGGCAACGCGAAAAATCGTTTTTGCCGTTGCCGGGAGCTGCGCCTCGATATTCGCATAGCCAAACCCAGTTGCCCAGAGCAACTGCTGATCAGCCACGATGGCGATGGCTACCCCGTATTGGTCGCGGTAGGCAAGCCGATAATTGAGCCAGGCGCTGAAAAGGCGCTGGGCGCTGGCCAGGGCCGGATGCTGCAGGGATAACGAACTCATAATAACTCCATACCTTTTGGCCGAATGATCTATGGGACCGGCCGGTTTGTCAACCAATGCTTTCCCCAACAGTCAGCCGGCGCTACAATCAGATTCATGTCCCGCCTAAAACTTTCTACTCCTGGAGTCATCCTGTTTTGGCTTGTGGTCGCCATTGTGTTGGTCTTTGCCGGCTGGACCGCCTTCTCGGAGCCACAATATCTGTATACGCCGGTAGATGGCTGGAGCCGCGGCCGGTTGGTCGTGGAAACGACCTTGCGTGAACCAGCTCATTTACTTCTGGACGAGGCCGGCAGAAGTTACATTCTTTATGCCAACGGGCCGCAAAATAGTATGAGTATTCATCTCCTGGCCCTGGATGCAAGCGGCGCCGAAATCTGGCAACGCGAGCTGGCCGGTGGGGTGCCTGAGCCCGCCAATATTCGGCTGTTGCGTAGCGACGATACCTTGCATTTGCTGTGGCTCAGCGAAGAGCAGATTTTCCAGACTGCGGTGGACACCAACGGTGACCAGGTAGCGGCGATAGAGCCTGTTTCATTCCCCCAGGCGCTGACTACTTTTGATGCAGCGATGATGGCTGGTGAGCTCCAGATCTGGGCAAGCGCCGATTTTTCCTCTCCCGGCCTCTACGTGCGGCGCGGTAACGGGGAGCCACTCTTGCTAGACGAGGAAGGTTTCGCGCCGCAGCTTCAGCCGGACGAGGCCGGCGCATTGCATGCTATCTGGCAACGGCCGCTGAGTTCGCGCAGCCGTTCCATCGTGTACGCCCTTGTACCGCCTGCTGCGAGTGAGCCATTGGTAGCGGCGCCAATCACGGAGATTGATTTCAGCCGGGCGCGCTTGCGTGGTCCCTGGTTTGCTGTTGCTGGTGGTTACGGCTATTTAGGCTGGACCATTGATTTTATTGAAGATCTCGCGGCCGGGCAGAGCGATGGGCAATATTATGCCTTCAGGCTGGACGGGTTTGATGGTGAGGTTGGCAATCTGGCCATACCCTATCGACGTGTCCGCGATTACGAGCTGGAACCGGCCGGTTTGCTGGCTGGCCCACGGGCGGCTTTGCCCGAACGGCTGGGCAGGCGGGCGACGCCATTGGAGGCGGCGCCCTTGACGCCGGGGCCTGGTCAGGGCGCTGAAGGGATGATGGCGCTGCGTGTGTCGGTGGAGTATCTGAAGAGCCGGCAGGCCAGCCAGGTGGCCTTGTTTTATTGGGAGGATGGGGAACCGGCCGGTTATCAACTCCTGACTTTTACCTCTTCCGCCTCGCTACAGCCGGCCCTGGCCCAAAACGGCGCGGGCACGGTCGCTCTGACCTGGCTTGAGGGGACCGCAGGGGGCACCAGCCAGGTCTATTTTGCCAGCACCGCGCCGGCGACTATCGCCGCTTACGAAAAGCTGACCACTCAGGATATCGGCTATTTCCTGGCTGAATCGCTGGCGGGGATGGCCCAAAGCGTTATTTTTGCCCCGTTTGCCTTTGCCTTCTGGTCTGTATTGCCCTTTGTGCTCTTGCTCCTGACAGGTATCTGGCGCCAGCAGGATCCCGGCTGGCGCGACCCTGCCTTTTATGTGCCGCTGCTCCTGGCCATTGTTCTATTCTGGGGCGGGAAATTTCTCATGCTACGCGAGGCGTGGACGGCCTACGTGCCATTTTCCGCCTGGGTACCCGTGATCCCGGACAGCATGGAGGCCCTGCTCAAGTTGGCTGTGCCGCTGGGAATAGGCGTTGTTGCTCTGTTTTGCAGCTGGTACTTTACGCACAAGCGGCTCAAACCACCTCTCTATATCATCTTTGTGATATATGCGGCCGTCGATACGCTGCTGACGATGTCCATTTACGGTGGTTATCTATACAACGCATTTTAGGTGAGCCCGTTAACCAGCAGATCACCTTTCTAGCGGGCCCAACCAGCCAGCCACCGCCCTCTCAAATTGTGCCGGGCATTCCTCTTGGGGCACGTGACCACAAGCAGGTATCACTTCATAGGTTGCGTTTGGCAATTGGGACGCCAGTAACTCGCTATCAGCCACCGGCACAATAGCGTCACTATCGCCTGTTAAGATTAATGTTGGCTGCTGTACGCTGCTTAGTTGATCAATCACGTTGAGTGGGTGACTGCCCCATTCCTGCAAATAGGCCCACAAGGCAGCATCCCACGCTTCAACTTCGGTATGGATGAGCGTGAGGCGCAGCCGTTCTGTGTTGACAGCTGTTGGATCCAGATAGGTTTGTCGGACGAATTCTTCATTGTTGCCAATCATGCGGGCGAACAGAGGACCCAGGTGCTGCACCTGGGGCAGGTTGATTACCCAGGCCGGCAGCGACTCGTCCACATAGACTGCCGCATCGGCCAGAATGAGGGCTTCGATGCGCTCAGGATAGTCGAGGGCTGCCTGAACCGCGAGGACACCGCCGTACGAGTTGCCCACTAGAATTGCCTTGTCGATTGCCAGCTCATCGAGCAAGCTGATCAATTGGGCGACTGCAGCTGCACCCGAATATGGATTTGGCCCGGCCCAGTCCGCCGGCACCAGCTTTTCGCTCAAGCCGTAGGGAATCTGATCATAAGCGATGACCCGCCCGCGTAATTCAAAAAAGTCGATTACCTCATTCCAGGTAAACGCATTGAATACAGAACCGTGCAGAAGTATGAAGGTTTGCTCGGTTTCGGCTTGAACCTCATTGGTGAGATAATGAATTTCAATTCCGTCTGTGCCCTCGAAGGGGATGGTGACGAATTGACTCTCGGGCCTGGCGACCTCGCTGACAGCGGCAACATCTTCCAGTGGCTTTATCGGCAGCAAAAATGGTCCGAAGACGACCAAGAGAAACATGGTCAGAGCGCCAAAGGCTGCCCATTTGGATATTCGTTTGATTCGGTTGTTCATGAGATCACTTACGCGACTGGCTCAGCAGGAGCAGTCCACCCGTCCAACGTGGTATAGAACTCAGCTGTGGCATCCGCCAGAATCGTCTCGAACATTGTCTTGACCGCTTGCTGACTATGATACTCAAGCATGGGGGGGGATTTTAGGAAGGCCTGAAAATCAGCTTTTGATCGCCAGATGGAGATCAAGACAAATGGTAGTTCTGTCTTGGGAGGTTCCAGGCAGATGACCTCCAATAATCCGGCTGCTTCTCGCGTCAACGCAAATGACTCAAGCGTTGCGGCTTTCATTGCTTCATATTGGCCCTGGTGGGCTTTAAATGTTGCGTAAAGGGTAAATTGACCTTGTTCAATCATGGGTGTGCTTCCTCTTGAGTTTCTCAATTAATTCCTGCATGAAGGATTTTTCTAGCTCGGCAAGCCGAATCAGAAAATCTAGCCCAGGATGGGCTGCGCGGATGTCGTCAGAGAAACCAGAGAGGGTTGCACAACGATCGGCGAGGCGCGTGGCGCGCTCTTCCAACAGGGGAATAGCGTCGTCCAGGTCGAGAGTATCAATAAAGTTCAGTGAGACGCCGTCTGGATATTCGATTGGTTGAAACTCGGCCAGGCGACTTTTCAGCAGGTGTTCGAATCTGGCCCGCCCTGCGCTTGTAATAGTGTAGACTGTGCGCGGCGGTCGCCTGTCTATTCGCTCCTCGTGGCCGGTAACCAAATCTTCACGTTCCAGCTTTGCCAGCAATTGGTACGCGTTTGCTTTGCCGATACGAATCGCGGTTGAAGGCGATTTGAGCAACTCATTCAGCTCATAACCATGAACGCTGTGATGGCTCAAGATACCTAATAGCAGCAGCTCTTTGTCCTTTATCGAACTCATTGGTCATGATTATAATAGTCAATTGTGACTAGTGCAAGCGTTTTTATCTGTTTCCTACGTGCCAATTTGAGTGGTGAGTGTTCTTTGACCACACCGAGCCGGATCAAAAACGGGTGGTCAATCGACCACCCGTTTTGTAAACGAATTAAAGGCAGTGGACTTATTTGCGGCCACGCAGGCGCGGGTCCAGCGCGTCGCGCAGCCCGTCGCCGATGAAGTTGACGCTCAGCACGGTCAGCGAAATCGCCAGACCGGGCCAAACCACGCGCATCGGGGTCACGATGATGAAATCCTTGCCGTCAAAGAGCAGACGACCCCAGGTGGGGAAGTCGGGCGGGAAGCCTAAACCCAGGAACGAAAGGGCGGACTCGGTCAGAATAGCCGCCGCAATACCGAGTGCTGCCGCCACCATGACGGGGCTCAGCACATTGGGGAAGATGTGACGGGCAATAATCTTGCGCGGGCGGGTGCCGATGCTGGTCGCCGCCAGGACAAACTCCTGTTGTTTGACCGCCAATACTTCACCACGGACAACACGCGCCGTCCGCATCCAGCTCGTTGCCCCAATGACTGAGACGATCAGCAGGAAGATACCTAACTCTGTACCCAGGGTAGTCTGCAGGAAATCACGGAATAGCGTGATAATTACCAGCAGCAGCGGCAAGATGGGCAAGGCGAAGAACATGTCGGTCAGGCGCATCAACGGATTATCGAGGGCGGGAAAGTAGCCGGCAATGATGCCGATCAGAACGCCCACAGTCAACGAGATTGACATAGCGGTCAAGCCCACCGAGATGGAGATTCGCCCGCCCACCATCATCTGTGCCAGCATGTCGCGGCCGAGGTTGTCTGTACCCAGCGGGTGGGCTGTTGATGGACCCTGGTTGGCAACCAGGATGTCGACATACTGGTCGTCAATGGTCCAAACGAACGGCCCAACCACGGAAAAAAGGATCAGGAAGACAAAGATGAACATGCCGACCAGGGCGCCCTTGTGTTTACGGAACTGGCGCCAAACATCACCCCATAACGAGCGGTGTGCGGTACGTTCTTCATGTTTAATGGTAACTTCGGCTGTAGTAGTCATAGTTTGCCTCTTGTAAGAACACCAAACAGGCTTCTAGTCGTAGCGAATCCGTGGGTCCAGGACGCCGTAGAGGACGTCAGCAACCAGGTTAAAAACGACGATAAGGATGGCGAAGATGAAAGTCAAAGTCTGTGCCATCGGATAATCGGCGCCCTGCAGGGCGGTGATCAGGAGCTGACCCATCCCATTGACCTTGAAAATCTGCTCTGTGATGATGGCGCCGCTGAAAATCGCCGGAATACCAAGCGCCATCAGCGTAACGACCGGGATCAGGCTATTGCGCAGCACGTGAATGAGGACAACAACCCTTTCCTTCAATCCCTTTGACCGGGCCGTACGGACATAATCAAGATTCAGGTTGTCCAGCATTGAGGAACGGGTAAAACGGCTCAGCTGTGCAGCATTGAAGAAGGACAACACAACGATGGGCATGATCATTTGTTTGACCTGGACCACAAAACTGGGCCAGTCCGTAACGACATGCATTGTGTTATAGAAGGAAGGGAACCAGCCGAGCTTGACACTGAATAGCAGGATCATGAGCAGGCCGGTAAAAAAGGTGGGTACCGAATAGCCTATCATGGATATCAGGGTACCGACCTGATCAAATAGCGAATACTGCTTGTAGGCAGATATCACCCCGACAGGCACGGCCACCATAATGCCGAGAAGATAAGCTGAACCGAGAACCCACAAGGTTTGGGGGATACGTTGAATGATGATGTCTGTCACGGGCGATCGCGTCGCCCAGGAGACAATCCGGGTGCGTGACTCCGAATCACCAATTGAGACGTGAAAAATATTTTCAATGGCATTCAAAGGCTCATAAACCCAGAATTGCCGCATCCAGAGCAGATATTTGATGTGGAAGGGCTCATTGAAGCCCAATGCTTCCCGGATCTGCTCACGTACCTCTGCCGGAACCGTCAGGGGCAGGCTCCCCGTCGGATCACCGGGCGCTAACTCCATGATGGAGAAGATGGCCAGGCTGATAACCAGCAGGGTGGGAATTGAAATCAGTAAGCGTCTGATAATGAAACGTCCCATTGATCATACCCTCGTTGAATTAGTAAACCTCTTTGGCATGTCGATCATTCCTCAACCAGTAACAGTTACCCTGTGACTGCCTCAGGAATGATCAACACGTTCTGAGAAAGGGTAGGCCTGCCAGCAGGCCTACCCTTTCCCGGCCCGGCTAACTTAGCCAGGCAACGAACAGATTATTGGTCGCTGGCCTCGGTCCAGTCAGCAATATTCTGCAGACTGTTCGACCAGGCGTTGGAGCGGCAGCCGATGACCCGATTGGAACAGGCATTTACGCTACCACGGCCGGTGAGCGGGATCATGACGTAATTCTGTACCAGGTGGTCATTCATCGCGATGACCAGTTCCTGGCGGCGAGCTGTATCGCCTTCCGCATTAAACTCGGCGATCAGAGCGTCAAACTCTTCGCTGCAGTAACGGGTGACGTTGCCGCCAAACCAGTTGTTGTCAGCGCCGTTGATACGGGCACAGGTATAGTCTGCCAGGTGGGTGCCGAAGTCCAGACCATTGGGGCCACTGGTGTACATCTCGACGTCAGTGAAGAACTTGGTGTACGTATCGTCGCTGGCCACATCGCCACCGAAGTAGACGGAGGCATCGATGTTGCGCAGCTCGGTGTCGACACCAATCTCAGCCCACCATTGCTTGATGAACGATTGGTAACCCTGGCGGACCGCATTCGTCGAAGTCTGGAAGACGTAGCTCAGCGGGATGCCATTGTATTCGCGGATGCCATCGCCATCGCTGTCAACGACGCCGGCTTCATCCAACAGGGCGTTGGCACCTTCAATATCCTGCTCACAGGTGTTATTCTGCGAGGAATAAGGTGCCGGATTGTAGATGATGTTACAGGTCGGTATGCCGAAGGCGGTGCCGTAGCCAAAGCTGGTCAGGGTGGTCCGATCAATCGCCATGGAAAGCGCCTGCCGGATTTCAAACAGCTGCAACGTCGGATGGGGATTATTACCATCCAGATATTCGCCACGCTCTTCAGCCGGCAGATCTGGGCTTGGATTTGTGAAGTTGATCATAATCCGTTCCAAACTGTTACCGAATGCGGAAGAGACAAAACCCTGGCCGCCGAGCTCCATCTGGGCGATAACCTCGGGCGCTACCTGGAGATTCCAGGAGAAGTCCGATTCGCCGGTCTCTAGAGCAGCGCGGGCGGCAGACTCAGCATCACCGCCACCTTTCAGGAAGATGGATTCGAAGTAAGGCTTCTGCGGGTTGCGGTAATTCGGGTTGATTTCATACAGGATAGAGTCATTGGGGCGGAAATCAGACACGACATACGGCCCGGTTCCTATGGGGTAGAATGCTTCATCGGAGCAGGACACGGCGGCGGCGCCAATGCAGGACTCCCACTGGGCTTTCTGAATAAGCCCGTTACCAGAAGCGACAAACGCTTTGTAGGGGAACGGGGTTGCTTCACTGAAGTTGATGACGACGGTCAGGTCATCGACAGCTTCGATGCTGTCAATACCGGCATAGTTGTCAGAAACAGCACAGCCCGTATCAGGATCGGAACAGAACTCATACGTAAAGATGACGTCTTCCGAAGTCACAGGCGTACCGTCCGACCAGAGCAACCCTTCTTTGAGCTTCCAGGTAATGGACATAAGGTCTTCGGCGAAACCACCATTCTCAAGGGTGGGAACCTCATCGACCAGCACGGGGTATAGCTGCCCTTGCGGATTGTAGTCAGCCAGGGGTTCCAGGACCATGGACGAAGAGAGATACTCTTTCGTACCACCGGAAAGGAAGGGGAACTGATTGGACGGGGCTTGCCAGAAGATCATGGTCAACTGACCACCCTGACCACGTTGTGTCTCGACGATGATTTCAGGTTCGCTCTCAACGATTTCAGTGTCGACAACTTCTTCGACGACAACGCGGGTCACTTCAACTTGCTCGACGACCTGCTCAGTTTCAGTCACGACGCGGGTGACCTCTACTTGTTCAACGACCGTCTCGGGTGTACAGGCTGCAAAAGCCATAACACCCAAAAGGATAAACAATAGTTTTTTGAGTGATTTCATCTCTCCTCCATATGTCGGCACTATCAAGCCAGCTTCAACTCTCTAGGCAGCAGCACCAGCAACTCTAGAAATGAGTTGCCAGACAACTGTCTATTGCTCAAGCAACCAGGCCAAAAGGCATCGCTGATTGAAGAATGAACAGTTGCCCAGGTGTTCCGGGCCCTGCACATGGCAGGGCCCGGAAACTAATCCCGGAGTAACTCCGAGGTTCGGACAGATTACTGGTCGCTGGCCGGGGTCCAGTCAGCGATGTTGTTCAGGCTGTTGGACCAACCGTTGGAACGGCAGCCAATAACCCGGTTGGAACAACCATTGACAGAGCCACGGCTGGTCAGCGGGATGATAACCACGTTCTGAACGAGGTGGTCATTCATCGCAATCACGAGTTCCTGGCGACGAGCCGTGTCACCTTCCTGGTTGAACTCATCCAGCAGGGCGTCATACTCTTCGCTGCAGTAACGGGTGACGTTGCCGCCAAACCAGTTGTTGTCGACACCGTTGATGCGCTCACAGCTGTAGTTGGCCAGGTAGGAACCAAAGTCAAAGCCGACGGAGCTGTTGGTGTACATTTCGACGTCGGTATAGAACTTGGTATAGGTGTCGTCGCTGGCGACGTCACCACCGAAGTAGACGGCGGCGTCGATATTACGCAGTTCGGTATCTACACCAATCTCAGCCCACCATTGTTTGATGAAGGACTGATAACCCTGGCGGACCGCATTCGTTGAAGTCTGGAAGACGTAGCTCAACGGAATCCCATTGTATTCACGGACGCCGTCGCCATCGCTATCAACTGCGCCTACAGAATCGAGCAGCGCGTTGGCGCCTTCGACGTCTTGCGGACACTCATTGTTCGGTGAAGTGTAGGCCGGCGGATTGGCGATGAAGTTACAGGTTGGCTCGCCGAAGGCGGTGCCGTAACCGAAGGTGGTCAGGGTCACGCGATCGATAGCCATACCAAGCGCCTGGCGGATCTCCAGTACCTGAAGGGTCGGGTGCGGGTTGTTGCCGTCGAGGTATTCGGCGCGCTCTTCAACCGGCAGGTCCGGGCTCGGGTTGGTGAAGTTGATCATGATACGCTCAAGGCTGGTGCCGAAAGCGGAGGAGATGTACCCCTGGCCGCCAAGCTCCATCTGAGCGATCACTTCGGGCGCAACCTGGAGGTTCCAGGAGAAGTCAGATTCACCAGTCTCAAGAACGGCGCGGGCCGCAGACTCAGCGTCACCACCACCCTTGATGAAGACACCGGAGAAGTACGGCTTCTGCGGGTTACGGTAGTTCGGGTTGAATTCATACAGAATGGAGTCATTCGGACGGAAATCGACAACTACGTACGGGCCGGTGCCGATCGGGTAGAACGATTCCTCAGTACAGGAAACCGCGTCAATGCCGTTGCAGTTTTCCCACTGCGCTTTTTGGATCAGGCCGTTGCCGGCACCCACGAAAGGCTTGTATGGATAAGGTGTGGGAACGCTAAAGTTCACAACTGCGGTCAAGTCATCAACGGCTTCCACGCTATCGATATCAGCGTAGTTGTCGGCGCCGGCACAGCCAACGTCCGGATTAGCGCAGAACTCATACGTGAAGACGATGTCTTCAGCGGTAACCGGCGTACCGTCAGACCAGAGCAGCCCTTCCTTGAGTTTCCAGGTGATGCTCATCAGATCTTCGGAGAAGCCACCGTTGTCCAGCGTCGGTACAGAATCAACCAGGACGGGATAGAGCTGACCTTGAGGATTGTAGTCAGCCAGTGGCTCCAGGACGATGGCACTACTGGATTGCTCTTTACCACCACCGGAAAGGAAGGGGAACTGATTGGAGGGCGCCTGCCAGAAAAAGATGGTCAGCTGACCGCCCTGACCGCGTTGTGTCTCGACGATGACTTCAGGCTCGGCTTCGACCACTTCACTGCCGGCCGCTGACTCTTCGACGACAACGCGGGTGACTTCAACCTGCTCGACGACCTGCTCAGTCTCGGTCACGACGCGCGTAACCTCAACCTGCTCGACGACTGTCTCGGGCGAACAGGCGGCCAGAGCCAGGACACCCAAAAGGGTTATCAATAGGACCTTGATCGATTTCATAGTCTCCTCCAAAGGTTGTTCAACAATATTACGATCCCCAAAACCGAACCGGCTATGGGTGACAACAATGCCGGGAGAACCGTTGCCTGTCAGGATTGGCGAGCCAGTCCTGACAGGCAACAGTTGAAGTTGATGTTATTGATCCGAAGCCAGTGTCCAGTCAGCAACGTTCTGCAGACTCGGACCCCAACCATTGGAGCGGCAGCCAATAACCCGGTTGGAACAACCGTTGACAGAGCCACGGGCGGTCAGCGGGATAATAACCACGTTCTGAACGAGGTGGTCATTCATCGCAATCACCAATTCTTGACGACGAGCCGTGTCACCTTCCTGGTTGAACTCATCCAGCAGGGCATCATACTCTTCGCTGCAGTAACGGGTGACGTTGCCGCCGAACCAGTTGTTGTCAACGCTGTTGATGGTCGAACAACGGTAGTTGGCCAGGTACGAGCCGAAGTCAAAACCATTCGAGCTGTTGGTGTACATTTCGACGTCGGTATAGAACTTGGTGTAGGTGTCGTCGCTGGCGACGTCACCACCGAAGTAGACGGCAGCGTCGATGTTGCGCAGTTCGGTGTCGACACCAATCTCAGCCCACCATTGTTTGATGAAGGACTGATAACCCTGGCGGACCGCATTCGTTGAAGTCTGGAAGACGTAGCTCAACGGGATGCCTTCATATTCACGGATACCATCGCCATCGCTGTCAACTGCGCCTACAGAATCGAGCAGCGCGTTGGCGCCTTCGATGTCCTGCGCGCAAGTGTTATTCGGCGAGGTGTAGGCCGGCGGATTGGCGATGAAGTTACAGGTCGGCTGGCCGAAGGCGGTGCCGTAACCGAAGGTGGTCAGGGTCACGCGATCGATAGCCATACCAAGCGCCTGGCGGATCTCCAGCACCTGAAGGGTCGGGTGCGGGTTGTTGCCGTCGAGGTATTCGGCGCGCTCTTCAACCGGCAGGTCCGGGCTCGGGTTGGTGAAGTTGATCATGATACGCTCAAGGCTGGTGCCGAAAGCGGAGGAGATGTACCCCTGGCCGCCAAGCTCCATCTGAGCGATCACTTCGGGCGCAACCTGGAGGTTCCAGGAGAAGTCAGATTCACCAGTCTCAAGAACGGCGCGGGCCGCAGACTCAGCGTCACCACCACCCTTGATGAAGACACCGGAGAAGAACGGCTTCTGCGGGTTGCGGTAGTTCGGGTTGACTTCATACAGAATGGAGTCATTCGGGCGGAAGTCAGCCACCATGTACGGGCCGGTGCCGATCGGGTAGAACGATTCCTCAGTACAGGAAACCGCCTCGATGCCAATGCAGTCCGCCCACTGGGCTTTCTGGATAATGCCGTTGCTGTAGCCGACGAACGGCTTGTAGGGGAATGGCGTTGGCTGGGTGAAATTCACCAAAATTGTCAGGTCATCAACGGCCTCGACGCTGGCAACTTCGGCGAAATTGTCGGCCGCCGCACAACCGGTGTCCGGCTCCGCGCAGAACTCGTAGGTGAAGACAACGTCTTCAGCGGTCACCGGGGTGCCATCGGACCAGAGCAGCCCTTCTTTCAGTTTCCAGGTGATGCTCATCAGGTCTTCGGCAAAACCACCGTTGTCAAGCGTTGGCACAGAATCAACCAGGACAGGATAGATCTGCCCTTGTGGGTTGTAGTCAGCCAATGGCTCAAGAACGATAGCGGAAGTGTCCTGTTCCTTACCACCACCGGAAAGGAAGGGGAACTGGTTGGACGGCGCTTGCCAGAAAATGAAGGTCAGCTGCGGGCCCTGACCACGTTGCGTCTCGACGATGACTTCTGGCTCAGCTTCGACAACTTCGTTGCCGGCTGCGGCCTCTTCGACGACGACGCGGGTGACTTCAACCTGCTCGACGACCTGCTCAGTCTCGGTCACGACACGCGTAACCTCAACCTGCTCGACGACTGTCTCGGGCGAACAGGCGGCCAGAGCCAGGACACCCAAAAGGGTTATCAATAGGACCTTGATCGATTTCATTGTCTCCTCCAATAGTTAATGAACAAACTCACGATCATTTCACACTCGACGTAGCAAAATTTCTACTTGATAAGGTACGGTTGGCTACCTCCTGCGTATGGCGGGAACCTGGTCGCCTCTACCTTGCTGGCGGCCCCTCGGCGAAGCGGGCGCCATTAAAAGAGATTTGTGGCCGCGGCCAACAAACATGCCCCGAATATGCCACAAGATCACCTTGGGCGTCAACTAATAAAATACCAGAATGACGCCAGGGTGTCACCTAATTGCCACCATTCTCGAGGAGATGGCAGGCTGCCCAATGGCCAGGCTGATGCTCTTTCCAGTCCGGTTCCACCTGAAAGCAGATTTCGATTGCTTCCGGGCAGCGGGTATTGAAGTTACAGCCAACCGGTGGATTAGCGGGATTGGGCACGTCACCTTTCAAGATGATCCGGGCGCGTGACTCTTCCACGACCGGATCGGCCACGGGGACTGCTGAGAGAAGGGCTCGGGTATAGGGGTGCAACGTATGCTCGTAGACATCCTTGTTGTTGCCCAGCTCAACCAATTTGCCCAGGTACATGACGGCCACTCGGTCGGCGATGTGGCGAATCATGCTCAGATCATGGGAGATGAAGAGATAGGTCAGGCCCAATTCGTCCTGTAGCTCTTCCATCAGGTTGACGACCTGGGCTTGAATGGAAACGTCCAGCGCGGCGATAGGCTCGTCGGCGACGACAAATTGCGGGTTCAGCGCCAGGGCGCGAGCGATGCCGATACGTTGCCGCTGGCCGCCGGAAAACTCATGGGGATAACGATTCTTGAAGGAGGGGTTAAGGCCAACCAGCTCCATCAGCTCTTCAACCCGAGCCGTGCGTTCGTTGGCGCTGAAAATGCTATGTTCTTCCAGAGGCTCCGAGATGATGCTGCCTACGGTCATGCGCGGATTGAGACTGGCATGGGGATCCTGGAAAATCATCTGGATACCGGGACGAACGGCACGCAGGGCGTCGCCTTCGAGCTGAGTCAGATCTTTATCCTGGAACAAGATGGAGCCTTCGGTAACCGGGAAGAGGCGCATGATTAACCGGCCGGTCGTCGACTTGCCACAACCACTCTCGCCTACCAGGCCCAGGGTCTCACCCTTGTACACATCAAAGGTCACCCCATCCACGGCGCGAACCGCGCCAACCTGGCGCCGGAACACACCCTGCATGATGGGAAAATGTTTCTTGAGATTCTTGACAGAAACCAGGACCTCTTTCTTCTTATTAGTGGTCATAGCGCGCAGTTCCTTTTTCAATGTTCCACCAACAAGCTACTTCGTGCGTTTCGGTGATATTCTCGAGCAGGGGATTTTCGTTGTAGCAGCGCTCGTAAGCAAATTGACAACGAGGGGCAAATGGGCAGGCGGTCGGCGGCGCCAGCAAATTAGGTGGCTGTCCTTTGATGTTTTCCAATTTTTCGGCCCGGTCTGAATCCAATCGAGGCAGGGAACCCAACAAACCGATGGTATACGGATGCTGCGGACCTGCGTACAGCTCTTTGACTGGTGCCCGTTCAACAACACCACCGCCGTACATCACCATCACCCGGTCCGCAATCCCGGCCACAACGCCCAGGTCATGCGTGATCCAGACGATGGCCATGCCAAATTCCTCGCGCAGATTCTTCATCAGCTCGATGATCTGGGCCTGAATGGTCACGTCCAGCGCCGTTGTGGGCTCGTCGGCAATCAGGATTTGCGGGTTGCAGGAGAGGGCGATGGCGATCATCACGCGCTGCCGCATACCGCCGGAAAACTCATGGGGGTAATCTGTCAGCCGCTTATGGGCATTGGGAATCCCGACGAGATTTAGCAACTCTTCGGCTCGCTTGTTGGCCGCTTCCTTGCTCATATTCAGGTGGTTGCGCAGCGGCTCGGTGATTTGCCGGCCAACAGTCAGCACTGGATTCAGCGATGTCATCGGATCCTGAAAAATGAAACCGATCTGACCACCGCGAATCTTGCGGATGGAACGAGTATCCAGCTGGATTAGATCGTGCTGGACCAGATTTTTGTCTTCAAAAATTGCTTTGCCGGAGGCAATCTCTCCCGGCGGCATGGGGATGAGTTTCAGCAAGGACATCATGGTGACGCTTTTGCCGGAGCCGCTTTCGCCGACTACGCCCAGAAGCTCACCCTCATGGAGGTCAAAGCTGACACCGTTAACGGCATGAACCGTGCCATCCTGGGTGTGAAAGCGGGTCTTGATGTCTTGCACCTGCAGAATTTTGTGTCTAGCGTCGGGTTTCGCTTGCGAGCTCATAGAGAACGTCACCATTCGTATTTTAAAGTTGTGTTGCTGATACAGGCGAGCGTAACGAGATCGCTGCCATTTTTGACAAGTTAAGCAACCTTAACCCACCGGTAATGGCGTTCCCATCATGAGGCTGTGATTCTGTTTCTCTCGCTCTTTCCAGGCGGCTGATTATGTGAATCTCAGACCGCCGTGCCCAATGTTATTAGCAAAAATCAATTCAAGCAACAATTTTATCCCTCGGGCCTTTACGGATTTCAATTGTTCACTGCCCTTTCACTCACCTTTTGTAAACCCGCTTTGCCCCAAATTGGTTACGAAATTGCCCCTATCTGGACAGCGTTTGGCGAGCAACCCCTATGCACATGGCCTGGCTGAGGCATAATTGAGCCAATATTTGCTGCATTCCTGAGGAGGAAACCATGGGCTACACACTCTTGCACAACGGTACTCTGATAGACGGTCGGGGCGGCGAGCCAATCCGTGATGGCGCCGTCTTGCTACATGACAAGAAAATTCAGGCTGTGGGCCGCAAGGCAGACATCCCGCTGCCGGATAGCGAGATTACCATGATCGACGCCGGGGGCGGCACCATCCTGCCCGGTCTCATCGACAGCCATGTTCACATCATGTTCGCCGGCTTTAACTTCCAGAAGATCATGAACGATCCGTTCAGCTACAAGTTTTATGACGTCATCCCCTACATGCGGGCGACGCTGGATTGCGGCGTGACGACGGTTCGGGATGCTGGCGGCGCTGATTTGGGGCTCAAAATGGCCGTGGCGGATGGGTTGGTCGCGGGGCCGCGCCTGCACATCAGCATCTGCATGCTGAGCCCAACTGGTGGGCACGCTGATGGGCTGATGCCGTCGGGTGGCAACCTCCATTGGTTCGCCCCCTACCCGGGCCGGCCGGACTTCATCTGCGATGGCGTCGATGGCGTGCGGACCAAAGTGCGCGAACTGGTGCGTGCCGGGGCTGATGTGATCAAAATCTGCGCCACCGGCGGCGTTAGCAGTCCCAATGATCACCCGTTTGACGAGGCTTATTCCCAGGCTGAGCTGGATGCGTTTGTGGATGAGGCCCGTCGCCTGCGGGGCCGCAAGGTGATGGTCCATGCCCAGGGGACGGCCGGGATCAAGAATGCGCTGCGGGCCGGCGTTCACTCGATTGAACATGGCACTTTGATTGATGATGAGGGTATTGAGCTGATGCTCAAAAATGGCACGTTCCTGGTGCCGACAATGGTGTTGGGCCACTACAGCCGCCATATCGCGCCGCCGGACCGGACCATGCCGCCCTGGGTGGAACGGGTCCTGCCGCAATTTATGGCCATGCGTGGGGATAACTTGCAGCGGGCCTACAAAGCAGGTGTCAAAATCGCCATGGGCACGGATTCGGGCGTCATCCCGCACGGCTACAACTCATTGGAACTTGGCGTGATGTGTGAACAGCTGGGCATGAGCCCGATGGAGGCCATCATGGCCGCGACCAAAGTGGCTTCCGAGTGCCTCGAACTGCAGGATGATATCGGCACGCTCGAGGCCGGTAAACTGGGCGACATCATTGTAACAACGGTGGATCCGTTGCAGGACATCTGGGGGCTGGGTCAGCCTGAGAATGTCCCTCTTGTGATGAAAGAAGGGCAAGTGATGAAGAATAATCTTTAGCCATACAAAGGCCCAAAGCAATACAGTAATAGGAGCGGGACGGTTGAGGCGACGGCCCTCAACCGTCCCGGCAATAGTTGGTTTCTTGGCCGCTTTGGATTATTGTTGATCTGAATTCGTGGTTAAGTCTGTCCTTGTCTTTAACAATTCCTGGCCACGCACCGACACTGGAGGATCCTCATGAGCTTTTCGAGCAAAGGTACCGTGCATCGTTCTACCGTTACTGGCCGCCGCGGCATGATTGCCTCAGCCCATCCGCTGGCGTCCCTGGCCGGTGTCCGTATGCTCATGCAGGGAGGAAATGCCTTTGACGCCATTATTGCCACAGCGGCGGCCCTGAATGTAGTTGAGCCGTACATGTCTGGTTTGGGCGGCAATGGCTACATGCATTTTTACCATGCGGCCAGTGGTACGCACCAGGTGATTGATTACATGGGGACGACACCGGCCGGTGCCCATCTCCACCTCTACGATAGCGACGAAAAACATACCAAGGGACCGCTGACGCCGCTGGTGCCGGGCGCACCGGCCGGTTGGCTGGCCGCCCTGGAAAAATACGGCACCATGGACCCGATCGATGTGTTCGCCCCGGCCATCGAATACGCTGAACTGGGTTTCCCCCTAACCGTCATCAACGCCCTCTGGATTAACTGGGACGCGCCCAATTTGCGCAAATTCCCCAATTCCGGCCAGGTCTACATCCAGCCAGGCCGCGAAGCCCAGGCGGGCGACATCCTCATCCAAAAAGATCTGGCCAATACGTTCCGTCAGATCGGCCGCAACGGCGTAGATGCCTTCTATCGTGGCGACATCGCCGACCGCATCGTCAGTTACATGGCCGATAATGGCGGCCTGATCACGCACGAGGATTTGCAGGGGCTGCAGATCCACTGGCAGACCCCTCTCCATACCGACTACCGTGGCTTCAAGATCTATGCGCCGGAGCCGCCCTGCCAGGCCGTTCAATTCTTCGAGACGCTCAACATCATGGAAGGGTTTGATGTGGGCGGACTGGGCCACAACAGTACGGCCAATCTGCATAACTTCATCGAAGCGGCCAAGTTATCTACGGCCGACCGCATCGCCCACACCATCGGCAACCCGCCACCCACCGCCGGCCTCATCTCCAAGGAGTTCGCCGCTGCCCGCCGTGCCCAGATTACCGATCGGGCCCAGGTGACGGCCGGCGAACGGTTCAATGAGCGCCGCCTGGCCGGCGAGGTCGAACCCGGCGACCCCTGGCACTTTATGCAAACCGAAAACACCACCCATTTTGAGGCGGTGGACGCCCAGGGCAATGCCGTGGCGGTGACCCAGAGCCTGGGCGGCCTGTTTGGCTCCAGTGTCGTCATCCCCGGCACCGGTCTGGCCCTCAACGACTTTATCCGCTGGATGGATCGGGAAGCGGATAGCCCCAACGCAATTGCGCCCAACAAGAAGCCGGAAATGTGTATGTCGCCAGTCCAGGTCTGGAAAGATGGCCAGCTCCGCTTCATGGTTGGCACGCCAGGCAGTTACGGCATCATGCAAACCACGCCGCAAATGATCATGAACGTCATCGACCACGATATGAACATCCAGGCAGCCATCGAGGCGGCTCGGGTCCGCACCTCGGAGCCAGGGCTGCAGGTCGACGTCGAGTCACGGGTGCCCGAAGATGTCCGGGCGGCGCTGGCGGCTATGGGGCACGAGATCAACGTGATTGAACCTTTTTCGGCCATGGTGGGCGGCGGCCAGGGGATCGCCGTGGATCCGGAGACTGGCGCCTTTATGGGCGGCGCCGACCCGCGCCGAGACGGGTATGCCCTGGGATATTAGAACTGAGTCCGTATTGTTCATTTACGATTGGGGATTTCCGATTTATGAGGGGCCGCTCGTTGGCTAGAGTCGGCGCGAACCGCAAATCCGCCAAAATCCGCGTAGTGGCTTTTGGGCGACAGGCTCCTCGAAAATCCCCAATCGTAATTTGTAATTCACTGGAGTAACCAATGTCTTTACCGACAAAGTCTGATTTGCTGGCAAATTTACATTTCCGCTGCATCGGCCCGCCACGAGGCGGCCGCGTGGTGACCGTGGCCGGGGTGCCGGGCGATTCCGCCACCTACTATTTTGGCGCCGTCGGTGGCGGTGTCTGGAAATCGGATGACGCCGGCCAATATTGGCAGAATGTCTCTGACGGCTATTTCAACACGTCGGCGGTCGGCGCCCTGGCCGTGGCGCCATCCGACGCCAACATCATTTATGCCGGGACTGGTGAACATTGTCTGCGCCTGGATGTTTCCCATGGCGACGGCGTTTATAAATCCACCGACGCCGGCCGAACCTGGAGCAACGTCGGCCTCAAAGATTCTCGCCACATCAGCCAGATCCGCATCCACCCGAAAAACCCGGACATCGTTTATGTCGCCGCTCTGGGCCACGCTTTTGGCCCGAACCAGGAGCGCGGCATCTATCGCACGAAAGATGGCGGCGCGACCTGGGAACAGATCCTATTCAAGAGCGACAAGGCCGGCGCCATCGATCTGACGATGGATCCGCGCAATCCAAATCTGCTCTTTGCCGCCATCTGGGAGGCGCACCGCAAATTCTGGACCTTGTCCAGTGGTGGTGAGGACAGTGGCCTCTGGCGCTCCACGGACGGGGGCGATAGCTGGGAAGATATCAGCGGCAAGCCGGGGCTGCCGGGCGGCATCTGGGGCAAGGTTGGCGTGGTGCAATCGCCGGCGCAGACCGGCCGGATCTGGGCCATCGTCGAAGCCCACGAACGCGGCCTGTTCCGCAGCGATGACAACGGCGAAAGCTGGCAAAAGCTGTGCGACAAAATGGAACTACACGCCCGCCCCTGGTATTTCCATCACCTGATTGCCGATCCGGTGGATGCCAACCGGGTCTACATGATGGGGCTGCGCGCCTGGCGCAGCGACGACGGCGGCAGCAACTGGTCGCAGATCCTGACAACCCACGGCGACAACCACGCCATCTGGATTGACCCGACAGATAATCGTCGCCTGATCAATGGCAATGATGGCGGCGCCAGCGTCTCCTTCAACAGCGGCAACTCCTGGTCGACGGTCTACAACCAACCCACGGCCCAGTTCTACCGGGTCACGACGGATAACCAATTCCCCTATCGGGTTTATGGCACCCAGCAAGACAACTCCAACATGAGCGTCCCCAGCCGGACGGGCAAGGGGGGCATTCCCTGGCAGGATTGTTATTCGGCCGGGACCGGTGAAAGCGGCCATGTCGCCGTCCATCCTGACGATCCCAATATCGTCTTTTGCGGCGCTATTGGCAGTTCACCCGGCGGGGGTGGCGCCTTGCAGCGTTATGATCATCGTACCGGGCAAATCCGGCTGGTCACCATCTACCCGGAAACGTACCGTGGCTACGGCGCCAAGGATTGGAAATACCGCTTCCAGTGGACCTATCCCCTCTCTTTCTCGCCTCATGACAGCGGCGTGTTGTACGCGGCCGGGAACCACCTGTTCAAGACAACGAACGAAGGGCAGAGCTGGGAGGTCATCAGCCCGGACCTCACACGGGCTGATCCAGAGAAGCTGGTCGCCTCGGGTGGCCCCATCAGCAATGACACCACCGGGGCTGAGAATTACGCCACCATCTATGCCTTTATGGAATCGGCTCTGGAACCCGGCGTTCTCTGGACCGGTTCGGACGATGGCCTGGTGCATATCTCGCGCGATGGCGGCGCCAGCTGGCAGAACGTCACGCCGCCGGATATGCCGGAATGGACGATGGTTCATTCGCTGGATATCTCGCCGAACCAGCCCGGCACCGTTTACCTGGCCTGCACCCGCTACAAAATGGATGATTTTGCGCCCTATCTCTACAAGAGCAGCGATTATGGCGCCAGCTGGGCAAAAATCGTCAATGGCCTGCCGGCTGATGAGTTTACCCGGGTCATCCGCGAATACCCGGGCCGGCCCGGTCTGTTGTTGGCCGGCACTGAGCTCGGCCTCCACGTCTCGTTTGACGATGGCGCCAGCTGGCAGCCGGCCCAGGGCAATCTGCCGGTGTCGCCCGTTTACGACATGGTTTTCAAGGATGGCGACCTGGTCGTGGCGACACATGGTCGCTCCTTCTGGATTTTGGATGGGGCTACGCTCATTCAGCAGGTTGGTGATGATCTGGCCGATCAGCAAGCTCATCTATTCCAGCCGGCGCCGGCCTACCGCTTCCCTGACCTCTGGTTTGGCCGGACCTGGGGCGTGGATCAGGGCAAGGCGTACATGCTGGGCCTGGGCAACGACATGACCTTCAACATCGGTCGCGACCGGACCGGTATGCTGACCCGCGACTTTCTCGACAGTGGTTCGGACCCGGATAATGGCGTTCACATCTATTACTATCTCAAGGATAGTTCGGCTCAATCGGTTCAGTTGACGATCAGTGATTCGGCCGGGGCCGAGATCATCAGTTTCAGCAACGTGACGAGTAATGGCCGGCAGCTGACGATGGACGCCGGCCTGAATCGTTTTGTCTGGGACATGCGCTATCCGCCAGCGACCAAACTGACGGACGGGCCAGGCGTCGAAGTGCGCGGACCAAAGGCGGTGCCGGGCACTTACCGACTCCGCTTAACCGTTGACGGCGTCATCAGCGAAACCAGCTGCGAAATCCGCAAAATCCCGACTGTGGCCGCAACGCAGGCGGAGTTGCAGGAGCAATTTGCGTTCCTGATCGCCATTCGTGATCGGCTCTCGGAATGCCACGAGGCGATTAACCGGATTCGCGTGCTGCGGCAGCAGGTTGCGGGTTGGCTGGGCCGGGGCGATGCGACTCTGACCGAGAACGGCCAGGCGGTAACGGCCAAGCTGGTGGAGATCGAAGAGGCGCTGATTAACCGGGAAGGCATCGAGCGCTACATGTTTTACGAGACAAAACTCAGCGGTAAGCTGGCCGGCATGCCGATTCTGGTCGCCAATGCCGACTTCAAGCCGACGGATCAGGCGCGCGAGGTTTTTGCCGACCTGGAGCAACGCCTTGGCGCCCAGCTGGCACGCCTGGAGCGCGTCGTGAGCGACGACATCGGGCAGTTTAATCAGCTGGTGCAGGCGTCTGGCCTGTTGCCTGTTGCTGCTGACTGAGGCATTCTGACGCTACATGATCAAAGATCGCAACTTCCTCTACATCACCTTTGCGGATCTGGTTGTGCGATCCGCTTATCAGATGGGCAAGACACCACTCTTGCCCATCTTTGCGGCCATGTTGGGTGCAACCGATATTCTGCTGGGCTTTATCGTCTCGGTCTCGACCATTACCGGGATGTTGTTGAAGCCGCTGGTTGGTCTCCTCTCTGACCGCTGGGGCCGGCGCAGCTGGCTGCTGGTAGGCACCGCCTTTTTTGGCTTCATCCCCTTCCTGTATTGGCTGATCGAGACGCCGGACCATCTGGTGATTGTGCGCATCATCCACGGGACCGCCACGGCAATTTATGGGCCGGTGACGGTGGCTTACGTGGCCGAGAACGCTGGCAGGCGGCGGGCAGAGAAGCTGGGCTGGTTTGGCAATGCCCGGAGTGCGGGCTACATTGTTGGTCCGGTCCTGGGCGGCTGGTTGCTGCTCAATATCTCCCCGCAATGGATTTTTACCATTATCGGCCTCGCCAGTTGTCTGGCTTTTTTGCCCGTGGCCCTGATGGACGAGTCGCCGGCGTTGAAGCCGGCCAGGCACAAGCCATTTGGTCAGCAGCTGCGCCAGGCTGTGGGGGCGGCCGGCCGGTCGCCGGCAGTCTGGCTGGGCGGTTTTCTGGAATCCTCGACTTACGTCAGCATCTATGCGCTCAAGGCGTTTTTGCCTGTCTATGCTCTGGATCAGGGTTACACGGCGCTGGTTGCGGGTACCTTCTTTGCCTTGCAGGAAGCGGTCCACATCGTGGCCAAGCCGTTAGGGGGGCGGGTCGCTGATCGCCTGGGCCATCTCCGCGTCATGGTTGTGGCGATGGTCGCTATTGCGGCCACGTTGGCCCTGGTTCCCTGGGGCGGCAATGCGGCCGCATTATATGGTCTGGCCGCAGGGCTGGGTTTCTTCCAGGCTTTCCTTTTCCCGGCCAGCTCCGCCTTTGTGGCCGATCAGGTCGCGACGACTGATCTGGGCGCTGCCCTGGGATTGGTTGGTACGATGGACAATCTGGGTAAAGTCGTAGGGCCGCTATTGGGGGGCCTGTTGTTGACCAGTTTCAGCTTTGCCACCAGTTTCGGGATCCTGGCGCTGGTGCTGGCCCTGACTGCGGTAGTGGCCTTTATCTTCATATCCAGCACGCCCGATCGACAGAATTCGACGTCATTTCATGTAGATACCAGCAATGGAGCCTAGTTGAATGGGTTCAGGGGGAGGGAGCCGAGAAGGCGGCGCTACAGTCGCGCCGGCTGAGTTGGATTTGGTCGAGCAGGCTATCTGGCGCACTGTTGTCTACAGCGACATCTATGATTATCCGCTGACCCTATCGGAACTCCATCGCTACCTGGAAGGGGCCGCGCTCAGCCAAACTGCGCTGGCGCAAAGGCTGGCGGAGAGCCAGAGGCTGGCGACCCAAATTGGATCGGATGGCCATTATTTTTTCCTGCCAGGTCAGGACAAACAGGTGCAGGTGAGGCTTGACAGATCGCAAGAAGCCGGGCGCTTGCGGGCACTGGCCCGGTCCTACGGTTTGTGGCTGGCGCATCTGCCATTTGTGCGCCTGGTGGCGTTGACGGGCTCGCTGGCAATGGCCAATGTCAGCCAGGGCGCCGACATCGATTACCTGATTGTGACTGCCCCGGGGCGGGTCTGGCTGGCACGGGCGCTGGTCATCGCTGTGGTGCGCTGGGCCGCCTGGCGTGGTGCGCCACTTTGTCCCAACTTCATCTTAAGTGAGGACGCCCTTCATTTTGAGCGCCAGAATCTCTACGTAGCCCGCGAGATCGCCCAGATGATCCCGCTGAGCGGCATGGCTATGTACCGGCGATTGCGGGCGGAGAACCAATGGACCGAGCGCTATCTGCCCAATGCGGTGGGGCCACCGGCCGGTACCCACCCCCCCGCCATGCCCCAGTGGCGCCTGACACGGCTGGCTGAATGGCTCTTGAGCGGCCGGCTTGGCGATAGGCTGGATGAGTGGGAACGCGGGCGCAAGGTACGCAAGTTCCGCCGCCAGCACCCCAACTGGTCAGAGGCCGCCTTCAGCCGCGATTTCTGCAAGGGGCATTTCGACGCTCATGAATCCGAGGCGCTTTCGACCTATGATGTCAGGGTTTCCCGGAGGGAAGGATGAGCAAAATCCTGCTGGGGCAATCCTACTTCCTCCGCTTTGACGCCAAGCTGTGGGCCGCGCAGCAACCCTATCCGCCGCTGGGAACGATGATTGTGGCCAGTTATCTGCGCCAATTGGGCCACGAGGTGGCCCTGTTTGACGCGATGCTGGCCGAATCAGAGGCGGAGTGGGCCGCGCTGCTGGCGACCCACCGGCCGGATTACGCCATCCTCTACGAAGATAATTTCAATTACCTTTCCAAAATGTGTTTGCTCAATATGCGCCAGGCCGCCTTTACCATGCTGGCGCTGGCCCGCGCGGCGGGTTGCGTGACCATCGTCTGTGGTTCGGATGCTACCGACCGCGCGGCTGACTACCTGGCTGCCGGTGCCGATCATGTGTTGTTGGGCGAGGGTGAGCTGACGCTGGCCGAGTTGCTGCGTACGCTGGAAGGGGATGGGTCAGCCACTTTGGCGGCTATCGCCGGGCTGGCCTGGTGGCCCGAAGGGGCGGACCGGCCGGTTCACAACCCGCGCCGCCCGGTCCTACGCCAGATCGACGATCTGCCTTTTCCTGCCTGGGACCTCATTGATGTCGAAAAGTATCGCCGGGTCTGGCAGGCAAACCACGGCTACTTCTCGATGAACATGGTGACGACGCGGGGCTGCCCGTTTCACTGCAACTGGTGCGCCAAGCCGATCTGGGGCCAGCGCTATAGCTCGCGCAGCCCGGCCAATGTGGCCGAGGAGCTTGAATGGTTGCAGCGGACGTACCGGCCGGATCATATCTGGTTTGCCGACGACATCATGGGGCTAAAACCAGGCTGGTGGGCTGAATTTGCTGCCGAAGTGGCTCGCCGTGGGATCCGCACCCCGTTCAAATGCCTCAGTCGCGCTGACTTGATTGTGCGCGACGCGGAAAATGTCGTGGCCCTGGCCGAAGCCGGCTGCGACATCATCTGGCTTGGGGCTGAATCTGGCTCGCAGCGCATCCTCGATGCCATGGAGAAGGGCACAACAACCGATCAGATTCGAGAAGCAGCGGCCCGCCTCCATGAGGCTGGCGTCAAGGTTGGCTTCTTCCTCCAGTTTGGCTACCCGGGTGAGACGCGGGCCGAAATTGAGCAAACGCTGCAGCTGGTGCGCGACTGCCAGCCGGATGACGTGGGCATGTCGGTGTCCTATCCCTTGCCGGGCACACGCTTTTACGAGAACGTCAAGGCCCAGCTGGGCCAGAAGCAGAATTGGACTGATTCGGCCGACCTCGATATGCTCTACGAGGGGCCTTTCAGCACCGCCTTTTATCGCCAGTTGCATGTTGTCCTGCACAAGGAGTTTCGGGCCCGCAAGGGGTGGCGGCGGCTGCGGGCCGGCCAACAACCGGCCCCATTACGTGAGGTGCTGGCCATTTTCTACCGCCTGGCTACATTGCCCGCGGCCCGCTGGCGGCTCAATAAGCTGGCGCGCCAATCGTCCAGCTCGCTGGCAGCGGCGCCGCACATGAGCTTGCGTGACGCTGCCACACCATCACCACAAAGTAGTGACCTATGAAGCAAACAACGCCAACTGCATCCTGGTACCAGCGCGCCGCCGTCTATGTCGGCATCGGCATCAATCCGGCCAGCATCAGCCTGGGTGGTAGCCTGGCGCGCATCTTGCCCTGGCGACCGCTGCTACTCGTTTTTCTGGTTGGGACTGGCCTCTTGTTCGGTCTGATTCTGGGCCAGGGATTGGCCAGCCGGCGCCGGCAAGCACCTTTGGCCCAGCGGGCGGCGGACACGTTTGGCAGCCGCTATGGCGCGCCGCTGCTCAATCTGATGATGGCGGTTGGCATGGTGGGTTGGGGTGGCTTTCATGTGGGTGTTTCCGGGGCTGGTATTGCCGGGTTGCTGCGGGCGCTGGGTCTGTCCTGGCCCGGTTGGGTAGGCACACTGTTGATGATTACGGCGGTATTGGTCTTGAGCTTACTGGGGATCACGCGCTGGAATGCCCTCCTTTGGGTGACGACGAGCGCGGCGCTGGCCCTGTCGGTTTTTACGCTGGTGGCGGTGGACGCCTCGCTTGTTTTTCCGGAACCGGCCGGTCCCATCGCCCTGGCTGACTACTTCTGGGCCATTGGCACCGTGATCGCCTACGCCATCCTGTTTAGCCTGCGTTCAGCCGATTTTAGCTGGGACCTCAGCCATGATGCCGATGTGGTCAAGGCGGCTGGTCTGTTTGCGGTCACGCTCATGACAGCCATGATTGTGGGCGCCATCCTCTTTAACACGACGGGCGACTGGAACCTGGCGGGGATTCTGGCCAACGTCAGGCTGGCGGCCTTAGGCCAAACATTCCTGGTTGTCGCTGTTCTTTCCGCCGCGCTTTCCAGCCTGCATTCCGGTCAGCTTGCCTTGAGCAGCCTGACCCGGTTACCGCAAAGGGTAAGCCTGATTGCGATGTCGATCGTGATTTTTGTGCTGGCGGCATATCGCTTTGACCTGCAACTGCTTGCGTTTCTGGATGTGGTGAGTGCGTTGTTGCCACCTTCGCTGGTGGTGATGCTGGCCTTGCCCTGGTTTGAAGCGTGGGAGCCAGACAAAGAGCGGAGGCACAATGTGGCGCTATGGGCCTGGCTGCTTGGGGCCGGCGCGGCGCTGGTGTTCAAGTTGCAGGGTGAGCTGGCCCATGTGTTGGTGGGCGCGCTGGTGAGTCTGGCGGTTTTGGGCTGGGGGCTACGTTTGTGGCGGCCGAAGCCGGGGGTTAGTGGGGGAGGACCGGCCGGTTGACCCGGTAATTCACCCCCTGGAATTGGGCCAATAACTCGCCGTCCTGATTGAGGACTTCGACCAGACAGGTCGCCGTCCGACCGCCGTCGTTGGTGACCCGGGCTTCAGCACGTAACTGGTCGCCGGTGCGGGCCGGCCGGCTGAAAATGACGCTGGCTGAGAGGGTGACGCCGGCCTGGTTGCCAGACATACAGGCGTAGGCGAAGGCATGGTCCGCGAGGGAAAACAGCAGCCCGCCCTGGCAGTAGCCATGGCTATTGACCATGTCCGCGCGCACCGCCATCGTACACACAGCCAGGCCCGGCTCGATACGAGCCAGCTCAATTCCCAGCAACGCCATCAGCTTCTGGTCAATTTCAACTAACGCCCCACCGACCTGTTGCGCTAAAATCTGTTTGTCTGATTGATCACCCATCACAAATCACCTGACGAGGCAAAAATGTCCCTTTCCATGTCGACTGACTATACAACCGGAATTCATGAGATGAAAGGTCTGGCTGATTTCTTCAGTGGGATCGGTAATCCTGATCAATATTTGCGCCGCATCGCCGAGGCCGGCTTCAAACATGTGCATTGGTGCCATCATTGGCGCAGTGACATGTTTTACGCGGAGCCGGAACTTATCGAGATTGGCAAGATGCTGAAAAAGTATGATTTGTCGGTCGTCGACATCCATGGCTCGGAGGGTATCGAGAAATTTTGGTACTCGCCGGCCGAATATAGTCGCCTGGCCGGCGTCGAGCTGGTCAAAAATCGGCTGGAGTTTGCCGCCCGCTTCGGCGCCGATGCCGTTGTGATGCATGTTTATCCATTGCCCGAAGAGCCGGAGACGGCGGAGCTGGTCTGGAACCAGCTGCGCAAAACGCTGGATGCGCTGGAGCCGTACTGCCGTCTGCTGGGGGTGAAGCTGGCCATCGAAAACCTGGTGGATTGGTTTGGTCTCTCTTACGGCGGTAAGACGCTGCCGGAGGCGCGCGACAACCGCGAGGTGCTGCGCCGCATTTTCTCGGAATACCCGGCGGACACAGTTGGGCTTTGCTGGGATTCGGGCCACGCCAATCTGGGCCGCAACCGCAATGACATCCTGGAGATGTACAGTGATCGGCTTTGCGTCACGCATCTTCATGACAACGACGGCACCTCAGACGCTCACCTGACCCCGTTTTCGGCGACGGTTGATTGGGAGCACACGGCCCAGCTGATTGCCGCGTCACCCTACAACAAGCCGCTGACCTATGAAATCATGCAGGACGAACGTTTCGAGACCGAAGAGGCGTTTTTGACCGCCTGCATGGAGACGGCGCAGCGGTTCGCCGGGATGGTAGCCGCATATCGGGATGCGTAGAGACGCGCCGCGGCGCGTCTCTTGAGGCGGTCGTGCAGCCCCGTTGACGGGCGGGATAGGCGCCGTTGGGGGGGCCTGGCGCTGCCTGCGGCCGTGTGCTCAGGTGGTGGCCGCAGGAGACGCGCCAGCGGCGCGTCTGTACGGCGCGGATCTGGGCGATCAATCGGTGCCGTAGCCGAGCCTTTGGAGGGCGGCGGTGATTTCGTTTAGGATGGCCGGATCGTCGATGGTGGCGGGCTGGCGGTAGGGTTCGTTGTCGGCGATCTTTTTCATGGTGCCGCGCAGCACCTTGCCCGAGCGGGTTTTGGGCAGGCGCTCGACAACGGCGGCGATCTTGAACGAGGCCACCGGGCCGATCTCGTTGCGTACCTGCTGAATAACCTCGCGCACGATATCCTCATGTGCCTGCGTGACGCCGGCTTTAAGCACCAGCAATCCCAGCGGGATCTCCCCTTTTAGCTCGTCATTGACGCCGATGACCGCGCATTCAGCCACGGCCGGGTGGGAGGCCAGCACCTGCTCCATCGCGCCGGTCGAGAGGCGGTGACCGGCGACATTGATGATGTCGTCGGTGCGGCTCATGATGGAAAGGTAGCCATCTTCGTCGATGTAGCCGGCATCGGCGGTCAAGTAGTAGCCGTCGTAACGGGAAAGGTAGGAATCGACGAAGCGGTTGTCGTTTTGCCAGAGCGTGGGCAGGCAGCCCGGCGGCAGCGGCAATTTGACGACGATGTTGCCGATCTGATTGGCGCCCAGCCGGGTGCCAGCGTCATCCAACACCTGCACATCATAACCTGGCACCGCTTTGGTGGCTGAGCCGGGTTTCACCGGCAGCAGGCCCAACCCCAGCGGATTGGCGGCAATCGGCCAGCCCGTTTCAGTTTGCCACCAATGGTCGATGACCGGCACGCCGAGCTGTTCTTCAGCCCAATGCAGCGTGTCTGGATCGCAGCGTTCGCCGGCCAGGAAGAGCGCCTGGAAGCGGGAGAGGTCGTAGGGCTTCATGAAGTTGGCGGCCGGATCCTCGCGGCGGATGGCGCGGAACGCCGTCGGCGCGGTAAACAACACCTTGACGCCGTGGTCGGCAATAACGCGCCAAAAGACGCCTGGATCAGGTGTACCGACGGGTTTACCCTCGAACAAAATCGTCGTACAGCCCTGGAAAAGGGGGGCGTAGACTATGTAGGAGTGGCCCACAACCCAGCCGACATCGCTGGCGGCCCAATAGACGTCGCCCGGATTGGCGCCGTAAATGTTGCCCATGCTCCATTTGAGGGCGACGAGGTGGCCACCGTTGTCGCGGACAACGCCTTTGGGCATGCCGGTGGTGCCGGAGGTGTAGAGGATGTAGAGCGGATCGGTTGCTTTGACCGGTACACAGTCAGCCGGTTCAGCTGCGGCGACAGCTTCTACCCAATCTACATCCCGCCCGTCAATTAGCGGGGCGCTGACCTGGGGACGCTGGTAAATGAGGCAATGGCTGGGCTTGTGCTGCGACAGTTCGATGGCCTTATCCAGCAGCGGCTTGTATTCGACGTAACGGCCGGGTTCGATACCGCAGGAGGCAGAGATGATTAGTTTGGGCTTGGCGTCGTCAATGCGGGTGGCCAGCTCATTGGCGGCAAAACCGCCGAAAACGACAGAGTGGATGGCGCCAAGGCGGGCGCAGGCGAGCATCGCCATGGCCGCTTCCGGGATCATCGGCATGTAGATGATGACCCGATCCCCTTTTTCGACGCCAAGGGCGCGGATGGCGCCGGCAACCCGGGCCACTTCGTCGCGTAGCTCGCGATAGGTGTATTGGCGAACGGTATCGGTGACCGGGCTGTCGTAGATGAGGGCGAGCTGGTCGGACCGGCCGGTTGCCACATGATGATCCAGCGCGTTGTAACAGCTGTTCAGCTCACCATCCGGAAACCAGCGATAAAACGGCGGCCGGCTACTGTCCAAGACCTGCGTCGGCGCTTTGGTCCAGGCAACGGCCTCGGCGGCCTCCGCCCAGAACCCCTCGGGATCCTGCTGCCATCGTTCATACACAGTTGCCAGACTCATCATTTCCTCCAGGGGGAGTGTCTCTTAATAACAGAGTGACTCGATTAGTTGCCGGTAGACGTCGACGGCCTGGTGCAGTTCGGCCAGCGGGACGTTTTCGTTGACGCGGTGGGCGACCTGGATGTCGCCCGGGCCCATGATCACGAGTTGGTCGATCACTTCGCGTAGTTCGGCCCCGTCCGTGCCGTAAGGGACGGTTTCAGCTTTGGGTAGGCCGGTCAGACGCAGGCATTCTTCCACAAGGCGGGAATCTTTGGGCACAAACAACGCCTCCGCGTAAATCGTCTCGGTAGCGAAGCCATAGTGCTCGGCCCGGCCGACGATCTGCTCCAGGATTTCGTCGCTGCGTGCTTCCGGCATGGTGCGGAAGGTGATGGTGCAGGTGGTCTTGGGCGAGGTGACATTGGTGGCGCAATTGCCGTCGTCAACCGTGATGTTAAAGCCGTTGGTGGGCGGGTCAAACTCTGGGTTCATGTAAAGCGGATCTTTCTTCGTATCGGCCGCCAGCTGGGCGATCTCGGCCATGAAAGGGGCCAGCAGGAAGGTGGCGGAGATGCCTTTGTCGGTGCTGGTATGGGCCGCTTCGCCGAGGGCGGTGACCTTGACTTCGGCGTAGCCCTTGTGGGCGTAAACCGGGATCATTTTGGTGGGCTCAGCGATGATGCCCCATTCCGGCCGGTCCCCCCGCAGCATCTGCGAATGATCTTTGACGTAGCGCGCACCAATCAAACCGGTCTCTTCGTCTGAGGTGATGACGATGTAAACCGGTTTTTTCAGTTTGCCAGGATCAATCTGGCTCGCCGCGATGATGGTTGCTGCCAGCGGCCCTTTCATGTCGGCGCTGCCCCGACCGTACATCAACTCGCCGTCGATACGCGGATCAAATGGGTCCCAATCTTCTTCCTGGCCGGGCACAGTGTCCGAGTGGGAGCAAAATGCCAGGCCCCCACTGCCCTGGCCGAGTTTGGCGACCAGGCTCGCTTTGCGTTCGCCCTCGGGATCGGTGTACTCCAGCCGCTCGATCTGACATTCCAGGCCGCGCAGCTGTTCTTCCAGGTAATCGGTGATGGCGACATTGCTCCAGCGGGAGACGGAAGGTTGTCTGACAAGGGCCTGGGTAAGCTCGATAACGTTCATGTTTCCTCGGTGATTTGTTCGGGGTGGCTGGTGACCAGGGCGGCCCGGGCCAGCCGTGCCGCCAGCTCCAGTAAATCTGCCTCAACCTGCGCGTTGGTCACACTGTATTTGCCGGCCAACGTCGCCGCATGCTGAGCCAACGTCTGCCGGCCGTCCAGCATCTTCCAAAATTCGGTACCAAGGCGATTGAGGCTGTAGTAAGCGCCTGTTTCCAGATGAATGAGAATCGCTTCGTCGGCGACGACTTCAAAGGTGGCGTTTTCTGACCTTTGCAGGACTGCTGAAACATCCATGGGCATCATTCCCTGTTTTCCACAGTTGTTGGCCCCCGAGTATACTATAGAAATTATGATTTGGGATTTCCACGGCCTGCTGATAGCTGGCGAAAGCAACGATGAGCGGCTGCTGGCACACTGGGCTGAGAGTTACGCGTCGCTACCCAACACAACGGGGCAGCCAGAGCTTGTGGTTTCGCTTGACATCGCCGCCACATTGCCGCCGCCGCCGGCCCGGACGCCGGCGTTTCAGGCGGATGGCTTTCTGGCTTATTACCTGGACGGGCCCAATGTGATCGCCAACCTGCCCGGCTTTGCTTATCTGGAGATTGAGCTGGCGACCGGCCGGTCCCACGCCCACTGCACCGAAGCAGTTCTGACCACTTATGGCATCCTGGATGACCTGATCGCCATCGCCCTATCACCGCATCTGCGCCGGCGCGGCTGGTATCCCGTCCACGCTTTTGCCGCCGCCTGGCAAGGGCAGGGTATCTTGCTGGTCGGCGATCAGGGTGCCGGCAAAACGACAACAGGGCTGGCGTTGCTGACCGCCGGCTGGCAGTTACTGGCCAATGATGCGCCGCTGTTGCATCCGGGTGGCATCCTCAGCTACCCGGGCCAGTTGGCCGCCTGGCCGCGGACGTGGCGGCAGTTTCCGGAGACGGCTGCGTTGGCTGGCATGGCTGATGTCTCTGAAGCGGCCAAGATTAGTGTGGCGCCGGACGCGATCCGGCCGGATATCTGGCTGGCTGAAGCCCCCCTGGCAGCCATCCTGTTTCCCCAAATTGAGAAGCGGCCTGATCACACCCTGGAGCCACTCGGACCGGCGGAAACGCTGCGCCGGCTGTTGCCCCATACGCTGGAGAACTGGGACCCGGCCTTAATCCCCGCTCATCTGCGCTTTTTGCGGCAGCTGGCCGAGCAGACGCCGGGCTATCTCCTGCATCTGGGCCAGGACCTGGCCGCCATTGCGCCGCTGTTGCGCCCGCTGTGCCTCACCTCATCTTAAGAGATTCCTCAGGGTGCGTGCCTTGTCCAGTATGGAGTTCGACAACTGGAGGGCAAGCGGTACAATCCGCCCCAACTCACCCCAGCATTACTGGTTCCGGACTGCCGGCGGGTGAGGTTCCGGATCTGAATTCCTCCTATGAAATTGCGTTTTCTGTTATTACGATTGTTTCAGCTGGGCTTGCTGCTTGGCCTGGTTAGCTGTGCTGAGCCGCGCGCGGTGACCATTACTCCCGGGGCAACCCCGGCCGTGGCCACCCGGGTCCAACAAACGGCGACGCCGCAGCAAGCTGTGGTCGCTGAGGTGACCGTCGAATCGGCTGATGTCACACCCCGCCCGAGCCCTATCCCCTCAGCCACAATCGGGCCCACCGCGACGCTTTCCGGTTCGGCGTGCGGCCAGCTTTTGCCCATCCGGCTGCCGCCCACCAGCACACGCTACGATTGGGTCACGCCCCCTATCGACAATGGGCTCTTGCCGGCTGATGCCGTGCCCGCCGTGGAATATTTCTTTGACCACCCGGAGGATGTGGCCCTCGTGGTTTATCGTGTGGGCTATGAAGGCGTCGGCTTCTACCACAATGCGGACCAGCCGATGCCGCTGGCCTCCCTCAGCAAGTTGTTACAGCTCGTTGGCTATGGCCTGGCCGTTGATGCCGGCACCCTTTCCCCGGATCAGCCGGTGGCTGCGGCTGACCTTGAGGCTTATTACCTGCCCCGCTCCGACCTGGGCGCCCACAATGAAGCGCTGCGCGACCTGGATGAAGACAACCTCACCTTGAAAGATATCGTCTGGATGATGATACGGCACAGTGCCAACACCGCGGCTGACTACCTGCATGATTTGCTGGGCCAGCGCCGCCTCGAGGAATTGGTGGTGGAAATGGGTCTGGGTGAACACAGCGCCCCCTGCACCTTCCTGGGGCGCTTCCTGGCGATGGCGCCGCCCGCCAGCCTGTCCAATAGCGATCTCGATCTGTATCTCGCTGATCCGCGGTTCTATGGCGAGGATCTGGTGCGTATGAGCGAGTTGTATCGCAATGATTCATCCTATCGGGCCATCATCCAGAGCTATTGGGGGCAGCGGGGCCAGCCGTCTGTGCTGGTGCAGCGGGAGTTTGTGGCTGAATTTGAGACTCAGGGGACAGCGGCCGGTTATGCCGCCCTGATGGCCGGCCTGGTGACCGGACAGATTGGCAGCCCCACCAGCAACGCGGCCATGCGCGCTGAATTGGAATGGCCGTACCGCGAATTCCCCTCGAATCAGGAAAATTACCAGGTAATTGGTTACAAAAATGGGACTTTGCCGGGCGTCCTGACGACCGCTTATTACGCCTGGCCCAACTGGTCAGACCAGCCGCTGGTGCTGGTGCTTTTCTACCGCAACATCCCAACCGAGACTTACCAGCAATGGCGGCGCGACCTGCCCCATGACAGCTTTGCCCATTGGCTGATGAGCAATCCCAACGCCATCCACATCATGCATGTCTGGCGGGACACAGCCGCCGGTGGGGGCTAGATCAGGCCCTGTTGCTGGGCCCAGATGGCGGCCTGCGTCCGGTCACGGGCGCCGCTTTTTTGCAGGATGCGGGAGACGTAGTTTTTGACGGTGCCTTCTGCCAGGAAGAGTTCGCGGGCGATTTCCGGGTTGCTGCGGCCATCACTGATCAGCCGCAAAATCTCAATTTCGCGCTCTGACAATTCGTTCAGATCATCGCCACCGTTGCTGGGCGGCTGTGGGCGTAGCGCCTGGGCCAGCACTTTGCGGGCGACACTCTGGCCCAGCAAGGCGTTGCCGGCGGCGATAGTGCGCACTGCCGTGGCCAACTCGTCGCCCGAGACATCTTTCAGCATGTAACCAAGCGCACCTGCTTCCAGGGCGCGAAAAACATACTCATCATCGTCGAATGTCGTGAGAATGAGGATGCGGGCCGCGGGATGCTGGGCCATCAACTTGCCGGTAGCCTCGACGCCGTCCATTTGCGGCATACGGATATCCATGAGGACAACATCCGGCCGGATCGCTTCAAACTGGCTCAGCCCCGCCACCCCGTTTTCCGCCTCACCAACGACTTCGATGTCGTTCTCCAGCTCCAGCAGCGTCCGCAGCCCGGCCCGCATCAGCTTCTGGTCATCGACAATCAGGACGCGAATTGGCTCATTCATGATGCGCTCCGGCCGGTCCGATGGGTAATCTCGCCTCTAACCGGGCGCCGCCGGCCTCGCTCCGCCCTAAATGGACATCGCCGCCCAACAATTCAATACGTTCGCGAATGCCCTGGATGCCAAATCGATCAGCAGGGACCGTATCTGGATAACCCAGACCGTTATCGCTGACCGAAAGTAGCAGTGCGCCATTTGGCTGCTGCAAACTGACCCAGACCTCGGTCGCGTCCGCGTGTCGTTGCACATTCGTCAGGGATTCCTGGGTGGCCCGGAACAGCGCATGGTGTGCGGCTGGAGAAATCGCCGGTGAGCTGGCTGGCAGGTCAGTATGGACAGTCAGGCCAGTCGCCTGCCGGTAATGGTCGATGAGCGCGCTCAGAGCTGCGTTCAAGGTTAGATGTTCGCTGGGCTGTTGGCGCAACGTCGCCACCGTTTCCCGCAACTCGGCCAGCCCTTCCTTGAGCTCAGTCCGCATCGTTTCCACCATCGCTGCGGCTCGCTCGGGCTCCTTCGGGATCAGCCGGCGGGCACCTTCCAGCTGCACAACGGCGACTGTAAGCCGGTGACCCAGGGCGTCGTGCAGCTCGCGGGCCAGCCGATTCCGTTCGTCCACGATGGCCAGCTTCTCGACTTCGGCGGCATAATCGGCTAGCTGTTGGTTGGCGGCCTGCAGCTCCGTGGCCAGCGTATCGCTGCGCTGGCGGGCCTCATTGGCCATGCGGAACATGGCGCCGAAGGTAGCGAAGAAGAGGAAACCACCAACAGTTGCCAGCGACTCATCCAGAATGCCGCGGATGCCTTCAGTCAGGTACGCCTCGCCGGCCAGCGAGGAGACTGTCAGGATGATTATCCAGGCAATCCCTTCCCAGGGCGGCAGAAAGAGCAGCAACTGGGCGCTGATGACGAAGAACAGCGTGCTGAACGCATGGGTGATCGGTGGGTCGATAAAGATGAGGGCGGTGACGATGACAACCTTGGCCAGGATAACCAGGTGAATCTGCCAGCGTTGCTCCAGGAACCAGTAGGTGGCCAGCAAAATGCCGTACAGCAGACTGAGTATCAGGGCCAGGCCAAAGCCCTCGGGGAAGTCACGGTAGACGGCGAACAGCGTCGGCACTGACACCAGGAAGTAGGTGGCAATGGCGGCGCCGGTGAGGAGCCAGAAGTTGAAGTTGGCGCGGTAGCTGCGGCTGCTGATGACGCTCATGGTGCGGATTATAACATCGACGGTGAGGGGTTGGGGGGGACCCGTCGGGTTCCCCCCAACCCGACGGGTTGGTCAGACGGTCGGCGCGGTCAGCGGCGGCTGACGGCGACGGCGCCAAGCGTGCTCAGGCCCAGCCAGGCGGCGGCGACGCCGGCGGTGAGGGCATCCGGCCGGATCAGCGCCTGCCCGCGGCTGGCCTGCCAGATGAGCAGGAACATGAAGGCGCCGTAACTCAGGCCCGCTACCCCGATCAGCCCGGTTTGTTGCTTTTCGCTCAACCGGCCGGTGCCCCGCCGCCGCAGGACCAGGGCCGCCAGGGGCAAAATCTGCAGCGCATGTAGCCCGATGAAGTGAGCGGGGCGCAGGTCACCCGCCTCCGTGCTCCAGCCCAGGAAAGGCAGACCCGGGCCACCATCCTCAGCCCCCACGGTATGGGCGCCAATGATGGGTGAGCTTTCGCCGGCCTCAAGCACGGCGCGCTGGTCAGCGGTAGGTGCAGTCATCATGTAGCCAGGAATGCCGGCCAGCAGCGCGATCAGCACCCCGCCGCGCATCGCCCAGGCCAGCGGCCGGTCCTTGATTTTGACAACGGCCAGAACGATTGCCAGCACCAGGGTCATGATGTTGAGCAGCATGATGGCGCCGCCCATAACACTGAACAAGGTGCCATTTAATGGTGTGGAGAAGTTAAAATGGCTGCTCACGCCGCGGGCCGCCTGAAAGGAGATGACGGCGACTTCCACAATCAGGACGATGCCCAGGCCGTAACCCAGCCCATTCACCAGCCGGCGTCGCGTCGGAAGGTGGCCCAGCATCCAGGTGATGGTGCCGAGGTAGAAAGCTGAGGAAAGGGCAAATTTCATCGGCTTGAACCAGGCGTTGGCGCCGGTAACAACGGTGTCATCGACCAGGGCCAGGATGGTGAAAAGGATAAATTGCAGGGCGAAGTAGCCGGTCAGGGAAGTCAGAAGCCAGTTGTTTTGCCAGAGCCGGCTGGTTGCTGATTGCAAAAGCGACCACAGGCCGGGCCGCTGATTTTCCAGGGTTGGATACTTTATGGTGTTCATGCTGTCCTCCAAATGTTTCGCTAACTGTTCTCAGCATAGATCGGGCATGGTCACATGACGGAGTGCCGGCTGGCCCCAGTTCAGTCACATGACCTGTTGGTGCCGGCGCTGTTTTCACGGGCTAGACGGATGGCATACAATGTGAGGACCAGTCAGGAGGCCATATGTACAACCAGGGTAAACAATCACAGGCATTTTTCCAGCGAGCGATGGAGGTGATGCCCTACGGGGTGAGTTCGAATTATCGCTACTATGGTGACACAACCTCACCAGTGGTCGCGGACGCGCAGGGGGGCCACCTTTATGATTTTGATGGCAACGAGTTTGTCGATTATCGTCTCGGCTGGGGACCGATCCTTTTGGGACATGCTGATCCCTTTGTGAACAACCGGGTTAAGGAAGCAATTGATTCCGGGCTCAGTTTTGCGGCTACCCAGCGCTATGAAGTCTCCGTGGCTGAGCGCATCATTGATCTGTGCCCTGGTGTGGAGATGGTGCGGCTGGCCAATACCGGCTCAGAATGCACGATGCACGCTTTGCGCCTGGCGCGAGGCTACACCGGCCGGGATCTCATCCTCAAGTTTGAGGGCTCCTACCACGGGGCGCATGATACGGTCCTCTGGTCGACCATTGGTGCGCCGATGGCCGCTGTCGGCGATCGGCACTATCCGCGGGCTTACCGGCAGAGCAAGGGGGTGCCGGAGGTGCTGCGCGGCTTGATTCAGGTTTGTCCCTGGAATGATCCGGAGATCCTGGGAACGATGCTGCGCGAAAAGGGCCAGCAGATTGCCGCCATCATCATCGAGCCGATGCTGGGCAATGCCAACGGGATCATGCCCCGGCCCGGCTTCCTGGAATTTGTGCGCCAGCAATGTGACGAATACGGCATCGTCTTGATTTTCGATGAGGTCAAGACCGGCTTTCGCATAGCGCCAGGTGGCGCGCGGGAATTGTTTGGCGTGATACCGGATCTGTCGACCTACGCCAAGGCGTTGGGCAACGGGTATCCTGTGGCGGCCTTTGGCGGGCGCCGCGAGTTGATGATGCACCTGGCGCCGGGCAAGGTGTTCCAGGGCGGCACCTACACCGGCAACGTGGTCTCCACAGCGGCGGCGGACGCGGTCCTGGAGCGTATTCAGAGTGGTGAAGTCTTTGCGCGGCTGGAGGCGACCGGCCGGTCCCTCATCCAGGGCTTCAAAGAGATTGCCAGCCGCTTCGGCGCGCCGCTCATCATTAACGGCACCCCGGCCATGTTCGGTATCTGCTTTGCCGAGGAACAGCCCCATGATTGGCGCGACCTGCGCACCAAATGTGACCTGGCTCTGACCCAACGTATCTTCGCCCACATGATCGAAAATGGGGTCTGGCCAGAAGCGGCCGGCACCGAACCTATTTATATCTGTGCCAGCCACACGCCGGCGGATGTGGAGAAGACGTTGGCGGTTTTTGAGGAAGGGATGCGATTAGCTATTAGCTAATAGTTGTTAGTTGAAAAGGAAAGGACGATGAGGGCTGAATTATTGGTCGATGCGCAGGCGAGCCTGGGCGAGGGGCCGTGGTGGGATGAAAGCAGCGGGCAGCTTTATTGGGTGGATATCAATCGGCCGGCGCTGCACGTTTTTGACGCGGCGACTGGTCGTGACCATAGCTATGATGTGGGCGCGCTGGTCGGGACGGTGGTGCTGGGGCGCTCCGGGGCGGTTTACCTGGCGGTTAAGGAAGGTTTTGCCCGCTTTGACATGGTGTCCGGCACGCTTGCTTACCTGGCCCGGCCAGCTGACCATCCAACCAGCAACCGCTTCAATGACGGCAAATGCTCCCCGGAGGGCCGCTTCTGGGCCGGCACGATGGCGCTGGCTGGGGCGGCCGGTGCTGGCGCTCTCTATCGCCTGGATCCGGACCACAGCTGCCACACCAGCCTGACCGGCGTGACCATCTCGAATGGCCTGGTCTGGACGGCTGATGGCGGCACGATGTATTACATCGATTCGCCCACGCGTTCCGTGGTTGCATTTCCCTATGACCAGGCAAGCGGCGCACTAGGCGAGCCGCGTGTTGTTGTGGATACTGCAGCGGTTGCGGGTGTGCCGGATGGGATGGCTATCGACGCTGAAGGCAAGCTCTGGATCGCCCATTTTGGCGGCTGGGCGGTGCGGCGTTGGGACCCGGTCGATGGCGCCCTGCTGGCCGAAGTTGCGGTGCCGGCGGCCAACGTGACCGCTTGCGCCTTTGGCGGTCCCGCTTTGCGGACCCTGTACATCACGACCCACGGCGGCGACAAACCAGACAAGACCGGTGAACCTCATGCTGGCGGGCTGTTTGTGGTTGAGACCGGGGTTCAGGGAACGCTCGCTCATCGCTTTGCCGACCAGTAAGGCAGCGAGGGTAAAATTGGGAAATGATGGGCAATGCCTGGCTGTCTGCGCCTTTTGCGCTTAGAAACTGGAGGAGATGAATGGCTGATGGTTTGTTTGCTGGCAAATCGGTCCTTGTGACTGGTGCTGGCGTCGGGATTGGTTTTGGCCTGTGCGCCGCTTTTGCTGCTGCTGGGGCGACGGTTGCCCTGAATGACGTCGATGGCGAGCTGGCCACCGCTGCCGCCGCCCGCCTAAATGCTGAACTGCCGCAACCCCAGGTTATTGCATATGGCGCCGACATTGCCGATGTGGCCGCGGTCCAGGCGATGCTGGCGGATTTTGCGGGGCGGACCGGCCGGTTAGACATCGTCTGCGCCAACGCCGGCATTACCGACTACGGCCCGTTCCTCGACTACACGCCGGCCGCCTTCGACAGGCTGGTTGGTGTCAACCTGCGGGGCTCTTATTTCACCGCCCAGGCCGCTGCCCGGCTTATGATTGCCCTGGGAACGACCAACGGCCGCATCATCCTGACCAGTTCTGTAACTGGCCTGCAAGGCTATCCCAACCTGAGCGCGTACGGGATGACCAAAGCAGCCATCAGCCATCTGGCCACCACGCTTCATGCCGAACTTGGACGGCATCAAATCACCGTCAATGTTGTTTGCCCGGGGGCAACCGTGACTGAACGAACGCTCACCGACGACCCGGATTACGCCGTCAACTGGGCTGGTGTGACGCCGACCGGCCGGCCCGCCCAGGTCGACGACATTGCCAATGCCGTCCTGTTCCTGGCCCGGGCCGAAAGCCGCCACATCGGCGGGCAGACTATCGTGGTGGATGGCGGCTGGTCACGGCTGAGCCCCATCCCGGAGGATTCGCCGGACCGGGCTGAACCCTATACCTTTTCAGCGCGGGATTAGGATATAATCGCCGCCACGCTCAAAACCTGACTTCGCCGAGTCTGGGAGCGTCGTAACGATTTGCCAATCTATACATCAAGTGCTCTGGCACGGGAACATGAGGCTAGAAGAAGATGAGGGACCTAACCGGAAATATTAAACGTGTACGTATGATTGCGCTTGTGGCCATGGCTGTCCTGGCCCTGCTGTTGGTTGCCTGCGGTGGCGGCGACAGTAGTGATGGCGACAGTGGTGGCTCGGATGAAGGCGCTGATGTCAATATTGATGAGCTGCCCGGCACGGTCGTTGTGCTGGAAGGTGACAAATGCCCGCCCGTTTTTGCCGCTGCTGGTGACGATATCACCTGGGTAAACAACAGCAGTGGCCCCCTGGTTGTCCGCGAACGCGACGCTGTTGGTGGCAGTGATTTTGACTCGGGCGTCCTGGAACCTGGTGACAGCTATACTTACGCGTTTGCTCAATTTGGTTCCTACGGTTACGAATGTTCTGAAGATGGCGCCCTAAAAGGCTCCATCACCGTTTCGCAGTAATCGCGGCGAGAGCCGGCCACGACAGTTGAACCACACCAGGCAACGGCCAATTGGCTGTTGCCCAGGTCTGGCGTTTAGGGTGGGTGGGCATATGTCCACCCATCTCAGTTTGTAGAGGAAGCACATGAAAATCAGCAAAGCTGTCATTACGACCGCGGGTCCAGACCAGCGCAGTCTGCCCCTACAGACGATTGTCGACCAGGCCGGAGCGGAACGATCGGTCCTGCAATTGCTGCTGGCCGAAGCGGCCGGTGCTGGTATCAACGATATCTGCCTCGTCATCGCGCCGGGTGATGAAGCCCGTTATCGGGCGGCCGCCGGGGATTTTGCTCGCCAGCTGCACTTTGCCATCCAGTCAGAGCCGCTGGGATACGGCCACGCGCTGGCCTGTGCCCGTGAGTTCACTGGCAGCGAACCATTTTTACACCTGGTCAGCGATCATCTGTACGTCAGCTATGACCAGGCCGGTTGTGCGGACCAGCTGGTGCGGCTGGCGGCGGCTGAGCAATGCGCCGTCTCGGCTGTGAAGGCAACGCGTGAAGGGCTGCTGCCGTATTACGGCACGTTGGGCGGCCGGCCGGTCGCCGGGCGCCATGGCCTTTATCGATCAGAACGGGTTTTGGAGAAACCGACGCCAACTGTGGCCGAGCAGCTGCTGCTGGTGCCCGGTTTGCGGGCGGGCCATTACCTGTGCCTCTTTGGCATCCACGTTCTGACCGCAACCGTCATGGAAATATTGCCGGCGCTGGTTGGCGCAGCGGCTGATCCCCGCACCGTGACGCTGGCCGCAGCTCTCGATGAGTTGGCGCGGCGCGAAAAGTATCTGGGCTACGAACTGGCTGGCGCACGTTACGACCTCGGTGTGAAATATGGTTTGCTCCAGGCCCAGCTGGCTCTGGGACTGCGCGGGGCTGAGCGTGAGGAGCTGCTGGCTATGCTGGTTGAGCTCCTGGCGACGCGGGCGGCCGAGGGCGGTGCCTGATGTCCGAGCTTGTCGCCATCATTACCGCCACGGATGATGCCATCCGCAATCGCTCGCTGGATCGCTTTTGTCAGGAAGCCTCGCTGGCAACTTTGCAGGCCGAGATTACGGCTCTGGAGCAGCTACGCCGCCGCAGCGATAACCTATACGAGCGCGTGCGTGCGCTCTTTTTCCTTTATGCCATCTACCGTTTTCACCTGCCGGCCAAGTCTGGCGTGCAGGCCGGCGGGCATATCCCCTATGCCGGCTTCAACCGCCTGCTGCAGCGTCGCTTTGAAGAAGCGATCGAGCTGTTCCGGCAGAAAGAGCTGGAGAATGGCGTTAATGAGGGGTTGGCCAGTGCGTTAGCCCAGGCCTACTATCAACTCGGCTTCCAGACCCTGGCGGACCAGGTGCGGGAGAGTGTTCGTTCGGCGCGCGGCAACCAATGGATGTTCCGCATTGGGCATCCGGCCGATCATCCGCTCCGTTTCCGGCCCCTTCTGCGCCAGCCCGATCCAGAGACCGGTTTGCGGCCCATCCTGCACGAAACCACCCCGGTGCGCATGGACCTCAGCCATAGTGGCTGGAGCGATATCTTCTTTTTGGGCATGGATTTTCCTGAGGGCGCGCGCGTCATTAACAGCTCCATTGACCTGGCCGTGCGGGCAGCCGATGGCGGGCCAGCCCCGGCGCCGCCGCGCCCGCCGGTGGAGGCATTTCTGCGGGTGATCGACCGGCCGGTTCTCCGCCTCGTTAGCGTTGATCTGGAAGCTTCCTGTGAGCTGACCGAGCTTAGCCAGGTATTTGATTTTGCCGCTGATTACCTGGGATTGCTCAAGGGTGCCGTCATTGCCGCCGGCATTGTGCCACCCGGGATGGAAGGGGCCAATCACCGGCTGGAGAGTGTGCTGGCCCGGCTTATCGGGCCTGGCCTGGGGTTGGAACTGGTCAGCAAGGTCAATGGCATTCCTAAAGGATCGCGCCTGGCCGTTTCGACCAATCTGCTGGCGAGCCTCATCGCCGTCTGTATGCGGGCCACCGGCCAGACCGCCAATCTGACCGGACCGCTGGCCGAGGGCGAGCGGCGCCAGGTGGCGGCCCGAGCAATTCTGGGTGAATGGCTGGCCGGCTCCGGCGGCGGCTGGCAGGATTCCGGCGGGCTCTGGCCGGGCATGAAGTTGATTCATGGGGTACCGGCCGGTCCCGACGATCCCGAATACGGTATCAGCCGCGGCCGTTTATTGCCCGACCACCAGATTTTTGACCGCCAGCAAGTTTCGCAGATGACGCGCGATCTATTGCAGGACAGCCTGGTGCTGGTGCACGGCGGCATGGCCCAAAATGTGGGGCCGATCCTGGAAATGGTGACGGAAAAATACCTGCTCCGTTCGCCGGCTGAATGGCAGGGCCGGCTCCAGGCAATTGCTCTGCTGGACGAGATCGTGGGCCACCTGGAAGCAGGGGATGTCGCCGCCATTGGCGGGGCTACGGAGCGAAATTTTAACGGCCCCATCCAGACCATCATCCCCTGGGCCAGCAATCTGTACACAGAAAGCCTGATCCAGCAGGTACGCGCTGAATTTGGCACGCAGTTCTGGGGGTTCTGGATGCTGGGCGGCATGGCCGGCGGTGGTATGGGCTTTATTTTTGACCCGGCTGCAAGGGCGGCTGGCCAGCGGCGCCTGCAGGAGTTAATGAGCGCCACCAAGGCGCGGCTGGCGACGGCCGTACCCTTTGCCATGGAACCGGTCGTTTACGATTTTGCTATCAATGAGCAGGGTTCTGTGGGGGCGTTGCTGCAAGGCCGTGCGGCGCAGATGCCCGTTGAGTACAGCCTGCTGACGCTGCCCGAGTTGCTGCGCCGGCCGCCTCGCGAACTGTCAGCGCAGCAGCGCGCTGAGCTGGAGGCAGCGGCGGCGGCAGGCACAGGGCCGGAGCTACCGGCCGGTCGTCTCCTCGCCCGTATGTTGCCGGCTCGCCCGGAAGCTGAGGCGCGGGCAGGCAGCCTGGCTGAGCTGCTGGCGGCCAATGGCTTTGACCCGGAGCAGCATGAGCAAATCCGCGCTGATCTGCGCGATGGGCGCATTGGCCTGGCTCAAAACCGTTTGCCGGTTAGCAGCCGTATCGAGGATGTGCGCCCCGGCGATGTGTTGGCCTGGCAAGGCGGTGAGGCCGGTCTGAGCGCGGCCGGCGAGGCGGCGCTGCGGGCTGGCGAGGTGGCGGTGGTTTCCCTGGCGGGCGGGATTGGCAGCCGTTGGACCCAGGGCGCGGGTGTTGTGAAGGCACTGAATCCGTTCTGTAAGTTGGCGGGCCGTCAGCGCAGCTTCATTGAAGTTCATCTGGCCAAAAGCCGGCGGACGGGGCGGTTGTATGACCGGCCGGTGCCCCACATCATCACCACCAGTTATCTCACCCAGGCGCCCATCGCCGCTTACCTGGCGGCGGAGAACAACTACGGCTACGACGGCCCGCTGCGCCTCTCGCCCGGCCGGAACATCGGCTTGCGGCTGGTGCCGACGGCGCGCGATCTGCGTTACGCCTGGGATGAGACGGCCCAGCAACGGCTGGATGAGCAGGCGCAGAAGGTGCAGGACAGCCTGCATGCCGCGTTGCTAAACTGGGCGGTAGCAGCTGGTGAGGCCAGCGATTACACTGATAATCTGCCGCTGCAATGTCTGCATCCGGTTGGCCATTGGTATGAGATCCCCAACTTGCTGCTAAACGGCGTTCTGGCTGATTTGCTGGCGCAACAGCCGCAATTGCGCACGCTCCTGGTCCACAACATCGACACCCTGGGTGTCCATCTGGATCCTGGCTTGCTGGGCCAACACCTGCAGAGTGGCGCGGCGCTGACCACTGAGCTAATTTACCGGCGGCTGGAGGATCGCGGCGGCGGTCTGGCCCGGGTAAATGGGCAACTGCGGCTGATAGAGGGTTTGGCTTTGCCTCGTGAAGAGCTGGAATATGAGCTGACCTTCTACAACAGCAGCAGCACCTGGGTGGACATCGATGGCTTGCTGGCCTGTTTTGGCCTGACGCGGGCCGACCTGGCTGACCGCGCCCTGGTCAGCCGCCAGGTGCGGGCGCTGGCGGCGCGGATGCCAACCTACATCACCCTGAAAGAGGTGAAAAAACGCTGGGGTCAGGGCCAGGAAGATGTCTTCCCGGTGACCCAGTTTGAGAAGCTTTGGGGCGATATGACGATGTTGCCCGAGCTGAATTGTCAATTTGTGGCGGTGCCCCGCTATCGGGGCCAGCAGCTAAAAGAGCCGGCCCAGCTGGATGGCTGGCTGCGCGATGGCTCAGCGGATTATTTGCTGGGTCTGTGTGCATGGGAATAAAGGAGAAAATGATGTCAGGCAAAAAACGAGCTCGTGAACTGGGCATTCAACTGCCGGGCGTGACCGGTGCCTTAAATGCGATCACCGATGTGGCCGGCGTCCTGGTTGGCCAGGAGACCATTATCCGGGGCGATGGCGGTCTGGTTGTGGGCCAGGGGCCGGTGCGGACTGGCGTTACGGTGGTGTTGCCGACCGGTTTCAGCACCAACAAGGTGATGGCTGGCTACGCTGTCTTGAATGGCAACGGCGAGATGACCGGCACGATCTGGGTAGAAGAGTCCGGCTTTTTGGATGGGCCAGTGGCCATCACCAACACCCACGCGGTGGGCACGGTCCACCAGGCGGTCATCGAATGGCAGCGGGATAACCTGGCGCCATCGGCCGAGGCGGCCTGGTCGCTGCCGGTGGTCGGCGAGACATACGATGGCGTTCTAAACGACATTAACGGCTTCCATGTGCAAAAAGAGCACGTCTTCAAGGCGCTGGCCAGCGCGAAGAGCGGGCCGGTAGCGGAAGGCTGTGTGGGCGGCGGCACGGGGATGATTTGCTACAGTTTTAAGGGCGGCATCGGTACGGCGTCGCGGTTGATCGAGATCGAAGGTGAGACCTACACGGTGGGCGTGCTGGTACAGGCCAACTTCGGCCGGCGCCATCAGCTCATGGTGGGCGGCCTGCCGGTGGGGCTGGAGATGACGGACAAGATGCCCGAGATTCATTCCTGGGGTGAGGCACCGGCCGGTTCCTCCATCATCGTCGTCGTGGCGACTGATGCGCCGCTTTTGCCCCATCAGCTCAAGCGCGTCGCCCGCCGGGCCGGTCTGGGCATTGCCCGCACCGGCGGCGTCGGCTCTGACTCCTCCGGCGACATTTTCATTGCTTTCTCGACAGCCAACGCCGAGGCCGGCCGTGCCCAGACGATGGCCAGCGCCAACTTCCTGCCCAACCCGCACAACACGCCCATCTTTGAGGCCACCGCCCAGGCCACCGAGGAGGCCATCCTCAACGCCGTGATGGCGGCGGAGACGATGGTCGGCATTAACGGCAACACGGTCCATGCACTACCCCAGGACGAGCTACGCGCCATCCTGCAGAAGTATAACCGGCTGGCAGGTTAGGCTGCTGACCATTCTGGTATGGTGGCGTAGCCGCGAATGGCGCGAATTTTCGCCAATGATGTTCGCGAAAATTCGCGCCATTTGCGGCCAATTCCTTTCAGCCGGAATAATGGTAAACTTGGCGACACGACAGTCCTAACTGCCGGAAAAGAAGACGAACGGAGATCAGCCATGAAGAAACTGCGCCTGCTTGAGTTGGCCGGAAGCTACTACGAGATGGGCTATGCCCACGGCCAGAAGTTTGCCGATGAGATTCGCATGTTTGCCGAGGATCGGGTGGCATTGACGGCCAGCGGGCAATGGACCGGCCATCCGCTGACCGCCCGTGAGGTGATCGGCGTGGCGGAGGCGATGGTGCCGCTGCACCAGGCGTACGCGCCGGAGCTGATGGAAGAACTTCAGGGTACGGCCGATGCGACCGGCGTCTCCATCCCCGAGCTGATCATCGTCAACGGCTTTACCGATTTTGTGGATACGGTTTACACGGTGGCCCGCCGCCAGCCGGAGCCGGTCGTGGACATGGACCCGCACGACGACTGCACTGCCTTTCTCATTCCCGATGCCGTTACGGCCGAGGGGGCCGGCTTTTTTGGCCAGACCTGGGACATGCATGATTCGGCCACGCCCTACGTGATGCTCCTGCGCGTCAGCCCCAACGAAGGGCCGTCGTCACTGCTGTTTACCATCACCGGCTGCGTCGGCATGATCGGCATGAACAGCGCCGGTATCGCCGTAGGCATCAACAACCTGCTGGGTGGTGACGGCCAGATTGGCGTCACCTGGACCTTTGTGGTGCGCAAGGCGCTGCAACAGACCAACCTTGAAGATGCCCTGGCCTGCATCATGGACGCGGATCTGGCCGGTGCTCACAACTACCAGATCTACGACAAGCACAATCGCGGCTACAACATCGAGGCGATGTCGACTCATAAACATGTGACGCCACTGGATGGCCAGGTGATTGCCCACACCAACCATTGTCTGCTGGCTGAGACCATCGCTCTCTGCCGGCCGCGCCATCCAGATTCACAACTCAACTCTGAATCACGTTTGGCGGCGGCCTATCGGTTGACTGAGAAGGGAAAGGTGACCCTGGATGACCTGATTGCCCTGACGGGGCATGAAGATGTGGTGGCTGTGCCTTCGGAGCCATTCCATGTGGAAACCTGCGGGGCGGCGATTATGCAGCCGCGGACCGGCCGGTTCTGGGCCGCCTGGGGCAACCCGGCCGCAACCGAATACGAAGAATTCACTGTTTAGCGACTATGCCTGGCGTTTCCTCTCTGTACCAGTTCACCGGCAACGAATACCGTACACCGGCCGGAAAGCCGCGCCTCCTGGGTGATCGGCTGGCTCTGGGCACGCGGGCCTACTTCGTCAGCCAGATCGCCAAAATTTTCTGGCGTGGCGGGCGCGATGTGCGCGATGGCCATTACAACGCTGATGTTTTTACCCGGGTGGCCCAGGAGATCATGTCCCTGGTCGAAGGTTGCGGCGGCCGTTTCCACATTCAGGGCTTTGAGCAATATCGAGAGCTGAGCGAACCCCTGATTTTTGCCAGCAACCATATGAGCGCGCTGGAAAATTTTGTCATGCCGGGTCTCATCCTGCCGTTTAAGGATACGACCTTTGTCGTGAAGGCTTCCTTGCTAGATTATCCCGTGTTTGGCAGATTTCTGACCGCGACCGACCCCATTCCTCTGGAGCGTGACAACCCACGCGAGGATCTGCAAAAGGTGTTGCAGGAAGGGGCTGCCCGGATTGAGCGCGGTTTATCCCTGATCATTTTTCCCCAATCAACCCGCCGCGAGGATTGCGACCCGGAATCCTTTAACTCCCTGGCCGTCAAGCTGGCGCGCAAAGCGGGCGTCCGCATTGTGCCGGTGGCGGTGAAGACGGATTTCTGGGGCAATGGCAAACTGATCCGCGATTTTGGCCCGCTGCGGCGTGACCGGCCGATCCATATGCGCTTTGGCGCCCCGGTCACCGTCACCGGCAACGGCCGCGAAGCCCACAAAGAGATTGTCGATTACATCACATCTACGTTTGCTGGTTGGTGATCAAGCTTCGCCCAGCGCTTTCGCCATGGTCTCGCTCAAGCCCGGCACAAGCTGGGCTTTGATGATGTCGCCGATCTGGGCGAGATGGCTCAGATCGTGGTAGGGCCATTCCAGCAGGAAATCCCAGGCGGCGAAGGCGCCATATTCCTGATAGGTGACGGTGTGAGCCAGCGGTTCCGGGGCAAAGGTCCGCACCGTAGCGCAATTTTGCAGGCGACGAGTACGAAATAGCCCCAGCAACTCAACCATGCTGATACCTTCAGGCGCTCGTTCACGGGCTCGGTCTTCCGGCGTAATGGCCGGCATCGCCGCGCCGTCATTGG
>JACKBM010000046.1 GCA_020634575.1 Ardenticatenales bacterium | reverse complement strand
GCTACCTGCTCACCGGCATCGTCGCCGGTCCCTTTGTTCTCAAACTTCTGCCCACCGAAGCAACCAGCGCCCTCCGCTACATCGACGAGCTGTCGCTGGGTATCATCGCCTTCGTTGCCGGCAGCGAGCTGTACCTTAAGGAGATTCGGAGCCGGCTCCGCAGCATCGGCTGGATTAGCGGCGGTGTCCTTCTGTTCGGCCTGGTCATCGGCGGCGTCGCCATCTTCCTGCTTACCGAACTGATCCCCTTCACCAGCGGTATGGACACCACCAGCCGGCTGGCTGTCGCCATTCTGGGCGGCACCATTCTGCTGGCGCTTTCGCCCGCCTCGACGATCGCCGTCATCAAAGAGGTCCGGGCCAAGGGTAATTTTACCCGCACCATCCTGGGCGTGACGGTGACAATGGATGTCATCATCATCGTCGTCTTTGCCGTGAGCGTGGCCATCGCCAGCGCGATGCTGGAGGGGCTGGGCTTCAATCTGACCTTTATCGGCCTGCTCCTGGTGGACCTGGGCGCGGCCATTGGCTTTGGCTACCTGGTGGGCAAGGCGCTGGACCTCGTGCTTGGCTCCAGCCTGCGCCGGCGGACCAAGATGGGGTTGATCCTGCTGCTGGGCTACGCCGTCTTTGTGGCCGGCTACGGCGTCATCGAGCTGTCCCATAATTTCCTGCCCTTTGAGATCCATATTGAGCCGCTGCTGGTGGCCATGATCGGTGGCTTCATGGTGACCAACTACACCCGCCATCGAGATGAATTTGAGGCGCTTTTGCATGAGATCAGCCCGCTGGTCTATGTCGCCTTTTTCACCCTGACCGGCCTGGCCATCAAGCTGGATATCCTGCTGGCGACCTGGCCGATTGCCCTGGCGCTCTTTGCGGCCCGGATCCTGAGCATCTTTATTGGTTCCTACCTGGGGAGCAAGATGGCGGGCGAACCGGGGCTTTTCCAGCGCCATGCCTGGCTCGGCCTCATCACCCAGGCTGGCATCGCCCTGGGGTTGGCCCGCGAGGTCGCCGTCGAATTCCCAGACCTCGGCGATGCCTTCGCCACCATGGTGATCTCCGTGGTCGTCCTCAACGAAATCTTCGGTCCCATGTTCTGTAAACTCGCTCTGCGCCGCGTCAATGAGGCCAATCTGCCCGAGCCAGTCGACCGCCAGGAAGTGCGCGACGCCGTCATCCTCGGCATCGAGGAGCAGTCACTCGCCCTGGCCCGCCAGCTCCAGGCCCATCAGTGGCAGGTCATCATGGCCGACACGGACCGGACACATGTCGAGCGGCTGGATATGGCCGACATCAGCGAACATCATATCCCCACGGTCGACGAAACGACGCTGGCCGGCCTCCTCAACGCGCAAACAGACGCCCTGGTAGCCATGCTGCCCGATGACGAAGACAACTTCCGGGCCTGTGAATTGGCTGTCGAAAAGTTTGGCGTGAACCGTCTCATCGTCCGGCCGAATGATATGAGCTGGGCGGCTCGCTTCAGTGAGCTGGGCGCACTCATTGTCGACCCCGCTTCGGCGATGGTCTACCTGCTGGACCAGTCCGTACGTGCGCCTCAGTCCACTTCGATTCTGCTCCATCAGGATTCCGGCCGGGAAATCCTGCAGATCACCGTCAGCAACCCCGATGTCGACGGTCTCCTGCTGCGCGATCTGCGCTTGCCGGACGATGTCCTATTCCTTGATGTCACGCGGGCGGGCCAGGCCATTGTCCCCACCGGGTACACCCGGATTCGCCTGCGCGATGAAGTCACCCTGGTCGGCCGGCAGGGAAGCCTGGCCGACGTTACCCTGAAACTAGGCTATTAGGAGCCCAAATGATTCTTGATCTGCTGATTATCTTTGTCTGCATTGTCGTTCTCTGGAAAGGGGCCACATTTCTGGTGGAAGCGGCCAGCCGCATCGCCCGCCAACTCGGCATGTCAGAGCTGGTCATTGGCCTGACCGTGGTTGCCATCGGCACCTCGGCGCCGGAGTTCGGCGTCACGGTGCTGGCGGCTCTCAACGGCCGGGCCGACATCTCGATTGGCAACGTGGTTGGCTCCAACATCTTCAACCTGGGCTTTATCCTGGGCGGGCTGGCGCTGATCGGCGGCATCGCCACTACGCGCAAACTGGTTTACCGGGATGGCGTCATCCTGATTCTGGCCACCCTTGTACTGGGGCTTTTCCTGGCTGATCTGGAACTCAGTCGTCTGGAAGGGATTTTGATGCTGGCCGGCCTCATCAGCTATGTCGGTTACCTTTTCTTCAAGCGGGAGATGCCGGATGAGGAGGAAATCCCTGAGGGCGAATACCATTGGACCGATGTGCCGCGCCTGATCGGCGGCATCATCATGGTCATTCTGGCCGGCCATTTTCTGGTCGAATCCGCCTCGGAGCTGGCCCGGCTGTTTGGGCTTTCTGAATGGGTGATCGGCGTGACCATCGTGGCTTTCGGCACGTCTGCACCGGAGATTGCAACCTCAGGCATCGCTTTGCTGAAAGGCAAACACGGCATTTCCGCCGGCAACCTCATCGGCAGTGACCTGTTTAACCTGCTAGGTGTCCTCGGGTTGGCGGCGCTTATCCAACCGATGGCCCTGGGCAGCGGCGCTTATGGCAGTATCCTGCTGCTCATCGGGATGGTGATTGGCGTCGTCATCATGATGCGCACCGGCTGGCGCCTTTCGCGCTGGGAAGGCGGTCTGCTGGTCCTGGTGAACGTGATCCGCTGGGGAATAGACCTTTCCGGCGGCACGTTGCAATAAGCAACGGCGGCGCCGCGCCGGCTTCAATGGCTCGTTTGCCTACCAAACTGTGGCACAATAACGCTATCAATTAGCAAGAGAGTGTGGTCATGAGCAGCAAACGAGCCATTGTTATTGTGTTGGATAGCGTCGGTATCGGCGAGGCGCCGGATGCGGCGGCCTTTGGCGATGTGGGCAGCCATACGTTGGGCAACATCGCCCAGGCGGCCGGCGGTCTCAACCTGCCCCACCTGGAAGCGCTGGGGTTGGCCAACATCGCCATTCTGGCCGGGGTGAAACCCCAACTGGCGCCGGCCGCCTGTTACGGCAAAATGGCAGAAGTCTCCCGTGGCAAAGACACCACCACCGGCCATTGGGAGCTGATGGGCATCCACCTGCACCGCGCCTTCCCCACCTACCCGGACGGCTTCCCGGCCGATCTGATGGCCGAGTATGCCCGGCGCACCGGCCGGGGCTGGCTGGGCAACTACGCCGCTTCCGGCACCGTCATCATCGAGGAACTGGGCGCCGAGCATATGGCCAGCGGTAAAACGATCGTCTACACCTCTGCCGACAGCGTCTTCCAGATTGCTGCGCACGAAGAGGTCATCCCGGTTCCCGAGCTCTACGAAATCTGCACCATCGCCCGCGAGCTGCTGCGCGGCGAACACGAGGTCAGCCGCATCATCGCCCGGCCGTTTGTGGGGACGCCGGGGCAGTTCCAGCGCACCGCCAACCGGCGCGATTTCTCCGTTCTGCCCCCTGAGCCAACCCTGCTGGATAGCCTGAAAGAAGCTGGCCTGATGGTTCACGCTGTCGGCAAGATCGAGGACATTTTTGCCGGCCAGGGCATCGTCTCAGCCGTACACACCAAGGACAACATGGCCGGGGTCGATGAGACCTTGCGGGCGCTGCGTGAGCGCGACGAGACCGGGCTGATCTTCACCAACCTGGTGGATTTCGACGCGGTGTATGGGCATCGTAATAATCCGGCCGGTTACGCCGGCGCTCTGGAGCAGTTCGATGGCCGGGTGCCCGAGCTGTTGGCCGCCCTGAAACCGGACGATCTACTGGTCATCACCGCTGACCACGGCAACGATCCCACCTTCCCCGGCACCGACCACACCCGCGAATACGTGCCCATCCTGCTCAGCGGCGCGCAAATCCGGCGCGGCGCCAACATCGGCGTCCGAGCCACCTTTGCCGACCTGGCAGCCACCCTGGCGGAGTATTTGGGCGTCAGCGCGCCGAGCCAGGGGACGAGCTTCTGGGAAGAGATTCGGTTAGAGGAGTAGATCAGCCCATAGCGGCCGGTGGTCGGAGGAGTTAAAATCGCCGCGGCCCTGAGCGGCGGCAGTCGCCCCCTTTAGCAGAATCCAGTCCAGCTTTTCCCGGTAAATTCCGAACGCCTGATATGTCCAATCCCGGTAGCTAAACGGGTCAATGTAGCCCAGCTCGGGCAGCACGGTCCGCTGCAGCCAGCGGCTCTCAGACAGGTACCAGGGTTTACGCGCGGAAACAGGGGCACGGGCCCGGCCCAACAGCCGCACCGGCCAGGCCTCCAATGTGTTGAGGTCGCCGGCGATGATAGCCGCGTCGCCGGGTTGCTGCCGGGCGGCCAGCGCCCCGGCCAGGTGGGTGAGCTGGGCCGCCCGACCGTCCACACCGATGCCGTTATTCTCCAGGTGCACGGAGGCAATGGAAACCGTCCGGTCACCCAGTTGAAAATCAGCGCAGAGGGCGAAGCGGCCGCCCAGGCGGCGTTGGCGGGTAACGGCGGGCGGCAGACCGGCCGGTAACTGCTCCCAATCAAACAGAGGCGGCAATTCGACCCGGTAAACAGCCCTGGGCGCAAAGCGGGTCAGGATCGCATTGCCATGTACGCCGCCGCCAGCCAGGGCCGGCCCCCGCTCCGGCGTATCCAGTTCAAAAAATTCAATGCCAAAGTAACCGACCAGACCCAGCTCGCGCGCCAGGTAGTCCGTCACATCCAGCTCTTTGGTCCGTTGGTTACCCCAATCCAGTTCCTGCAGGCAGAGGATGTCTGGGTTGACCTCGCGCATGTAGGCGAGCAACTGCTCGGGCGCGTAGCCCCGCTCGATATTCCAGTTCAGCAGCCGCAACCGGGGCGGCAGTGCCGAAAGCTGGGCGTTTGGATTCTTGGGGTAAATTTCGCCGAGCTGCAGGGAACGCTGAAATTGGGTCAGAAGGGACATAGGTCTTATCCAGGAAATATTGCACAATGAGCCAGGAATATTGTTACTTTACTGGCCCTGCGTTCAGCCCATATCCTAACTCAACCGCAAGGGGTGCGCAGGGCGTGGTCCGGGCAAATCGCCATACCAGCGTGCCCAGGAGGGTTCAGATGAAAACCTTATCCCAACTCTGGTCAATCATGCGAGCCAGCCGGGCTGATCCTGAGACAGTCGCCCAGTTACAACAAAAGCGTCTGGCCCAGTTGGTGAGCTATGCTCGGGGACACTCGCCATTTTATACCCGTCTTCTCAATGATCTGCCGCACTGGTCCCTGACGGATATCCCACCGGTCAAGACTCAGCTGATGGCCCACTGATGGATTGGGTTACCGACCCCTCCATTACTCGCCGAGATCACTGGCATTTATTGGCGATCCGGCCTGGGTCGGGCAAAGTTCGTGCTGAGCTTACACCGTCTGATGACATCTGGCAGCACCGGCCAGCCCGGTATTCATCTACGGGAGCCGGCGCCTCCGGCTTTATGATTCACTCTGCCTGGCGCGGCTTCCGCTCGGCTGGGCCTGTGGGGCTGGCGCTGATGACGCTAAGGCGGAAAGTTTCGCGAAATGTTCGTGATCGCCACCGGCGGTCACTTTGCCGGCGCGGTCAGTGCGGCTCACCTGGGCCGGAAAATACCGTTACGTAAAATTCTATCAAGGTGTTATCAATTCTGTCGCCGCTACCAGAGCTGATTCAGGCTCTCAATCAGGAGCAGCCTACCTTGCTGACCATCTACCCCTCGGCCCTGATTTTGCTGGCGGCAGCGCAAAGCTCGGGCCAGCTCGCCATCAAACCCAAGTGCATTATTACCAGCGGCGAGGGCTTGACGCCGGCCGTTCAGGCGCAGGCAGAGGCGGCTTTTGGCTGCCCTGTCCGGGAGATTTACGCCTGCAGCGAAGCGATGTTTATGGCTTTTCGCTGCGAGGAAGGCTGGCTGCATCTGAATGCGGATTGGTACATTCTGGAGCCGGTGGATGCGGCATACCGCCCGGTCCCGCCCGGAACCCCATCCCACACCATCCTCCTCACCAATCTGGCCAATCACATCCAGCCCATCATCCGCTACAACCTCGGGGACAGCATCACCATGCGCCCGGATGCCTGCCCCTGCGGCAACCCGCTGCCCGCGCTACGCGTTGAAGGACGCCAGGGTGACATCCTCAATTTCGTCGCAGCTGATGGCGCTACGGTCCGCATCCTGCCTTTAGCCCTGGAGACGGTGGTGGAGAACGCTGGCGGCGTCCGCCACTACCAGCTCTTCCAGACCGCGCCAGACTGCCTCACCATCCGGCTGGAAGCGGCGCCGGGCAATGACCTGGCCGAAGTGCGCTCCCAGATTGGACGTGAGCTGGAACGCTTCCTCGCCAGTCAGGGCATCCGCGGCGCCATTGTCCGTCACGACCACACGGTGCCCCAACGCGATCCCCGTACGGGCAAATACCGCCAGGTCTGGTCAGAACTGCGCGAACCAGCCGGCCACGCTGCTATACATCGTCCCTGATTTTGAGTACAATAACCCGCAGTTGAGCCGCCTGGGGATGAGTTATGAGTTCGCGCAAGCCCACAAACAAGAGTGAAAACGCCAAGGCCCCCCAGACGACGCCCCAGCCTGAGCGCCCCCCCGCCTTTGAACAGAATCCGGCCATGATGGTCACCAGTGCCAAGCTCTTCCCGCAAAAGCTGAAGCATGGTGACGTGCAGCGTTTGCAGCGTGCCATGGGGAACAAGGCGCTGAATCGGTTATTGGTCAGCAAAAATCAACAGCCCGTCATCCAGCGGGAAGGCGACCCCTTTGCCCCTTTCAAGGACAAGGCAAAAGGCCAGCATGACTATCGTCTGAATGCTGAATTTGATCCGGCGCCCAAAGGCTGGACCAAAAAGCAGCATGACAATATCGACTATTACTACCATGCTAAAAAGGGCTGGCAGTCTTCTCTGCCTGTCATCCTGAACCGCCGGATGACCAGCTACGAAAAGGGCAAATTCCGCGACGCGATTGTGGAATTGCAGGACAAGTTGCTCTCAGCCCTGGGCGGCCAGAAAGGGGCAGGCTTCAGCCGGGCCGATGGCATCTTTGGCTGGCGCACCGAACGCGCCGTCAAGCGATTCCAGAAATCGGCCACAATTCCCCAGGACGGCAAGGCGACCTACGACACCTGGCAGCAACTGGATCAGAAAGGCTCGGTGGGCGTCAGCCATGGCCGGGTCAGCTATGAATACGAAGAGAATCTGATCGGCAGCACACCGGGGACCTATGGGATGCAGACGTCCTATGGCTGGGAAGAGAAAGACAAGCAGCTGGACGTAACCGTCAACATCAAGTTCACCAATTTGCCGGGCGAAGGCGCCAACATCGCCAAATGGATCCAGAAGCTCTGGAATATTTTCAAGATCAGCTACAAGAAAGATAAGGACGGCAAGAAAACCCGCACCAAAGACACCAGCATGCCGCTTAATTTTGTGGTGGGCCTCGCCGGCGGCAAGAAAAAAGGGCCCACCATTTACCCGGACAACCAGGTGCTACTCTGGCGCGGTGATCATCCCAACTGGAAAACTCGCAATGCGGGCTGGCCCGTCCTGGACAAGAAAACCCGTTCCGACGGTGGCAACTGGAATCTGGATGACGCAAATGTCCAAACGATGGTCGGGCATGAGTTTGGCCATCTCATCGGTCTGGAAGACGAATACGCCCGGACCCATGCGGACATTACCCGGCTGACCGGCAAAACGCCGCTGGGCACCGACAAAAATGAGAAGATGACGGCTGCCCAGAAAGCCAAATACAACCAGCTGGTAGCGGCGGCAACCTCGACCGACATCCCCACGCTTAACAACACCAATACCCTGGTCTGGGGCTGGAAAAACACGCCGAACCAGGTCGAATTTCTCTTTCAAGAATACAAGAAACAGACGGGCAACAACCTGCCGCCGAAGTTCAAACAGCAGGCCAAGGATCTGTATAACAAGAAGGTGAAAGAATCACCTTCCTGGTCTGAGATGTGGCGTACACACCAGCAGAATCGGGCCGCCGGCAAACCCTGGCCTGGCTACGGTGGTCTACGTAAACAAACGCAGCTAAGACTGGCCCAGCCGGCCTGGGATGCCTGGGTCGGCAAATTCCCGGATGGAAATCCCCACAGCGTCTGGTGGAATTTCTGGGGCGGCAGCACACGTGAATATGTAAGCGGCGGCTTGATGGGCGATTATTCCCTGCTTTCCAGCAAAACGGCGGAAAAACGGCCCAATGCGGTCGCCCACACGCACACCCATCCGCTGGAGCCGCGTCATGTGCGCCGTTTTGCCGAATATGTCAGCCAATACAAAAACGAGGTCTGGGAAGCGGAATACCGCTAGCCACTTGTCCCTGAGTGGTCCAGATCATCCGCAGCAAGCGAGCAGAAGTTATGATGGAAAATGAGGTAACGGCTCCGGAAGAGAAAGGGGTACTTCTGGAAGAAAATTGCCGCTTGTCTGAATCGTTGATCTGGGGCTTTCAGCGCGTCGCCTACCAGGCAAACGGTATTGAAAATTGGCGCCAGGGCACATTGCCCTACTACGTCACCTGCAACCCGTTTATTGCGGCGGCTTATGCGCGCGTTGTTTTTGCCTTTTTCCGCGACTGTTATGAGCTGATGCGCGCGCCGGGGGCTGACTCCGCCGGCCTGCGCGCCGATCAGCCGATTTACATTGTGGAGTTGGGGAGTGGGACCGGCCGGTTCGCCCATTTTTTCCTGCGCGAATTTGCCCGGCTGCACGATCACTCTCGCCTCAAAACCATCCCTTACCGCTATGTGATGACGGATTTCACCGCCGCCAACATCAGCTACTGGCGGGACCACGAGCAACTCCAGCCCTTTATCGAAGCCGGCGTCCTCGATTTTGCCAGTTTTGATGTGGAGAAGGATCGCGTCCTCCAACTCCAGCTCAGCGGTCAGACGCTGACGCCCGAACAGGCTGCCAACCCCATCGCCGTGATCGCCAATTACGTCTTTGACAGCGTGCCCCAGGATCTGTTCCGCATCGAAAATGGCAAGCTGTATGAACGGCTCAGCACCATCCACTCCAGCCAGCCGGAACCCGACCTGACCGATCCGGAGCTGATCAGCCGGATCGAGATTAGCTATCACAATGAGTTGGTCGAGCACGGGCCGTATGCCTCGGACAGTTTCAACCAGGTCCTGCACGAGTACCAGGAACGGTTGGCCAACACGGATCTCCTGTTTCCCACCCTGGCGCTGCAATGTCTGGAGCGCTGGCGCCAGCTGGCGAATGGCCGGTTGCTGTTGCTGACCGGTGACAAAGGCTACAGCCGCGAAGAAGATCTGCTCTATCTGGAAGAGCCATACATCGCCACCCATGGTCCCGTCTTTTCGATGATGGTCAATTACCACGCCTTCGGCCGCTACGTCGCCTTGCAAGGCGGGCAGACGTATCATCCGCGCCTGCGCCACATCAGCCTGAACATTTCGGCGTTCCTGCTGGGCTTCAGCGCCGAAGAGGCGGTGGAAACGCGGGCGGCCTACAGCTCAGCCATCGACGAAATGAGCCCGGATGATTTTTTCCTGCTGGTCACCAGCCTGCAGGAAAATGGCACCGTGCTGCCCCCGGAAACGGCGCTGGCGCTGATTCGGCTGAGCCAATGGGATTCCGAAGTGCTGCTGCGCAATCTGCCAGCCTTTTTAGAAACCATCGCCGACGCGCCCGAGCCGTTCAAGGAAGAGCTGTACTGGGCTATCTGCCAGGTGTGGGACAACTATTACCCCATCGGCGAAGAGTGGGATCTGGCCTTCTACATCGGCATGTTGCTGTACCAGATGCGCTATTTCCACCAGGCGCTGACGTTCCTCGGGCGTTCCCTGCAGCTCTATGGCGAAAATGCGACGACCTTTCATAACATGGCGCTCTGCCATTACGGGCTGCACGAGAAAGATGAATCGCTGCGCTACGTGGAAAAAGCGCTGGCCCTGGACCCCGAGTTTGATGCCGCCAAAGGGTTGCGGCTCAAGCTGCAAACGGAACAGGCCCGTTTCCGGCGGTAATTATGAATGAACAGATGATTGGCACTATCCTTGGCGGCGAATATGAGCTGACGGGCTGGCTAAGCAGCGGGCGTTACGGCGCAATTTATCAGGGCCAGGATAGCACCGCCTGGGAGGTAACAGCCAGCCTGTTGGATTACCTGGCCAGCCCGACAATCAAGCGGCTTGACGATCAATTTACCGGGATGATGGAAAAGTATGGCACCCTGGCCCATCCGGGCCTGCAATTGCCCTACGACGCCGGCGTCCATGAAGGGACACCCTATCTGATCCGGTCGTACAGCGATGCCCACCCGATCGCCGGGGAGCTGAGGCTGGCGCCGCTGGCCATGGAGCGGGTCATCCACATCGGCCGGGAGCTGTGTGATCTGCTGGCACTGCTGCATACGGTCAGCCCATTGCATGGAGCGCTCAACCGGCAAACGGTCCTGCTCCAGCCCACGCGGGATTTCCCGCAAGTGCAATTGACCGGCTTTGGCCCCAGCCCGGAACGGTTACCACCGGCCGGTCCAGACACCGCACCCGACGAGCTCATCTACCTGGCGCCTGAGCAGTGGGCCAGCGCCCCCCTCAACGCCCAAACCGACCTGTACGGCGTTGGCGTCCTGCTCTATGAGCTGGCCACAGGCCAACCGCCCTACCCGGCCGCACTACTCCAGCAGACCCAGGCCTGGCAGCAACCGCCACCCGCCCTGTCAGACCTGAACGAGCGCGTACCCGAATCGCTGGAGACGCTCGTGAACGCCTTGCTGGCAGCAGCGCCGGCTGACCGGCCGGTCAGCGCCGCATACGTGCGGGATCAACTGGCCCAGATCGGCCAGAGCGACCTGCTACCGCCGCGTCAGCCACCGACCCCCAAAATTTAGCTATCCACGAACCAGACTTCAGTTGAAAGTCAGCATGGCACGCAGCTCGGCGAGGGCCGGAATTGCTTCCATCATGCCCGGCGCCAGTTTGTCCCAGATGACGCCGGCAGTCGGCTTCTGCGGCTGCGGAATCTGAATGGTTTGTGTCGGGGTGACGATGTAGTCGCAAAGGGTATCAAACGGGGAGAGCGCCAGGGGCACATCGACCAGCTGGCAGTCGTGCACAAAAGCGACAATAGGGGTGTGCTGATCAACCAGACCCAGCTCATAGAAGATGGCCCACTCAAGATCAAAAAAGCCATGCCCCTTGCCGAAGCGGACGCCATCGCAGTTCACGGCCGAGGCGCCGGTGACGAGGAGATCCGGCCGGTAATCCGCTTGCAGTTCGGACAAAGTCAACGGCCGGGCCAGCCGTTCCAGGCCATCCAGCAGGACAGCGTATTGTTCGAGACCGGCCGGTACATCGGCCGGCGCCAGGGCGTAAAAGCCCCGCCGGATGCCATAGGTCGAGACAACCTGGGTCTTGTTATCGACAACCGCCTGCGCCCGTAACGCCTCCAGACAGTTGTCCGGCGTGATGAAGAGCTTACCGGCGGTCTGGTAGATATCCAGCGCCGTTAACCGGGTCGTGGCAGCCTCACTGCCGGCAAAATCCGGGATAAATTCCTGAAAATCAAAATGATAACGGCTATCCGGCCGGGCAACTTTGATCAATTCGGCCCAGACGCGGGCCCGTGCTTCGTCTTTGTTCATCTGCTCCTACCAGGTCGATTCAAATTATGACCAATTTGAATTGTAGGGTATGCGCCTGTACCAGCCAATGGCCAATAACAATGTCCGCTAACAACAAAAAAGGCCGCCCCTTTGCGCAGGGGCGGCCAGAATATCGGTCAGCAATTGCCGGCGCCCTACGGCGTCGAGGTGTCGCCCCCGTCATCCGCAGGTGTTGTTGTCACGCCGGCATCGACGGTGGGAACAATGCCCGGGCCGGGCAACACCAGGGTCGGCGTTGTCCCTTCGGGGATGAAGATAACCTTGTCGGTCGGGTTCAGGGCGCTGGCGTTGGCCTGGACAATCAGCAGCTGTACATATTCTGGATGCTGCTGATACAGTTCGGCGCGGGCCAGCTCCACAGCCAGTTCAGCCCGGGCTGCCGCTGCCGCCGCCAACGCTTCCGCTTCACGCACCTCCAGGCTCAGTTCAGCCTGGAGCAAATCATTGGCCAGTTGCGCTTCAATCAACTGCCGCTCCGACTCAAGCTGGGCCAGATCATTGGAGCGTTGCGCTTCAATGACGACAAGCTGGGCGGCCAGACGCTGTTGCTCAAGCTGGGCCAGGGCAGTTTGCTGCCGGGTCTGCTCCTGCAAACGGCTCTGCTCAACCCGAATCTCACCTTCCTGCCGTGCCTGCTCAGCCTGCGCTTCAGCCTCAGCCTTCAGCTCATCCTGAGCTGCTTTCTCGGTTTCCAGACGACTCTGCACGATGGCGTCCAGGGCTGTCTGCACCTCAGCGGACAGGATTACCTCCGGCACCACCAGGTTTTCCACAGTCAGACCGCCGATTTCGGCTACGAGCGTATTCAGCTCCAGGTCAATGCATTGCCGCAACTCATCCCGGGCCGTACCGATGATATTGTCGTCAAAGGTGCGGTCGCCCACACAGACCTTCATCGATTGTTGGGCCAGGTCTTCTACTCGCCCCACAGCCAACTCGTCATCCGTATAAATCCCACGCCACCGATTCCAGCCGGTGCGGATGCTATCCCGATCGTTAGGCCGGAAAATATCACCGCTCACAACCAGACCGATGCGCTGTTTGTCCGCCGTGATGATCTCCGCATCCATGACCGAAAAAGAAATCGCCTGAGTCGAAACGCGCTCCAGCCGTACATTGATACCTACATCGCTGTAGATACCCGGCCCCACCACTTCTTCGATACGGCTGTTACGGATCTTGACGCCAATCTCTGACTCTTCCACCGGTTCCAGGAAGTAGAAAAAGCGGCCACCGATCACCGTGACGACAATAAAGGCCAGGAAAACAAAAATCACACCCAAAATCAGACGCGGATTAAAAATACGTCCTAAAGTCTCACGCATGTCCCTCTCCTGATAGACATTAACTAGGGGCTGTGCCGTCGCTATGACCAGCACTAGCGTCACATTACTGCAGGCCCATTATAAGCCGAATGTGGCCCATTGAAACAGAAAACACTGCCCCCTGATACGTACATTTGTCCCGTCGGGTTTCAACAGAACCGGCCATTACCGACCCATCAACTGCTCAGAAATGAATGAATTGGCCACAGAAAACGAAATAGATAATGAGGAAAAGTGCTAAAAATGCAAAGTTCGTGTCGGCAAAAGCGCGCCAATGCGTTGAGTGTATTACAGCTGGCGCCTTACCTCCGGGAGGCCCTACTGATGTTGACGAGACCAGCGCCTACTGGGCCTCCCGGAGGTTAAGCGGCGGCGCGGGTTGAGGCAAAATGGCCTCGCAGATGAAGTTATGGCGTGACCGGCCGGATCTTGATAACGTTGAGGGTAGGGATTGTCTATGTGATGTCCCGGCAAACCTGTTTTCCAAATAACGCAACCTGGAGGTAGATGATGCAGATTACTCGCGATGGCACCGGTAAAAGCCGTATTGGTACAACCTTTAGTGGTGAGGCAACCCTGACTTCCCTGGTAACAGAACAGACCCCAGGCGGTATAAAATTGTCCCTGGTTGAATTCAAGGATGGCGCCGTTACCAACTGGCACACGCACCCCGGCGAACAGATTCTCTACATCCTCAACGGCAAAGGTCGGGTAGGCGACGAAACGGAAGCCTGGGAAGTTGGCCCCGGCGATGTTATCCATATCGCGGCCGGCGAAAACCATTGGCATGGCGCTGCCGAGGGGCACGACATGAGCCACCTCAGCCTGACCAACATCGGCTCCCCTGACTGGTCAAACGAAAACCCGTTCAGCTGAACCGGTCTCGACGACCCCTAAGCTCCGGGAGGCAACATGGAACTCAAACGCGTATACGTATTCAAGGAAGAGACCTTTAGCGAAGGGGGCCAGGCGCTCGCCACCCCGCTGAAACGAGTAGCGGCCGCTGCCGTCATTCAAAATCCGTTTGCCGGCCGCTATGAGGCTGATCTCACCCCATTGATGGCGATTGGCGCCGAACTGGGTGAACTGTTGGGCCAGCGGGCCGTCGCCGAACTGGATGGCAACGCGCCCCACAGTTACGGCAAGGCCGCCATCGTCGGCATGGCCGGCGAGCGGGAACATGCCGCCGCCCTGCTCCACCCCCGCCTCGGCGCGCCCCTGCGCGAGGCGGTTAGCGGCGGCAAGGCGCTCATCCCATCCGCCAAGAAGCTGGGCGGCCCAGGCACGCCGATTGACGTGCCTCTGCATTACAAAGATGCGATGAAAGTGCGCTCCCATTTTGATGCTATGGAAGTGCGCATCCCTGACGCGCCGGCGGCCGACGAGATCGTCGTTGTGATCGTCGTTACAGATGGTGGCCGGCCGCACGCGCGGGTCGGTGGCCTATTGCTGGAAGATGCCGTGGGCGAAGACGGCATTAACTGATAAAGAGGTATGCCCATGAAAGACAGTTTCTCCGAAAAACGAACCCATCAGACTGTTGCTTTTAACCCGGAACGGGCCGCGGTCCTGGTGGTGGATATGCTCAACGATTTTTTCAAACCGGGTGGCGCGATGGTCCTCGAAGGGGGCGACATCCTATACGAACCCATCGAAACGCTCAATGCGCGGGCCCGGGAACTCGGCATGCCCGTCTTCTGGCTTAACCAGACCCTGCCGCCGGACGACACCCTGTTCCAGAAGCGGGTTGTCCATTGCCTGGCCGATAGCTGGGGCGCAGACATCGTCTCAGACCTGACCTTTGGCGAGCGGGACATCATCGTGCCCAAACGGCGCTACAGCGGCTTCTTCCAGACCGACCTGGACCTGCATCTGCGCGAACGGGATATCAAACATGTAATTGTTACTGGCGTGGTCACTAACATCTGCGTACGGTCGACGGTCAATGACGCCTTCTTCCTCGGCTACGACGTCATCGTGCCGTCCGACTGCGTCGCCGCCACCAGCGCCCAGTTACAGGAGTCGCATCTGTACGATATCGACACCCATTATGGCCAGGTCATGACTCTGGCGGAGCTATTGCCGCTCATGACCAGCCAGGCTGAAACGGCTTAACAGGAAGTGGAGAGACCATGGCCTTATTAATCAAAAATATCGGCCAAATCGCGACCGGTGATATTCAGAACCCGCTGGTTCATGAGGAGGCAGTCCTCATTCGGGATGGCCGGATCGCTGCCTTAGGCGGGGAGTCGGCGCTGATGGCAGCGGATGTCAACCAGGTCATTGACGCCAATGGTTGTACCCTGACGCCCGGGCTGATCGATTCCCATGTCCATGTGGTCATCGGCGATTTTACGCCGCGGCAGAACATGCTGGGCTTCATCGAGAGCTGCCTGCACGGCGGCGTCACCAGCATGATCTCGGCGGGCGAGGTGCATATCCCGGGCCGGCCGAAAAATGCGGCGGGGCTGAAGGCGCTGGCAATTATTGCGGCGCAGAGCTTTGCCAATGCGCGACCGGCCGGTGTCAAAGTCCAGGGCGGCGGCCTCATCCTGGACCCGAAGCTGACCGAAGCTGACTTTGAAGAAATGGCCGAGGCCGGCGTCGTCCACCTCGGCGAAATTGGCCTGGGCGAAGTAACCGATTGGCCCCTGGCGGCCCAAATGGTCGGTTGGGCTCACAAATACAACATGCGTGTTATGATGCATGTTGGCGGCGTTTCCATCCCTGGCAGTAATGTGATCGGGGCCGATATCGTGCTGACGGTCCGGCCGGATGTCGCCTCACACCTGAACGGCGGCCCGACGGCGCCCCCCATCGATGAGGTTGAGCGCATCATCACCGAATCCGACATCGGCCTGGAGCTGATTCAGTGCGGCAACATGCTGGCGCTGCAAAAGGTGGCTCAGATGATTCACGCGCATGGCACCCTGGAGCGGCTCATTGTCGGCACCGACATGCCCTCCGGGACCGGTGTGGTGCCGCTGGGGATGCTGCGCACCATATCGGCGATCACCGCCTTTTCTGACATCAGCCCCGCCCAGGCCGTGGCCATGGCCACCGGCAACACAGCCCGGATTTACGACCTGCCTCGCGGCCGCATCGCCCCCGGTCAGGAAGCTGACCTGGTGCTGCTGGATACGGCGATTGGCTCTGTGGCCGGCGACGCGCTGGAAGCGCTTAAGATTGGCGACACGCCCGGTATCGCCGCTGTGTTGATTGATGGCCAGGTGAAACTGACCGGCAGCCGCAACACGCCGCCGCCCACGCGCCGGGTTAGCGTGCAGGCTGTCTAGGGCTGGCGTCATCCGGGGAATGATTTGGGCTAACTCCGCGGCGTTCAAACGCCGTGCTGATGGTTGCAGAAGTGCCCTAAACGGGCACTGGTGAGACGACTCTCGCCCTGGTGCCCGTTCAGGGCACTTTCCGCCCCCCATCAGCACAGCGCTTAAGCGCTGTCACGACCTTTAAGTCGCCCGCTGTTAGACGGATGCTCACGATTCATGTAACATCGGACCCAGATTTTGGCATGAGGATTTTGGCGCCTTCATCATCCGGTGCGTGGCGCCAGTAACAATAATAATCACAGGAGATTTTTCCATGGCAACCTACACCTGTTCCGTTTGTGGCATGGCGGTAAACGCGACCTGCGCTCATTGTGACGCCCCCCTGGTCAACAAAGTGCTGACCCGGGATGATGGCAGCACCGTCCAGGTCTCTGAATGCCCGAACGGCCACGGCAAGATCAAATCCCCGCTCTGCTGCGGCCAGGATATGAGCTGCGAGATGCCGGGCTAACCGGAAAGAATTTTAGGCCGCGAATGACGCGAATTGGCACCACTATGGTTGCCGATTCGCGCCATTCGCGGTTGCCTCGTTATCTTCCCCGTTTGATTCATTCATGACAATTGAATTTACCAGGCAGTCCAGCCGCCATCGACCGTGATGGTGGAGCCGGTCACATAGCCCGAATAAGGGCTGGCCAGGTAAAGGACCGCCGGCCGAATTTCGGCCAGGTCGCCCCAGCGCCCCATGGGGATGTTCTTGCTGATCATGGCGTCGCCCGTCTCGGTGCCGACGAGGGGCGCGTTCATCTCGGTCTTGAACGGGCCTGGGCAGATACAATTGGCGGTGATACCGCTCTGCGCCAGTTCCAGGGCCAGGGTGCGTGTGAGTTGGACAACGGCGCCTTTTGTGCTCGTGTAACTGACCCGCTCGGCCAGCCCGACCAGGCTGAGGGCGGAGCCGATGTTGATGATGCGGCCGTAACCCTGTTGTTGCATGGCCGGCACCACAGCCCGGCACATGTGAAAGACGCCATCGAGATTGATGCTCTGTACCTGCCGCCAATCCGCGTCCGAAATTTGCGTGATGGGCCCGCGAATGTTGGTGCCGGCATTGTTGATGAGGATGTCGATGCGGCCAAACTCGGCCAGCGTGGCCTCGACAAAAGCGGCGCAGGATTCGGGCTGGGTCACGTCCAGGACAAGGCCGCGGGCGGACCGGCCGGTCGCTGCCGCCAGCTCAGCCGCCGCAGCCTTCACGGCCACTTCAGTACGAGCGCCCAATACAATATTGGCGCCCGCCTCCGCCAGCGCATAGGCCATCTCCAGCCCCAATCCCTTGGAACCACCAGTGACGACGGCGGTTTGTCCGGTCAAATCAAACAGTTCTGGCATGAAACCTCCTCCGGTTTAAGCGCCAATTGATTTTCTTAAGCCTCACTCCCTGTCTTACAGACTCATTTAAGCATACGCTCTGATTGTTACCAAATGTACGCCCGGCAGCCCCCTGATTTTGCTGGGCCAGCGCTGTTCGGGCAAGGGAGAAATCTGATGAATAACCGGTTCCGCCTAGTGTTACTTCTGGCGACGCTGCTCTGGCTGCCCGCCTGCTCTGGTCCGGCCGAAACCGGCGCCGAGATCACGCCGCTACCTACCCTCATGCCAGCCACGGCTACCCCCATACCGTCGCCGACCGCTCTCTCCGAATTTGACATCGTGAGCACGGTGATGGCTGAAATGGCGGCCGAGGCGCCGCCGGCGCCTGAGTTCTATGCTGACCCCAACGCCCCGCCACCGCAATGGGTGCAGGTGTTGACCACTACCGTTCAGTTGCCCGACACGGCATTGCTGCCGGTGGACACAACGGAGGCTGGCCGGCAAGCTGGCTATGTTATGGCTGTTTTTGCCACACCGGCCGGTGATATCTGGATCGGCGATGACCTGGGCGCCTTCAGCTTCGATGGCCAAAGCTGGCGTCGCTACGATGATTTCGCCATCGAAATGCCTCTGGTTGCCTTCGCCCAATCGCCCGAAGGGGATGTGCTCGGCACCGGCTGTGCCGGCATCCACCGCTTCACGAGCGAAGGCAGGGAACCCATTATCGATAGCCTGAATCAGGACCCGGAACACCCACTCATGGCCTGGTGCAGCACCGCGATTGCGACCACAGCCGACGGCGCCATCTGGATCACCCAGGCTGATATCGCCCAGGTAAACGGCCACGGCGTCATCCAGTATCAGGATGGCGTCTCGCTCTGGCATGGCAAATCGTTTGAGGCCGCCAGCCAGACGAAGTTTAATATCATCGCCTGGCCTTTCAGTGACAAGTGGGTACAGGCGATTGCGACCGGGCCGGAGGGCAACCTGCTCCTGACCATCGACGATATGATTATTACCTATCGGAACAATGAATGGTGGTTGATGGAAGATTACCCCTGGGAGACGTTTGCGGACCTGCTTTCACTGGCGGTCGCTGCGGATAACACAATCTGGGCAGGTACTGAAGCCGGCTTCATCCAATACGATGGCCAGCGCTGGACCCATTATGATTTGGGTAGCAGTGGCGGTGATCCGATTGCCGTTGGGGCGATTGCCCCGGCCAGGGATGGCAGCGCCTGGATGATTACCACAGCCGGGCTGGCCTTTTATCAGGATGGGCAGGCAATCATCTATGCCTACCCTGAAGATTGGGAACTCTCTGTCTTTGCCGCCGGCCTGGCGCTAGACCGGGACAGCAATCTCTGGATCAGCGCCCATTACCTTGGCTTGCTCAAAGTGGAACCAGCCAGCCTGCCGCCAGCAGGTTTACCGTGACCACGGCTGCTAATAGAGAAACTGTTTGAACCTGGCACATATGCGGATATGGGCCAGGAACATAGCCAAGGACGTCATCTCGAGCGAACCGCACCCGGCTGATTCGCCTCACTTGACGGAGCGAGAGACCCCGAGCCACTGCCCTGGCCCGCGCCTGCTGAGCGCTGGTTAGCCCGTACGCTCCCTGGGCTGCTGTCAGCGACCGGCCGGTGCCACTGATGGCCCCAATCGGGATCTCTCGCCCTCTCCAGTTGGACACCTTCCCCGACAAACGAGGCTCGAGATGACGTCGGACCAAGGGTTGCCGTGCGCCCAACCACGCTGCTTTCTGGCCCATGTCCGCATTTGTGCCAAGTTCAAACAGTTTCTCTATAAGAAGCGGGCCGCATTCGGAGTGAAATTCCTTGGCGTTCGATTTGATAAACACACTGGATTCCTGCGGGAGTTAACCCCTGTAGGGGCAGGAATGACGACGCAAGAAAAAGGTGCAAAACTCTATACAATTTTGAGAAACACCTACATTTCGACGTCATTCCCGCGAACGCGGGAATCCACACCATGTCTGCCGTCGACCTGTGCTAGCGGTATCCCTGTTTCTTGCCTTATCGAACGCGGTCCACCGCGTGGTATTTCTCGGAATGACAGGATGGTAAGAATCCAGAGTCGTGGCCTTATTGTCTACGCCTGTGGTGGCTAAAGTATCGGGTCAGGCCCAAAGAGAATAGAAAAAGCAGGAGCAGAACGGCTGCAACCAGCGTCAGACTGGCTTCCCAGGGTTCATTCGAGACCAACACCGGCCGGACGGGCTGCCCATCGCTCACGATCCAGTTGAAGCTGACAACAGCGTCTTCCAGCCCCTGGCGCCGGGTGACAACGTCAATTTGCCAGTTGCCAGGGGCATTCAGTTCATCGCCGCCGACCAGGAAGCGACCCGGCTCCAACGCTTCAGCATCGACGGAAGCAATGCCAAAATCCTGGTCCAGGTAGCGCAAGCGGACAATGACACGGGCAATGGGCGCCGGCGCGGGCCGCCGGCTGCTGGCGACGCGCAAATCGATGATGTTCTGGCCCGGCCGGTTGGGTTTGATGGCCAGGTTCACCACGATATCCGCGCTCGTCCCGCTTAAGGCCTCTGGTATCTCTTCCCGGGGCACAAAGGCCGGCCCATGCGCCGTTGGCGCCGCCGTCAGCAGTCCAGCAACCAGTAAGACAAGCAGACCAACTGCCAGTTCAAAGCTGGCAACTTTGGGAAAATTTTGCAGACGAAGGGGAAAGTTCGGCACCGGCCGGTGCAGCCAACGCGTCAGCGCCGCCCGCCGCTCCGGATGAAGCAGCAAGGAGTTGAGCAGCCCAACCGCACCCATCAGCAGCACCAGGAGCAGCTTAGCCAACAGCGACTGCCCGTATAACGTCGTGAGTAGAGCGTCCAGCGAGGCCACCTCGCGGCCGGTGCTGTACAAACCCGTGGCAATGACGACCACCACGCCAACAACGGCCACCCGGCCAAATGGCTGCCAGCCCGCCAGCAGCAGCGCTTTGAATGAGCCCTCGCGCTGGCGGAGCAGTGGGAAATAGCCAACCAGCAGCGCCAACAGGCCCCCCACCCAGATCCCACCGGCCAAAATATGGAAGATGTCAGCTACCAGGGCCAAACCGGTGTTGGGCGCCGCGGCCGCGGCGTGGCTGGCCAGCGATTGGGTCACCGTCAGCGCCACCAGGAGCAAGGCAACTGGCAGCGGGCTGGTGAGGGTCTGAAAGCGGGACCGGCCGATCAGCATAACGAGCAGCAGAAGTTGCCGGGCCAGCCAAAGCCAACCCAAGCGGGAGCCCAGCCATTGGCTCATGACAGTCAGCCAACCGGTGCCTTGCGGTAGGCTGGCCAACAATATCCGGGTCTGCCAGCCCAACCAGAGCCAGCCAATTAGGAAGGCCAGCCCGGCACACCAACTGAGCCAGCGCCAGATTCGGCGCTGAATGGCCGGCACGTGGGCCGCGACATCGGCCGGGTATTGGGTTGGATCAATGACAAAATAGAGAACGGTCACGGCTCCGACCAGCGCCATCAGCGTCAGAAAATTGCCCCAGCGCAGCAGCACTTCGGGCCAGGGGGGCGTCGCCTCGGTCAGGGAGGGTGCGGCGGCGCTGTCGACCTGCGTACCCACGCCAAAAACCACCAGCCCTTGCGTCACATGCCCATCCGCCGTGGAATGGGCCCGCCATAGGACGCTGTAAACATCCTCAGCCAGTTGCGGCAATTGGATGATGAGCAGGTTGTTTTCTTCGGTCGAGGTCTGAATGGTGATCGCGACCGGCTCGCCGGCCAGATCCAGCACCTGGGCGCCACTGAATTCCGGTGAGATCGGCTCGGTAAACCATAAGCGGATTTCGGCGGGGCTTTCGGCCACCGTGCTGTTGGCAGCGGGCTCCGAGCGCAGGAGATAGGCGTGGGCAGCGACCGGCGGCCGGAACCCGATCACCCCCGCCAGCGCCAGAGCCAGGCAAAGACAGCGCAGGAGCAGAGAGGTGCGAGAAGACATGGGGGCTAGTTTCCAGACTCAGCTGGCAATGATTCAACAGCACGGGCTGGCATGGCTACCGAGTTCACGATGATGTTGCCGCCCGCCGCCACAGCACATAGCCTGATGCTGCCAGCAGCCCCAGGACCAGCACTCCCCCGCCCACGAGCAGCGGACTGATACTAGCGGCGGCTTCAGTTTCTGCGGTAACCCCGTCAGCCCAGACAGCCGCTGTGAGGTCGGCGCCGACCGCAAATTGGAGCTGGCCGGTGCTGATATCACCGTCTACCAGTTTGGCCGTCCAATCAACGGTATACACCCCATCGGCCAGGGACGGCAGGGCAACGCGCAGGCTGAGATGATCGGGGTCATCCAGATCAAGGCCACCCCCGCCGGCATCAACCCGTTGGCCGGCAGCATCATACACTTTGATATTGCTGGTTTCACTGAGCAGTTCTTCTTCGAACCAGAGCGCCACCTCTTGAGGCGGCAAGGCCAGGATGGCTCTGTCTGCCGGCTCGGCACGGTGCAGTTTGGCGGCGTGAGCCAGCGCCGGCACAGCCATGAGCATGGCCGCGAACAATGCCGTCAGCAGCCCTCCCGGATACAACCAGTTTTTCCGTCGCGCCATACGCCATCCTTTACTGCACCGGAATATCTTCCAGCACGATGTCTCCTACGCGCAGATCAATGCGCTCACCCCGTTCGATCAGGCCACTGCCATTCAAGATAATATGGCTGTATATCACGCCGGCGTGCAGATCATCGTCGTGGGCGCCATCATGGCGTGTGCGCCACAATTCGGCGCCGGTATCGTGATCGATAATGGTAGGTGGGTTGTCCCAATCATGCATGACAAACGCTTTGTCCGGATCAACGACCCGGAAGCGAATGTCAATCATACCATCGCCAGCCGTCATAGCGACCACAACAAGCTGGACGCCGGTCTCGGCAGTAAAGGCGACCTGATCCATCTCGGCAACCGAGCCAGGTCCTCGCCGTAACAGAACGTCGCCAAATTCGGTAAAAATCATCCAGAAAGCCAGTCCCATCAAAAGCAGAATGCCAGCTAACAGCCAGATATCCGTCTGGCGTGTGGTCCTGAAGAACGCTGCTGGCGTGCGCTGTGACGGTTGCGCAAGGTTGTCTAGTGGTACTCTTTCAGCCAAGGTTTTCTCCTTTTTGCCTTTAAGCCATGAAAGTGTCAGACATAACAGCATGCCTGACACTCCTCAATTCCATGGCGTTTTGTCAGACCTTTGCCATTGTCTGGCCAAAGGCCCGGTCTAACTGTCTGGCACCTCGAAGCTGCCACATACCCCGGCACCAGCTGTACAGCTGGCCCTGGCGGCATTGTAACGCATCACGGCGCCTGCAATTCCAAAAAGGTCATCATCCCTCCAGGATAGCTATCCACATTGGCCAGAGCCATATGCCGATTGTAGAGCGGGAACCTTGCGCCAGTGATATCGGCCGGTACGGCAACGACTACATCCAGCGTCTCGCCGGAAGGAATATTTGGGACCATCAAATCGTAAGGGAAATTGACGGCAAAACTATCAGCCCCGACGACGGTCTGATACAGACCCAATAGGGACATGGATTCATGAATGGCGCCGGCGTTGAGATAGCGGATCAGCAGCCGTTCGCCGGGCGCTGAGGCCAGGGTTACGGTGTCCGGATACGCTTTGCCATTGATGAGCCAATATTTGGGTGCGTAGTTCAGCATGTTGAAACCGGCCGGATCCGCGTTTAACGCTGGGTCAATTTCACTGAGCAGTAATGTCTCAGCCCGGTCATAGGCAGACGCCGCCGTGTCATAGGCCTGCCCCGCTGTCTGGGAATGGACGATCAGCGCTCCGTACAGCCCCATCGGTATCTGCTTCTGGGCGTTCAGACCACTTTCGTACAGGTAGGAGCCGGGCGCGACATCAACCAGCGTGTAGGTGTACGAACTGCCACTGCCAAAGCCGGTAACGTCTGGCACCATCGGCTGACCGGGGAAGATGACAGAGGTGTCCTGTCCCAGTTCGTTATAGACCGTGATGTTGATCGTGTCGCCGGCGGTGGCTTCGATCACCGGCCCCGGCAGGCTGGCGACCACGGTGCTGTCGGTGCAGGGTGTACCGGCCGGTTTCAGCGCATAGCCCCAGATATCTATAACCGCCGAGTCTGGCATCGTCATGGTGCCCGGTTTGGCGCAGAGTTCCACATCGATGATGGCCCGTTGCTGCGCCACGCCCAGGCTGATTTCAGCTTTTACCCGTGCTGAGGCCGACCCAGTGGCCATCCCACCCGCCGACCGCGCCGCCAGCGCTTCCTGAGAAAGCATAAGCGCCAACAGAAGGAGAAGCAGGCCAAGACCGATTATACGTGTCGTTTTTGTCCACATGGTTGGATTCTCCCTTATCATTTGCCCCCTCCTATTGACAGCCGCCAGGCGGATCAATACGCCACAGCGTCAGCATACCGCCAAAACCTTCGTCAAAGTTCTGCACCTCATCGAGAGCATGGCTGTGCCAGGGGAAGTAATACTCACCACAGACATTGAAATCCACAATGCTGGGGATGCGCAGGTCATTTTTCTCGCCCAGGTAGGGGCTGTTGCTGTACAACGCCTGGTCGTCCTTGATAACCAGGTTGTAATCCCCCGGAATCTCGGCCGGAATCCGGTTGGTCACCGGGTCCCAGGCCTCGATATCAACCCATTCCACCAACATATCAAACGTCTGCCCGGAGCCGACATCTGTAGTGAAATCTTCCATGGCGATATCTTCGCCCAGCGGCCCCTGCAGCAGCCGGCCGTCCCGAGCAATCATGCGCTGATGGTTGCCATGCGGATGGAACGGGTGGTTGGTCACACTCGCGCTGGCATAACGTACCAGGGCCGGCAGCTGACCGCTGTCAGCCGCATGCGCTTCCACAGTCACCAGTGAGCCATAAGGCTGATAGGGCAACCAGGGGACGTTGTTGTCATAGATGGCATCGGGGAACGCCCGGCCATTGATGGTCCAGTAATGGGGGTGATACTGGCTGATCTCGTACGCTTCGCCGCGCTCAACCGCCTGGTGCAGGAACGGGTCGATCTCATGGAGCAACAGGAGGTACTCCTCGTTGGGATTAAACGCCGTTGTGGGGTCATTGTAAGCATACGTCGCCCCAAGAGCCGGCCGGACGATCAGACCGCCATACAACCCCATCTGCACCTGTTTATGCGGGGCCGAGCCACTCTCATACAGGTAGGTTCCGGGCATCGCCGCCGTGAAGCTGTAGCTGACCGTATCGCCAGGGTTGGCTTCCAGCGTGAAGAGACCATTATTGCCAGCGCCGCTGACCAGCGCCGCGGCGACATTGGCCTGGCCCGGGAAGACAACCGAAACCGGTTCAGCGAGATCATTGGTCAGGTTAACCGTGACGGTATCACCCTCGTTGACACAGAGGGTCGGGCCGGGCATCTGGAACTCGCCGCTGCCATCGTCATCGGCGAAGCCCCACATGTAAATTGAGTTGCCGTCGGGCATGGTGATATGCCCGTCGGTTGCGGTCAGATTAAAGGTCGGACCGCTGGTACATTGTAGTGTGGTTGCCTGGGCATCGGCGCGTTGGTAACGGGCTTTCTGAACCAGCATCATGACCACAAGGATTAGCGCCAGAGCTAAAAGCAGATATTTCTGCCACCTGGTTCGACTGAATTGGATTGCCATCATTGCGTCTCCTTAGTAACGGTATTGGTTCAGACCAACTAAACGCCAAACAGTTGATTCGGTTCGACCTGGCCGGGCAGTTGATTTTCGTAGACGCGCACTTCCGTCACCATGCCCCCTAAACCGGGAGCACCGTTGTTGTTTGTCTTGAAGAAGTTGCGGTTCCTGAACAGATAGACGTTGTAGCGATTACCGCCATCGGCCCCGGCCACAGCGCCGGAATCAAACGCTGGTGCCGTGAAGATGGCGTCGCGCGCTTCACCGGCGCCCAGGAAGATATTGTGGGCCATGTAGCTCAGGTCAATGCCAGTGGCCGAGCGCAGCAGCACCGCATCGTGGCCAACCACATGGAGCGGGATGCCCATCATCTGCATGGTGTGCTGCTCGTAACCCAGGTTGGCCATCCGCAGCAAGATACGCTCGCCCGGGTTGGCCTGAATGAGCGAAGAAACGGGCTGCCGGACGCGACCATCAATTGCCAAGGAAGGGTCGTTGTTGCCTTTAACCGTATCCGGATAAGAACGGCCATTGATAATCCAATAGTTCGGTTTGTAATCCGACCAGATAAATTCCTGAACGTTTTCCAGGTTGTCGTGGGGTCGGGTGTCAACCTCATTGAAGAGCAAGGTGTAATGCCGGTCATACCCGGTTGATCCATCGCCATCGTTGTAGACATATTGGCCGCTGGGGTAGAGGCTGGTGTCGCCATTCTGGGCCGGCCGGACGTAGATGATGCCCTGCATACCCATCTGCACATGCTCAGTGTCTTCAAAGTGGCAGTGATACATGTAGGTACCGGCGTCGTGCGGCCGGTAGAAGTAGTCGAAGTCACGACCGGCCGGTACCGCAATCGATACCTCCGGCACCCCGTCATAGGTCGATGTCGGGTTGCGGAAGCCGTGCCAGTGGATGGTATGGGAGTCATCGAGATCCGGCCGGACCACCAGCCCGAGATTGGTCAGGGTAATGTAAACATCCTCGTCCTCATCAACGCCGATGATGGGCGCCGGCCATTGCACTTTGCCTTTGTGCTCACCAACCACTTCGTTCACCGAAGCAGCCAGGTCAGCCTGGACAAAGCCGAAGCCGTAAAGGGGATCCCGCCCCGGCAGCAGAAAATGGCCGTCTGTGGCAGCCAGACGCATAATTGGCGATTGCACAATCGGCGGCGAGGTCGCCGGCCCGGGAATCGGCTCCGCCTTGCCGATGATCTCATTCATGATTTCCTTGATTTGCTCTGCCTTGACCAGGCCGGCTGAAGCCAGCAGCGTCAGCGCGCCCCCCGCCCCGATACCTATTCTCAGAAAATCCCGCCGGCTTAGTTTGCGTGGAACTTGTTTGTCATTCATCGTCTTAATTTTCTCCTGGTACCTGCTTGTCTGATGCGATCTGAATGGGTCCGAGCCTCAGAAGGCCTGGTGGGCCTTCTGAGGCTCATGACCATTCAACTACCGGCGCAGCTCCTCAACAGATTGGTCTAGATTGTGAGCCAGTAGACCTCTGATCTGGAAGAAGAACATGGGGCCTGCACAACCAGGCGGAGCCGCCGTAGCGTTGCCATCGCATAGCGTCGCCGGCGTGCCCATTGTGGGTCCGGCCGGTGGCGCAAACAGCAACTCGTCAGCACCAATGTCGTAGAAGGGACCCTGGGGCCGGAACTGGTCGTCGTAATCGAAGCGCAGATCCGGCAACGTGTAGCCCATATTGACCGCAGGCGAGCCGGCCAGAATGTGATAGTCGCCGGCCAGCTCACCAGGCGGCGTTACGGTAATGATCACCACCGTTACGAGGTCTGGTTGAGCGGTAAAGGCCGTCGCATCCAGGGCAGTTGTGAATGGATCAACGAACAGCGGATCTACACCGACCAGGTTGGTCGGGTCACTACCCCAGCTGAAGGTACCACCGGTGAACACTTCCAGATCAATCACGCTGTCCAGAGTGAGTGCCAGACCATCCCAGGTATAAGCCTGATTGTTCCAAAAGATATTGTTGGCCATAACAGGGTCAACCCAACCCGCCCCGGCGCTGCCGTAGGTCGCTATCAGGTAATCCGTGAAGCCGGCACTGTAATGTTCCACCGCCAGCCCGGCACCGTGGGCCAGACCATCGCTGTCTTCAGCCGTCGATGTGTTGGCGTTGTTGGCGATGGTGTTGTTGATCATGATCAGGTCAGAGGCGTCATCTGCGGAGACACCGCCGCCCATGTCAGTGGACACATTGTTCACAACGATGTTATTGGCCAGGATCAACTCGTAATCCCACGGCTGCAGGAAGCGGATAGCGCCACCATCATCGTTGCTCAGGTTACCCTGGAACAGGTTGTTGTAGATGGTCAGAACACCGGAACCAACCGTCAACGGGATTTCCGGCTCCGGGTTTGCCAGGGTGATGAACTGCTCCCCGGCGACCATGAGCCCACCGCCTTCATCAAAGGCATTGTTGTAGTAGATCCGGTTGTGATGGATCTGGCTGTCCGTACTCAGGCCGAAGTGAGAGATACCACCACCGTACTCGGCGGAGAAGTTACCGCAGATGTCATTGTGATCAATCTCATATTGTTCAGCACCGTTGTAGATGGCCACACCACCGGCCAGCGTCACCCCACCATTGTTGAGGATGCGGTTATGATGGATACGAACCACATCATTGCCGTTGTCACCCACGTAGGGCTGGCCCATGACGATGCCGCCGCCAATAAACCCGGAATTACTCTGGATAATATTGTTGGAGATGACCAGCCGCTCGGCATAAGTGCCAACCACGATGCCGCCGCCCATGTTAGCCTGGTCGCGCGCCCCGGTGATCCGGAAGCCGTCGACCAGCGGGTAGAAGTCAGGTACGAACGTGCCGGGCGCGTCGGCCGTGACGGTCAGGCCCGTCCCCTGGGTAAAGCGCTCGTCGATGACGGTACCACCTGTGCCGAAGCCATCGAGCTGGCCAGGACCATATCCCTGCAGGCGGACGCCTGGCTTGTCGAGGAGTGGGCTTTCAAAGTAGGTGCCCGGCTCAACCACGATGAGATAGAACTGACCGGAGGTAGCGGCATCAGTCGCATCGATGGCATCCTGAATCGGCGTACCCAGCGGGTCCGGCGTCACGTGGACGACATTGGGGTTGTAACTACCACCAATCTTGTGCAGCGTGATACCGGAAACCGATGTCTCACCCGCACTATTGCGAATCAGGACCTGTTTCTGACCATTACTGCCGCGGAGATCGATCTGTACCTCGCCATCACCGACCCAGGTCACACGGTTCGCCGGATAGGGCGCCCCGTTTACCAGGACCTGGCCGGCCGTTGTGCCAAAACCCGTGCCATAGATGGAGATGATGTCGCCGGTGCTGCCGTACGGCACCGAGACGTTCCAGATTTCGGGGAATCCAGCCGGCAAGGAACAATCCACCGGCTGGTTGAACTGGCCACCGCCGTTGACAAAGGCTGTGATCGGGAAGATCGCCACATCTGCCACCGTCATCTTGCCCGGCCAGACATCCAGCTGGACCTCAATCGTCTGGTAGTTCGGATTGAAGTCCGCGTTCGGGCTTAACGGATCACCCGGGTCATTGCCGATGATGCGGTACATCGCCGGGCAGACGCCGGAGGGTGTCGGGCAGTTAGCCGCATAGGTGGAGGGCAGCAATACCTCGAAGACACCGTTGTCGTCCGTATGCACCGTCGTGATCAGGCGACCGGTAAAGTCGCGGATTCCAACCGGCGTATTCGGTACGCCTCGCTTTTCGCCGTAGAAGAGGCGAGCGGGGTCTGTCTCGACATTGATGTCATCCAGCAGCAGACCAAAGATGCGGCCCGGAATCGGTACGGCATTGTCGGTCATCAGGAAGAAATCGGCCGGGGCATTGTGCCCTTGCTGTAAGGTCACAATGCGCTGGCTGCATTCACCATTGCCACAGGGGGACGGCGGCTGCAGGATAATGGGACCGGCCGGTTGATATTCGTTACCGTCAGAGGTATTGATGTCGGCCAGGGTGATAGCCCGGAAATAAGGCGGCGCCACCAGTTCGACGACGTAGTCGCCGGGGACCAGCGTCACTTCCGACCCATTCGGATAACCGTCCGGGAACATGGTCTCGATCGCATAACCGCCATCAAAGACGCCCGCTTTGACCTCGTTAGAGATATTCGGCACCTCTAGGCAGTTCGGACCATAACCAATGGGGTCGGGCAGCGGTACGCCGAACGGGTCGGTGTAGTCACAGCCGGTGGGATGTTCCCAGGCGTCGGTGGTTACTTCGTTCAGCAGGACGGTATGATCCAGATTCCAGAGCTGAACCGTCACATTGGGTACACCCGGCTCATAATCTTCCGCCGCGGACTTACGCAAATCATTTTCATTGCGGGTCGTCGCGTAGTAGACGATGCCGGAGATGCCACCGTTCTCGCCCGGGCCGTAATTAACCTTGCCCCAATCAATCTCTGAGCGAATGCCAGGCCAGGTCAACTCAGCCAGCGTGAGGGCGCCATCGAATGTATCCGTTACGGAACCGTCGAAGATACTATGCAGCGACGCGCCCGTGACGCCCATTCGGGTAAAGTCAACTTCAATGACGACAAAGCGCGGGAAAAGCTGCACTTCGGTGAACTCATAGTAGCCATCATTGTTGGTGACGGCGCCATGCTGCAACGTCCCATCCCGATAGCGGGTCCCGAGCGGGATGCCGTCGATGGGGCGTTCGCAGCTCTCTTCGTCAGCCGGATTCACGCAGTCGCGGATGCCGTTGCCGGCGATCAGGGCCGGGTCCGCATTCCGGTTAACGTCCAGACCATCGTCCATGAAGACGTAGCCGGAAATCTGGCTGAACCAGCGAGGAATACCCAGCTCACCCAGGTCTACAGCCTCGCCGTCGCCGATGATAACTGTCTCAAAGCTGAAGATGTAATCGAGCGGTTCGTCCCAGATAGCCATCTGGTAGGTACCGGCCGGTACATCGTTAATCACAAAGCTGCCGTCTGCCTCACCACGACCCAGGTAAACCTGCAGGTCATTGTTGCCGATGTCGGTCAGCGCGATATACGGCTTAAAGACCGGATCGCCAAACGGCACCGGCCCCGTCTGCGGAATCCATTCCCGCAGCGTCATGATCGTGCCCTGGATGGTGCCGGTGCCGGCAACATCATTGGTGTCGCAGACATCGCTGGCATTGCCGAAGTTACAGGGCTGGGTGAAGCCAAATGAAAGCAGCGGCACGCCAAACCCTTCGCCCTCGGTGCTGTAGCCGTCATTCCCTTCAACCACCCAGGCATCAATCTCATGCTTGCCTTCAATGGTCGAAGTTTGAATCCAATCATTGTCCTCACCCTCTGGGGGCAGGACCAACACAGCATATTTGCCCCGCGGGATGTTGGGGATCACCACATCCCCGTTGGCATCGCTGTAACAGACGCCGCCGGTGCCGGGGATAGGATCACCCAGCGGCGTGGAGCCGCCCACGCCGTCATATTCGCTACAGAGCGGGTTGCCGTACCAATCCACAGACATCTCACCGACCGTATCGTGTAAGAAGGCCCGGAAGTTCGGCAAGCCAAGCTCGCGCGGGGTGTCATCCTGGCCGTTTACCGGATAAAAATCCTGGAAAACGTGGACCCGAATGGTCGCCAGCGGCAGCGGGTCCGAGACCAGCTCCACCAACACGGTCCCATTCTGGTCAGGCACGCTCACATGAATGCCGCCCAATTTGTAACCATCCGCCCGCACCGAGATCAGGTAGCGACCATCGGCCAGGTTAAAGTCCGCCTCGCCCGGCGCCGTCTGGCTGCCCAGGCCGACGACGGGGCTGTGGCTGGCCATCGGTTTGAGCGAGGGATGATTGTTGGGATCGGGATCGTCAGGATCACCCGTGTTATCGAGGTTAATCAGATAATCAAAATCAGCAATGATCGGGCCGCTACCGGCCGGTGCGCCCGCAACATATTCACGCACTTCCAGCGTGATATTTGTTGTCTGGGCGTTGGTTCGGGCAAAAAACAGAAAGAAGCCCGCCAGCACCGCGAGAATGGCGAAGCGCCCAAACCAACCCCAGGCCGGGCCAGGCCGCTTCATAGTTTCTGAGGCTAGATGTTTCATATGCTTTCTCCTGTCGTCTCAGGCAGTAATAACTGCATACGCCGGAACTGAACCTTCATCATGGTCTCCCTCGTGCTTCGTCTATCTCCGCTGGGCGTTGCCGTCTTATGGCCAAGGATGTGCCAATCCACCCGGGTAGCCGCCACTGGCTTACCCATGGCCGCTACGGGTCAGGCGCCAACGATTGCTGTGGTGGCTGTCTTGGGTTGTCGGCCCGGGAAATGGCACGGTGGCATACTCTGGTGGGTGGGGACCAGAAGAATTGGAAAGGGTTGGTAATAACGACACAGCATTGCTCATTCCAATTTCACGTATAGCCACTGTAAACGAGTTAACAGAGTCTAGATTAACGGTTTATCAGAATGCCAACACCGTACTTCCGCCCTGCGAGGGGCCTATTTTGAGTCCTATCTTTAGGATGAAATGAGAGAAAGTACCAGGACTTTAGGACTAGTCCCCTGGTACTAGCAGGCTGTTTTGGGGATCAAAAAGGCCGGTTGGCTGAGCGCAACCGGCCGGTACAGAAAATATCAGAGGCGATAGCAGAATGGGTAACCAGGAACGCCAGGCGGCAGATCCTGTTGCCGCAGCTAGTTTGTGGTCAAGTCAGTGCCAGAGCGATACATGTTGACCAACTCCTGATTCAGGCGCGGCGAGAGGTATAGTTCGTTGGCCATAACCGCATGAATCGCCCGGACCAATTCTTTGCTGTCCGAACCCTTAAGAAAATAGCCGGACGCGCCCGCCTGCAGCGCCGTGCGCAGAAACATCTCGTCGTCATACATGGTAAGCATCAGGATTTTCAGCTCCGCCCGCTGCTCCCGGAGAGACGGAATACAATCAAGACCACTCGTCCCGTTCATTCTGATATCGAGCAGGACCAGATCCGGTTGCAGCTCCGCAGCCAATTGCTGCGCTTCGGCCGCATTCCCCGCCTGCCCCACGACAACCAGGGTAGGGTCAAATTGCAGCAGGGAGATAACTCCTTGACGGATAATGTCGTGGTCATCCACGATAAGAATACGAATTAATTGCTCATCCATGTCCAGTCGCCTCCCCAGCCGGGCAACGTGTTGCCAGGGGAAATTCTTCGGCATCTTTTTCTAACGAACCATGCCAACGCGGTCAGCGCCTTCATTCATCACAGGGCCTGGCGGCCGGCACCTTGACTTCAATCACGGTCCCTTCACTCGGCTGACTTTGAATGGTCACGGTCCCATCAACCAGGGCTGCTCGCTCCCTGATACTGGCCAGGCCCAGCCGCTGCCCCGGTCCAGCGGCCAGCGCCTGCTCGACTTCATAACCCTGCCCATCGTCGCTGATCAGCATTTTAACGTGACCATTTTCGCTCGCCAACGCAATGTCGACATGGCGCGCTTTGCTGTGCCGGGCGATATTGTGCATCGCTTCCTGCGCGATGCGGAAAAGTACTGTTTCCTCGTCATCGCTTAAGGGCAGCGTCGCCTCGGGCGAATTGATCTGACAGCTAATAGCCAGCGGGTCAAACAGTTGCCGGCTCACCCAGGCAATGGAGGAAACCAGGCCAAGCTGATCCAGCACGCCCGGGCGCAAGGCGTTCACCATCCGGCGCAATTCGCTGATTGAATGTTCTGTCAGTTGCCGGCTACGTTCGAGCGTCTCATTGGCAGAATCCGCCAGTTCGTACTGGGTTAGACTGGCCAGGCCCAACTCAATGGCAATCAACGTCTGCCCAAATTCGTCGTGAAGCTCCCGGGCAATCCGGGTGCGTTCTTCTTCCTGCGCTGAAATCGTCCGGTGCAGCAGATGCCTGGTGATGCGCTGTTGCTTTTTCAGTTCATCTGTCTGCTCGCTTACCTTCTGTTCCAGCTGTTCATTCCAATCCGATAGCTGCGTAATGTTGTTGAGCAACTGCTGGCGCATATGCTCCAGAGCCGCCGCCATCTCACCAATTTCCCCGCCATCATTGATCACCAAGCGGGCCTGCAGATCGCCCCGGGCGATTTCTGTGGCTTCGCGCGTTAGCTGATGGACGGGGCGCACAATCAACTTGGTCCCAATTAGCGTGGCGCCCCAGGTACCGGCCAGGGCAGTCAGACCGATGAGCGCCAGGCCCAGGCGCAGACGGGAAATCGGCTCAAATGTCTCCGAATCCACATCGCCGCCAATGCCCACGCCCCAGGAAATATGTTGCAGGGGGACAAATGCCATGACATGTAAATGTCCCAGCGGCTCGCCTGGCAATTCCAGTTCAAAAGGAACCGTTTTAATGATTGGCACCCCTTCCTGCAACGCATGCTGGTAAAAAGTCAGATGCTCGCCAGGACTTTGGAAGGGTAAACCAAACGTGGAGTAGATGACGTGGCCCGTGCCATCGACCAGGACCGCGTGGGCCGTCTGCCCCAGAATAGTGGCCTCCTGCAGAGGCTGAGAAATCACTGAGTTGCCCAGATCCATGAGGCCGATCAGGACACCCTGAAGGCGCCCTTCCCGGACAATGGGCAGGGCAATAGCCAGGACCGGCTTATCATCGTCGGCCAGGACAAAAGGGGGAGAGAATGTCGCTGAGCGTTCCGCCAGTCCGGCAGCCACAAAAGAAAGGTTGGAGAGGTCGGTGCCGGCCGCCCACCAGTCATGGGGATAGCTGAGGAGGATCCGGCCGGTGCTATCCGTAAAAATCGAACCGGCAGAAAAGTAGCTGGAATGAGCGGCCATGGCAGCCATCACAGCCATTTCAGCCGTCAGATCCGGGCTGCCCGCGTCAAACGCCGCCAGCTTGCTGCTTTCTTCCAACTCCATCTGCGCCTGCACCAGTCGATTGTCGATCTGGTTGGCAACAACCTGGGTGATGGCCAGGCGCTCGTCCAGGATACGTTCGCGGCTCTCCCGCAACGCCCGCTCGCCCAGGAACCAGAAAGCCAGCAGCAGAAAGATAAAGCCGATACTGATGGAAAGGGCCATGCGCGGCCAAAGATTCAGCTGGTTCAGCCAGTTACGCAGCCGGTTCATCACGAATCATCAAACCAGCCTAAACTACGCGCCTGATGGGCCGCCGCCCGGCGATTCTTCAGGTCCAGTTTGGCAAATATGTTGCTCATGTGATTTTTGACGGTTCGCTCGCTGATACAGAGGCGATCGGCAATTTCCCGATTGGTCGCCCCGACGCATACTTCCCGCAGCACCTCTATTTCCCTGGCGGTTAACCCTTTGATGCGCCGGGACACGGGCGGCAACGCCGGCCGGCTCAGCTTGGTGAAGCGCGTCAACACCCGGCTGGTCATGGCCGGTGTGAGGGCAGCCTCCCCCCGATAGACGCCGCGCAGATAACCAAGGAGATTGGTCACGGAGACGTTTTTCAGCAGGTAACCTTTCGCCCCGATGCGTAAAGCGGCAAACAGCTTCTCGTCTTCATCAAAAACAGTCAGGAAAACGACGCGGGTTTCCGGGTACAGCTTGAGAATACGCCGGCCAACATCCAGTCCTGTCCCATCTTGCAAGACAAAATCAGTCAGAACGATATCAGGATGTTCTCTGGACGCGATCTCAACTGCCTCTTGAAAAGAACCCGTCATGCCCACAAAACTAATATCCGGTTGCGCTTGCAGCAGGCTGGCCAAACCTTCACGAAAAAGTGTATGGTCGTCGACTAACAGAATCCGCATGTGTGCTGTGCTCTGTACGTTGCAGTTGTTTGATCATCGAGCAATCGGGAATACCAGTACCGCTATAACTGTTACAACAATACCTGGACCAGAATTAAATCAGGCTAGCACAGGCGCATTAAGATAAATCTTAAGCTCCAGGCCGAACTTACCTTGGCAGCGCTCGCTGAGCGCCGCTACAGATGCGCCAGGAAATAATCCCGCACCCGCTCTTCCATATAAACCCGGTCGCCCAGGCGGCGCGGCGAATGGCGCTCGTCCGGGAACAGCAGCAGGTCATACGGTTTGCGGGCGGCAATGAGGGCGTTGATCAACCGGGCCGTGTGGCGAAAATGGACGTTTTCGTCGATAAGGCCATGCACCAGCAATAGTTTGCCCTGAATGCCAGCGACATGGTTCAGGACGCTGGCCACCTCATAGCCATCGGGATTGTCAGCCGGTAGCCCCATGTAACGTTCGGTGTAGTGGGTGTCATAACCATCCCAATGCACCACCGGCGCGCCGGAGACGGCCACTTTGAAGGTTTCGGGCGCCCGGGCCAGACACATGAGGGACATGTAACCGCCGTAACTCCAGCCGTAGATGCCGACACGTTCCGGATCGGTCAACCCCTGCGCCACCAGCCAGTTGACCCCATCCACCTGGTCCTGGACCTCCAGATCACCCATGTCCCATTTGATGGCCCCTTCAAAGGCCAGGCCACGCCGGGCGCTGCCCCGGTTGTCCAGGACAAACACGAGGAACCCCAGCGAGCGCAGATACTGGGCGCGCATAAAGACCGTCAGCCCCCAGCCGTTGGTCACCATCTGGGCATGGGGGCCGCCGTACACCTGAACGATGGTGGGATAGGGGCCGTCGCCGGCACCGTCCGGCCGGAAAATCGCGCCGTGCAGGGTGATCCCATCTCGGTTGGTCAGGCTGACTAGCTCCGGCGGCTCCAGACCCATTTCAGCAATGCGCGGGTCCACCTCGTCATAAATGGTGGCCAGGACGGCGCCATCGGCCAGGGCACAGAGCGTCACCTGCGGCGGCTGATCGATGGCTTGATGCACGTCGACAAACCGTTCGCAGGCATGGTCGATCGTGACACTGTGCATACCCGGTTTCGTCGTGATCCGGCGGGGCGTCTCGCCGGCAAAGGAGGTGACGTAGAGGTGGTTCTCCAGCGGGCTGTCCAGCGTCGCCGTGAAATAGATCAGTTCGTTGGCCTTGTCGACGGCCGCCAGCCCGGTCACCATCCAGTCGCCGGCCGTGAGCGGTCTGATCAGATTACCTTCCCGATCATGGAGGTAAAGGTGCATAAAACCGGTCTTCTCTGAACCCCAGATAAAGCCTTCGCTGTACGGTTTGTCGCTATGGGGCAGGGGCCGAAAAAGCTCATGAAGATTGATCCAGACGTCGCTGGCCTCGTGGACGAGGCGCTGGGACCGGCCGGTGCCCGGCATATAGCGCCACATCGCCAGCTCCGTTTGCCGCCGGTTCTCCACCTGGGCGATCAGCTGGCCGCCGGGCAGCCAATTCACCCGCGCCAGGTAAATGTCAGGGTCACTCCCCAAATCCATCCAGACCGGGTCATCCCCTTCCAACGGCACCACGCCAAGCCGCACATAAGCATTGGCACGGCCGGAAAACGGGTAGCGGTGATCTTCCTGCGCCCCCGTGCCCAGCGCCGCCTTGCCCTGGTGCATGATGCGATAGACCGGAATATGGCGCTCATCAACCTCAACAAAAGCGAGGGAGTTACTCCCCGGCGCCCACCAGTAGCCCCGGCTACGGCGCATCTCTTCCTGGGCGACAAACTCGGCCAGACCATGCGTCAGCCCCGCCTCGCGGGCGCCGAAGGTCAGCTGGCGCGGCTCACCACCGCTCACCGGGACCACATACAGCTCCGCCGCCTGGACATAAGCCACCCACTGGCCATCCGGCGAAAAACGGGGATCCAGAATGGGATCGCCATCACCTTTCACCAGCAGACGCGGCTGGCCGCCGATCTCATCCAGCATATAAAGTCCGTCTTGCAGAGGCAGCAGGATACGCGCTTCTTTCGGTGCCCAGATGTAACTGGTTACACCTGTCTCCAGCTGACGCTGCCGTTCGCGGCGCAGCGCCTCTTCGAGCGAGACGGTTGCTTCGGTGGTGCCGCCACCGGCCGGTGCCAATAACAACTGCCGCTCCCCCGTCTCCGGGTCAAAGCCATATAATTGCCGGTCCAAACTGCCATCCGGACTGAGCAAAAACGTGATAAGCTTGTCGTCAGGGCTGAACTGGATATTGCCGGGGATCGCCTGCCCCGGACCAGGCCGGCGGGCGACTTCCTCGAGGGGAATGGAAGAAGAGCGTAACTGATTCAACACATCACTCCTGAAACAGGGAACAAATAGGGCCGCGATGGCCATCGCTGCGGCCCGCGCCAGGCGGCCGCTTTAGGTGACAGTTTTCGTGATGCCCGATTACTTAATTCACTTCGGGCACCCATTTCCTTGCATTACTCTTGACAAGTATATCAAATTGGCTGTATACCAGCCGACAAGCCAACGCGTCACAGCCTACGTCGATCCGTCGCAAGTCCGCAGGCTTGCCTGACCCACAATGGAGGTTTTATGCCCGCTAAGCTGCTCCTAGGTAAAGACCTTTCCCAATCGATCTATGCTGATGTGTCCCGGCGGGCTGCCGACCTGCGCCTGACCCACTGGGAACCCTACCTTGTCTCGATCGACCTGTCCGGCGACTTCAGCATCGAACTCTATGTCCGCAACCAGCGCCGGATCGCCGAGCAGTTGGGCATCACCTTTGAAAATCGCCAATTTGATCCCTCCATTTCCCAGGACCGGCTCCTGGCCGCGATCCAGGCCCTAAACGTCAATCGCAACGTCACCGGCATCATCCTGCAACGACCCATCCCGCCGCATCTCAGCCTGCACCAGCTACAGGCCGCCATTTCACCCTACAAAGATGTTGAGGGGATGCATCCGGCCAATATCGGCAAAGCAATTTATAACGAAATTGACCTGGCCCCCTGCACCTCAATGGCCGCCATCAAGCTGCTCAAGGAAACCGGCCTGAACCTGGCCGGCATAGAAGTGACGATCCTGTGCCAGGATGAAGTCGTGGCCAAGCCAATCGCCCTGCATCTAATGGCGGAGCTGGCCACGGTCACCAACTGTCACCTGGGCACCATTGACCTGCCGCGCCACACTCGGGCAGCGGATGCCCTGATCGTGGCCCTGGACCAGCCGGGAATCATCACCGCGGACATGGTTAAGGAAGGGGCGGTGGTGATCGATGTGGGGCTGAACCCGGTGCCGGCCCTGGATGCGGCCGGTGAGCCGCTGACCGATGCGGAAGGTAAACCCCGATCCCGCCTGGTCGGCGACGTTGACTTTGACTCTGTGGCCGAAGTAGCCGGCTGGATCACCCCGGTGCCGGGCGGCGTTGGCCCCATTACCCTCGCCTTACTGATGCGCAATACTGTTTTTGCCACGGAAACGCAAAAGCAGTTGTACGAAAAAACAGTCTGACTTCAGGAGAATTGAATAGATGACGACCCACAAATTAGCCAATTTGCTCCGGCCGGTGCCGAGCGATATCGAAATAGCGCAAGCGGCAGACGACGATCTGATTAAAATCTCTCCCTTCGCCGCCGCCCAGGGCTTATTGGCAGATGAAATTGAGCCATATGGCCATTACAAGGCCAAAGTTTCCCTCAGCGTGCGCGATCGGCTGGCCGATCAGCCCAGTGGCAACTACATCGTCGTCACCGCCATCACGCCGACCCCCCTCGGCGAGGGCAAAACAACGACGACGGTTGGCCTGAGCCAGGCCCTGGGCGCCCACCTGAACAAAAAGGTGTGGACCTGCATCCGTCAGCCCAGCCAGGGGCCGACCTTCGGCATCAAAGGCGGCGCCGCCGGCGGTGGCTACAGCCAGGTCATCCCGATGGAGGAGTTCAACCTCCACCTGACTGGCGATATCCACGCCATCACGGCGGCCAACAACCTGCTCGCCGCTGCCATCGACACGCGCATGTTCCATGAATCGACCCAGTCCGACGAGGCCCTTTACCGGCGGCTGGTCCCGGAGAAAGGGGGCAAAAGGGAGTTCTCAGCCATTCAGATCCACCGCCTGGAAAAATTGGGCATCACCGAGCGCGACCCGGACAAATTGACGGCTGAAGAAGCGGGCCGCTTCGCCCGGCTGGACATTGACCCGGAAACGATCACCTGGCGGCGCGTGGTCGACGTGAATGACCGGATGCTGCGCGGCATCACCATCGGCCAGGGCCCGGCCGAAAAAGGATTTACCCGTGAGACCGGCTTTGACATCACCGTGGCCAGCGAGATCATGGCGATCCTGGCGCTGGCGACCAGCCTGGCCGATATGCGGGCCCGCTTTGGCCGCATGGTCGTTGGCATGAGCCGGGCCGGCGAACCGGTGACCGCCGAGGATATCGGCGCGGCCGGCGCCGTGGCAGTGCTGATGAAAGACGCCATCAAACCCACCCTGATGCAGACGCTGGAAGGCACGCCGGCCTTTGTCCATGCCGGCCCCTTCGCCAACATCGCCCACGGCAACTCATCCATTGTGGCGGACCAGATTGCCCTGAAACTGGTGGGCAAGGACGGCTATGTCATCACCGAAGCCGGTTTTGGCGCCGACATCGGCATGGAGAAGTTCTTCAATATTAAATGCCGGGCCAGCGGGCTGGTGCCGAACGTGGTCATTCTGGTGGCCACAATTCGGGCGCTGAAGATGCATGGCGGTGGCCCCAAGGTTGTCGCCGGCCAGCCGCTGGACCCTGCCTACACCGAGGAGAACCTCGAACTACTCGAGGCCGGCTGCAGCAACCTGCGCGCCCAGATTCGCAACGCGCGCAAATTTGGCGTGCCCGTCGTTGTGGCCATCAACCGCTTCCACACGGACACGGAGGCGGAAGTTGCCCTGGTCAAGAAGATCGCCGCCGAAGCGGGCGCCTTTGACGCCGCCATGTCCAACCATTGGGCCGACGGTGGCGCCGGCGCCGTGGAGCTGGCCGAGGCCGTGATCAAAGCGTGCCAGGCGCCTTCGGAGTTCAAACTGCTTTACGATGCCAAACTGAGCATCAAGGAAAAAATCGAGACGATCGCCCGGGAAATATACAGCGCTGCTGGCGTGGAGTATTCGGAGAAAGCTGAAGAGCAGATTGCCAGCTACACGGCTAACGGCTTCGCCGACCTGCCTATCTGCATGGCCAAAACCCATCTCAGCATCAGCCATGACCCGCTGTTGAAAGGCGATCCGTCCGGCTTTATTGTGCCGGTCCGGGAAATCCGGGCCAGCGTGGGCGCCGGCTTCCTCTACCCGCTCCTGGGAACGATGAGCACGATGCCCGGTTTGCCGACCCGACCCGCGTTCTTCGACATCGACATCGATCTCGAAACCGGCAAGGTCGTCGGCCTGATGTAAGAGAAGAGATCTGGCCGCAGATTACGCAGATTTGTGGGATGGGGAGAACTCGCAAACTGAGCGAGTTCTCCAAAAATCCTCTTAATCTGCGTAATCTGCGGCAAAAAAAGGTATTTACAATGGCAACATTGATTGATGGAAAATCCGTCGCTGAACATGTCCGCGCGGACGTAAAAGAGTTGGTTGCGGCGATGAAGGCTGAAACCGGCCGCGTGCCCTGTCTGGCGACCGTTCTGGTCGGGGATGACCCGGCCTCCCATTTCTACGTCCGCTCCAAGCACAAATCCTGCCTGGAAGTGGGCATGGAAACGCAGAGTTACGAGCTGCCGGCGACGACCAGCCAGGCTGAAGTCGAAGCACTCGTGCAGAAATTGACTGATGATGATGAAGTGGATGGCATTCTGGTGCAGCTTCCCCTGCCGGACGGTCTGGTCGCCACTCGGGTAATCGACCTCATCGACCCGGTCAAAGATGTTGACGGCCTGCATCTGCACAACCTGGGCGGCCTGGCCGCCCGCGGTCGGGATGCCTACGTCGTGCCGGCGACACCGCTGGGCATCATGACACTACTTAAGGAAACCGGAGTCGAGATCAGCGGCAAACGGGCTGTCGTGGTGGGCCGCTCCAGCCTGGTCGGCATGCCGATTGCCCTGCTGCTGTTGAACGCCAACGCCACCGTCACCGTCTGCCACAGCCGCACCCAGGATCTGACCGCCCATCTGAAAGAGGCGGACATCGTCGTGGTGGCGATCGGCCGGCCGAACTACGTCAGCGGCGACCAGTTGAAGCCCGGCTGCGTCGTGATCGACGTCGGCATCAACAAGGTCGACGACGCCACCCGCAAGCGCGGCTACCGGCTGGTCGGCGATGTGGAGTTTGAGTCGGCGGAGAAGGTGGCCGGTTACATCACGCCGGTACCGGGCGGCGTCGGCCCAATGACGATCGCCTCACTGCTGCACAACACGGTGACAGCAGCCAAACGGCGGGATGAATTGAAGGCTGGTGCGCCGGCCTAACGACGACTGACAAATTGAGGCAGGCCAGCGCGTTTTGGCGCCGTCACAGCCAGCGGCAGCTGGATCCTGATGGTGAGACCACCGGCCGGTGGCAAAGCCGCGCTGACCTGCCCCCCATGTAATTCCACCAACTGCCTGACGATAGCCAGCCCCAGGCCGGAGCCGCCATCTGCCCGGCTACGCGCCGGGTCTCCCTTGTAAAAGCGGGCAAACAGGTTGGGCAAGTCGGCCGCATCAACACCCGGCCCTTCATCGGCCACTGAGAGGATGACATTCTGGCGGTTGACCTGGGTGCTGACCAGCACACGCCGACCGGCCGGGGTAAAGCGCAGGGAGTTGGCGATCAGGTTAGCCAGGACCTGCTGCAATTTCTCCGCGTCCCCCTCAACGGGCGCCGGCCGCCCGGCCAGCGACGCCTCCAACCGCACACCGGCAGCCTGCGCTCGGGCGCTCTGCCGGCGCACCGCCGTCTCCACCAGCTCATTCGCATCCAGACGCGCCGGTTCAATCTGTAACTGTCCCGCATCGGCCAACGAGAGCAGGCGCAAATCTTCGACCATCCGCGAAAGGCTCAAAACCTCGTGATGCAAACCCGCCAGCTCTTCGGGTGAGGCGGGCAACAGCTCATCAGCCATCGCTTCCAGGTTAGCCTGCATGACGGTCAGCGGCGTGCGCAGTTCGTGGGCAATATCAGCCACCATCTGTTTGCGCAGCCCTTCCTGGCGCTGGAGTTCGCCGGCCATATGGTTGAAAGCCAGGCCAACCCGGCCAACTTCGTCCTTCGTACGAATCTTGACCCGCGCTTCAAGATTGCCGCCGGCGACCTGTTCAGCGGCATCGCGCAGCCGGGCCAGCGGGCGGGTGATCTGCCAGAATAGCCAGGTGGCGGCCAACACCGCCAGCAAAGCGGCGACACTGACGGTGACCAACACCGTGCTGCCGATATCCTGGGCCAGCTGGTTGGCCTGGCTCTGCACAATGGCCGGGATCTGCACATTGATCTGGCTGACGGGCGACTCATCCGCATTCAGCGTGATGCTGCCGTCCTCGTTAATGACAACGCCGTTGCCGGCGCCATCGGTGAGGGCGACGCCGCCGGGGGGGCCATCGTTGATCTGGGTATCGGCCGGGGCCACCACCACCGGCGTGTCAGGCGCATTAGGCCCGCCACCGCCATCCAGCAATTCGGTTGGCGCCGTGATCTGAATGATCTCATCCGAGGTATTCTGGATGAACTGCGCCAGCTGCCGCCCGCCGATAAACAGGGTCGCCACGAGGGCCAGCCCCAGGGTAAAGACGACCAGGGCGACGACGGTGCCGGTCAGGCGAAACCAGAGGCTACGCAACATGACTCTCAGCTCCAGCAGCCGGGGCGTCCAGCCGGTACCCCAGGCCGTAGACTGTCTCAATCAGCTTACCCGCGCCGCCCGCCTGCCTTAACTTGCGGCGCAGGTTCTTGATATGCTGGTCTATGGTCCGCTCATACCCTTCATAGGCAATGCCCTGGGTCTCCTCCAGCAGCTGGTTGCGGCTCAGGACATGGCCCTGGTGCCGCGCCAGCGCCAGCAAAATCTCAAACTCTGATTGGGTCAGTGAGACAGGTGATTCTGACAGCCAGACGCGAAAGGCAGCGGTGTCCAGCAGCAGGGCGCCGGCCCGTACGATGTGGGTGTCCCCCATGTCGCCGCCGACGCGCCGCAGGACCGCCCGCACGCGGGCCACCACTTCCCGTGGCGAAAATGGCTTGACCACATAATCATCCGCCCCGATTTCCAGGCCGATCAGCCGGTCCATTTCTTCGCTCCGCGCCGTCACCATAATGATCGGTACACCCGAGTCGCGGCGGATAGCCCGGCAGATGTCGACGCCATCCCGGTTGGGCAAATTGAGGTCCAGCAGGATGAGGTCCGGCTTTTCTTGACGGAAGGCGGGAATGGCCTGGGCGCCATCATGCACAGCGACGGCGCTGTAGCCGGCCCGCTCCAGGTAGAGCCGCAAAGCGCGCACAATCTGGGGTTCATCTTCGACAATCAGAATCTTGGCCATCGCAGCCATACTCCTGGGGACTAATGCGTCAACTGTATCAAATTTTAACATGGGGCTCACCCAATGCTACACCCGTATCTCCCGACGTCATCCCCGCGAAGGCGGGGATCCATATGGCGCTTATCGTGTGCTGAGTTCCGGGAAGTGGCTTTGGCGCAACAAACGGAACCTGGATCCCCGCTTTCGCGGGGATGACGACGCGAAAGAGGTGGTGAAGTGTCCGACCATATTGACAGGCCATTCCCTTACCTAACGCGTAAAGGGCCCGGGTACTGCGGCCCCCGGGCCCAACGCTGCTTTTCTAGCGTTTACGCAATCGTCGCTTACGCAGTCGCGTCCATTTTCTTTTCGACCGGAGTCTGCACCGTTTCCGGCCGTTTGCGGAAGAGTAACCAGAGGCAGCCGATAATCAGCGCCCAGGTAACCAGGTTGAACAGGCCGCGGAAGAAACTGCCGATGGGGCGCCAGAGAGAGCCACCATCGAAGTTGTCAAAGTCACGCCCGTCGATACGAATCTGCGGTACGTCCGGGCTGACGGTCACACTGGAGCCACTGGCGATTACAACTTGCTCGCCGTTGGCGCCACCTTCCTTGATCGTAATCTGGGGGATGGAGAGGTCGATGGTGACCTGCTCGCCGTTCGTGCCGTAAATCTCCAGCCGCTCAGGGTCGTTGGCCAGCTCTTCAATCGTGTAGCTCTCGGTCACCCCGTATCGTCGGTCACCTGGACCGTGCTGACATCCAGCGATTCCACCAACGAGCCAACCGCGACACCGGCCATCGTCAGGGCTGCGACCACAACCAGGGCCAGCGCCAGGAACACCGCACCGAAAAAGGCCATCACACCACCAATAACTTTCCAGAACATCTCACTTTCTCCTTAATTTGTTCGCCTGTTGTCTGACAGACGCTTGATTGGTTAATTCATCATTGATCCAGAGGATAAGCGGCAAATATGTAGCAAATGTGTATGGGGTTTGATGATAGTTTGAGATTGCTTCCAGCTCGATTTCGCGCCACAATGGCGGTCAGAAGCCAGGAGGAACCTATGCTTTACGACTTTGCCGACAAGGACCGCATCCGCGTCATCGTCAACACCGACGCCAAAAATGAAGCGGACGACCAGTACGCTATCGTCCACGCTCTGCTCACGCCTTACTTTGACATCCGCGGTCTCATCTCGGCCCATTTTGGTACCCGCCGCAGTGAAACCAGCGAACAGGAGAGTTACGACGAGATCCTGCTGCTGCTGAAGCTGATGGATTGGGAAGGGCGCGTGCGGGTCGAGCATGGCGCGTCCCATGGTCTGCCGGATGAGCAGACGCCCGTGCCTTCGCCTGGGGCTCAGCTCATCATCGAGGAAGCGCTCAAAGATGATGAGCGCCCACTCTTTGTCGCCTTTTACGGTCCGCTGACCGATATGGCTGCCGCTTTGTTAATGGAGCCACGTATTGATACGCCCAAAGTTAAGGTGATCTGGATTGGCGGCGGCGCCTGGCCGCTGGGCGGCTACGAATTTAACCTGTCCAACGACATCCACGCCGCCAATGTGGTCCTGGCCTCGCAGGTGGAGGTCTGGCAGATCCCCAGCACCGTTTACCGGACGATGGGGGTGAGCTACGCCGAGCTGTTTGAGCGGGTCCATCCGCATGGCGAATTGGGACGTTACCTGGTGGAGCAGGTGATCGAGTTCAACAACAGATACAATCGGTCCGGCCCCATCGAATACCGATCGCTGGGGGATTCACCGGCCGTTGGCGTGATGATGTATCCGGAATGCGGGCGCTGGCGCTGGCAACCGGCGCCCCAGTTTGAACCGTCCATGCATTATCGCCACACTGGCGAGCACCGGCCGATCCGCGTCTATGACGATATGAACACCCGCTTTATCCACGAGGATTTCTTCGCCAAGCTGGCGCAGTGGGCCCGGCAGGCGGAAAGGAGTTAATCATGAGCGAATACATTCCCAGCCCCAGTGAATGGGTGGCCAACCAGGTCGACCTGTATGAGAGTAGCGGCGGCACGGAAGGCACTACCTTGCGCGACAGTGGCCTGCCAGTCATCATCGTGACCCATCGCGGTCGCAAATCCGGCGCGGTACGCAAAACACCATTGATGAAGGCAAAGGCTGGCGACAGCTACATTCTCATCGCCTCCCGCGGCGGCGCGCCCACCCATCCGCAATGGTATTACAACCTGAAGGCGGATCCCGCCGTCGAGATTCGCGACATGGCCGATGTCTACGACATGCGCGCCCGCGAAGTCACGGATCCAGCCGAAAGAGCCAGATTGTGGGAAATTGCAGTGGCCGCTTATCCGCCTTATGCGGAATACCAGGAAAAGACCGATCGCCTGATCCCGGTTTTTGTGGCTGAGCCAATCTAGCCAGCCGAACAGGAGCGTGACCGGTCGCGCTCCTGTTCCAGATAACACCGCATCTTCTGGCAGTTCGGGCAATGTGACGGATGGGTCGACAACCGGCCGGATCTGACCTCGCGGCTTCAAGAGCCAGAACTCAAGCCGGGACCAGTTGCAGCTGTTCTGTCTGACGCTCGGCAAACCCTTTGAACAGGATCCAGAGACCCATCACAAACTCGAAGGGCATATAGGGCAGATAAAGGAATTCTGGCAACGTATAACCCAGGCTGGCACCAACCACTCCGTATAAGATGGGCAGCAACGTCACCAGACCCCACAAGGAAAGGGCGCGCGGCACAATCCGTGACTGGTACAACAGGCTATAGAACAGGATAGCCCCCACAGAAAAGACCAGCACATGCAAGGTGAGGCCGACAAAATCCGTCGATTCCAAAGCCACTTTGGCCAACAGCTCCAGCTCCGCGGGCTGCCCTGTCGCCACATAAGCTTCACTCAGACGCAGCAGCCAGAAAGAAGCTAACCGGCTGCCCGCCAGCAGAGTGGCCTCCAGAATGTAGAGCCCCAGGCCAAGCAGCGCGACCAGCTGGTTCTGCGCCCGCAGGGCGATGTACAGCGCCACCCCCAGAAACACAATGCCCATCGCTGTGGCCATATCCACCAGAATATTGATTTGCAGCAGCCAGGGCTTCGCGGCGATGTTTGCCATGGTCGCCGGGATGTCACCAGGCACAACCAGGGCTGGCTGTAACCCTAAACCACTAACAATCGAGGTAATAAATTGCAGCAGAAAGGCAAGGCCCAGGATGCGAGCCAATTTTTTAGATGTACTCATGTCCGTCTCCATTCAGCAAACTGATAAAAGTTTATTGTTGCTAATAGAGAAAGAGGACACGGATAGGACGGAAAACACAGTTTTTTTGCTTTAGATATCGCTGTCATCTGTGCCATCTGTGTCGCACTTCCCTATAGGCTTAGGATAGCGACGGACGGTAGTAACGTCATACACCGAAAGTATTAATCCTGGTATGGTGAGCGGCCGGGCCGGGCCGGCAACCCGCATTCTGTAACCCGGGGGCGGTGACATTCGCTACTTGCAGACAAGAGCCATTCCTGCCTATGCTGGTAACGTATTTTCAACCTCATAGGAGCCAGATCATGTTACGGCTGCCCCGCTTGCTGCTCACATCCTTGCTGGTCGGGCTTGTTCTGCTACTTTCTCCTCAAACAATCAAAGCTCAAGAACCTGAATGCCCGGACGGTTTCCACTGGGAGCGTCTGTCCGGCGTCGGCTGCGTCCAGACGGATTGTATGGACATCGCCAACGCCCACTATAGCTACACGAAGTCATGCATTTGTAACGATGGCTTCCAGGCCTGTTATGAACCTATCGACGTGACCGGGATCAATTGCGGGCCCAATTGCCCATTCTCGATTCTGGTCGCTTGCGTGCCGCCGGAGTCAACCTGCCCCAACGAGCTGCCAGCCGCCACGGAAATCGAAGAACCGGCCGGTGCTGACAATGAAGAACCGGCGAATGAGACGATGGATCTGGAGAATACGGCCCAGCCTGACGAGGATGTGGGCCCGGCTGAAGAGCGACCGCCCATGTTGCTGCCAGAACAACAGGCTGACACGCCGTCGCCGGAAGTCGACATCGTCATCAACCCTGACCTGGCTGGCCTGGTCCAGACATTGACCGAGTTCCTGGCGGGCCAGGGCATCAACAGCCCAACGCCGGGCCAGGCTGCCAGCGCCGGAACCGCCCTGGCCGCGCTGCTGGGTAGCTGGGTCCTCATTCAGATGCTCTCCGGTGTGCCGGCACGCGATGCGCTAAAAGCAATTGATCAGTGGCGGCGCGGGGCAGTGGCCCCACCAGCTGATGCGGAACCGGGCAGGAGCCTGTCCCGGAGCGTGGCTGAAGCGCCGGCAGTGGTACCCCAACCGGCCGGTAACACCCCCTCTCCACCCGGCGACGTCGCCGGACCAGCCGGCGCCCCCCTCTCCCCCGGCGCCAGCGCCGCCGAGGCCGCCTCAGAAATCTCGCGCGGGGCGACCAACGAGGACAAGTTGCCCTGGACCGGCAAAACGCATCATTTCGAAATGCGCGTCGTCAACACGATGGAGCTCGGCGGCTTCGGCGCCGGCATGACCATGGCCGTCGATATCCGCGCCATTTATAAGGATGAGACAGGGGCGAAGGTCCGCTCAGCGCCGGTCCGTTACCGCTTTTTCGGCGGCGGCGTCACCTTTGGGCTCACGGCCAAGTCGGGCAACTTCGGCGGCGATTGGGAATATTTCCGCACGATCAACCCGGTGGGCCTGAATGCCTTTGAAGGGGTTGGTTCGTACAAAAATAAGGGAACCTTTTCCCTGGGCATCGGCGTGACCGGGCCCACTGAAATCTGGTTCCAGGACACGGCCACCCGGGTCAGACCCACGGGCAAATTCACCAAAGGCATCGGCGCCAGCTATTGGAGCGCCTATGTCGGCCTATGGAAAAGGATGTAGGCAAACACCATGGATTTCAACGACCTCTACCATCTCCTGGGGCTGGGCGGGCTATTGGGCAGTGCCGCAATCTGGCTGGTGGGCCTCTATCTCACCGGCCGCGAGCGGCGTATCTCGCTGGCCGGCGAAGCCTTGGCCGGCGCTCTGACCACCTTGCTCGTGCCGCTTTATATGGCTATCAGCGGCGGCCGGCTGGCGCTCTGGCTGGCCCTGCCGCTGGGCTGCCTCGGGCTGGCCGCGGGCGCCCTGCGCGGCTTCACCCTGCCGCTGCGCGTGGTTGACGGCGGGCGGATCGTCGGCCGGCAATCCCGACTGCTGCTGCTATTCTGGGGCGGGGCGCTCTTGTTACAACAGCTGGCAACCTTCAGCGGCAGCGCCGCGCTCGTTACTCTGGCGCTGCCGCTGCTGCTATTTGCTACGATGGCCCAGGTCGCGGTTCACGGGATCTTGCTGTTGCGGCGCCTGCTGCGTCTGGGCGATTGGCTGGTGCCGGCCCCCACCTGAAACAGCCCCTGAATGCGTATGGCAACCTTCGGTTTTCTTGTCGCGGAGGTGCAAAATGTCCATTTATCGAAACACAATATTCAAGATAGTACAGTGGCTGATCGCAATTCTGGTCGTGGGCAGCCTGACAGCCGGCTGCGAGCCAACGGAGCCCGCGCAGACCAGCACGCCAACTCAAACCAACACCCCCACCCAGACTGCGACGCCGACCATCCCGGCCGCTACTGCAACCATGACACCCACGCCAACCCTCCCGCCCCCGGCGCTCCCGACGGCGACGGCCACGCAGCCGCCTTCAGCCTGTAGTGGGCTGGCCGGTTATCTCGAGGTTGCTGTGCTGGTGGGACCGGCGGATGTAGCTGGCCTGACGCCTGACGCCGTCGGGCAGATCCCGTTTGCCGCCAGCGGTAGCGGCCCTTACCCGATCAGCGGCAGCGGCTCCATCAATTACGAAGATACGTTGATCAAAGAATGGGGTACGTATGCGGTTACGCTGAACATGGCGGGGACGATTACAGGTAGCTGCTCAGGACCGGCCGGTGCCGAACAACTCCATCTGGACGTTGAACTAAGCGGCGATCAGCTCGTCGTCGTCACCAGCGAAGGCTTCAACGCCGAATATCCCTGGAGCGGCACGCACCAATTCGCCCTCGACTTTCCGCTCATGGATGGGGCGACAGTGCAGGGTGAAGGTTGGGCTTTTACCCTCCACATCACCGCCGGCTGATTACAGATGGCGCATCGCCTGCTGCCCCCGCGCCCGCAGTTGGGCGTGCAGTCCACCCATCCATTCATGCGGCGGCAAATAACGTTTGGCGATTTTGGCCACCACGGTGTAATTCGGGTCGACCACGTTGCCGATGCGGCTGCGGGCCGCCTGGCTGACCAGCTGGTAACTGTCTGTTAGTGACAACCCAGTTTCCATCACCCAGCGCACCAGCTGAGTATGGGCAATACGGACAGCGTCTTCCAGCGGCCGGGCTGATCCGGCGACCATGATTTCGTCGTCCGTTTCCAGGCGGGGCCAGGGGCAGGCCGTCGCTTTTAGGACGTCCACCGTCAGCAGCGTATTTGTCGCCCCTTCCACGGCCACGCCGCACAACTCGCCATCCCCCATGGCAAAGTGGCCATCGCCGATGGAGAAGAGGGCGCCGGGCACGTTGACGCCCAGGTAGAGGGTGGCGCCGGCGCGCACCTCATGGCTGTCCATGTTGCCGCCGAAGCTGTCCGGCACCAGGGCGCTGCGCACCTCCAGGGGTGGCGGGGCCACGCCGACCGTGCCCAGGAAGGGATCCAGGGGCAGCCGGGTGCTGAACGCGGAATCCAGCGCCCGAAATATGACCTCGCCAGCCGCCGCATCCACATCATAAATCCAGACCCGCTCAGGCAAATCTGGTTGCAGATTCGCCGTCTGCTTGCTGCCGACAAGGGCGCCAAACTGGGGCGAGATGGTGCTCACACCCCAGTCACGCGCCGGCCGGATCGCGATCAGATGAATCGCCAGCGTATCGCCCGGTTCGGCCCCATCCACATAAAACGGACCGGTCTGCGGGTTCAGATAGGGATATTGCGCCTTCTCAGTCGGCACGTCCTCAGCCGCCCGCACCTGGCCACCCAGGGCATCCTCGGTGAACAGATCCAGGATCTCCCCCGGCCGGACCGTCATGACCGGGGGCTGGCCGCCAAAGGTATAAACAAACTGGTCAGGCGTCGGCACATAGCGCCGGCGGGTGGGCGCCATGATCAGCCCTCACCGGCGCGAGCCAAAAACTCGTTGAGAATCGTCATGTACGTGTCCAGATCATCCCGGTGAATACTATGACCGGTGCCGGGGACGTTCACCACGGCCTCGTCGCCCAGCGCTGCCCGCAACGCGTCCGCGTCCGGCACCGGCACGTAGAAACTGTCTTCGGGCAACATGAACAAAACAGGCTTCTGGCGCCCAATCGCCACCACATCCTGACGCAAATCCCAGGGCGCATTGTCGGAAAACACCTGCTTCATATGATCCCAGTTGATCGACTGTAACGAGGCGATTTTGCCTTCGGCGTCCTGACGATGCCATTTGGGGTTGGCGCGCATGGTGCTTTCCACATCGCGGGGCAAGTTGGCCTCATCGTTCTTCAGCAGCGTGGCGGGCAGTTCCTTATCGGCAAAATGGAGCACCGGATCTTCAAAAACCACACATTTCGGGTTCAGGAAACCCTCTTTTTCCACGACAACCGCCATCACACCACCATAAGAATGGCCAATCAGGAAATCCGGCGCCGCGGGACAGGTGTCAGCCAGATCAGCCGCCATCTCTACCAGGCTGTAATGGCCATCCGCTTTGGGGCTGTCGCCGTGGCCGCGCAGGTCCGGCGCCACGACGTAATAGCCTTGCTCGGCCAGCCGGGGGCCAACCCGAATCCAGCTCTGGGAGTTGGAGGTAACGCCATGAATCAGGACGGCCGACCGCTCAGCAGCGGGATCGCCCCAGGTTAAAGCATGCAATTTCATAAGATTCCTCCCGTCCAACCTACCATCTGCGACCATAGTTTGCCGTAGCCGTCCCAGGCCAAAAACTCGGGCGGCGCCCAATGCGGGCCGCAATCCGAGGCAAAGGCCAGCGCCCGGCCCTTTTGATACGTCCAAACCGCGATCAGAGGATCGCTGCCCACAGTCGCGACGACGCTTGCTTCCGGCCGGGCGATGATCTGGTTGTAGCCCAGCAGCGCCGGCCAGGTCGCAGGCAACCCGGCCGCAACAGGATGATCTGCCAGTTGCACCGCCGGCTCTACCCCTTCAGGCACCTCAACCCGATCATCCCGCTCCAGCATCGTCACCGGCAGCACCTCTTCAACCGGCGATTTGGCGTAGCGGGCCTTGGCGTCGATGCCCTGGAAGGTCATGTAGCCGCCCACCATGATCAGGCCGCCCCCTTGCGCCGTGTATTCGCGCAACAGCTTTAAGCGGTTGTTCAGCCGCTTCGACTTATTAAACGTATCCGGGTGCAGTAACAGAGTATTCGTACCGATGTCGCTGAGCATGACAACATCATATTGCTGTAGTTCAGCCAGTTCCGTGGGGAATTTGGTCGCGGCGATGTGACTGGGCATGTGGGTCACAGCGTGGCCGCTTGCTTCCAGTGCCGCCTGGAGCGGCCCCACTCCCTCTTCATAGAACGTGGTCGTGAAGATATCAAAGCCCTTCTGATGAATGCTCGTCGTCTCCCACGACTCGCCGGCAATGAGAACGCGCAATTCCTGGGTCATGTCCCGCACCTCCTTCCTTCAACTTTGTCTAACAAATCAGATTTCCCAGACTGCCAGGCAGTCTGGTTCACATGGAATATTTGGCCACTCACGGCGAGGATTCCTGGCTCATTTCTACCAGCGAAATCTGCATTTGTCGATGCACCGGCCGGCCAAACCGTCAGCAAACAATCCTAACAATTTATGAGAGCCCGGCTATCAATTTCTGGATTATGGTTCAATAGGGAGCGTGTCCCTTGCGGAGAACATAAGGAGCTTATGCTGGTAAAAGCAGCTGACGCAGAGCTGGCCCCGGCAGGGCAAGCGGCTTCAACCCGTCTGGCTGGTCGATCACGGCCAACATCATTCCCCTGGCGCCTTCTGGCCCTCATCATGATCATCGGTGCCGTCTTTCGGTTCATGGCGCTGGGTGAAGTCAGACACGGTTTTGATGAGGGTTATCCAGCCTATGATGCGCTCCGCATCCTTGAAGGCCATGAGCTCTTGCTGTCGGGCCAACCCTCCTCGGTCTTCCTAGATAATCCGCCGCTCATGGCTTATCTCCAGTTGATTCCACTCCTGCTGTGGCGCTCGATCTGGTCAGTCTATCTGTTTGTCACAGCCCTCAATACGCTGGCGATTGGGGTGGTGTTCCTGACAACGCGCCGCCTTCTGGGTGAGACAGCCGCTTTTGTGGCGGCCTTCCTTTTTGCCATCAGCCCCTGGGTTGTTCATTTCAGCCGGATGCCCTGGGTCCAGGGACTGCTGCCCCTCTTGCTGGCCCTCCTTGCCTGGGGATTATGGCCGGCGCTGGTGACAAAGCAGCGCGCTGAACGCCCATTGTTTGTGGCGATGCTGGCGCTGACGGTATTGGTCCTGAGCTATATTCTGGGAATTGCTATCGTTGGGCCGGTGGCCGCGCTCATTGCTCTTTATTGGCGCCACTTGCCCAAACGCCCCATTTTGGCCGGTGCACTGCTTCTGGGCGCCGGTCTGCTCATCTTTGGCGCCGGTCTGATACAAAAAGGCAACCGCAATAGCGAACGGCTGGAGAGCTTCGTCAGCAACAACGAGTTCAGCATCAACACCATCGCCGTTGATCATGCCTTGCGTCTGGTGACCGGCCTGGATTACGAAAGTCAGGCAGGGCTGGAGGAAAGATCGCCACGCCCGGCCTTATCGCGAGTGGCCAGCGGCTTATTGCTGGTGCTTGTCCTGGCGGGTATGGGGCGGGCGCTGCTGGCCTTGCGCGAGGACGATGAAAAGCGCCGGCTGGCCATCGTGCTACTGACCTGGTTTTGGGCGCCAGTTGTGGGGTTCCTGTTTTTACCCTATCTCGTTCATCCGCATTATTTGCTCTTGACGTTACCGGCCGGTCACCTCCTGGCCGCCTGGGGCATCGCGCCCTTGTTCGACCGGCCCCGCTGGCGGCCCGCGCTCAGCGGGGCCTTACTGGTAATGGCCGGCCTGTTCGGGCTGAATATCTATGCGGCGGGTCAGGCCGTAGCGGCCAATCCATCCGCCCCGGATTTCAACGGCTGGGCCCTGGCCGATGCTGCCCGCATCGGATCGGCCATTCGAGAGCTGACAGCCGGCGAAGGCCCGCCCCGCCGGATCGTGGCTGAGGACAATGCGGCCATGCTCAGCAGCCTGAGCGCGACCTATGTCGATACCATGCCCGAACTCCAATATCCTCGCTTTCTTTTACTGCCCGGTCAGGAACCATTGTTGTACCTGCTGCGCAACATCGAGCCGGGCCCGCTGGGATTGGGCGCTCACGAGGAATGGTTTCCCGACCAGTCGATCCGGGCCAGCGATGGCGACACCGTCTCGTTCCTCCGCATTCAACCCTTTGACCGCCAGGAGGCGCTAAACCTGCCCCAAACCGTGATCGACTGGACCAGTGACGCCGGCCTGACGCTGTTGGGTTACACCATCCTCACGCCGCCGCCTTATGAAGCCGAGGGCTCAATCATGGTGAAAACCTACTGGCGCGTGGAGGATTTGCATCCAGACCGGGGCGAATGGTTCGTGACCCCGTTTATCCAGATCGCCGATGCGGACTGGCAGTTGCTGAGCAATGTGGCGGCGGAAGGGCAATGGGGCTATCGCTGGCAAATTGGCGACTTGTACGTTCAGCAGCAAACAATTACCCTGCCAGACTATGTCCAGCCAGGCGAGCACCGGTTCCTGATTGGTTTAAGCAACGCCATCGACGGCCAGAATTTCAGCCTGAATGCCCCCACAGGTCCTGAGCCGTTCTGGCAGATGTCTATCACGGTGGCGGAATAAACGCCAGGGGTAACCACACCCACGCCGGCCGGGCATGGACAATCACCTGACAGGGTGGTAAAAACAGGCTCATATCTTCCCGCAGCCCAATACATCGGGCCGGCATCGGCCAAACAGTGACCGAGCCCCCTATAGCCCACAAGCAACTCTGGAGAACATGATCATGGATGCAAATGGAAAAGTGGCAGTCATTACAGGGGCCAGCGACGGCCTGGGTGCCGTTCTGGCGCAGCAGCTGGCCGCGGCTGGTTATCACGTTTGGGTCCTGGCCAGGAATGAGGCCAAATTGCAGGCTGTTGTCGGCGCCATCAGATCTGGTGGGGGACAGGCCGACTACGCCGTTTGCGATGTGACCAGTCCTGAGTCTGTGGCGCAAAGCTTTGCCCACATAGGGGCACAGGCCGGGCAGGTGGATTTGCTCATCAGCAATGCCGGCGTCTGGCTGCAAGGCGCCACAGCCGACGCAACCACCGACGATATTGTTCGGACAATCAACACCAATTTGCTGGGCATCATCCTGGTCACCCGGGCGGCGCTGCCACTGATCAAAGCCCATGCCGGCGGTCAGATCGTCAATGTGATTTCCAATGCCGGGGTGGAGCCGAATGGCGATTGGTCGATTTATACCGCCAGCAAATACGGGGCGCGGGGCTTTACGGATTCGTTGAAGTTAGAGCTGGCTGACAGGGGGATTCGGGTGACGGGGGTGTATCCGGCCGGTATGAGCACCGGCTTTTTCCAGAAAGCCGGCCTGGATGTGCCGCCCGGCCAGCCCTGGATGATGCCCATCGAGGATGTCGCCGCCGCCATCGTCCAGCTCTGCACTCAGTCCGAGGCTATTGTGCTGGACCATGTGGTCATCCGCAAATCAGCCTAGGTAGTTCAGCACCGATGGTCGCTTGAATTTCCTCTGCACCTGTTGCAATTGACCTAAAATGCAAACAGGGTGGTTCCATGTGAACCACCCTGTTTTTGTTTAGCGGTCAAACAATGACTGCATCAACTCTGGTGTGTGGCAAAGCCTACCCTGGCCTAG
>JACKBM010000045.1 GCA_020634575.1 Ardenticatenales bacterium | reverse complement strand
GCCTGGTCGCCTGGGTTGCGCACCAGCCGGCTAGTCGGGAGGATGAACCATTTTCTAGAAGCTGTCAGGTAGTCAACTGGGGCGATTTAGGGAATAATAGCCAGCGGGTTCCAGCCTGATCGGGACCGCTAAAAAGTAGAATGTTTTGTTGTTTCAGCGGAGGCTTGAAGGGCGTCCGCTGCTAATGTTTTCACGGATTTTCCGCCCTGGCTATGTCCTCCAGCCCTATTCTGAGCGAGCTTACGGATGATGAACTGGTTGTCGCTGCGGTTGCCCGCGGTAACCGGGATGATCGTCCATTTCGCGAGTTGTGGCGCCGGCACCAACGGATGGTGTACCGCACCTGCTACAGCTTTTTTCGCAATGGTGAAGATGCGGAAGATCTGACCCAGGACGTCTTTCTCAAGGCGTATCGGAATCTCAAGGGGTTCGAGGGCCGCTCGAGCTTCAAGACCTGGATCAATCGTATCGCCATCAACTCAGCGCAGAACGAAATCCGGCGCCGCTCGCGGCGTCCGCGTGACAGCGAAGCGGACCTGCAAGAGATGTCCGATTACCTACCGGCGCCCAAATCACAGTCGGTAGAGGCGGCCTATGCCCAGATCAGCCTGAGTGAGCAACTAACGGAAGCGCTGCAGACATTGCGGCCTGAAGAGTATGAAGTGATTTATTTGAAAGACGTAGAGGATTGGGGCTATGCGGAAATCGCTGAACATCTGGAAATCGGGCTCAGTGCGGCCAAGATGCGGGTGCAGCGGGCCCGGCTGGCGCTCAAAGTTTCCTTTGTGCAGGTTGCGGGCGAGGAGGGTGACTGATGGCACAGCCGTTTGATCAGGAACAGCTAGAAGCGTTTGTCGCCGGTACGCTCGACGAAGCAGAAGTAGAACAGGTTTTGCGCTTGCTGGAAGAAAACGAAGCAGCGCTGCAATATGTCGATAATTTGTGGTCGGAACAGCTGGATGGTGAAGAGCTGGCACCGCCGGAAGAGATGTCTCATGAACGGCAGCGACGTCTTGAAAGGCGCTTTTTTAGCAGCTTACAGCGTTCCGACCTGGGTGGACGGGCTATTCGTTTTGGCACGGCCGGCTTTTTGAGTGTTGTTTGGGCGTTTTTACGCCCCATCCTTACCCCAAGACAGAAACGACGGCAGACAGGAGATGAAAATGGGTGAGACGTTAACGGGTTTTCTTAGTTTCCTGGGCGATCTTTGGGCGCGCATGGTGGGTTTTGCGCCGGATTTCCTGGCGGGGCTGCTCATTCTGGTGGTGGGCTGGCTGTTGTCCAAGCTCATCAGCCTGGTGATTGGCCGCCTGGCTGGGCGCCTGGGGCTGGCCACTATGCTGGATCGAGCCGGGATTTTGAATGGTATGCGCCAGGCCGGCATCAACAAGGATCCGTCTGAGATGCTGAGTCAATTCATCTTCTGGCTCATCTTCCTCAACTTCTTGCTGGCCTCTCTGGAACGAATCGGCCTGTCGGTAGCTACGGAACCTTTGCAGCGCCTGATTGGCTTCCTACCCACGCTGTTGGCCGCCCTGATCACGCTGGTGGCCGGGGCGCTGGCTGTGCAATTTGTGGCGCGCATGGTACAGGCGACGATGGCGGGTATGGGCATTGAGTTTCATGAGACCTTGGGCAATGCCGTACGTGTGCTGCTTCTGGGTGTCGTTTTCATCATCGTTCTGGAACAGATCGGGCTGGACGTAACCCTGCTCAACGAGATCTTTGTCATTTTGCTTGGCCTCAGCTTTGCCGGCATCGCCCTGGCCTTTGGATTGGGTGGGCGCGAAGTTGCCCGCAATGCGTTGGCCGGCTACTACGCTCGCGACACATTTCAGTTAGGTGACCGGGTGATGGTCGAAGGTGTTGAGGGGACGATTGAAGGGATTGGCACCCTGAACACGGAGATCCATGTGTCTGAAGGTGAACGGATTATCATCCCCAATCGGCAGTTAACGGAGACGGTGGTTCATCTGAAGGGCTAGGGTCAGGCCTGGTTGAGATCGGCTCCCCAGAGCAAACGAGCGATGGCGATGGCTGCGCCTGTGGCCAGCAGCTGGGCGGCGATGAAGCCGAGGGCATCCACCGGCCGGATCCCCGCCGCCGCCCAGGTAAAGATCCGGGCGATAGTCACCTGCGGGTTGGCAAACATAGTGCTGGATGTGGTGATGAGAAAGCCGCCAACGAGCAGGCCAATGATGAGCCCGGCCTGGTGATGTCTGTGCACCATCGTGCCGAATATGACCAGGATGAGCAAAAACGTGCCGGCAAATTCGGCAAAAAAAGCGCCCCCATTCCGAGCGACTTCGGACACGGCCAGCCAGGCAAAATAATCCTGGCCAATAAACATCGCGTGGGCCGCCAGTGTGCCCAGCAATCCGCCAACGATCTGCACCACGATATACAGGCTCCCGGTCTTCAGATCCATTTTCTTCAGCCAGATCAGCGCCAGGGTGACTGCCGGGTTGATGTGACAGCCGCTGATGGGACCGAATGTCTCGATCAGGACGTAGAGAACAAAACCAACGGCGAGGGCATCCATCAAGACGGCGACCGCCAGATCAGCCTGGAGGACCTGCAGGCCGAGGATGATGGGTGAGATGGCGGTGAAGACAAGAAACAGCGAGCCGAGGAATTCGGCCGTTAGCTGGCGGGATAGCTGATTATCGGGGCCTGGCTGTTTTTGAGGTCCGGCCGGTTTTGCTGGCATATGTCCTGTACCTTCCTGATTAGGCTATGGTTGCTCAAAAAATCTCGCCAACCTGGCCCTTGAACCAGGTAATACGGTCGTTGTTGAGGCAGTAATGAGTGGCGGGTCCCTGCCGCCCGCAAATGGCGATCCAGCCGGCGGCGCGCAGCACCTTGAGATGTTGGGAAACAGTGGCCTGGGCAATAGGCAGGAAGTCGACCAGATCGGCGGTGATGCAGCCCGGGTGGGTGATCAGAAATTTCAGAATCTCGAAACGGGTCTCATTGCTGATCGCTTTGAACATCTGGATGAGCTGCGCCTGCTCGGTGCCGGTGATAGCCAGCGTGCAGCACGGCTTAGGTATCGCGAAAGCGGGTTCCTTGCCCGATTGAATGGCTGGCATAGAGCCTGACAAGTTAATTTTTGGGTCTTCCTTCATCGTAATTTTACGATTATACAATTCCTGGTTGATATGCCCAATGGTTTGCGCAACGAGCGCAATCAACATTTGCGCCGAGTTTGCTACAATCTGGCCATATCGATTTTGGATTGCTTATGACATTGTCTCGCCTGGCAGCATTGCTGCACATCGCTCCCTTCGTCCTCATTTTGATGGGGTGTGCCAGCGAAACTGGTCAACCCACGGCTGAAGTAACCGTGACACAACCGCCGTCTGCGACGGAGCGTGCCCCGGCGACCGAACCATCCCCTATCGAAACAGCGACAGGGGCGGCTATGGTGACGGCAACCGGCCGGTCCGCCACCCCCAGCCCGGCCCCGTTCCCCTCACCCTCCATGGCGCCCACCTTTACGGCAACACCGATCCCCTTTGCGTCGACTGACAGCATCGGCGTCTCCATTGGCGGGCGCGATTTGCACCGTACTCGTTTTGGCTTTGGCGCAACGCAGCTGGTGTTGCTGGGCGCCCTGCATGGCGGCCACGAATGCAATACCCGGGATATGCTGCTGGCCATCGAGGAAAGGTTGTTGGCTGAGCCGGAACTGGTGCCGGCGTCGCTAACGTTGCACATCCTACCCGAGCTCAACCCGGATGGCTGCCTGCTGGACATGCGCGAAAATGCCCGGGGCGTGGACCTGAACCGCAACTGGGACACGCCTGACTGGTCGCCAGACGCCGAAGGGCCCTACGGGTACCTGCCCGGCTCCGGCGGCGATGTCCCTTTTTCGGAAACAGAGACCTATTACCTGCGCAATTGGCTGCTGGCCCTGCGCGAGGCCAACCCAGAGGCGCCGATCATCGTCATCAGTTACCACAGCGCCTTTCCGCCCACGGGGTTGGTGCTGCCCGGCTACCATTACAGCGGCGAAACTGATGCGGCCGCCGCTGAGCTGGCGCAGTTCTACAGCGATCAGGCCGGCTATGGGTACGGCACGACCTGGCTAGGGGATTACAGCATCACGGGCGAGCTGGTGTACTGGCTGACGCTCAACGGCTTTGTCGGGCTGGATGTGGAGCTGCCGGATCGGGAGGGGGCAGAGTGGATACCGGCCGGTTTCACCCTCTCACATACCGACAATAACTGGCAGGCGCTGCTCGCTCTGTTTGCCTGGCTGGCTGAGCCATTACCATTGTAATGAATAGGTAATAATCGCCATAAACGTTTGCCTGAACCCCGGGCAGCTTGCATAATGCTGCCACCAACCAACAAGACGAGAAGGTTAGGAAAGTCTATGGTAGCTGAACCACAAACGATTCCCGCCGACCATCAGCCCACCTACGGATTTATTATCGACAATCGAAAATGTATTGGCTGTCATGCCTGTTCGGTTGCCTGTAAATCCGAAAATGAAGTGCCGCTGAGCGTCAACCGGACCTGGGTCAAATATGTTGAGACAGGTCTTTTTCCCAACAGTCGCCGCCATTTTCAGGTCACGCGCTGTAACCATTGTGCCAATCCCCCCTGCGTCCGCATCTGCCCGGTTGAGGCGATGTATCAGCGGGCTGATGGCATCGTGGAGTTTGACAACAGCGTCTGCATTGGCTGCAAGGCCTGTCTGCAAGCCTGCCCCTATGACGCCATCTACATTGATCCGGAAAACGGCACTGCGGCCAAATGCCATTACTGTGCCCATCGGACCGATATTGGCCTGGAGCCTGCCTGTGTCGTCGTCTGCCCTGAGCAGGCGATTATTGCCGGCGACATGAACGACCCCAATTCCCAGATCAGCCATCTGCTGGCGACTCAGGATGTGACGGTGCGCAAGCCGGAGCAGGGAACCGCCCCCAAGCTGTTCTACATCGAGGGCAATGATGTGGTCATGCACCCGACGGCCACCGAGCGCACCCCGGACAGCTTCATGTGGGCGGATGTCATCCCGCTGCACGCTGGCAAAGCTGGCGGCAACGGCCATCATGCAGCCCCGCCGGCGACCAAAGCCCGCAACCTCAACATGTCCGCCAAACTGGCTGACACGGCCATCAAGTCGCCGCAAACACAGGGCCAGCCCTGGCAAGGCCCCATCCAATTGGGCAGCAAAATGGCCGACCATATGGTTCAGGTGGGTTACAACGCGCAGCACAAAGTTCCCTGGCATTGGCCGGTCCCGGCCTATCTGGTGACGAAAGGGATCGCCGCCGGGCTCTTCCTTCTGTTCGGGCTCGGTCTGCTGCTGGACAAGGTCAGCTGGGCTGGCTGGTTGCCCGCCGTCACGGCCATCGCCTCCGTTGTTTTTGTTGGCCTGACTACTGGGCTACTGGTCCTGGACCTGGAGAAGCCGGAGCGCTTCATTTACATTTTGCTGCGGCCGCAATGGCGTAGCTGGCTGGCCCGCGGCGCCGTCGTCCTGATAAGCTTTTCGACGGTCGCTGGTGTCTGGGCATTGCTCGAGTTGCTGATTGCCCTCGGCGTGATGGGGGATGGGGCCATGAGCACGCTCCGGCCGATTTTCCTCTACGCTGGTGCGCCCGTCGCCATCATGGTGGCCGTCTACACCGCCTTCCTCTTTGCCCAGGCAGAGGGGCGCGACCTCTGGCAAAGCCCGTTGCTGCCCATCCACCTGATTGTTCAGGCGTTGATGGCCGGTGCAGCCGCCCTGCTGATTATCCTGCTGTTTGTGCCGGATGAGACGATGTCGAGCTACGCGGTCACGGCATTAGTGATCGGGCTGATTGTTGACCTGTTTGTGACCTTCCTGGGCGAATTCGGCATGCCGCACGCTTCGGAAGTAGCCGCCCGCGCCGCCCACGACATCAGCCATGGCCATTACCGCAACCATTTCTGGTTTGGCAGCTTCGGCATCGGCCACCTGCTGCCGCTGGCTTTGCTGTTATTGGGCACGTTGCTGAGCGGGGCGATGGCGCCCCTCGCGGCCGTCGCCGGCCTCCTGACCATCGCCGGCCTCTACCTGTACGAATACGCCTTCGTCATGGCGCCACAAGAAATCCAGAATAGCTAGAAGAAGTAGCCACGGATTAACACGGATTTTCACGGATTGTGAAAAAAGAATCCTGAAAAATCCGTGTTAATCCGTGGCCAAAAAAATCTTATGAGTGAACAAGAGAAAGCACGCAGTTTTTTGGCCCGGATGTTGGGTTTGGGCAAGGGGAATGAGGTACAGGCGCCCGCGGCCGGGCCGACCAATGTCGCCGGGCAGGCGCTGCCCCATTTTGCCGAAGTGGAGATGATCCCGGTGCGCCAGGAAGATGGCCGCCTGACCAACTATCCGCCGCCCAGCCATTGGGACGATTGGGTGGAATGGGATGGCAAACAGTGGCCTAAACGAGTCGCCCATCGTTACATGCTTGTTCCCACCACCTGCTTCAATTGCGAAAGCGGCTGTGGTCTTTTGGCTTACGTGGACAAAGAAACCCTCGAGGTCCGCAAGTTTGAGGGCAACCCGATGCACCCCGGCAGCCGGGGGCGCAACTGCGCCAAGGGGCCGGCCACGCACAACCAGGTTTACGACCCGGAGCGCATCCTCTACCCGCTCAAGCGGGTCGGCAAACGGGGGGAGGGGCGCTGGAAGCGCATCACCTGGAACGAAGCGCTGGACGAGATCGGCCAGAAGATGGCCAGCAGCCGCAAAAAGCGGCGCGATGGCATCATGTACCATGTGGGCCGGCCCGGCGAGGATGGTTACACCAACCGCTGCATCACCGCCTGGGGCGTTGATGGCCACAACAGCCATACCAATATCTGCTCCAGCGGCGCCCGTGCCGGCTACTTCTTCTGGGGCGCTTTCGACCGGCCCAGCCCCGACCACGCCAATGCGCGGGTGATTCTGCTCATTTCCAGTCATCTGGAGACGGGCCATTATTTTAATCCGCACGCGCAGCGCATTATCGAAGGCAAGATGAAAGGGGCCAAGATCATCACCCTGGACCCGCGCCTGAGCAACACCGCCAGCAAAAGTGATGTCTGGCTGCCGACCTGGCCGGGCAGTGAGCAGGTCTTCCTGCTGGCTGTGGCCAACTACCTGATTCAGACCGGCCGGTACAACAAAGATTATGTGCGTCGCTGGGTCAACTGGCAGGAAACCCTCCAAGCGATCCGCGACGGCAAGCTGGATCTGGATGACGCCGATCTTCTGGCCGAAATCCAGAACGGTACGGCTGATTTGAACGATTTTGGCACCTTTGACCGGGTCCTGAAAGCGCTCTATGGCGAGTTCAGCTTCGAGCGGGCGGCCGAAGAGTGTCAGGTACCTATCGACCGCATTGAGGAAGCAGCTGAGTACATCGCCAACTGCGACGGCAAGCTGGCGGCCCACACCTGGCGCAGCGCCTCCATCGGTAACCTGGGCGGCTGGCAGGTGGCCCGCTGCCTCTTCTTCCTGAATGTGTTGACCGGCAGCGTCGGCACGCCCGGCGGCACCTCGGCTAACAGCTGGAACAAATTCACGCCCAAGGCGTTTAAGGAGCCACCGGCCGGTACCGCCTGGAACGACCTGCACCTGCCCGATGAATGGCCTTTCGCCTTTTACGAGATGAGCTTCCTGCTGCCCCATCTGCTGCTGGAAGACAGGGGCGAAATCGATGTCTACTTCACCCGCGTCTACAACCCGATGTGGATCAATCCGGACGGCTTCACCTGGCTCCAGGTGTTGCAGGATGAAGAGAAAATGAAGTGCCACGTGGCGTTGACGCCGACCTGGAATGAGTCAGCCTGGTTCGCCGACTACGTGCTGCCGATGGGCCACGCCGGCGAGCGGCATGACCTCGTCAGCCAGGAGACCCACGCTGGCCAATGGCTCTCGTTCCGGCAGCCGGTGCGCCGGGTGGCCATGGAGAAACTCGGCCAGCCGGTAGAGTTCACCTACGAGGCGAATCCCGGCGAGGTCTGGGAAGAGAATGAATGGTGGATCCAGCTGTCGGCCCGTATGGACATGGATGGTAGTCTCGGCGTCCGCCAATGGTTCGAGAGCCCGTATCGCGAGGGTGAGATCATCACCGTCGACGAATATTATCAATGGCAGTTTGAGAACGCCGTGCCGGGCCTGCCCGAGGCGGCGGCTAAAGAAGGGCTGACGCCGCTGGCCTACATGCGCAAATATGGCGCTTTTGAGGTGACGGCTAGCAACTATGTGCCGTATGAGAAACCGGCCGGTGCCTACGACAACGTCGACAACGCGGATCGGCTCATGGCTAATGGCAAGGCTGTCGGCGTGATGGTTGATGGCGAAGCCAAGGTTGGCTTTGGCACCCCCAGCCGCAAGCTGGAGTTCTTCTTCCCAACCCTGCATGAGTGGGGCTGGACGGAAAAAGAGTACACCATCCCCTGGCCGCTCAAGAGCCACGTCCATCCGGACAATATCGACCGGAGCGAAGGGGAGATGTTGCTGCTGCCTAATTTCCGCCTGCCGACCCTCATCCACACGCGCAGCGCCAACGCCAAATGGCTTTATGAGATCAGCCACAAAAACCCGGTCTGGATGCATCCGCAGGATGCAGAGCGGATGGGTGTGAGCAGTGGCGATCTGGTGCGAGTGGAAACTGAGATTGGCTATTTTGTCGATAAGGTCTGGGTGACCGAAGGGATCAAGCCGGGCATCATCGCCATGAGCCATCATCTGGGCCGCTGGCGCTTGCATGAGCACCAGGGTGTCAACCCGGGCATGTCCAACCTGGCTGAGCTGCACGAGGATGGCAAGGGCGGTCATCGCCTCAACATCCTGCACGGCGCTACCGCCTGGCAGACGTTCGACCCGGATACAAGCCGCATCTGGTGGGAAGAGGTCGGGGTGCACCAGAATCTGACTCATGGTGTGCATCCGGACCCGGTCAGTGGCGCCCATTGCTGGCTGCAAAAGGCAGTTAATGTGCGCGCGGCCGCCCCAGGCGAGAAATATGGTGATGTCTGGGTGGACACGAACAAATCGCTGGAGATTTATGAGCAGTGGAAGGCCCTGACCCGGCCGGCCTCCCAGTTCAGCCCCGATGGCACCCGGCGCCCCTACTGGATGAAGCGACCGCTTAAACCGGTCCGCGAAGCGTACAACCTGCCGAAATAAGCTACCGGCACGGGCGCTGGTATTTTCTGCCAGCGCCCGTGCTGATATTACTCCATGAACCCTCGTGAAATCCTGCTGGCGCGCCAGCACAGCTATCAACTGCTGGGCAACTTATTCCTGAATGGTGTCGGGGAGGCGGACCGGCCGGTCCTGGCCCAGCTCCCTGAACTGGCCCCCCATCTGCCCGAGCCGTTTGAGGCTGACGACATGGCGGCCACGCATCAGAGCCTGTTCGGCTTCAACCTGCTCCCCTACGAGAGCGTTTTCCTGACGCCGGAACGGGTGCTGGGCGGCCACATCAGTGACCAGCTGGCCCGTCAGGCTGGTGAACTCCGTTTTTATAGCGGCCAATCCGCCCAGATGGATCATATTGGGCAGCAGTTGTTGTTGTTGGCTTATCTTTGTGGGGCTGAGCTCAATATGCTAGACCGCGGCGAGGTGCGCGAAGCGGCTCTCTGGGCGCGGGCGCAAGCGGATTGGCTGGCCCAACATCTGCTCACCTGGCTGGCCCCATTCAGCGCCAGCCTGCTCAACCAGGCCCAACCTTTCTTTGCCGCGGTGGGGGACCTGACCCTGAATGTTCTGGCTGACCATTGGCGCACTGTCTACAACGAGATGGCGCCGCAAATCAGCTTACCAGCGGCTCCCGACATCCTGGCCGATGAGAAAGCCGGGCTCAAGGAGATCGGCAACTATCTGATGACGCCTGTTTATGTCGGGCTGTTGTTGACGCGGGACGATCTGAGCCGGTTGGGGCGGCAATTTCGGCTGCCGCGGGGTTTTGGCAGCCGGGAGCAGATGATGACCAACCTGCTGCGATCAGCGGCCCAATATGATGAAATGCCCCAGTTGATGACGGCGCTGGCGGCGCTACTGGCTGAAAACCAGGAGCGCTACGCCGCCTGGCAGGCGGAATGGCCCGGCCTGGTCCCGTTTATTGCGCCGTGGGGAGCACGTTTGGCCAGCACCATTCAGCTGGCAAACGATATCAGCGCTCAAGCCGCCTAACCCAGCCGGCTCCACCATTCACCAGGACACGATCCCCATTCTTTAGCCGCCGGGTGGCGTCGCCGGTGCCGACCACGGCCGGGATGCCCAGCTCACGGGCGACGATGGCCGCGTGCGAGAGCGGCGCGCCCACATCGGTGACGATGGCGCCGGCCCGGGGAAAGAGCGGCGTCCAGCCGACGTTGGTGGTGGAGGCGACCAGGATTTCGCCAGGTTGGAGGAGGTGGCCGTCTTCCGGCCGGTCCAGCCGCCGCACCACCCCCTCAACCTCGCCGACAGCCCCCGGGAAGCCGCTTAACTGGTTCGGATCGCTGCTGGCGGGCGCCAGGACGGCGCCATCGGGCCGGGTATCGACGATGTCCAACCGTCGCTCGGGGTCAGCTGCCCAGGCAAACGGGTCAAAACGGCCCACGATAATGCCCGGATAGGCCGGCAATTGGCCCAGCCTTTCATGGTGCTGACGACGACGGCTGATCTGGACTGGATCCAGCGGTGTCCCCTTCAGGACCTCCAGCAATTCCTCATATGCCAGAAAGAAAACATCATCGTCAATGCTGAGCAGGGTGGCGGCGCGCAGGTAGAACTGGCGCAGCAGACCAAAGCCGCGCACCATTTCCGAGCGGATCTTTTCGCGGGTACGGCCGGCCTGGGCGGTGGCCGCCAATTCGGCGGCGATCTTTTTGCGCTGGCGCGGATTGGCGGCGGCGAAACGGTCCCAGGCTTCAGCGCGGCGGACGGCCTGTTGGGCCACGAGTGCTTCCGGGTCAAACCCGTCCAGATTGGCCAGCTGGGCTTCGAGCCAATCCGGATCTTCAGCCGGACGAGGCCAGGAAAGTTCATATTCATGCGGGCCGCGATGGCCAAATTGGGCGCTGTAGTCGGCCCGGCTGAGGGTGCCGGCCTGGATGTGAGCCAGTCCGAGCAGCGGCCCCATGCTGGCGAGACCCTCATCGTCCTGGTTCAGACCAGTTAGCAGAGTGTTGCTGTCCTCCGGCGAGCAGAGTTTGAGCAGCTTGCCGCGCAGGGCGCGGTAACGATTTTCATAGTCGCTGGTGCCGGCCTGCAGGAGCTGGCTGGCCCGCCGGTAGGGCGGTAGCAGTTCCGTTTCCCAAAAGGCGGCCAGGGCGTCGGGTTCGTCGATACGGGCCAGTTCGGCTGAGAGGCGGGCCACCAGGGCCGGCATCGCCTCGGCGAAGGGGATGACCTGACGCCGGTTGACGATGACGCGTCGGGCCTGACGGATGGCGGTGGGTAGAAACTTCCTCAAGGTAGGCCAGAAGGGCAGCGGCAGGATGGGGATCTTCACTTCGGGTGGTACGGTGCCAAAGAACTCCTCGCTTTCCTTGTTGAGCCGCTCCCGACTAAAGCCGATGGCCATAAAAAGCGATGCCATGATCGAGATATTCATGTAAAAGCGACCACCGATGTTGCCCATGACCGGGTGTGCATCCAGAAAATCAAAGGGCATCGCTTCGCGCATGAAGATCTGGACGATGGACCAGGTTGAGGGCGTCATCACATCGGGGATCGCTTCGCCGAAGTTGCTGCTGGTCCAGAGATATTCGCCCTGGCGCGAGCTGTTGAAGCTGCCGTCGCGCGGGTCATACTCCTGCAAGGTCGTGATTGGGCGGGCTTGCAACAAGTAGAGCTTGCCGCCGGCGACCGCCCATTCGATGTCCTGTGGCGAGCCCAGGGTCTCCTCGAGCTGGGCGGCGGCGCGATAGAGTTGGCGAGCCAGGCTGGTCGTTAAGGCAGGCAAGGGCTCATCACTTTTGAGTTTGCCGTGGGGGCGGGCCAGCTGAAACGCGCTGCCGGTTGTTTCGCCGCTGACCAGCGCTTCACCCAGGCCGGCGGTGGCGTTACCATGCATGGTATCCAGCTTGCCGTGGACCGGGTCGATGGTGAAGAGGATGCCAGCTAATTCGGCGGGCACCATTTCCTGCACGACGATGGCCAGTTCGCTGTGAGCCAGCCCCTGGGCGGCCCGATAGGCGCGGATTCGCTCCGAGTCCTGGGAGGCCAGGACAGCGCCTATGGCATCAGGTAGATCGGCCGGCGTGACGTTGAGCCGGGTCTCGAATTCGCCGGCAAATGAGGCGGCAGCGGAATCTTCAGCTACGCCTGACGAGCGGACGGCCAGCCGGAGCGACGACTGATCGGGCCAGAGCTGGGCCAGGGCGTCGCGCAGGGCGCTGGCCGCGGCTGGCGCCATCGAACCCGAGGCAAAGGCGGTTGGGAGGAGGACGACACCGGCCGGTACCGGCAGCCCCAGCCGCATCATTTGCGCGAGGGAGCGAGCTTTGCCACCGGCGGCGGTCAGTTGTGGATTAAGTTGATCCAGGCGGATGACAGACATAGACACACCTGCACATTAACTGTGCCAATCATTAGAATTAGGTATGCCTAAAAATAACGTTTGCTGCGGCGAATGTCAAGCCCCAATCAGGCCAGCGCTTTGCGCATCTTTATCGAGGTAGGCGCTGCATAACCTTCGTGGGTGTCGTAGGCGTGTACCACAAAACCACGCTGCTGATAAAACGCCTGCTGCTCCGTCAGCACCAGCCGGACCGACAGATAGAGGGCGCTATGCCCGGCGGTGACGGCTTTTTGTTCGACAGCGTTCAGCAAGGCGCCGGCGATCCCCTGACGGCGATACGTCGGCAGGACGGCCAGCCGGTCCAGGTAAATGCCATCACCCTGGGGCCGGTAAAAAACGCAGCCCACGACCGTGTCATCGGCTACGGCAACGAGAGCGTTTGCCTCGGCCAGTTCGGCCTGCATGATGGCCACCGTCTTGCGCTCGGCGCTGGACGGTGGGTCAAGCCGGCCCTGGTATTCGGCAAAGGCAGCCTTGATGACCGCCAGCATCTCTGGGATATCACTTGCCTGATAGTCGCGAATGTTCATTTGTGGCCGCCGTTTCGCTTAACGCAGTTCCACCAGACCGTCCGCTGTCCTAATGGCGGCGACAAGACCGATCGCCGGCCCCTCCCTCACCTCAATATCGACGTCGAGAGCGCGTAATATCGCCTGGACAGTTCCCGGGTTCGGATGTTCAGCGTGGAGGCTGACGAGGGTGCCACCGGCCGGTGCCGCGCCGGACGGGTGCGGGGTGTCGCCCCAATCAATTAGAAACGGCACCAGCCAATCACCGGGTGGCGTAGCGCCAGAGATTGATTCCGGCCGTTTGGTCGACTGCCAGGCCAGCCGCAGGCCATCGTCCCGGGTCCGGCCGCCCTGGACAACTTCGCCCGGATCGTAGCCCCGCGCCCGGGCTGCGGCCACGACCGTTGCCATCTGCGGGGCCTTGACGGCCCAGGTGGCCAGGCGGAATTCGCCAGGTTTATCCAGCCCGAAGGAACGGGGCCGGTCCGGGTTAGGCTGGGCCGGGTCGGGGGCGATGACCTCGAGGTAGGCGTCGTTGCCGAGGGCGAGTAGGGCGTTATGGGTACCGCCGCCGGGATGCTGGCCGCCGAAAACCGGCCGGATGCCCAGCAGCGCCTCAATCCGGTCACAGGCCGCCTCCAGTTCCGGGGCGATGTAAATGATATGGTCCGTTCGTAATGGCATGGGTATTCCTCACTCCGTTTCATTCAGCACCTGGCGCAAGGTAGCCAGGCTGATATTGGCGCCGCACAGGATGACGACGACATTTTGGCCGGTAAATTCTGCCGCCACCTGCCGGTAGGCCGCCAGCGTCATCGCGGCTGCACCTTCGATCAACATATGGTGGATTTCCAGGAAGGTCCGCAATTCAGCGGCGATGGCTGCTTCCGGCACCGTGACAAAGGCATCAACCAGCCCTTGAATCAGGGGAAAGGTGATAGAGTCCAGCTCGACGCCACCGGCCGTGCCGTCGGAAAGGGTCGGCAACGAGGGCAGATCCAGTAGTTGGCCGGCCTGCACCGATTGAACCATCACCTGCGAGTTGGCCGGCGAGCAGCCGATGATGTGAGCGTCCGGATGGGCCGCTTTCACCGCTGCGGCAATGCCGCTGATCAGTCCGCCGCCGCCCAGACCGACAAAGACCGCATCAACCCGTTCCAGCTCCGCTACCAGTTCCAACCCGATGGTGCCCTGGCCGCTGACGACGTCGAGGTCGTTGTAGGGCGGCACGTAGCTCATGCCGTTGGCGGCGGCATACTGGCGGGCGGCTTTCTCCGCTTCCACCGGGTCGCCCGGTTGGCGCCGGATGGATGCCCCCAACCGCTCGATATTGGCCACCTTCGTCGCCGCCGCATCCTCCGGCACAAAAACGATGCCCTGCGCCCCCACCTGCTGCAGGGCGTAGGCCACGGCAGCGCCATGATTGCCGGTCGAGGCCGTGACCACGCCCCGGGCGCGTTCTGCCGGCGTGAGGGCCAGCACCTTGCTGAGCGCCCCGCGCGCCTTGAAGGAACCGGTGTGCTGCAGGTTTTCGCATTTGAGAAAGAGGTTGTTGCCGCCGATGGCGCTGTAGTAGGGCGAGGGCTCGAGGCAGGTGCGGCGGATAAACGGCCGGATGCGGGCCTCGGCGGCGGCCAGGTGGGGGGCCAGTTCGGTTGTGAGACGGCCAATTTCGGCGCGAACCGCATCCCCCCCTAACCTCCGGGAGGTGTTTGCGGCGTTATTCGGGATAGACATCGGAAACACCTCCCGGAGGTAGGCGCTGCGCTTAATTACTCAACGCGATTCGGGCGGTTTTGCCGCCATCAGTTTGGCAAATTTTAAGGTTTGGCCAACTGCTCCAGCAGCCGGCAATAAACCTGTTGGCCACGGATGTAGTTGCGCAGGCGGAAAAACTCGTCCGGGGCGTGCAGGTTTTCGTCGTCGACGCTGAAGCCGAGCATGATGGTGTAGGCGCCGAGCGATTGCAGGAAGGCGGGGACGACGCCGATCGAGCCGCCCAGCCGGGTGATGTAAGGCGCTTTGCCGTACACGGTTTCCAGGACGTCGAAGGCGGCCTGGTTGCCGGGGTGGTCGAGGGGCATGAGGTAGGCAGGTGAGCCACCGCCGGTGTTCTGGAACTCGATGCGGACACCGGCCGGTGCCACCCTCAACACATGCGCCCGAATCGCCGCCTCAATCTGCTGCGGGTCCTGATCCGCCACCAGCCGGCAGGTGATCTTGGCATGGGCCTCACGCGGAATCACCGTCTTGGACCCTTCGCCCTGGAAACCACCCCAGATGCCGTTTAGTTCCAGCGTGGGGCGTGCCCAGAGCCGCTCCCGGGTGGTGTAGCCCGGCTCGCCGTAGATGTCGGCGATGCCGAGCTCAGACTTGTAGGCTTCCAGGTCAAAGGGGACCGCGGCGATGTGGGCTTTGTCTTCGGCAGAAAGCGGCACGACCTCATCGTAGAAGCCATCAACCAGGATTTTGCCGTCGGCGCTGCGCATGGAGGCGATGATCTGGCTCAGGGCGTGGATCGGGTTGGGGATGCCGCCGCCGTGCAGGCCGGAATGGAGATCACTACTGGCGCCGTAGACGTCGATTTGCAGTTTGCAGAGCCCTTTCAGCGCCACGACCAGGCAAGGTTCGTCCGCCGACCATTGCAGGCCGTCGGAGCTGTAGACCATATCGCAGGCGAGTAATTCGGCGTGGTCGGCCACGAAGCGGGCCAGCTGTGGACTGCCGATCTCTTCCTGGCCTTCAAAGAGGAATTTGACGTTGATGGGCAGCTTCCCATTCGTCGCCAACAGCGCTTCGACCGCCAGGATGGGGGTCATCATGCCGCCCTTATCGTCCGAGGCGCCGCGGGCGTACATGCGGCCGTCGCGGATGACGGGCTGGAAGGGTTCGTCGGTCCAGAGCTCGAAGGGATCGGCCGGTTGGACGTCGAAATGGCCGTAGATGAGGATGGTGGGCTGATCGGGGCCGGCGTGGAGCCAATCGCCGTAGACCACTGGATGGCCGCCGGTCTCCATCACCGCCGCGTTTTCGATGCCAGCCGCGCTCATCCGCTCCCGGACCCATTCGCCGGCCTGGCGCACATCGCTGGCATGTTGGGGTAGGGCGGAGACGGATGGGATGGAGACAAACTCAATCAGCTCGTCGATAAACCGTTCCTGATGTAATTGCAGATATTCTTCCCAATGCTCACTCATTCGTTACCTCGGTGGTTGTACGTTGGCTATCTCTTAAGAAGAGTTGGACACGGATTAACACGGATTTGGCACGGATTTTTTTCCGATCATTCGCGCCATCCTTGCCTCACTCCCGCAATTGCCACAAGGGATTTGCTGCGAATTGTGCTGACAATTCAGTACGCTCAGCATAGGGCTCTCGCGAACGAATACCTGGTGGGCATTTGCACCTGTCATGCTGAGCGCAGCGAAGCACTCAGGCCGGCTCGGTTTGGGCGGCCTGGAGGTCGGCGACGGCGGCGCGGTAGCGGGCGACGTTGCGTAGTTTGACCTCTTCGTAGCCGCGAATCATATCGGGCAGCTCGGCGAGCTGGACGGCGCGGTCATAGCTGGCCGGCGTCAGGGTGGCCAGCTCGGCCGTGATCATCACCTTGTACGCCTCGATCAGTTCGCGTTCCAGCCGGCGAACCTTCGCATAGCCAAAAATATCGAGAGCGCTGCCGCGCAAGGCCTTGAGTTTGGTCAACAGCCAATAACCGGCGTTGAACCAGCGGCCCAGGCCGATTTTCTGCTTCAGGCCCAGCGCCTTGAGCAGAGGTGGGTGCAGCTGGTATTGGATGGCGGCGTTCGCGCCAAACTGCTCTTCGAGGGCATTCTGGAATTCACTGCGGAGGTGGAGTCGCGCGACCTCGTATTCGTCTTTGTAGGCCATCAACTTGAACAGGTAGCGGGCGACGGCTTCGCTGAGCCGGCCCTCACCATTTTCCGCGGCCATGACCTTTTTGATAAAGTCGACATAGTTAGCTGCGTATGCCTCGTTTTGGTAAGCGATGAGTTCGGGAACGCGTATTTCCAGCAGCCGGCGTAGTTCGCCATCGGCTCCCGTGCTATCCACGAGGCGGCGGGCGGTTTCGTCCAGGACCGGCCGGATCAGCTGCGCCCCTCCTCGCTCAACTTCGGCCAACGGGTCCCACGCCGGCTCGGCCACGACCAGCCGGCCCACCTGGAAAGCCAGCAGATTCATCTCTACGGCGACCCCATTCAGCCGGATGGCGTGTTCGATAGCCAGACCGGTCAGCGGTAGGGCGCCGGCCTGGTAGGCAGCGCCGACGGTGATCATGTTGGCCATCATGTGGCTGCCGAACAGCCCCTCGGCCAGCCGGATCGCGTCCAGGTAGACGTTCTGGTCCGGCGTTGTGTACTGTTCGAGGCGGCTACGGAGCCGGTGACCGGCCGGAAAGGCCAGGTCCGGGTGGCTGACCATTGCCCCGGTCGGGATCTGGCTGCTGGAGACAACCGCGATCGTGTGGCCGGGCCGGCATTGGGCCAGGTTCTGGTCTGTCGTGCCGCTGAGGATGTCGAAGACGATGTAGGCGTCAGTCTGCCCCTTGCCGATCATGTTGGAGACGTCACTGGGCCCGGCGCTGATCTTGAGATGGGATTTGACCGGGCCGCCTTTTTGGCTGAGGCCGGTCTGGTCCAGGCTGTTGGCGTGGCGGCCGTCGATCAGGGCGGCGGTGGCCAGGATCTGGTTGGTGGTGACGACGCCGGTGCCGCCGATGCCGGTCATGAAGACGTTGCCACCTTGCGGTGGTGTCCGGCGCGGTTCGGGGATCTCCCGGTCGAGCTGGAACAATTTCTGGCGCGCTGAGGCCGGCTTGTGGCCCGGCGCCGCCTTGACCGTTACGAAGGCGGGGCAATCCCCTTCCAAGCAGGTGAAATCCCGGTTGCAAGAGCTCTGGTGGATCTGGGTCTTGCGGCCAAATTCGGTCTCTACGGGGAAGACACTAAGGCAGTTGGATTTGACGCCGCAATCGCCGCAGCCTTCGCAGACCGCCTCGTTGATGAACACCTGCTGCTCCGGTAGAGGCGCCTGGCCCCGTTTGCGTTTGCGGCGCAGGTCGGCGGCACAGGGTTGGTCGTAGATGAGGACGGTCACGCCGGGCACCTCGCGCAAAACTTCCTGGGCTTCTTCCAGCCGATCCCGCTCCCAGAGCTGAACGCCGGGCGCCCAGGCGGTACCGGCCGGATATTTCTCCGGATCATGCGAACAAACGATGATTTTGCTCGCCCCTTCGGCCTGCAAGGCGCGCGTCAGTTCTGGTACGGGCATTTCGCCATCCGCTTGCTGGCCGCCAGTCATGGCGACGGCGCCGTTGAACAGGATTTTGTAGGTGATGTTGGTGCCCGCAGCGACCGCCTGGCGGATCGCCATCGAACCGGAATGGAACAAGGTGCCGTCGCCCAGGTTCTGGAAGATATGTTTGGTGTTGGAGAAAGGGGCGGCGCCGGCCCACTGGACACCCTCGCCGCCCATGTGGGTGATGCCGGCATGGTTCCGATCCATCAGCAGGACCAGGCCATGGCAGCCGATACCGGCGGCGACCACGGAGCCTTCCGGCACCAGCGTCGAGCGGTTGTGCGGGCAGCCAGAGCAGAAATAGGGGGTGCGCTGCAGGCTGGGCTGAGCGAGAGAAAGGCTTAAATCAACAGGCTGCCGGCGCAAAGCGTTCAGCCTGTTTTTCAGTGCAGCGCCATCCAACCGTTGGCTGAGGCGCTTAACCAGAAGGTCGGCAATCTGGTCCGGGTTCAGCTCAGAATAGCCCGGCACCAGCAACTGACCATTTTCATCCCGCTTGCCGATGATGCGGGGGCGGGTTGTTTCGTTGTAGAGGACATCGCGGATAAGTAGCTCCAGGAAACCGCGTTTTTCCTCGACGACAAATATCTCCTCCAGGCCACGGGCAAATTCGCGAACGCCGTCGCCATCGAGCGGGTAAATCATGCCGACCTTGAAGAGGCGGATGCCTGCCTTTTGCAGCGCGCTATCATCCAGGCCGAGGTAGTAGAGTGCTTCGCGCAGGTCGTAGTAGGTTTTGCCGGTGGCGACGAGGCCGAGCCAATCATCGCCGGAAGAGACGGTGATCTGGTTCAGGTTGTTGGCGGCACCGAAGAGGCGGGCCGCTTCCAGGCGACCTTCGTAATGTTCCCGTTCCATCATGAGGGAGACGGGCGCCAGCAGGGCGTTATTCTGGCTGTGCTGCCATGGCTTGCCGTTGTATTCGAATTCGGGGCGGATGATGGGGGGATCCGGCCGGAGCGTCACCGTGCCATAAGCATCGGCGATATTGGTCACGATCTTGAAGCCAACCCAGGCGCCACTATACCGCGACAGCTCGAAGCCCAGCCGGCCCAGTTCCAGCACTTCGGCGATGTTGCCGGGGAACAGGACGGGCATCTGGGCATCGTACAGAGCGATCTCGGAGTGGGAGGGGATGGTGGATGATTTGGAGACCGGGTCATCGCCGGCGATAGCCAGGACGCCACCATAGCGACCGACGCCGGTGTAGTTGGCGTGTTTGAACGCATCACCGGAGCGGTCCACACCTGGACCTTTGCCATACCAGATGCCCAGCACGCCATCGTATTTGGGGTCCGGGTAGAGCTGGGCCATCTGGCTGCCCCAGACAGCGGTGGCGCCGAGGTCCTCATTGACGGCGGGCATGAAGACAATATTGTGCTGATCCAGCAATTTCTGGTTAGCCTGAAGCTGGAAGTCGATGCCGCCGAGCGGGGAGCCGCGATAGCCGGCGATGAAGGTGGCAGTATTGAGGCCGGCCCGCTTGTCGGCCCGATGCTGCGCCAGGGGCAGCCGGACCAGGGCTTGAATGCCGCTGAGGGCTATTGTCCCATCTTCACGAGTGTAGCGATCGTCCAGGGAGAATTGGGTCATAAGGGCCTCCGCACAGCATCAATAGTAAGGTCGCCCGCTATTGTATGGTGTATCGGAGGCCCGGACCAGCAAGGAAATGGGGAGGGTTAGCCTACCCCTCAGCCCGATTGTTAATTGTCGTGGCGGACGATGGGCAGGAAAGTAAACTTATCTAGGACGCCGGGTGTGGCAGTTGGCGTTGGTGGTGTGATCGTGCCTGTTGGTGTGGGGCTGATCGTGCCGGTGGGTGTATTTGTTGGTGTGTTCGTTGGCGTATTGGTCGGAGTATTGGTAGCCGTCGCTGTGGAGGTACTGGTTGGCGTTGGCGTGACGCTTGTCGTCGCCGTCAGACAGGCGGAAAACTCGGAGGTGTTGCCATCAGGATCCGTGGCCGTGGCTGTTATCTCTTCGCCAACGACCAACGGTGAGGCGAGGGTGATGCTGAAGCTGGCGAGCCCAGAACCGTTGGTTGTTGCGACCGTGCTACCCAGCCAGCTTTCGCCTTCGCCATTGCCGCTGCTGTCACAACTGCTGTTGCGGTAAAAATCGATGGTGTAATTCTGGCCAGCGGTGCTGGTCAGTGAGCCCATGATCTCGTTGCCGGCAGCCTGAGTCAGCACGGGGAAGTTTTGCCGCAAATTGCTGCCGCCATCGCTATCGTCCCCATCATTGGGGGTGACGCCATCAGCTTCCAGGTCAATGCCGATGGCGCCGTTGCTGTGGATCTGGTTGCCGCGCAGTGGATTGTTGGCCGGGCTACCGGTGATGTTGTCGTAGAGCCGAATACCCTCCATGCCGTTGTAGGCGATGATGTTGTATTCGTCGGCCAGGACGCCGCCGATGATATTGTTGGTAGAGTCGCCGATTACCTCGACGCCGGCACCGCTGTTACCCAGCGGCCCCCCGCCCCGGGCCAGACCGATCCGGTTGCCCAGCACAACGTTATTGTCGGTACTGTTGATGCGGACGCCGTTGCCATTGCCACTAATGAGATTACGGGCGTTGGCGGCGGTCCCGCCAATTGTGTTGCCGCTATTACTGATGTAGACGCCGGTCCCGTTGCCGGCATCCAGCAGCCCATCGGCACTGGTGCCGATCAGGTTGTTGTAAACCAGGGCGTTGGTGCCCAGCAGGCCGATGCCGTAGATATCGTTATAGGCGACCACGTTGCGTTGGTTGGCCTGCAAGCCGCCGATAATATTGCTGTCACCGTCGTCGATAATGCCGCTGTGATTATCCACATCGGTGAAACCATCGGCGCCGATGCCGATGTGGGAGCAGGTAATCCGGCTGCCGTTAACAAACTCAAAGCGGACGGCGGCATTGTTGAAATTGCCGACCACCATGCCGCGCACTGTGCTGCCGTCAGCACCGGCGACAAATCTCAGCCCAGAAGCGCTGGCGCCGGCATTGGTGCCATCCAGATAAATGAGCAAGGTGGCCATCGTATTGCTGGTCGGGCAGCTGGCGCCAGGCTGGCTGGCGCCGTCAATGACGACGGGCACGCTGATAGATGGCAGGGGGGAGGCCGGCGTGATGGTGATCACGCCTGATTGGCTGATGTTGAACTCAATATGATGGGCGGTGGCGTCTGGGCCGATGTCGTTGAGTTGTTCGATGGCGGCGCGCAATGAGCATTGGTTGCCGGCGATACCGAGATTGGTGTCACAGATGTTGTCGTTGAGGTCGGCATCGGATAGATCGGAGCTGTCGGTGACGGTAAAGGTAGTGGCGGCGAATGCTTTCTGGGTCACAAACCAACCAAGCAAGGGTAACAGCAGCAGCATAAGCCGCAAGCGGCGGGTCAGGGGGGCCATATTGTAGATTTCCTCCAGGAAGCCTGGGTGTAACTTGTCAATTCTGAGACGCAGCGCAATGCATCTATACGCCCCAAAATCGGCAAGCTGCGGGACTAGAACGTTGCGGCCATTCTACTGGAGGTACCGTGTGGAAAATCGTGTGGTCGTTTAGGCATCCCGGCTGCCGCCAAATGGGACTGAACTGGAGACGATATGGAGGTCGCGTTGCGGGAAAGGAATGCTGATTTTATTTTCGGATAGGGCAGCGAAAATGACGCTGTTGAGCCGGTCGAGGACACGCCAGCGGTCGAGGTAATCGTCGATGAAGCAGCGAACGCGGAAGTTAAGGGCGGAGTCGCCAAACTCGACGAAGAGGACGTCAACCGGCCGGTCCGCCACCACCCATTCCTGACGCCGCACCGCCGCTTCCAGCACACTGCGCACAAATGCCACGTCGCTGTCATAGGCCACGCCGACCGTGGTTTCGATCCGGTAAAGGGCGCTGGGCACGGAGAAATTAACCACCAATCCCTTGCCGATCACCGAATTAGGGACGGATACGGTCCGATTGTCAGTGGTCAGGATCCGGGTCGAGCGCAAGCCGATCTCCGTCACATCGCCCCACGTCCCCAATTCCAACAACTCCACCCGATCGCCGACCTTAAAGGGTTGATCAACCAGGATAGTCAGGCCGGAGAACATGTCGCCCAGCGTCTCCTGGGCGGCCAGGGCGATGGCCAGGGAGCCAATGCCCAGCGTGGTGACCAGCGCTGTCACCTCGATGCCGTAGCGGCCCAGAACAACGACAATCATGATGGCAGTCAACAACGCCAGCGCCAGCCGGCGGAACAGCTCCAAAAACTGGTCGTCCACCAGCGTCTCTGTGCGGTGGACAACTTCAAGCCCGTACCAGCGGAACAGGCCACTGACGAGCCGCCACAGAAAGAGAAAGACGAGCAGGGAGTAGAGGGCAAAGAAAAAGGCGGAAATCAGCGCCAGCCAGCCTGCGGGAATACTGCTGAGACGGGAAAAGCCAATTTCGACGGCGCCCAGGAAGATAGTCAGCCGCAGCGGGGGATTAGCCGCTTCCAGGATGACATCATCGAGGTGGGTGGCCGTCCGCCGCGTGAGCCGGGCGACAACTCGGGTTAGCAGCTGATTGGCGACCCAACTGATGATATAGCCGGCAACCGTAATGCCAATGGCGATGGCGACTTCCTGCCAGAACTGCCCCATAAAACGTTAGCCTCGTGTTTGTTGTTTGGCGCGGCACCCCCGCCGCGAATTAGCCGACGCTATTGTAAGGTGTATCGGAGGCAGGGGCCAGAACGGGGGGATGCGAGGGGTCCCCACCAACCCGACGGGTCCACCAACCCGACGGGTCCCCACCAACCCGACGGGTCCCCACCACCCGACGGGTCCACCACCCGACGGGTCCACCACCCGACGGGTCCACCACCCGACGGGTCCACCACCCGACGGGTCCACTACCCCTCGTGGGTAGCAAATGCGTTATGGATTACAGAGGGGACGCGCGTGCGCCCTGAACAGGCCTCTTTCTGCCTTTCGGGAGCGGGCGGAGAAGACGATGTCCATGCTGACAACTTCATTTCGTCAGGCTAGCAGCCGCCCACGGGCTGCCCGCTGCTGCTTCACATTATGGTAACAGTACAAAAATACTACTTCCAGAGATGCAGCCGTCAGAATTTACGTTAGATTCGAGATTGACAATGCTCTTAGCAGGTGTAGACCATTCTTTTAGAGCATACACCTTGTCAACGGGAAGAAACAAAAACAGATCGGTTTTGATGTACTGGTAATGCCTTACCGGTCTGATTTTTGGGGATGCACGGCTATGAGATCACTTCGCAGACCGCACTACACCATTCTTTGGCTGTTGCTGGCGTTATTGACTGTCCTTTTTAGTCAGGTTCAGTCAGCCGGCGCTACTGCCAAACTCGATAGCGCGCTGACCACCTACCTTGCCTCGCAGCCGGATGGCGCCGTGAACGTCATCATTCAGATGGATGCTGCAGCCAACTCGGCGGTTCGTGAAGCGGTCGCTGAGGCCGGCGGTATCGTGACTCGTGACCTGCCGATCATTCAAGGTCTGTCCGCGACCATCCCCGCCCGCAATATTTCCCGACTTTCCCGTAACAATAACATTACCCAGATCTCCCTGGATGGGGTCATAGAAAGCAGTAGCTATCACCCTGACAAAAACCTGCTTGCCAACGCCGACTTCAGTGGCGGCTTTGATCATTGGGATGATTGGCTGGAAGGCAATCGCTACATTTCCCAGAATGGTTATGCTGATGGTTCCGCCGCCTGTGTTGGCGATGCGGCTGTTTATAGCTCCATTAGCCAGGATATTGACCTGAAAGTAGTCCCGCTGGACCGCTACGTCTTGCGCGGTTGGGCCAAACGAGATGGAAATGGCTGGGCTAATTTCGCGGCCACATTTGTAGATGAAAATTGGAATAACCTGGGCCGTATTGCCGTCGAAGTCAATGAATCCGAGTATGGTTATTTTGGCGCTACCATCATCGCCCCGGCCGATGCCGTTTACGTGCAGGTTACCGTGGCCGCCGATCGCTACACCGAGCTCTGCGTTGACGACCTCTCTTTCGTCAATGTCAGTAACTTGCTACAGAATGGCGATTTTGAGGATGGACAGGCGGGCTGGTCGATCTGGGATAGCGGTGTGCAGACCATTTTCGATGCGTATTCTGGGGACGATGCTGTTCGTCTGGCAGTCGGCGAAGCCGGTAGTCTGGCGCAAGATGTGCCAGCCACACCGGGCAACATCTATCGGATCAGTGGTTTTGGTCGGGCCATCGGCCTCAACGGATGGGCTGGTATGGGGCTGGGTTTCCATGATGCCAACGGCAACCTCATTGAGGATAAGGCTATCACAATGGGTGCGGCGCCCAACCCGAATTATTGGATTGCCTACAACTTTTATTCTGTTTCGGCCGAAGCACCGGCCGGTACCAGCTTTGTGCGTGCCTGGGTCTATGCCGATGCCGGCGTAGTCGCAGATGTGGATGCCCTCAGCCTGGCTGAAGTCACCAGTGAAACCACAGCGATTGGCCTGGCCAATAGTAGCTTCGAGAATGGCCTTTCTAGCTGGAATCTTCACATTCACTCGCCAGCCGTTTCGCTTTCACAGGATTCTGTAGTTGGTCAGTTTGCCGCCCGGCTGGGTAACTCCAGCCTGGATGGCTATATTGACCAGCTGGTGTCTGTTACGCCTGGCAATGCGTATACCTTTTCTGTCTCGGCCCGCCGCGGCGCTAACTATGGCTGGGGTGGCCTGGGTCTTTCCTTCTACGACAAGAACTGGGTCGAATTGGACCGCCACGAGACTGAAGTGGTCGGGACGGCCTACAAACCCTATAAGGTCAATGCGACGGCACCGGCCGGTGCCGCACACATGGTTGTATGGGTGTTTGGCGGTGGCGGTGCCTATACCAAGGTCGATGCCACGTCGCTGACCGTGACTTCGGCCGGCACCAGCGCCAACCTCATGCAAAACAACGGTTTTGAAGCTGGCATGCAGGGCTGGGAAATTGGCACCAACACCAAATATTCCCTGAGCAACAACACCGCCTACGGCCAGCAGGCGCTAATCCTTGCCCCGGTCAACGGGGGCGGTTCCTGGAGTTATGTGGAGCAGTACCAGCCCGCCACGGTTGGCACGACCTACTACTTCCAGGGTTTTGGCAAGGTGACTGGCCCCGGATACCAGGAAGGCTATCTGGGCCTGACCTTTTACGATGCAAACTGGAGCAAGTTGTCGCAGACGACCTCGGTAACCATGCAGCACACCACACAGCTTGTGAATGTGGTGTCGACGGCACCGGCCGGGGCTGCCTGGGTTGTTGCTTCCATCTCTGCTTCCGCCAATACAGGGTTCTGGGTTGATGAATTGAGGCTGTTCAGCGAACATACTCGCGTTGAACCCTCAGAATACCTTGAGCTGATTGGCGCGGACCAGCTGCACCAGCAGCAGGTTACCGGCGCTGGCGTGACCGTTGCCGTCGTCGATACAGGTATTGACGCCAGCGTCATCAACGCCGATGTGGTGGCCAGCTATAACGCCATCCCCGGCAGTAGCCCCCAGGACCAGCATGGTCACGGCACCTTTATGGCCGGTTTGATTGGCAGCCAGCTGACTGACCTCCAGGGTCAGCCCGCCAGCGTTGCCCCAGGCGCAGACCTGGTCAGCGTCAAAGTGCTGGATCACGAAGGCAAAGGTACCTACTCCCAGGTCATCGATGGCCTGAACTGGATCATGCAAAATCGACAGCAATACAACATCCGTGTTGTTAACATGTCGCTGATGGGACCAGTTGATGGCGCCTATTGGGAGAACCCCCTGAATCAGGCAGTGGAAGCGTTATGGGACGCGGGCGTGGTTGTTGTGGTTGCCGCCGGCAATACCGGCCCGACCGCCGGCTCCATCACGACGCCCGGAAACGACCCCTTCGTCATCACCGTCGGCGCGTTTACCGACAATTACACCTTCGAGGAGCCGGGTGACGACTATCTGCCTACCTTCAGCGCAGCTGGTCCGACAGAATCTGGCTTTGTAAAACCGGATGTGCTCGCTCCTGGCGCCCACATGCTGATGCGCCAGCCGAGCCAGAGCTATTATGTGACCACTAATCCGGACCTGGCGCGCCAGGACGGCTATTATCAAGGTTCCGGCACCTCCGCCGCCACCGCTGTCACAGCGGGTGTGGTCGCTCTGATGCTGGAACAGAACCCGCAGATGACGCCAAACCAGGTGAAGCATTACCTCACTATTACGGCCCAGCCTGCCGTCCTTGGCGACGGTTCCCTGGCCTACAGCATTTTCCAACAAGGTGCAGGCCGCATCTGGGCACCGGGCGCAGCTGAAGTTCGCACCGGCACACTGCTGGCAGCAAACGGCGACATGGTCACGGGCATGGATTACGTCGGCCCGGCCGTTTATGATGAGGCCCGCCAGGGCTATGCCCTGGTTGACAGCAACCGGCAACCACTCCCGGTCGGCGAAGATTATTTCTGGGATGGCGGCACCTATTGGGCTGGTGGCACCTACTGGGCCGGCGGGACGTATTGGGCCGGTGGCACCTATTGGGCCGGCGGGACTTACTGGGCCGGCGGCACCTATTGGGCTGGTGGGACGTACTGGGCCGGTGGCACCTATTGGGCCGGCGGCACCTACTGGGCTGGTGGCACCTATTGGGCCGGCGGCACCTACTTCAGCGCCAATGATTACTACTGGAATAGTGGGCAATATTACGCTGGCAACGATTACTGGAGCGGCAGTTATTACTGGAATGGCCTGGTTGACCAACAACCATAATCGCCAGAGTACCAGTTGAAGTATGGCGCCATGACCTGCACAAAAGGTCATGGCGCCAGCAGAGGGGTAAATCCCGCCCGCCAGGCTCGGCGGGCGGGATTTTTCCTTTTTGGGCCTTCCGCCTCTATCTTTCGATAGAGTTTTCCCTCCTCCTATCTGCGTAGATCAATATCTGTCTGTCTGGTGATGTGCTGTACCGGCCGGTCCGCTATGCTGATAACCATCTGATACAACCCGCACAACGGGGAGGAAAACGATGGTTATCGACCATGAATACCGCCAGCCGCAGGCGATTAAGGTCAATGGTTTGCGCAAGAGCTACGGCGCCAATCTTGCTGTCGCCGGCCTTGATCTGGAAGTGACTGCTGGCGAGATCTTCGCCCTACTGGGCCCGAACGGCGCCGGCAAGACGACCGCGCTGAACATGATTTATGGCCTGCTGGCGCCTGACGCCGGCACCGTGCAGCTCTTGGGCCGGCCGATGACGCCCGGCGCCCAGGCACTGAAGGCGCAAATTGGTGTCCAACTACAGGCCACCAGCCTGTTGCCGGAACTGACGGCGCTTGAGCAGCTCTTGCTCTTTGCCCGGCTATATGGGCAGCGGTTGAGCCGCGCCGAAGCCCTTGAGTTACTGGCTAGCGTTGATCTGTCAGCGATGGCTGCCGCCTTGCCCGACAAGATGAGCGGCGGCCAGCAGCAGCGGCTGGCCCTGGCCCTGGCCCTGGTCAATGACCCCGCCCTCATCTTTCTGGATGAGCCAACGGCCGGCCTGGACCCGGCTGCGCGCCGTGACCTCTGGGAGTTGATTCGCTCGTTGCGCCGGCGCGGCAAGACGGTCCTGTTCACAACCCATTACCTGGAAGAGGCGGAAGCGCTGGCTGACCGGGTAGGCATCATGGATCGGGGTCGCCTGGTGGCGCTGGACCGGCCGGCCGCTCTGACCGCCAGTCTGGGCCAGCTCTCAACCATTCAGTTGACTGTCGCCCTGACAGCGGCGCAGATAAACGCATTGCCGGCTGTGCAGCTGGCCCGGCGGGAGGGCGAGCGTTGGCTGTTGCAATCAGTGGATGCCCCTGCGACCCTGAGTGCGCTTTTCGCCCAGGCAGCGGCGGTAGGTCAGCCGGTGGCTGATCTGGTCGTGTCCCAACCGAAGTTGGAGGATCTGTTTCTGGAGCTGACCGGCCGGTCAGCGCAACTGGAGGTCAATCATGAATAACAATGCCTTGCTCTACTTTTCGCTCTCCCTCTGGCGCGGTTTTGGCCGCGATTACCGTGCCGTCGCCATGACGACCCTCACCCCATTGTTTGTCCTGGGTATGTTTGCCTTCATGAGCCGGGTGACCGGTGGCGGGGCGGCCATGTATGCTCCAGCAGTTGGTTTTGCCTTGATGATGGTGGGATCGGTGCAGGCTACCCGGATAGTGAGCTGGCGGGAAAAAGGTGTGTTTCGCCGCCTGGCGCTCACGCCCCAGCCATTGGGCGGGCTAGTCCTGGGTGCCGCTGGTGCACAATTACTCTTGGCCTTTTTGCAGGCGTTGCTTATTGCGGTCCTGGGTAGTCTGGCCTTTGGCCTGCGCCTGACCGTCAGCGGCATGTTGCTGGCAATATTGATCATTTTCCTGGGCGCCGCCTTTTTTGTGGCGCTGGGTTCGCTGGTCGGTAGCTTATCGCCGCGGGCTGAAGTGGCCAACCTGGTGTACATCTTTTCGCAGCTGCCCCTGTACTTCCTGGGCGGGGGGCTGCCGGCGGAAATTATGCCGGCCGGACTGCAAAAAATCAGCCCTTATCTACCAAATACCTTGCTGCACCGTCTCCTGGCCGTGGCCGCAGACGGTCAGATGCCGGCCGCAGACATCTGGCTGGCAGTGGGCCTGCTGGGCTATACGGCGCTGCTTGCCCTGACTGCCTACCGCTTCTTCCGCCGCGATTGATCAATCGCGATAGGTGGGCGCCCGCCGCTCCATGACGGCGCTGAACGCTTCGCTCAGGTCCTGGCTCAGCAACATGCCGGTATTCCAGCCGGCGACCTGAGCCAGGCCGGCGGCGACGCTATGGTCCCGGCTGTAGTTGAGCACCTGCTTGCTCCCCCGAATCGCTAACGGCGATTTGCTGGCAATCTGAGCGGCAATATCCCGAACAGCGACCATCATCGCCTCCTTGTCCGTGAAGAGCTGGTTGACCAGGCCGGTGCGCAATGCTTCAACAGCGGGCAGGCGTCGGCCGGTGTAGGCCAACTCGCGGGCCAACCCCGGTGCCATCACTTTAGGCAGTCGCTGCAACGTCCCCAGATCCGCCACGATGCCCAGGTCAATCTCGGCGATGCTGAAGAAAGCATCCTCGGTGGCGTAACGGCAGTCGCAGGCCGAGATGATATCCACGGCGCCGCCAACACAGGCATTGTGGATGGCTGCCAGCACCGGCTTGCGACAATTCTCGATGGCGCTGATATTCCCCTGCAGGCGCAAAATGTCGCTATGCAGCTGCTCGCGGGCATGGCCTGGGCTGTCATCATTAAGATACATGACGCCCTGTAGCAGAAACTGTTGGTCCGCTCCGGCGCAGAAACGTTTACCTTCACCGCTGAGGATGATGACCCGAACCGCCGGATCGGCATCCAGGGTTGTGAAAATCTGCCCCAGTTCGTCCCAGCCGGCCCCGTCCAGGGCGTTGGCTTTATCCGGCCGGTTGATACTAACCTGCGCAATATGCGCCTCTATGTCGACAAGAAAACGTGTATAAGCCATGTTTGACTCCATTTCAGTCACAATATTCCCTGTCTATCATACCGGCACATTTTCTCGAGGCCACCGGTTCGCTCTGTTAGCTGCAGCCCCAAATACGACCTCAGATCTGTGAAATGCTTCAATTTCGGCTGTATATAGGGGTCTTTTGCAACTTTCTTCCAGGGCTATCGTAAAGCCAATACCGTTTCCGGTCACCATCAAACGAGAAAAACGGGAACGGTATCTTTAACAGGTTGGCGTCTTATACGGAGCTGGCAGTTGGTCCTTACACCAGTTGCCGCAGGAGCTAACAATTCCGCCGTGGAAGACCATTCATTTATGGAGGTCTGAGATGCGGTTCGAATTACAGAGAACGCAGCTGTTGCGCTACTGGCGCTGGGGTTATCTGCTTGGCCTGGTTTTTACCTTGTTGCCGCTGGCCTTAATGGCTATTCCAATCATGCTGAAGGAAGAGGTTACGGGTACGACCTGGCTCATCGTTTACAGCCTGCTCATATTGCCGGGATTAGCCTTTCTGGCCTTTTTACGCTGGTACGCTACCCAAATGGCGGCGTCATTGGCGTATCAGTTGGTCGATGATGTCTTGCATATCGACGAGGGTGTTTTTACCTACAAGCGCAAGGCGATTCCCCTGGACAGGGTGACGGATATTCGCCTGGTTCAGGGCATCCTGATGCGCTGGCTGGGAATCTGGCGCATTGACATTCAGACGGCCAGCGTGGGCCAGACCGGCGCTGAAGGCATTCTTTGGGCAGTTGAAGGGCCTAAAGAGGTGCGTAGCAAGCTCCTGGAAGCCCGGCAGCGGGCGGTGCAAACCGCTACCTGATTTGTTTTGTCCCGTGCTGTGGCGGCCGCAATAGCCGGCTGGAGCACGGCCAATCTTCTGTTCTAACCGAGGGCCGTCGCCGATTTTGTCGGCGGCGGCCTGAGCATTTTTAACAAAAAGAGGGTGCTTGAGCAGAGCACCCTCTTAGTAGTTCCTACTGTTTGATCTGGCCGAAGATTAGTGACTGACCATGGCGTTGGTAGATTTGGCTGTTTCTACCCAACCGGTTACCTGGGCCATCGCCGGTACACGGCGGACCATCTTGCGCTTGTTGTTGGCTTCGATCATCGCCTGCAACAGGTTCTCCGGGTTGCGTCGTGCTAATTCTTTCACTGTGTCCACGCCGGCCGCTTCCAGCAGCTCGGCATATTGGCTGCTAATCCCCTTGATGCGGAACAGATCGGCCATATTAACCCAGCTCAAGATTACTGATTCGGCAATGCCAGTTCTGCCGGCGAGTTCGACACGGCCTTGTTTGGTGCCCCCAGCCTCAAGAAGCGCCTCGGTCGTTTGAATGCCTGCAATAAACATTTTCTCAGCATTGGCCGACCCGATGCCCTCTATCATCGTCAGCTTTGTCATACGTTTACTCCTTACCTTTCGATTTACTACATTGGGCAGGTTGGCAAACAGACTCGGGAAGCGTCTGTCTGTCTCCTCGGTCCGACATGAGGCAGTTCGCGTGCTTACAGCTAGGTGTAGTGCTATCAACCTACGAAAAGTCAGCTAGAGGTACTGCTTCTGCTGCTCTCGCACTCGCTGTCGAAACCTCAATCCCAAAGACACCATGCGCTCAACATGGTCACAAACTAATTTTCCTGGAGTTGCCCGATTTCCCACTGCAGGTTGTCTCGGGCCGCTCCTTCAAGGGAAGCCATCTGGCTGGTATGATAAATCTGCGGTCGCTCCAGAAAACGACGCAGGATTTGTGTCCGGCCTGAGCGGTACGCTGCCTCATCTACCCACGCGTATTCAGCTCGTATCTGTTCTGAATAGCGCTGGTAGTGCGTTCGCTCCTTGCCTAATATGGCCAAATCAGCATCCAATATGATGTGTCCCAATATATCGTCACGACTGGTTTGATGGGACTTGGTAATGAAAATGAGTCTTTCAATCTCGCGAAATGTTACCGGAAGCAAGGGCCAGCGCTGGAGGGATGTGGTGGTAAGAATGATACTGGCTTCTTCATTATCCCTTGCTTCAGGCTTATAGACAACATCATGAAACCAGAGTGCCAGGGAGAGGTGAATGAGGTCGCCACGTGGGCGAGTAAACTGGTCCAGCAGCGACAATGTCTCCTGAATATGCTGGAGGGTATGGTAGTGACGCCAGGGCTCGCTGTAGGCAGCCAGCAACAGTTCCCAGACTGGTTCGGACAGGGCGTGGCTGACGCTGATGGCATCTGTGAGCCAGTTCCAGCGTTGGCGCAGATCTTGCTGGAGAGTAGTCCCATCAATCAAGGTGAATGATACCCCGGCGCAATGCCTCGGTGACTGCCTGGGTGCGGTCGGCCACGCCCAGCTTGCCGAGCAGGCTGTTGACATGCGTTTTGACGGTGCCTTCGCTGATTGCCAGGGTTTCGCCAATGTTGCGATTGCTCAGGCCAGACGCGACCAGCCTGAGGACGTCAATCTCGCGCGGTGTGAGGGTGGGGGAGAGGAGGCGGTCAGTTAGCCGGGCGGCAATGTCTGGGGCGATGCGTTTGTGGCCGGCGGCGACGGCGCGAATCGTGTCCAGGAGCTCCTGGCGCGGCGTGTCCTTGAGGAGATAGGCCATAGCGCCGGCAGCCAGTCCACGGTAAATGTCCTCGTCGCCCTCGTAGGTGGTCAGGATAATGGCTCTGGCTTCGGGGTCGGTGGCGCGGATTTGCTGGATCGCTTCGACGCCGCCCATGATGGGCATGCGCAGATCGATGAGGATCAGATCCGGCCGGTGTTCCGCATACGCCTGCACGGCCGCCTGACCGTCGGCTGCTTCTGCCACAACCTCCAGATCCGGCCGGCGGTTTATTAATGCTGCCAAACCCTCCCGGACCACCGGATGATCGTCAGCGAGGACAATGCGAACCTTTGCCTGTGCCTCCATGACGCTATTTTATGATAAATAGCGTCTGGAAACAGCTTTTAACGGCCGCCGGCTCAATCTCCCTCAGCCAGCCTGAGGGTGCTCTCCCTGCTGCCCTGCCAACGGCTGGTCAGCTTCATGCCCGTCCAGACCAGGGCCGCCAGGACAAAGACGACAGCATATTCCGTCAATGGGATCGTGACCAGTTCAAAGAGGCGGTTCAGCCCCCGGTCCGCATAAACGACGATTGCGCCACCGGCATACAGGGCAAAGAAGGCATATCGTTGCCAGGCTTTGAGCCCCAGACCGTACATTTGGGTAACCACAAAGATGCCGAAGAAGCCAAAGAGGAACATGGGCCACATGCCGTCCGCATTCATGAGGGAAACGAGGACCGCATGAATCAGCACGGTCACCTCCTGCACTGCCATCCAATATTTATTGACATGGATGCGGGTGAAGAAGAGGCTCCCCTGCAGGATGAGCATGAACATGTAGAAGAAGCCAATGGCGTGACCGCTGGTAAAAATCATTGGGTGATACCAGAAGGTATAGACGATGGCCCAGGCAAAGTAGTAGCCATGATATTTACGGACCACTTTGCCAGTTTCGGTGAGAAAGCCAACTTTCTTGCCAAAGACCAGGCCGCGCCGCTGGTTTTCCATCCAGAGCACCATACAGAGCAGCAGAATCACCGACCATTGTGAGGTCTGTTCGGGTACATCCTGGGCCAGACCGTCATACCAGATCGTTGTCTGGAGAAGGTGTAGCAAGATGAAAAACGCATTAGCGCCAAGCGCTATGAAATTAATGGGATGAAGTCCTTTGCTGTAGCGCAAATTCTGTTTCTGGGCGTAGTAGATGATGCCCCAGAAGGTGATCTGGTGCAGGGCATAACCAGTCCAGGCGGTGAAATGGGTCCAGAAATCGGGGTAGCGCAGCTGCCAGGCGTACCAGAAACCTGGCCGATCCGGTAGCAGATCGATATTGGTCAGAAACAGCCGATTCAGCCCCCAGGTCATGCCGGTGACGATCAGGCTAAAAAGTATTCCCAGCCACATGGCCCGGTTGCTGCTAAGTTTTGCGAGGTTTTGTCTGGTTTCTGCAAGCATTTTTCACCTGTGTTCAGTATTTGTACAGGTATTCTAGACCAGTTTCTTGGTTTTGTCTATATTGAATTTCTGATTGGACAAAAGTCATGGGGCGGCGGCAGGCGAAGGGATTCAGATCCTTTCAGGGTCGGCACCTGGGGCATCAACTCTCTGGCGGCGAGCACCATGCTGACCACCATAATGTCTGGCAGCTGGCCGGATCCGGTCAGGTCTGGAGGGGGATTTGGGCGGAGATCAGGGTGCCGCCTGTGGCAGGCTGGTCAATTTGCAGGCTGCCGCCGTGGCGGGCGGCCCGTTCGCGCATGCTGGTGAGACCATGGCCGGATGGGGGGATCTGTTCAGCCAGACCGCGCCCATCATCCTCAAGCTGTAAGCTGAGGGTATCCGGCCGGTATACCAGCCGCAGCGTCAACTGGCCGGCGCCGCTGTGCCGCAGGCTATTGGTGACCGCCTCCTGCCCGATCCGCAGCAGATCAGCTGCCACACCTTCGGGCAAGGGGATGGGCTCCCCGCTTAACTCGAAAGCAGCCTTAAGGCCGCTGCCGTTGGTGATGCGAGCCAGCATCTGGCGCAGGGCGGCGGGTAAATCCTGTTGTTCCAGGGCCAGAGGGCGCAGGGCCTGCACGGAGCGGCGCGCTTCAACCAGGCTGTCGCGCGCCAGCTGGCGCGCGCGGTCAAGATGATCAACCGCCGCACCGGCCGTTGGCGGCAGCAGATCTTCGGCGGCCTCCAATTGGATGACGATGCCGGTAAAGCCCTGGGCCAGCGTGTCATGAATCTCTCGAGCCAGCCGGTTGCGCTCTTGCAGGATCGCATTGCTCTCTGCCTGTTCGTGCAGTTCAGCCAGGCGCAGCGCCAGGGTGACTTGCTGGGCCAGACGCTCCAGCAGTAGCAACTCGGACTCAGGCACAGGGTGCTGCCGGGGCAAGGTCGCGCTGATATAGCCCACGGTTTGGCTCTGTATTTGCAAGGGCAAATGAATGATCTGTTCCGCGCCGCTTTTCTTACTGATTCCTTGCTGGATTTCACCCCAATTTTCCAGGTGGGCGGCGGGCAAAGGGAGGTTGCCGGCCGGTTGCACTTCCCCGTCCAACAGGAGTAGATGTGGGTGTACTTCCCCCGCCTGGCGCAGCCAGAGCGTGGCCTGGGTCGCGCCCAGCAGCGATGTGAAGTAGCCAAACACCTCGGTCAGCATTGCCGTTACATCCGGTGTGGCGGTCAGCGCCGCCAGGGTCCGGTTGATGGTCTCACTCTGGCTGCGCGCTGTGACCTGACCAATTTCCATATGGCGGGTCAGAAAGCGGGTGAGCCAGGCGGTCAGCAGCAGCAACAGCCACCAGAAGGCAACGGTGGCGACCATCGTGGCGAGGTCTGTGATCGGGTCCGGCATGGGGTATTGACCCTGCCATTCCCCATACCCCCAGAAGGCGATAAACAGGCCGTAAGAGGCGGTCCAGGCGACGACAAACCAGTCGCCAATGAGCAGTCCGCAAGCCAGAACGCCGAGCAGGTAAAAGGCGTTGACAGGATGTTGAATTCCGTAGAACTGGGAGGCGAAGAAGATGGGCTGGGAGATGCCGGCGATGTAGATGGTCGCGGCCAGGTGATGCCCCCAGCGGGGCACGCGGATCAGGCCAAAGCAAGCGAGGCTGAGCAGGAGGAGTCCCAAACCATCCCAGGGATAGAGGCGGCTGCCCAGCCATGGCGAAAGCCCAAGGAGCAGGTAAAGGGTGGCGCCACCGGCGGTGACCAGCAGCAGCTGGCGCAAGATCTGCTGGCGCAGGGCAAAGACGGGATCATGCAGCGGTAGCGGCAGACGGTACATCTGCGAATCAGGCGGTCGCTAGCCGGCTGGCAATGGCTCTGACATCCTGGCGCAACGCGGGCAGCGCGGGGAAGCCGGAGACGGAGGCCAGATCATCTTGAAACGGTTCCAGACCCATTTCATGTTGTTTGAGCTGTTCCAGGGCGGCGGCGGCTTCATCCGGCCGGTTCAACCGTTCCAGGCTGTCTAGCAGATAGTAATAGGCCAGCAGCATGAAGGAGGGATTGTTGATGCCCAGTTTCAGAGCAAAGGGCGCCGTTATGGCCACATCTTCAAACTGGCCCAGCCGGTATTGGGTCATGATCAGGTAAAAATGGTTGAGACCTTCACGCGCCTGATGGCGGATAGCCTCCTTGTAGGCGGCCTGGGCCTCCTCGTATCTGGCCTGCCAGTAAAGCGCCTGACCCAGGGCGATATGACCTGTCGATACCGTGGGCTTCAGAGACACGGCCTGCCGGGCATCCTTTTCCGCGCCGGCCAGATCTGACAGGCCAAAATTGATCAGGGAGCGGGTGTGGTAGGTTTCCCAGCGGTCGGGGCTTTTGTTTATTGCCTGGGTTGCCGCTGCCAGGGCGGCTTCCAGCTGACCGCGCCGGTAGAGTTTGACCGCGTTGTGCAGATGGGGAGGCAGCGCCAGGTGGCGGAATAGCCAGAGCAGCAGTACGCCTGCACCAAAGCCAACCCACAGGTAGATGGCGTTTTGCGTAATAGCAAACAAGATCGGTGCCAGGATAAGCGGCACAATCCAATACCAGTTCCAACGTCTGTCCATAAACTTCTCAAACTTGTTCTTTAGCGGCGGCGTTTGCTGCCGAGGAGCCGGTCGCCCGCCCGGGTGGTGGCGATGCCCAGCAGAAAATAAAAGATGCCGATAAAGAGAATAATGCGGCCGCTGTCGGCTACCTGGAAAGCGCCGACCAGAAATTGATAGGTCCCATGGGCGATCAACCCGCCAGTGGCCAGGTAGACGCCGACGCGGCCCAGGTCGGCGTATTCGCGTCGCCAATAGGCCAGCGCCGCTAAAATTGCGCCGCCGCCGGCGATGCCATCCAAAAGGATCAGCAGAAACAGGCGGATTTGCTGGCTGCCTGGGCTCAGGCCCAGCTCCGCAGCCGAGCCTTCCAGATTAAACAGCAGGGCGCCAGCGTTGCGGAAGAGAAGCTCGGCCAGCATAAGGCCAGCTAGCAAGCTGAAAAAGAGTATTCTCGCCTGGCGCGCACTGCTCATAAGTCCTTTCCATTATGGCTGCCAATCGCTACCGCAACGATAGCATGATCTGCCGGAAATTGACAATGGGGCCGGGCACGAGATAGGCGTTTCAGGTTTGGTGGGTTGGGCTGGTGACGTGGGCGGGTGCGGTGCTGGCAGCCAGGGCTTGCGGGTGTGTGGGAATATCCAGTTCGATGATGATGCCGGGTTGATCCGGCCGGTTCAACATCCGGCAGTCGCCGCCGGCACGCCAGACGAGGGCGGCGACCATCGGTAGGCCCAGCCCCATGCCGTCGACCTCGCCGGTAAAGCGGCCTTCCGCCTGGAAGTAGGGCTGCCAGGCCTGTTCCAGCAAGGCGGAGGGGAGGCGCACGCCGTCATCCAACAGGCGTAGCCGAACATGGGTGTCATCCAGCGCTACCATCTCAAGTTGCAGAGCAGGTTGGTGCCGGGGATGAAACTTGGCGGCGTTGTCCATGAGTTCGGCCAGGATAAGGGTGAGCGCTGGCAGCGACAGCAGCAGTTGCCGATCGGCAAGCTCAGCCGGGCATTCAACCTGGACGCTTTCCAGCTCCAGCAGCTTGTTAGCTTCCTTGACCAGACCAGGTAGATCCCGGCAGTGGGCCGGTGTATTGGTGTCGACGTCCCGGCTAACACCCACAAACTGTTCGATGTCGCTCACTTCGTTTTTGAGGCGGAGCAAACTTTCATAGCCCATATCGACAATGTCCTGGATCTCCTCCGTTTCAAACATCTCCAGGGATTCGTGCAACATTTCGACGCCGGCGAGTAGCGTGTTAATTGGGCTGCGGAGTTTGTGAGAGATGAAGCGGTGGAAAGTCCAGACATTTTGCTGCGACTGCATCGCTTCCGTGATGTCGCGCAACTGGATGACGCGTTGTTGATCGGGATCTTTTTCCTGTTGCAGCACCTCGACTTCCAGCCATTGCGCCGGGGCAAAGCTGGATTGGGGTCGGATGAGCAATCGTTTTTCCCGGGATCCGGCCGGTAAGGGCGCCGGCCAGGTGGTCCAGAGATGTTCTGGTCGGAGGGTGCAATGCTGTAGCGCCGCCTCCAAAAAGGTGAGGCTGGTTTCGTCGGATGTCAGTTCGAGGATCTGCCGGCCGGTGGGGTTGGCGTAGAGGATGCGGTCGCGCCGGTCGGTGATGACAAAACCGGTCTGTACCGTTTCCAGGACCCAGTTAAAACGATCCCGAACCGCATTGATCCGCCGGGCTCTATCCAGCCGGAGAATGGTGCGGACGCGCGCCTTGAGTTCGACGGCATCAAATGGCTTGGAGATAAAATCGTCGGCGCCGTGTTCCAACCCCTTGAGGCGGCTTTCCGGGTCATCGAGGGCGGTGAGCAGCAGGATGGGGATATTGGCGGCGCCTTCCCGCTCGCGCAATATCTTGCAGACAGCGAAGCCATCCATTTGTGGCATCACGACATCAAGCAAAATGAGATCTGGCAGGATGCGGCTGGTCAACTCGAGGGCCCGTTTCGCATTGGTCACGGTCATCAGCTCGTACGGTTCACCGGCCAGCAGCTGCTTGATATTTAATAATGTCGTTGGGTCGTCATCGACGACCAGGACAATATGTTGATGCTTGCTCATCCACGCCCACGATTCATGAAAATTCCTGCTGATTTCAGCAGTGACTAGCATCGCAGATTGAGGGGCGCTTCGTCAACCAAATCCATGGTCCCTTAGTCCAGTGGCCCGCTGTTTTCACGTGATGTTTTCGGGCTAGGGCTGGCAGTCGGCCCGCAGGGCCAGGTAGCTGTTGTCACCGTCAACCGAGAAGATTTCTAGTGAACGCCCTTCGTAGCGCTCACCGCGCAGGACAATATCCAGCACACCATCCCCATTCAGATCCCGGACCATTTGCAGGGCGTATTGGCTGGGGTAGGTGAGATCATTGGCGCTGGCATAAAAATCCGCGTGTAACGGCAGGTTGACGACGGCGCCATTCACAATTTTGCGCAGCAGCACCAGCACGTAATCGTCCTCAGCCACCGCCGGATTGCTGACGTCCACATGCTGCGCCACCACAATTGTTTCATCTATGCCATCCCCTTCCAGATCAACCAGGGTGACACTCTCGATGTTGACAACCGGGTCCACCAGGCCAGCGGCCAGCAGTTCGGCACGCACGATGCTGACGTAGGGTTCGGGACTCACGCCGTAAAAAGGTAGACGGGGCATACTGTTCCAGCGGCCCGAGATGAGCAACGCTTCACCCAGTTCTGGTTCGCCGTCGATAGCAGCCAAAGGCTGGGCACAGACGGGGCTTTGTTGCGGATTGACACGAGCGGTGACCAGATCTTGCAGGAAATAGTCGTCGTAGGCTTGCATGAGCAGGCCAGCGTCCAGCGGCGCCAAGGCGGCCTCAGCCGGCAGCCAGTTACCCGCGTTGTCGGTACCGCCAACGATATAGCCCGTACTGGCATCGACAATTGGCCAGATTTCCAGGTCGGTTGCGCCGGGCAGGGGCTCGATGGTGAGCGTCAGGGTGTATTCTTCGGCAAACTCACGGGTCTGTACAGTCAGCACAAAATCCTGGGTAAAGCGAAGCATATCATCCCAGGTCGCGACCTCGTTTTCGACCCGCTTAAGGGGCTGACCATCGACGATGCCATAAAAAGAGAAGCCGGCCGACTCTTGCGTTGAATGCAGCGTAATGTGCACCATTTGCCCGGCCTGTGCCCAGAAGATGTACTGGCGGGCAGAATATGGGTCCAGGTTACCGGTGTAGGTACCGGTTGTGGCACCGGCCGGAAACTCAATGCGGCTGGGCTCATTCGCCACCACAGCCTCGGCGGCTACCGCTGTTGCGGTGATACCGGGTTCAACTGTCTCTTCGTTTGGCCTACTGGTTGGGCTGACAGCTGTGGCCGGTATTGCACTCGGGGCCACCGCTGCGATGGTGGGTACGATGATAGGGCCGGCCAGGGTTGGCGTGACCTGAGGGGGCGTTGGGCCTCTGCTGTTCCCTGTCCAGCGGCAGCCAGCCAGCAGGAACGCTGCCAAAAGCAAAACATATTTTAGAATACGAAATTTCATTAGCCTGTCCCAATCAGACATACCATTTGCCTGATCTGACAGCCTAACGGGGATCGGGGCAGAAAGTCGCGGTTTACGCGGGAGCGGGCGACAAACGTCGTTGAAACATTGAGTAGCGACGACGGCTCAGAAGGACTGGTGTCGGGCGAACGGCTATTCGGCCGGCACCACGCTGGCCTGAGCCATCGCCAGCCCCAACTCGCGCAGGTCGGCCAGGCTCCCTTCCAGCAGCAACGGGTCGATGACGCCGTTGCCGTCCAGGTCGTGCCCATTGGCTACCAGGGCCAGGGTATCCTGCAGCGTCTGGACGACTGGCTGAGCCGCCGCGATATCCGGAGCGGCCAGGATCTCCTGGGCCAGGGCAATAGCAGCGGCAACCTGGACCTGCATCTGCGCCGTGGTGCCTTGAATGGTTGTTGCGGCGGTTCGGTTGGCCTGGGGATGGCTTTCATCCTGGGCAAATGAGGCGGCCAGCGCCTCGATCTGGGCCAGATAACCGGCCACGCCAACGCCATCGCCAGGGTTTTCCGGTAGACCGTTGCCATCCAGATCGCCAAAGGCGGGGCTCTCCGCACCAGCCAGGATGTTGACCACATGTTCGGCATGGCGCTGGGCCAGGGCGAGATCACCTGCCGCGAGACCGTCGTTGATAAAGCCGGCATGATCGACGGCCAGGGCCAGTTGCTCTTCGGCAGCCAGCGTTAGCCCTTTGCTGGCCGCATCGCCGGCGAAAATCAGCGGACTGGCCAGGGTCAGCTCGGGCGAGTTCAACGTCGCGGTGTAAAGCGCCGGACCGATAAAATCGGCGCCGCTTTGCTCAGGTTGGCTGGTGATAAGCAGGCGGACAAAATTGGTCAGCAGGGGCTGGTCGGTCGCAGCGATTAAGGTGCCGAGACCAGCCTGCACCCGCAGCTCGCCCAACGGTAACAGGCTGCCGTCAGCGGTTTCCAGCCAGGCGAAATAACGTTTGCCTGGTGCTGGGCTAATGAGATTATCCACCAGGATGGCGATGGTGCCGGCCGTGCTTTGCGGATTGCTGCTAAAGCGAGCAAAGCCTAACTGGCCGCCGGCGGAGGTGGCGATACCGGCCGGTGCCGCCGTGAGCGGCGCTTCGGCAAACAGGGAAATGTTCAACAGCAGCAGGAGGTGCTGGACCAGGCCGGCCAGGGTCTCTTCATCCGGCTGGTCTGGTAGCGGTGGGGGCGCTAGGCGCAGACTGCGCAGCGAGTTTAGCAGGAGCTCAGCATTGCTGGCGGCTTCGGAACTGGTGTCAGAGGCCAGAATCGAGATGGCATCGTTAATGGCCTGGCGTTCGTAGGTCAGGGCGTTGTCGCTGGCGGCCAGGGCCAGCGATAGCTGCAGCTGCCGTTCACCCGTCAGTTCCTGTTCGCTGCCAATGGCCTCCAGACCGGCCCGAGTCTGCTCCAGATAGGCGCGCAAGCCGACGCCATCCCCCGGATTTTCCGGCAGGCCGTTGCCATCCAGATCACCAAAAAACTCGCCATCGGCGCCATCCAGGATATTGATGACATGTTCGGCATGTTGGCGACCGCCGGCCAGGTTGCCCGCCGCCAGTTCTTCCTGGGCGAAGCTCGTGTGCTGGATAGCCAGCTCCAACTGGGCCAGGCCGTTGGGCAGAGGACCGGTGCTGCTGAGAAGATCCTGGACGGCAGTCCGCAGGTCGGCGGCGAGGCTGCCGCTGTAAATTAGTTGGCCGGAAGGGGTGTCCGGCGTGCTGCCTTCGCTTTCCAGGGTGACCAGGACAGTTTCATAGCTGGCCAGGACATTTTCGCCCAGGTTAAAAGCGCCCAGCGCGATGCCGTTATTCACCTCGAGGGCGCCGGCGGCGACGGTGCTGTTGCCGCTCAGCCAGACCTGATATTGGGTACCGGCCGGTGGCTGGGGCACCTGATCCAGCTGCACGATGAGCTGGCTGGCCAGGACGCCATCAGCCGAGGCCAGCCGGGCCGTGCCCGCCCGGTCCGGCTCAAAGAAAGGGAGATCCGGGTTGGCGGCTACCGTGCTTTCGGCCTCTGCTGTGCTTCCCGGCTCGGCTGTCGCTTCGGCCACGGCAACCGGGGTTTCAGCCGGCACGGTGGCCTCTGCTGCCTCGGTTGGTAACTCCGTTTCAGCAGCGGCTGTCGCCGCGACGGTGACCGTCCCCTCTAAGGTGATAGGCGCTTCCCGGAGGTTGAAATAGTAGTAAGCGCTGGCGGCGGTCAGGATGATACAGAGCAGCAAAATACCGCCAGCCGCGAACAGCGGCCAGCGGCGCCGGCCCGCCGGTTGCGCAACGGTGCTGGGCGGCGCGGCAGCCGGGCCGATAGTAGCCTGTGGTTGTTGATGGATGGTACCGGCCGGTTGTTGACTGGTGGCCAGCTGGGCGGCGGCAACCTGGGTCGCCGGCGCTGGCTGAGCATAGCCGCTCTGTGAGGGCAGGCGGTCGACCGGCTGGATCTGCGTCGCATCTGGTTGCAGCACTGCACCATCGAACTGGGACATGGTCCCCTGGACGTTGCTGATCTCGCCCTGCAGGCTGGCCAGTGCCCGATCAATGGCTGAGACCATGGCCGCGGCGCTGGGGAAGCGGTCTTCCGGCTTTTTGGCCAGGGACCGCTCAATGATCCGCACGACATCGTCCGGGATATTGGGGTTGATAGCGGTTGGCGGCGGCAGCGGCTCGGTCACATGTTTCATGATGACCGCGATGGGTGTGTCGCCTTCGTAGGGGGTCCGGCCGGTTACCATCTCGTAGAGGATGACGCCGAGGCTGTAGATGTCAGCCCGATCGTCGACGCGGGCGCCCTGAGCCGCTTCCGGGCTCATGTAGGAGGGGGTGCCGGAGATGGTGCCGCTCATGGTCAGGTTGGCGCCATCCATCAAGCGGGCGATGCCAAAATCGGTCAGGACGACGTCTTTGCAGCTCTCGTCGGTGAACATGACGTTGCCCGGCTTGATATCCCGATGGACGGTGCCACGGTGATGGGCATAGGCCAGGGCAGAGGCGAGCTGCCGCGTGATCTGCAGGCTTTGCATGGCGGATAGAGGGGCGTGTTTCTCGAGGTAGCTTTGCAGCGTGGGCCCTTCGATGAAATCCATCACCATGAAATAGATATCACCGGCATTGTCAAAATCGAGGATGCTGACGATATTGGGGTGGCGCAACAGGCCCATGCCGCGAGCCTCGCGCTTAAACCGGGCCAGGAAATCATCGTTTTCCGCCAGGTGGCTGTGCATGACCTTGATGGCGACCGGCCGGTCAATGGTTGGCTGGATGGCCTGGTACACCTGCGCCATGCCGCCCTGGCCGAGCCGCCTGATCAGCTTATATTTCCCAATTGTCTGCCCCGAATGATCCATACCTGTACCTGAGTTCTACTTGCGACCGGGTCTGGCCAAATTGTGCCCAACCCAACGCACACTTTACTATTAAAAAGGTCGGATATCAACTGTAATGGTTATGGTTTACAGGACGGCTAACGGTCCGATCCGGCCGGTCCGGGCCACCTATGGTAGATATCGTTGAATCTTGATGCTGTCGGTGCCGGCAACCAGCCAGGCCAGGTAGACGGTGCCGTCGCCGGCGATGGCCAGCTGTGGCAGCGACGGCTCGCCGATGGCCGGCACTTTGTCGGGCACGCCAAAGCGGGGCGTCTCGCCCAGGGTGCGCCAACTGTCGCCGTCGCGCCGCTGGATGTTGACGTAGCCGGCGTTGTCGTCAAGCGTGGCCCAGGCGGCGTAAAGCCGGCCATCGTTGTCCAGAGCCATTGCCGGCGCCCAATCCGACGTATTGCCAGACAGCCCATATTCTGCCGCCGAACCGCTGCTGACCTCACGCCAGCCGTTGCCATCAAATTGTAAGGCGTAGATCGACTGACTGGTGGCGGTGCCGATGATGCCCTGGTTGTTCCAGGCAAGGTACACGGTGCCATTTGGCCCGGCCAGCAGGACCGGGTTGACGTTGTCGCTGCCACTCATGGCTGCGGCTGAGAGACCCTCGCCTGAGTTGGAGCCTGCGCCAATTTCTTGCCAGCCGCTGCCATCCCAGCGCTGGCCATAAACGGACGTACCGAGACCGGCGCCATCGTCCCAGACCAACCAGGGTTGGCCTTCTGGACCGATGACGAGGCTGGGGTGTTTGGCCTCAGTGGCGCCGCTGCTCAAACCGTTGCCCGTTGCTGAGCCGGCGCCCAGTTCAGCCCATTGGCTACCATCCCAGTAGCGAATGAAGATACTACTGAAGCCGCTGGCGCCCGTATCGGTCCAGGCGACATAGGGGGTGCCGGCGCTGTCCAGGGCCAGGGCCGGCCAGAGCGAATCGCCGCCGGAGGCGCTGATGCCCTCGCTGGTGGCGGAATCGGTGCCGATTTCGGCCCAGGCAAAACCATCATAAAAGCGGACGAAGATTTGGGGTGAGCCGCTGCTGTTGTCGGCCCAGGCAACAAAGGGGATGCCATCTTCGCTGATGGCCAGGGAAGGCAAGACGGATGTGCCACCGCTATTGCTCACATTACCGCCGCCGACAGTGACCCATTCATCTTCGACGTAGCGGACAACATAGATCTCAGCATTGCCGCTGCGTTCGGAGACGTAGGCGATATAGGGGGTGCCATCGGGGCCTACGGTGAGGTCAAAGCTGCCTCGCGGCGGGATGACGGCATTGGCCAGGTCGCCAATCTCCTCCCAACTGTTGCTGCGCTGGCCACAGCCGGCCAGCAGAAGAATTGTGATTAAGATGAAAAAGGGGAAACGTCTCATATTTTTGCACCGATATTTGGACTTATGATGCGTCAAACCTGCAAATCAAGGGAGAATCATAGCGTTTGCGGCCCGGCCCGGCAATTTTATGCGGTTGGGCCGGGCCGCATTCATCGGGATCGCTTAACTGTCGTGCCGGCGGAAGTAGCGGGCCAGTAAGATCGTACTGGCTGTCATGGCCCCGCCCATCCCGAGATTCAGGCTGAGGAAGAGCAGCCAAAAATGGTCCAGCAGGTAGCCAGCTCCGCCCAGCAAGCAGGAAAGGCCATTTATCAGAAACAGGGCGCGCAGCCAGCGGGAGAGCCGATCCCCTCTGAACAGCCCGGCCGCAAACAGGGAACTCAGCCCCAGAAAGAGCGACCAGCCCAATAGATTCAGCGCGGCTATAGCGCCATAGGGGTTGGCCTGCACGATTTGCAGCAGGTCGCCTGTTTCGCCGTGGGCCAGGCTGATACGAACTGTGCTCAGCTGGATGAAGTAATTGGCGCCCGTCAGGATGGCGAAACCCAGGGCGAAGAGCAAGGCGAGCCGCGCCAGCCCTTGCTTGGGCGGGGCGGTGCGCTCGTAGAGGGCGTTGATCATCACGACGTAGAGGGGGCCGAAGAGCAGCATCATGGCCCGGGCGAGCTCTTGCCAGAACTGGTTGGTACTGGTTGCCAGTTCGAGATAATCCGCCAGCCCCGACCAGACAAATGGGGGCGCTGAGACGGCAATAACGACAAAACAGACGGTGAAGATTATGAAGGTGATGGCTGCCAGGGTGGCAGACCAGAAACCAAGTTTTTGGTCAATTGAGGACATGAGATGACTCCTGAAAGGGATGGTTTGGCGGACCGGCCGGTCCATGACGATGGGCTAAAACCGTGAAACCGCTAATTCAGGAGACAGCAGGAAAGGGGATACGCTTCGTAAGGGAGTTTGGCGCGGTGGGTGCGCGTCAAAGGCGCCGGGAGCGGGTTGCCAGACAGTAGGAAGGGATTGGCGACCAGAAGACAGGCGCCAAACAAAAATAAGCGGCGAACCGCATTAACGGCCCACCACAACCGCAGCCAGTGCAAGATTGCCCGAGAAAGCGACGGCATCCGAACCATTTTTCGGTTCGGATGCCGTTTGGTGGGCCAGCGCAGGCTGAGTAGCAGCAGCAACGGCTGCCAGGCGGAGCGCAGCATCAGCTTAATGGGCCAGGCGGCCGATCAACGGGTAGTTGAAGTCGCGTCCCTGCCAGGTGCGGATGGCGGCCCAGATGCCATAGAGCCAGAACAGCCCCATGATGGCAAAGGGAATAAACATGGAGAACATGAGAGCCCAGAAGCCGGGCGGCGGTTCAGAACCGGCCGGAGCAGCGCTGGTAATCGGCACCAGCAAAACCATGAACAGCGCCGTCCAACCAATCCAGGCGACGATCATGGCCGCCATGGCCACGATTTGATAGATCGTTGCCTGCATCGCCTGGCGAGCCGCATAGGGGAACTTGTCCTTCTGCGTCAACCAGACCACAACAGCCACGATGATCCCCATCCCGCTGACAATGATTGAGCCGTGAGATAGGGCGGCCATCAACCGCTCTTCCTGCGAATATTGTTTTTCGTTCATCACAGCCTCCAAAGATGTGAAAGGCCACAATGCAATTGGGCTAACGAATATGGAACACGCTCAATACGTGACACGACCCAAAAAGTCGCACAAAAAATGCGGCTACCGTCACAGGAAAGCGATCAATGTGGCACCAATCAGGAAGACCAGGATGAGGATAACCGCCAGGGCACCCATCGTCATGACCAGGTCCTTGTTGCTGCTAACCTTTGCTGCCCTGGGCGCCGCGGCCGGTTCCAGGCCGGGATAGCGATAATAATGGCCGACAAATAGGAATTTGTTTTGCAGAAACCAGCCCAGAATTCCGCCATTGATGACCAGGATCATGGCAACGATGGTGATGATAATCACTTTGAATGAATTGACGAAGGTGACAAATCCTGGTTCGCCCGAGAGTTGCGTGGGGTCGATGTACAGTGTGCCGACGATTGTGAGTACAAGAGAGAGGACACTAAAACTGCTCGTGACGACCACGATCCACCAGGCCCAGACCTGGAGTTTCCAGAGCCCATAGGCGATAGCCAGCGGGATAAGGGCGGATGTGGCGATGAGAAGGCCTATCTCGATGGCGGAAAAACGGCCAAATGTCTCATAAGGGGATTCGACGAAGCCCGCAGCAACCAGGGCGCCATTCAGGAGATAACAGGCTGCCGAGACAAAATAGAGAATTGCCAGGATGGTAAGACAACCTGGCCGCTTCGGTAGGACGATTTCGCGATAATTGGTCATTGTTCCCTCCGTTGCGACGCGAAGCGTGACAAGAAACAAGGCAAGCCAATTCTACCAGCCTCGTCTTAAGGTCAAACTTTCCCGAAGGGATGAGGGGTTGACCAACCCGACGGGTGTGCCAACCCGACGGGTTCATCGACCCGTCGGGTTGGCTTACCCCTCAACTGGCTTAGCTAGTGGCGGGGCCGGCGGCATTGGGCCGCGGTCAGCCCAAGGAGGCTAAAGGCGGCGACCACCAGCAGGCCCAGCAGGGCGCTGGCTGCCGGCCGGTGCACGGCTATCGAGGAGAACGCTACCGCGGTGGGTACCTGGGGAACCAGACTCAGGTTGAGATCAACGACCTCTGGCGGCACGCCGACGACGGGGCTGGTCAGGGTAGCGTAGCCAGGCGCTTCCACCACAACAAACCAGCAGCCGGTGGCGACATCCCAACCGTAGTAACCCTCGAGGTCGGTGGTCATGGCGTTGAGGGTGGGGCTGATGAGGCCGCTGTGCGGGTCGGCAATGACGAGGCCATCGGTTGGGGCTGCCTGGCTCCAGGGTTGACCGGCCGGTTTTGAGCTATTGGACTCACAGCTATTCGGCCCGACATCTTCCGTGTGGTTGCGCGGCCGCCAATCCAGCACCTGGTATAACGTCACGGTCGCGCCAGGAATTGGCTCGCCTGTGACCGCATCGGTCACGTAACCGCTGGGGTCCCACAACTTGATGCGGCCCAACGGCTCGCTAAAACTGCCGTTGCTGCAGGTCCAGACCAGCTCCATCAGGCCGCCAGTATGGCCATCCAGGCTGATGTGGCCGGTGTAGATACCGCTGCCGGGCGGATCTTCTGTCAGCTCGAACAGGACACCCTGTACCAGGGCGTTGACTGTAAGCAGAAGGCCGCCATCTGGACACTCGATGAGTCCGGCCGGCACCGTCAGGTCAAACTCACACGGGTCGCCGATGTGGTTGCGCAGGACAAACTGGCCGGTGCTCGGGTCATATTGGGCGCTGCAGCGGCCGCTCAGCCCTTCGGTTGTGGTGGTCGGCGGCACATTCTCCAGGGTGCCATTTACCTCTGTGATGACAGCGCCGGCACTGACGGTGACGGTCAGGGCGCCGCTGAATTCCAGCGTCTCTGAATAATATTCATGGCCATAGACGCCCTGATTGTCGAAGAAACCGACCCGGTAATCGCCCTGCGTCAGGCCGGTGAGGTCATATTGACCGGCGCCGTCGGTGGTGGTGGCGCTGAAGGGGGTATAGCTGCCGCCGTTTTGCAGATAGGCGACGACCTGGATGTCAGGTAGGGGCGTGACGAGGTCGGGCAAGGTGACCTGACCGCTAACCTGACCGGCCGGTAGCAAATCTTCAGCCAGCCCGCTGACCACGGCGCCATCGGCCACCACGATCGGCGTCACATCTTCCCAGCGGAAGGCGCCGGCGTAATAGGTCTGGGCGTAAACACCGGCCGGGTCGCGGAAGCGGATGGCGTAGCGGCCGGGCGCCAGGGCACTGAAGCCGTAGCTGCCATCGCCAGCGCTGCTGGCCGCATCGATGAGCCACCAATGGTTTTGATTGCCGTCGAAAACCTGCTGGTAGAGCAGCAGTTCGATACCGGCGGCTGGCGTGCCGGCGGTGCTCACGCTGCCGCTGAGACCCCCGCTGCCGAGCTGGACGGGTAGACAGGCGCTGAATTCGGAGCTGTTGCCGGCGGCGTCGGTGGTGGTGGCGACGACGAATTGACCGGCCGGTACCGTCTCAGCCACCGTCAGGTTGAAGCTGGCATTGCCGGCGGCGTCGGTCGTGGTTGTCAGCAGGCCAAGGGGACGGTCCCCTTCGCCGTGGGCTGAGCCATCACAACTGGCGACGCCATACAGGTCGACCGTCACCATCGTATTGCTGATGGTGTTTAGCGCACCGCTGATGGTGGTGGCGCCGCCCCGGTAATAAGCGCCGCTCAGGACGGGGAAGTTCAGGTTGTTATTGGCGCCACTGTCCAGATCGTCGGGATCGTTGGCGGTGACGCCGTCGTTGTTGAGGTCGATGCCCAGGCCGCCATTGTCCGCAATCCGGTTCTGGCGGATGGTCTGGCTGGTCCGGTTCAACACGGTGATGCCGTTGCCCGCATTGTTCACGATCAGGTTGGCATAAGCGGGCGTCTCACCGCCGATCACGTTGGGGACGGCGCTGTTGGTGGTGTGAGCGATATGAATGCCGTCGCCCCCATTGCCCAGAGCCAGCGTGCCCGTCGCATCCGTGCCGATGAAGTTGCCGCTGATGGTCACGTCGCGAATCTTGCGGTCCTGGAACAGGATGCCGTGGCTCCCATTGGCGCTAAACACATTCCCCTGACCCGGCTCCGGACCACCGATGCGGATGTGATGGGTCCATTCGCCGACGAGGCCGATGCCATTGATGGTGAAGCCAGGGCCATCATTGGGCAGTGGTGTCTGCCCGTCCGCGGCCAGGCCGGCGATATTGCCGTAGAAGAAAACCTCAGCGCCGCTGGTCGTTGTGCTGTGGTCGGTATAGATGCCACCGGCGCTGTTGCCCGAGGCCAGATTGCCTTCAATGAGGCAGTTGTAACAGTCGCGCACAACCAGGCCGTAGCCCACGTTGCCCAGGTCCACCATGCCGGTGACATCAGTGCCCAGGTAATTGCCCCGGACGCTGCCGGGGTTGCTGCCATCGATACCACCGGTGAAATGGAGACCGGAAATGCCGTTGGCGGCGATGATGTTGCGAGCAGCAGGTGTGTCGCCGCCGACCAGAGCGTTGCTCTGGGCTTCGACGCGCAGGCCATAGCCGCTATTGCCCAGCGGCTGGGTGCCGGTTACATCCAGGCCGAAGAAGTTGCCCTGGATGGTGGCGCCGTCGATGCCGTCGGCGAAGTAGGCGCCGTAATAGTTGGTGTTGGCGCCGTTGCCGGAGATGAGATTGCAGGCGCCGGTGCAGGGGCCGCCGACGGTGATACCGGCCGTGCCGCCCAATACAGTTGTCTTGGAGTTGGTGCTGTAGATGCCGTGCTGGCTGTTGCCCAGGGCCGCCGTGCCGTGAACATCGGTGCCGATGTAGTTGCCCTGAATGATGGTGCCGCTGGAATCAGCGCGCATGTGGATACCGTAGCGGTTATTGCCGGAAATCAGATTGCGTTCTGCCGGGCTGGTGCCGCCGATCTGGGTGAAGTCGGGGCCGCCGCGGCCATTGCCGGTATAGGTGTAGAGAATGATGCCGTCGCGGGAATTGCCCAGATCGAGGGTGCCGCTCACGTCAGTACCGATGTAATTGCCCAGGATCTGCGTCCGGTCAGCCTCCTGGTCGCCGATGAAGATGCCACTGTCGTCGCCATTGGCGCCATTGCCGGAGATGAGGTTGCAGGCGCCGGTGCAGGGGCCGCCCACGGTGACACCGGCCGTGCCGCCGATGATGTTGTCGGGGCTGTCAAAAATCAGGATGCCGTAGTTGCTGTTGCGAATGGCGCTGGTGCCGCTGCTGTCGGTACCAATGAAGTTGCCCTGGATGATGTTGCCGCTGGCGGCGAGATTGTCGATGCGGATGCCACTGTGATCATTGCCAGAGATGAGATTGTGATCGGCCGGGTCTGAGCCGCCAATCTGGTTAAAGCTGCCGTCGGTGATGAGGATGCCGTAGCTGCCATTGCCCAGGTCGCTGGCGCCGTTATGGTCCAGGCCGATGATGGAGCCGGCCACAAGGTTACTGTCGCTGTTGATGGCGAGGCCGCTGCCGGGAAAGCTATGGATGACCAGATTGCGCAGCACGTTGTCGCTGCTGGTCAGCGTCAGGCCATCACCTGTAGCCAGGCTGCCATCCAGAGCTACCCGGCTACTCCCGCCGCTGCTGCCATCGATGGTGACGGGGTCGGTCAGGGCGGGCAACGAGCCGCTGATAGTGATAGTCGGCGTGATAGCACCAAGGGCAAATTCGATGGTGTCGTGGCCGGGGGCCGCATTGGCAGCGGCGATTGCTTCCCGCAGCGAGCAGTGGGTGACGTCGCAACTGCCGTCGTCGTTGTCGTCGAGGCTATTGACGGTGAAGAGCGCTGTCGGCGCCGCCGGCTGCGCCTGGACGCCGCCGACGAGCCAGAGGGCAGCAGCGCCGAGGAGCAGGGTTAAGAGTGAACTGGCAAGAAGGCGGAACGGTCTGTGGTGCATGGGTGCATCCTCCTGAGTGAAACCGGCCGGTATCGGGTGGCCGGGAAATCAATGGTTGGAGGATAGCGAAGGACTCTTCAGAAACTCTTCAAAATGCGCATGAGAGAATAAAGGGAAGCCTTCGTTTCAGGGAAACGAACGGGTTGAGTGTGTCCGCAGGACCACCCAACCCGACGGGTCCACCACCCGACGGGTCCACCACCCGACGGGTCCACCACCCGACGGGTCCACCACCCGACGGGTCCACCACCCGACGGGTCCACCACCCGACGGGTCCACCACCCGACGGGTCCACCACCCGACGGGTCCACCACCCGACGGGTTGGCGGTCAGGTGGGCAGGCCGATGGTGATGAGGCGGGGGATGAGGGTTTCGTAGCGGAGGGTGGCGCCGGCGGCCATGGCGGCGGTATAGATGTCAGACGGGAGTTCGGCGCGGAGTTCGTCGAGGTGTTCAGTGGCCTCGCGGAGAGTGGCGGCGTCAGCATAATCCTGGGCGGTGACGAAGGTGTAGAGCTGGATGGCTTGCGCCAGGTTGCCCTGGTGGATAGCCAGGTCGCCCAGGGTGCGGATGGTGCTGACCGCCAACCAGCGCATATCCAGCTCGTGCTGCAGGGCCAGCCCCTGGCGGATAATCCGCTCCGCTTCATCCAGTTGGCCCAGGCGCATGTAGCTGACGCCCATAGAGGAGTAGGCGGCTGCCTCCCCAGAACGATAGCCAACCTGACGGTAAACATCGATGACTTGCTGCTTAATCTCGAGGGCTGCTTGATAATCTGACAACTCGTCCAGCACCATCGCTTTGTTTAGCAGGGCGTTGGCGTGGCCTTCATTGTGCCCCAGCCTGTGAAATAGCTTCTCCGCTTCTTCATACCAGCGCAGCGCTTCCTGAAAACGACGCAGTCGCTTGGTGGTGATGCCGAGGTTGCCACAGACGACGGCGGTGCGGAACTCAGAGCCGGTGCGCCGGGCGATATCGAGACAATCCAGGAAGATCGCCTCGGCTTCATCGTAGCGGCCGTAACGCGTGTAGAGATTGCCCTGGCTATTTTTGATCACGATGGTCCGCGTCTCGTCACCCAGGGCCTCGACCAGCGCCAATGCCCGGGCAACGTAGTCGAACGCTTCTTCACGTTTGCCGAGTTCTTCGCTGATCTCACAAAGTCGTTGCAGGACGTTGATCTGTTTTTGGGCCAGCCCGTGCTGTGCGGTGCCGGGCAGGATGCTGACCAGCAGGTCGTACGCGTTCTGGTAGTAGCCCAGCTTTTGCCACATTTCGCCCAGGCTGCCTTTGACGACGACGAGGATGCGTTCCTGTTCCTGGCTGGCTGGCCTTTGCTCGACGGCGCGCAAACAGGTGGAAAAAAGCTGGTCGGCTTCCAGATACCGGCCGGTATGCCAGAAGAAGCTCTCCACAGAGCGCCAGAGCATTTCCACTTCGTCATACCAGCCAGCCGTCGCCGCACGCAATAGGGCTGTCCGAATATTGGCCCAATCCCGATCCATCAGGGCAATGGCCTGCTCAGCGGCGGCTGTTGGCCAGCGCTCGTCCTGAGCCGTGACCAGGTCGACAAAATAGTTGAGATGGCGCCCTTCGGCCATCAACTGCTCGGTGCCGCTCTCGGTCAGGCGGTCGGCGGCATATTGGAGCAGCAGCGGATGGCGGCGGTAACGGTCATCGCTGTCCAGGCGGAGCAGGGCCCGGTTGACCAGCTCGGCCAGCAAGAGGGCGCTGCTGTTGGTCACGGCCCGGGCCGCAGCCAGCGTGAAGCCGCCGCGGAAAACGGAAAGCTGCCGGTAGACGCGCTGCGCTTCCGGCTCCAGCCGTTGCCAGCTGGTAGCGAATACCGCGGTGATGCTTTGATGGCGATCGGCCCGGCCGGCGCCGGGGCTGGCCAGGAAACGTTGATCGCGGCTAACCTCGGCGATGATGTCAGCCAGGGGTAGCGCCTGGCCCCAGGCGGCGGCCAGTTCGAGGGCCAGCGGATGGCCGCCCAGTTGTTCGCAAAGGGTGATGATCTGGCCGGTCGTCGCCTCATCCAACTCTATTTCCGGCCGGTTCTGTTGCAGGCGCGTCCAGAAAAGCTGACCGGCCGGTCCCAATTGGGTGGCTGTGCCCGCTGCCGCCAGGCCATCCAGCAGAAGGAGCTGCTCAGCCCTGGCGTTCAGCCGCTCCCTGGTGGTGATGATCAGTTTGAGTTCCGGCGCCGCCGCCAGCAGTTCGTCGACCAGGGCGCTGGATGTACCATCGACCAGCTGCTCGAAGTTGTCCAGTAGAAGCAGCAGCTCTTTGTCTGCCAACGCCTGCGCCAGGGCCGCCGCCGGGGCCAGACCGCCCGGCAGCGTCAGGTTCAGGGTGTCGGCGATCTGAAAAGGGATCGCTGCCCCCTCGGTAACGGCAACCAGCGAGACATACCAGACACCATCCAGAAAGCGACCGATATGCTGGCGCAGCGCTGCCTGGGCCAGCCGGGTCTTGCCAATGCCGCCCGGCCCCAGAATGGTCAGCAAGCGAGCTGCCGGCTGCCGGATCCAGCGCTCAATCTGGGCCAGTTCCTGTTCACGGCCTATCAGCGGCGTCAGGGCGGCGGGGATGTTGTGGACGGCTGCCGCCGGCGCGGCTGTCGGGGCCGGAAACTGCTCCTGACGAATGGCTTCATAAAGCGCCGTTGTCTCTTCATCAGGGACCACGCCCAGTTCGGCGGCGAGTTGCTGGCGGCAGCTTTCGTATTGCGCCAGAGCCTGGGGCATTTGCCCGGCCAACGCCCAGAGCCGCATGAGCTGGCGGTGCATGGCCTCATCCAGCGGGTCCATGCTGAGGAGGCGCTGGCTCAGGGCCAGACCTTCAGCATATTGGCCCCGTTCCTGGTAATAGTCGCTCAACAGGCCGCCAGCTTCCAGGGCCAGCCCCCGCAGCCGTTCCTGTTCGGTCAGCGCCCAGGTCTCAAATTCGAGGGCGTCGCGCAGCTTAAACCCTTCCAGGAAATCGCCCCGATAGAGCGCCAGTACAGCCGCCAGCTCCTCGGCGGCCCGGCGTTTCAGTTCGCCTTTCTGAGCCAGGATTTCCTGGCTTTTGCGGGCGAAGCGTTGGGCATCAATCTGGAGCCCTTCCTGATCAATCAGGCCGATGGTATGGCGGTCAGCGCTGATGAACTCGCCAAAATGTTTGCGCAGGCTGCTGAGGGCGACACTGAGGTTGGCCAGGCCCCGGCTCTCTTCATGCTGGGGCCAGAGCAGATTGGTCAGGAAATCGCGGGGAACCGGCCGGTCCTGGCCAGCCAGATACACCAGTAGGGCCAGGGCTTTGCGCGAGGCAAAATCCTTTATTTCCTGCCCATCGTAATGAACGGCAACGGGGCCGAGCAAGCTGATCTCAAGTTTCTTCAAAACAGGTTTCGTCCGGCGCCGGTTCAAGCTGGCGCCAGGTAGGTTGATGGCGTTCGACAATGCGTAGTTTACCCGCAGGCCGGAGGGCGAGGCAAAAAATAAAGAGTTTCTGAAGAGTGCTTTTGTAACCTCTGGCTGTAGTTGGTTGCTGGCGCCGGGGCGGCGCCGGAAAGGATGTTAAGGACGATGACCAAAAGAGCCCAACAGGCATATGTCTTGCGACTCTGGCGGGAAAACCCGCAAAGCCACTGGCGCGCCTCGCTCGTCGATGCCCGGACCACTGAACAGGTCCATTTTGCCCGGCTGGCTGAGCTCGTCGCCTTTCTGGAAGCCCGCACCGGCGAAATGATTCTGTCATGGCACCAACTACCGGAAAACCAGGCTGAGAGGCTGAAAAAAGATCTCTAGCCGCCAATCAACACCCGGGCGTCCGCAATGGCCCCAAGGAGAAATCTCATGCGTTCCTTTAGTTCCAAAGCTCACCGTTTTCTCGCCTCGCTTATCGGTCTGACTGTCTTTGTCCAGATGTTTCTGGCTGGACTGTGGCACTCCGGCTCCGTGGCAACGCCGGAGGCCCATGTTTTTACCGGCCTGGGGCTGCTGCTGGCTTCCCTGCTGGCGCTCATTTTTTCGCTTGTGGCCCGCAATGACGGCAAAGTGACCCGGGCAACGGCGCTGCTGTTCATCCTGATCCTGCTCCAGCCGATTCTCATCGAGACGCGGCGCAACGGGCTGCCCTTTATCTCCTCGTTCCACGCTCTGAATGCCGGTCTGATCGGTATGGTGTCCGGCGTGGTCGTGAAAATGGCCGGGACAGCGCCGGTCGTGGCGGATGATATGGCGCCGGTTCCGGCGGTTTCTGGCGACTAGACATTTTTGCTTCAGGGCAGGGCCGGCGTGCCCTGCCCCCATTTTCCCCGGAGGATAAACCCGATGGAACTTTCTTCACCCCCAAATCAGGTTGAGCGGACCGGCCGGTTCGCCGCCGCCCTGACCATTTTCGGCGTAGTCATTGCTGTTCTGGCTGTCATTTTTGTCCTGAACTCATTGGGCCTTTTCAATAGCTTCAAAGCCGGCTTTTTGCCTTTGGCCGGGGCGACCACGATAACCACCCGCGATCTGCGCTTTGGGCCGGAGGCGCTGGTGGTGACGGCTGGCGAGGAGACAACCATCCAGCTCGTCAACGAGGACCTCTATCCGCACAGTTTTGATGTGGACAGCCTCGACCTGCACGTGGCGCTGGAGCCTTCAGCCACGGCCTCATTTACCCTGACTGCTTTCGAGCCGGGCGAATATCAGCTTTATTGCGGGATCAAGGGACATGCTGACGCGGGGATGGTGGGAACCCTGATTGTGCGGCCGGCGCCGGCGGAGCAGGCGCTGGGCGGGTGACCGGCCGGTCTCGTCACCTCCGCCGGCGGCGCCACCACCAGAACAGGCCGCCGGCCGTCGCTGCGGCCGGCAGCAACCAACCCAGAGTGTGACCGATGGCGACCAGCCGCTGCAAAACCTGGCGATCGTTGACATGGGGAAAGGGCTGGTCCGGCACGGGCACTTCCAGAAAGGCGCAGAGCGGTTCCCAGCCCTCGCGCACGTCAAAGACCAGCAGTTTCTCTGGCGGGACTGTCGTCTTCACCTCGGCCACATGGTCGGCAAAGATCGCCAGCGCCCGCTCCTTTTCCTCAAAA
>JACKBM010000044.1 GCA_020634575.1 Ardenticatenales bacterium | reverse complement strand
GCGGCATCTGGCCGAGCGCTTGTTGCATCATCGCGGCCAGTTCGTGGCGGCCGCTGCGCTCGTAAAGGGTGGCGTAGCGGTCCAGAACGGCTGTGACCTCAGCCGGTTGCCAGGTCAGGCCGTCCGGCCCGCTGGGACCGAGCAAGGCCAGCCGCATGACGTGTTCCGGGTAAGTAGCCGCGTACCATTGGGCGATGCGCCCGCCATACCCTTCGCCCAGCAGCAGGATTTGTTCATCGCCCAGAGCTGCCCGGGCGCTTTCGACGTCGGCCACAGCAGCGGCAAAGCCGTAATGTTTCAGCTCAATCCCTTCGCGCTGCCAGCGGGCAACGGCCGCAGCGACTGCCTGCCGAAAAGCGGCCAACGAAGCGGCACTGTGCAGATCGTGTCCCTGCCCTTTTTGGGCTCGGACAATTTCCGGGCTGTCCAGCCGCACGGTGCCGTCGACGCCGCGATAGCCCAGGATGGTAATTGGATGCCGGCGCAGCAGCCAATCGGGTGGGGCGGCCAGCATGTTGCTGGAGCCAGGCCCGGTCGTGAACCAGTAGACAGGCAGCCCCGGGTCCGCTACCTCAGCTTCGGTGCGGATAATGGGCAGGCTGAGTAACCGGCCGGTTGGCGCCTGCGGATCTTCGGCGACGATCAGGTAGCCTTGTTGGGCCGGAACCTCATAAGTGCGAGTGCGAAATGTGGCCGGTTCCAGGTGGATGTCGCCGGGTTGGGCACCGGCCGGTACGGCATAGTCGGGCCGAACTTGGCGGCGCTGGCGGTAGCGCAGCAGAAGCTGGTTGCTTGTATCGATGAAGCGGGAGACAAAGGGTCGTTTACTCATAAAAAAGGGCTCTCAACTTGAGAGCCCAATTGTATGTCGCTCAGTTTGATTACCCAAACCTGCTCAGGCCGGCTGCAGGGCCGGGACGGCTTCGGTTGGCGCGGGGACCGGCTGACGGGCGTGCAATATGACCGGCAGCCCACCTTTGGGTGACAGAGTTACCTGCGGGTTCAGTTTGACTTCTTCCGTCGCCAGGCTGGTTGTGAAGCGTTGACCGATGGTGGCCAGGACGAGCTGCGCTTCCATCTGGGCAAATGAGTTACCAATGCAGACGCGCGGCCCGCCGCCAAAGGGCATGTAGGCGTAGCGGGGCAGGCTCTGTTCAAATTCCGCTGTCCAGCGTTCCGGCCGGAAGGCGTCGGGTTCCGGGAAATATTGGGGCAGATGATGCATCGCGTAGGGCGAGATGAAAATGTTGGCGTCGGCCGGCAGCTGGTACGGGCCCAGGTTGGTGGCAACCGGCGTGGTGCGCGTATTGAGGATCCAGGCCGGTGGATAGAGGCGCAATACCTCTTTGATGATCTGGCCGGTGTAGGTGAGCTGCGGCAGATCAGCCAGCGTGGCTTGCCGGCTGCCCAGGACCCCATCCAACTCTGCCTGCAATTTGTCGACCACGTCAGGATGCTGGCTGAGAAGATACCAGGTCCAGCTCAGCGCATTGGAGGTGGTCTCATGGCCGGCGACAAACAGGGTCAGCACTTCATCCAGCAACTGCTGGTCCCCCATAAAACTGCCATCGTCATATTGGGACAGCATCAACATGGAGAGCAGGTCGCCGGTATCCGCCACCTGGCCGTCAACTGCCTGGGCGCGCCGGTTGTTGATGATGGTGCCGACGGTGCTGTTCAGCGTGTTGCGGGCCTGGCGCCGCAGCCGGTTGCGCTTGGTGGGCAGCCAATGGGGCCATTGAATGGGCGATTTGAAATCGGCGTTGGAGATGGCTTGTAGATGGTGAATCGCCTGGCCGACACCCTCCGCTTCAGCCTGCATCTGGCTCATGTCGGCATCAAATAGCGTCTTGGCGACGATGTACATGGTGAGTTCATACATCGCCTGGCTGATGTCCAACGGCTGGCCATCATGCCAATCGGCCATAACGGCGCTGGTGTAATCGACCATGGTGCTGGCGTAGCCGCCGATGCGGCGGGCGTGAAAGGCGGGCTGGGCCAGCTTGCGCTGTTTGGCATGGAATTCGCCGCCGGACGTGACCAGCCCGTTGCCAATGAAGCTGCCCAGGATTTCGACGTCTCGCTTTGCCTTGGGGAATTCTTTCTGGCGGGTGACCAGGATTTCGCGAATGAGTTCCGGGTCGGCCACATGGTAGAAGCTGAGGCCGAACATACGGAAGAGGGTGATGGGACCGTTGGCCAGCGCTGTCTGGCGCAGGAACTCCGGCTCACTTTCAGAAAACTGGCTGGCGACGCCGGCAAAGCGGCTGCCGCGGATTTCAGGGATCTGGTTTTCGGACATGGCATTCACCTCGTTACAGCTTGAATGGCTGTTTTGCCGTCGGGATAATCAACACTTTGTTGTTTAGCGTTCGATTTGTTGATAAGATAGCGCAGGCGTTTGGCACTGTCAATGCTGAACATTGGCACATTGTACGATAGTAGACATTTGTTGATTATCGTATCACCAACAATTGGCTGCTGGGCGTGAAGGATGACGTATGGAAACAAATAGGCGGACGAACCGGCCGGATCCCCCCCGTGACCGGCGCCAGCGGCGCAGCCGGCGCCGGCTGCGCGAAGCGATGCTGGCCCTGCTTGTGGCCAAAGGCTACGAAAACATCACCATTGCCGAACTGGCCGAGCAAGCGGATCTGAATCGGGCCACTTTTTATCTGCATTATGACAGCAAGGAGCAGTTGCTGGTTGATAGCCTGGAAGCCCAGTTTGACGAGCTGGTCGCGGCGATGAAAACCCATGGCGCCGCCGTGCCGCCCTGGAGCCCGACGATGGTCGACGACCTGGAGCGGATTTTCATCTATGTGGCGGACAATGCCGAGCTTTACCGGGCGCTCCTGGCCGATAACGGCGTCGGTTACGTGGCCCAACAGATCATCGACTATATCGCCGCTGTCGACGAAGCGCAGATGCGCCAGGCGCTGCCCGAAATGGAGCTGCCCATGCCGCTGGAGCTGCTTTCGCGCCACATTGCCGGTTCGTTCTTTGCCAACATCGCCTGGTGGGTGACCAACGACATGCCCTATTCGCCGCGCTACATGGCCGAGATGGTCCACCAGCTTTGTTTGCAGGGCGTAGCCGGCGTTATCGCGTCGACAATAGCAGAGCAGGGCACCGCGTAAAACGGCCCTCCGGCAAATATTAGGAGCAGTGAAGATGGAGCAAAAACAGATCTTGCGTGAAGAAGCGTCCGGTAGCAAGCGGACGACAATTTTTGAGAGGAGCCTGGCGCCAGGGGAACGGCGCGAACTGGCGGCTGAGCCCGAAGAACGGCTCCTTTATTTCACCGATGGGCGCGGCATCATCAGCATTTATGATCCCGCCCCCGAAGGTGACCTCTACGAATTGCGCCAGGACATCGCCGTCTACATGACGCCCGGCATCAAACATGAGATCCACAACATCGGCAGTACGCCGCTGCGTTGGGTGGACTTTGCCGTCAGCGGTGGTAGCGCGCCGGCAGGGGAGCTGGCCTGGTCCGCCGTCACCCAGCGCGGCGTCACCGTCGACAAGCCGGCTGTGGGTTCGGGCGTAGCTGTGACCAAAGTATTTGACGAACTCAGCAACCCATCCAAAGAGGAAGGATTTCACCTGCGCGTGCGCGACATCTGGCTGCGTCGGCCCCAGAAAATGGCCAACGCCGAGGTCCTAACCATCATGCCCGGCCGCGCCACCCGCCGGCACACCCACTACGACACCGGCGAAACGAGCTATGTACTCTACGGTGAGGGGCAATTTATCTGGGACGATGAAGTTATTCCCTGTGGGGCAGGCGCTGTAGTGAGCTACCCGTTGGGGGTGCAGCGCCAGGTGGTGAATACCGGCCGCTTCCCGCTCACCTACGTCCTGATCGCCGAGTTTCTGGACTAGGTGGGCGAGGGGTTGCCCAACCCGTCGGGTTAGCCAACCCGTCGGGTTGACGCACCCGTCGGGTTGACGAACCTCGCCGCCAGCCAGAACAGCGTCTGCAACTCGATTTTGGCCCAATCCGGCCGGTTAATGTCCAAACACCAGCGGATGAACAGGAGCGGGATGGTGAGCAATAGGTAGGGCAGCGCCGTTTCTTCGAGAGTCGTAAGCGGCGCCCGCTGACGGTAGCCGGCTAACAGCGCGGCCCATTCAGCGGGCCATTCGTCCAGGCTGGCGCCGGCTTCGAGGCGGCGTTTGATCATCTGGACCGCGAAGTAGGCTATATCCAGCAGACGTGGCCCCAGGCTGAGCTGGTCCCAATCGATGATGCCGGCGAGTTGACCCGCCCGGCAGAGAAAATTGCCGGCGTGGCAGTCGCGATGGATGAGCTGGTTCGGTAGCTGGCCGTAGATTTCGGCCAGAGGCTTTTCGAGCGCGGCGGTGAGCGTGGCGAACCGCTCGTGGTCCGGCCCGTTTAGCTGTTTTTTCCCCAACGGAATTGCTCGCAACAAAATCTCCCCAAACAGGTCGTTGCGCCGGATATTCTCTGGCAGTTGTTCGATTGGGAACCGGGCCATAGCCTCGTGTAGGCGCGCGATCTCCGTCCCTAGGTGGTGCAGCAGGGCCAGCCGGGCCGGCCCGGGCGCTGGCCAGGGCTTATGCGCTACGTACGGAGTGAGCTGGAAATAGTGGTTTTCCCAGGCAGTGAAGCGTTCGCCATGCTGATCGGGCGTGGGCAGGACGATGGGAAGGGTCGCTGCGTCCAGGTGATCCAGCACGGCCAGCTCGAATTGGAGGGACCGGCCGGTCGCCAACGCCACCTCGCCGCGCTCTTTCAGTACATATGCGCCGCCGTCCGTCGTTTCCACGCGCCAGACACTGTCCGGCACCAGCGGAGCGCAGGCGGCGACTGGCTCAGCGAACCAGGCTGAAAGCACGGCCAGGCGCTCAGCCATCAGCCTGAAGTCCGGCCAGGAATTCTTGCAGGACAGCCGGCAGGATATGGGCCTGATCGGCCCGCGGCGCCCCGGGCAGGTCGAGCAGCGCCTTGTATTTGGCGGCTGTGCTCAAGGCCCAGAGACGCTGGGCCAGCGTATAGCCGCGCCACAGCGTGGCCTCATCGGCCCACGCCCGCCAGCAAGCCAGATATTCGCGGGCCAATGGGGCAAAGCGCGGGTCGTTTTCGGCCCAGCCAAAACGCCCCTCAATACTGACGAAGGCGGTGCGCAGGGAGAAGAAGGGGTGGCTAAAATCGGCGTCGCCCCAGTCAAAAAAGCGATAATCGCCGTTGTTGAAGAAGATGTTGCCGTCGTGCAGGTCGTTGTGATGCACAGCGGCCGGGATGGGCAGGCTGGCCAATTCTTCGCATAGCTCAATAACTTTCGGTCTTGCCTGATGGAGTTGCGCCAGTTCCGTAGCGGTCAGCCCCTCGGCCTGGCCGACACGTAGCCAGCTCTCGTCGGCCAGGAGCCAATCGTAAAGCGCTGGGAGTTTATCGGGACGCCGATCAGGCAGCCCCAGGGTGAGCAGTTGCTTGGGCCGGCTGGCCGTGGTCATTTGCAGGGCGGCATAGCGGCGCAGGATCTCACGCCACCAGCTGATCTCTGGCGGATCGGCAAATGCCTGGCGCACGGTGAGGCCGCCGTCGGCCAGCAGGAGCCAGCCGCGGGCGGGGTCGGCAGCAACCGGCCGGTCACAATACGCCGGCGCCCAGTCGGCCAGGGCCAGCGTCAGGCCGACTTCGCGCTTGAGCGCGGGGTGGGTGGCTTTGCAGAAGTAGGTGCGGGGACCGGCCGGTAAACGGACGATCGTCGTGAAGAAATCCTGGCGTAGCTGCTCGGGCGGCCCGGTCAGCGCTTCGCCCTGCGCTGCCAGGGCGCCCGCCGCCCAGCCGGCCACTTCAGCCAGCCAGTCCGGCGAGCGCCACTGGCTTAAAAATGCATCACTCATGCAAGGGCACGGCCGGGCGTCCAGGGCGCACCAGCCGCGGCGATATCCGCTTCCAACTGGGCCAGTTCGCCGGTCAGCATCGCTTGCAGTTCGCTCTTGACGGTCGCCATGTCAGCCGCGGCCTGGGCCTGGCTGGCCAGGGCGGTCTGGGTCGGCTGCTGGCGGGTGAACCATTGGTTGGTCAGACGCCACAGACGCCGGTTGACCGTTTCCACATCCGGCTCAGCCAGTTTCTGCCGGCGCGGATTCCCCTTGAGAATGCTTTCCAACCCATCCAACGCGTCCTGGGCGGCGTCGATGCGCGCGTACAGGCCAGCGTCACGGCCCGGCGTTTGCAGCAGAGCGGCCCGAACATGGCGCAGCCGGTCGCGAGCCCGCTCCAGCTCTTTGACGATGCCCGAAGCCTCCTTCAGCAGATCGCTTGTTTCGCGCTGGAAGGCGGCAGCGGCGGCAAAATCGGTGCCGGCGACGGTGGTTGGGACGGGTTTGAGGTTAAAACTTTGCGCTTCGCTCAGCTTTTGCACGCCGTCCCGGCTGACCAGCACCAATTCCACACTGTACTCGCCCGGCGCCACCAGGGCACCAGTGGGCGGCAACGACCAGGGGTTGGGCTCGTCCGGCTTGTGCAGGTCGATGGGATCTGGCGATGACAGGCGCAGATCCCAGGCGACCCGGTGGACGCCGGCGTCTGTTGAGCCTTCCAGCCAGCGGACTGGTTCGCCGGCCGCATCCCGCACCAGCAGCAAGATTTGTGGCTTCTCTTCCAGGCTCTCGGCGCGCAGGGCGTCGAAGCCGGGGAAGGGGGTGTCAGCACCGCTTTCACGCAGCTCTTTCTCCGCTTTTTGACGGGCTTCTTTCGCCGTCAGCGGCTTTTCCTTCAGGTGATAGGTGAAGACCGCGCCGAAGGGCGGATTGGGGGCCACAAAGCTGGTGTCGCCCAGAGTGGGCTGGCCCGGCGACTGCATCGGCACCAACTCGATGTACCACCAGGCGTCGCGCACCGGGAAAAGGTGCGCCTCGTTATCCAGGGCGCCGTTGGCCATGTCGCGCAGGGGGCTGTAATCGTCAAAGACGTAGAAGCCGCGGCCGAAGCTGGCGCCGACCAGGTCGTTATCGCGCTGGTGGATTTTCAGGTCGCGGAAGGCCATGGTCGGCACACCGGCCAGTTTGTGCCAGTTCTCGCCGCCATTCAAAGAGGCATACAGCCCGTATTCAGCGGCCAGGAAGAGCAGGTTGGGCTCTACGTGGTCCTGCTGGATTGCCCAGAGGATGGTGCCATCCGGGAGATCACCGCGCAGGGACTGCCAGCTCTGACCCCGGTCACTGCTGACAAACAGGTAAGGATTAAAATCGCCCTGCTTGTGCGCGTCGGCGATGGCGTAGACGGTATCTGCGTCATGCTCGGAAGCGCCGACGAAGATGATGAAGGAGCGCTCCGGTACGCCGGGCAGGTCAGCAGCGCGGCGCCAGCTGCCACCGTCGTCTTCACTGACCTGGATGAGGCCGTCGTCGGTGCTGGCATAGAGCAGGCCGGCCTGCACGGGCGATTCGGCGATCTTGGCGATGGTGGCGTAGCCGGACATGGCGAAGTTGTCGTTTAGATCGTCGACACTCCAGACCCGGCCCATATGAGGAAGTTCGTACCGGTTGGTGCCCTGCGTCAGGTCCGGGCTGATCGCCGTCCAGGCGTTGCCCTGGTCGTCACTGCGCCAGACCCGGTGCGAGGCCATGTAGAGCCGGTTGGCATTGTGCCGGCTGATGAAAAATGGGGCATCCCAATTCCAACGTTCCGGCGGTTCGCCCGGGGCGGCCAGTGGCTTAATGTCGACGGACTCTTCGCTGCGCCGGTCGTAACGGTAGATGTTGCCGTTTTGCCAGGTGACAAACATGATCATCGGGTCCGTCGGGTCAAAATCGGTGTGGTAGCCGTCCGCGCCCAGGGGAACGTACCAATCCTGATTGCGCACCCCCTCGATGTTGGTGGTGCGGCTGGGGCCAAACAGGGTGCCCAGATCCTGGGCGCCGCCGAGGATGTTGAAAAATGGCTCGCTGTTGTCCAGGGCGACCCGGTAGAACTGGGAGACGGGCAGATTGGGGAAATGGCGCCAGCTGCCGCCGGCGTCAAAGCTCTCGTAAAGGCCGGCATCGCAGCCGAGCAGCATGTGGTCGCCATCGGCCGGGTCAATCCAGAGGGCGTGGTTGTCGCTGTGCTTGGATTTGCCCGTCTCGATGCTCTTGAAATTCTTGCCGCCATCTTTCGTGACATTGACGAAGACATCCATCTGGTAAACGGTGTCCGGGTCCTGGGGCGACGCCTCAATTTCCTGGTAGTAATGGGGACCGGTGCCGCCGGAGGTGTAGCTGCTACGTTTTTCCCAGCTTTCGCCCTTGTCGGTTGAGCGGTAGAACCCTTTGTCGTCTTGATTGGCCTCGATGGTGGCAAAGACGAGATTGGGATCGGCCGGGGTGACGGCGAGGCCAATCTTGCCCATGTCGCCCTTGGGCAGGCCGACGGTGATTTTGCGCCAGCTATCGCCATTGTCGGTTGATTTGTAGATACCAGAATTGGGACCGCCACTCAGGAAGGAGTAGACATGGCGGCGGCGCTGGTAAGCGGCGGCGTAGATGACGTCCGGATTGGACGGGTCAAATTCGATGTCGGTGACGCCGGTGTTTTCGTCGATTTCCAGGACGAGATGCCAGTTCTGGCCGCCGTCGGTGGTTTTGTAGACGCCGCGCTCACCGCCAGCCGCCCAGAGCGGTCCTTCAGCAGCCACCAGGACGGTGTTGCCATCGCGCGGGTCGATCAGGATCTTGGCGATGTGCTCGGAGCGCTTCAGCCCCATATTTTCCCAGGTCTGGCCGCCATTCAGGGATTTATAAATGCCATCGCCCCAGGCGACATGACGGCCGCTGACCTTCTCGCCGGTGCCAACCCAGACGGTCTCCGGCGTCGTCGGGTCGATGGCGACCGTGCCGATGGAGTAGGATGGTTGATCGTCGAAGATCGGCTTCCAGGTGATGCCGGCATTGGTCGTCTTCCAGAGATTGCCGGAGCCGACCGCCAGGTACCACGTACTCTTTTTCTGTGGATGGACGGCGATATAAGAAATGCGGCCGCCCATCAGGGCGGGGCCAACGCCGCGCAATTTCAGGCTGGCAATCGCTGTGCCGACCGGATCTTTGGCCTCTTTCTCTTTGTTGCTTCCCATGGAAATCCTCATTTGTGGGTGTGCTGGGGCGCAGCGCGTCCCGAATTGAATGGCATATGCCTACAAGCTTACTGCAAATAGAAATCAATAACGAGGGGGATATGGTCAGATCCGCCGCGCTGACCTTGTTGCAGCGCAACCACGGCCCATTCCGGTGAGAGCAGGAAGTGGTCCAGGGGCAGACCGGTCACCGGGTTGGGGAAGAACGTTTTACTGAAGTCCAATGGGGCCCGGACCTGGCGGACGTTGGCCCGTTCGGCGAGGTCTTGCAGGAGAAATGACCATTGGCTGGCGTTGAAGTCGCCGGCCACGATAAGTGGATGTTCGGCTGCAGCGGCCACGGCGGTGATGTCGAGCATCTGGTCGCGGTTGAGCTGGGCCCATTGGGGCAGGGGCGGCCAGGGGTGACCGGCGACAAAGGTGATGAGTTGCCCATCGTACTCCAGCTGCACATCGTAGACGGGGATGCGCGTCTCGCGGCTGCGGTGAACGGTGGTCTCGCCCAGGGGCAGGCGGCTGTAGAGGGCCAGCCCCATCGTCATCCGGCTGGGTTGCACCAGCTGATAGGGGTAGTTGGCAAAAGCCGAGCCGATGCGGGCAGCGATGACCTCCGAGTACTCCATCAGGAAGAGGATATCGGGATCGTATTTCTCGACCTCACTGATGATGGCGTCGAGGTCCTGGTTCTGATAGTAAACGTTGTACATCATGAGGCGGATGGCATCCGGCCGGTCCGGCGCCGCCAAACTCTCAACACGCGCCACGTCCAGCAACTGCCAGCCATGCAACGTCAGGGCGATGGCCACCAGCCCGGCCCACTGCCATTCCCGCAACAGCAGCAAAACCAGCAGCGGCAGCAGACCCAGCCAGAGGTAATAGTCAGCAAACAGGCTGAGCAGGTCGCCGGCCCAATGGAAGCGGCCCAGGGTTGAGCCAACCATCGCCAGGCAAAGGATCAGGGCCAGGCCCAGCGCCGTGCGGCGGACAAGAGCTTCCATCAGGTATGGAGGAGAAACAGGTTGCCGTCCGGATCGACAAAATTGGCTTCCTGGTCGCCTTCGCCCTCGCCGTAGGGATGGCGCATCAACTCCAGAGTGAAGGGGACGCCGCGGTCTTTGAGTTCGTTGTAGGTTGCTTCGATATCATCAGACGTGAAGACCACACCGCTGACAGCGCCTATGCGCGGGTCGCTGGCGGGCACTTCGCAGAGCGCGATGGCAGTGGACCGGTCGTTGCCGACCGTTTCGGGCGGGCGTAACCAGATCAGGTGGGTGCCATCGTGGTCGTTGTACTCGCCTGTCTGGACGAAACCCAATTTGTCCCGATAAAACGGGACTGAGACCGTCAGATCTTTGACGAAGATGGAGATCATTTGCAGGTGTGTAATCATCGCTTTTGCGCCTCCCTGGCGACTGGCTAAAGGCCATTGCCCTGGTTCACCTGATTGCCATTGTGGCACCGAGGCGAAGATAGGACAAGACGAGGCTTTAAGGATATAAATAGAGAGCATACAGTAATCATTGAGTCTGCGAGGCATTGCATGTCAGAGAAAACATTTCGGGCGCTGGTTGTCCGTGAGACAGAGCCAAAAACATTTAACCGGGCTATTGAAGAGCGCACGGTGGCGGATTTACCGGCCGGTGATCTCCTCATCCGTGTGGCCTATTCCTCTCTCAACTACAAAGATGGGTTATCAGCCATCGGCAATCGCGGCGTCAGCCGTAATTTCCCGCACACGCCGGGTATCGATGCGGCCGGGGTGGTTGAGGCGAGCGACAGCCCAGATTTTGCCGCCGGGGATGAGGTGCTGGTCATTGGTTATGACCTCGGCATGAACACGGCGGGTGGCTTTGGCGAGTATGTGCGGGTACCGGCCGGCTGGGCGGTCAAGTTACCGGCCGGTTTGAGCCTGCGCGAGGCGATGATCTACGGCACGGCCGGCTTCACGGCTGTGATGTGCGTCGACAAAATCCGGGGCCACGGGGTGAAGCCAGAGGATGGCGAGATCCTGGTGACCGGCGCTACCGGTGGCGTGGGAAGTTTCGCCGTCGCGCTGCTGGCCAAATTTGGTTACAACGTGGTGGCGGCGACGGGCAAGGTGGAAGCGGCCGGTGAGTTTCTGCGCGGACTGGGCGCCACCAGCCTGATTTCGCGCGAAGAAGCGATCGATGCTTCCGGCCGGCCGCTGCTGCGCGGCCGTTGGGCCGGCGCCGTCGACACGGTGGGCGGCGAGATGCTGGCCACAGCGCTGGCCAGCGCCGACCGGGACGCGGCCATCGCCATCTGCGGCCTGGTCGCTTCAGCCAATCTCAACACAACGGTGCTCCCCTTCATCCTGCGCGGCGTCACGCTTTATGGCGTTGACTCTGTCGAAATCCCGCTGGCGCGCAAGAAGCGCATCTGGGGCCTGATTGCTGGCGATTACAAGCTCGATAACCTGGAAAGCCTCGCACGCGAAATCAGCCTCGACGACCTCGACCCGGAAATCGACAAGATCCTGGCCGGCGGGCAGACGGGGCGGATTTTGGTGGGGTTGGGGGAGTAGTCAGTGCGCTGCGCTATCGGTACGCTGCGCTATCGGTACGCTGCGCTTTTGGTACGCTGCGCTTTTGGTACGCTGCGCTTTTGGTACGCTGCGCTTTTGGTACGCTGCGCTTTTGGTACGCTGCGCTTTCGGTACGCTGCGCTTTTAGTATTCAGTGACTGATGGCTGAAAGGCCGCAGGCCGTACCGAAAGGGGCGCAGCCCCATACTGGCCGCCAAAAATATGTCAACCATCAACGGCATCGGCACCACCCTTCTAGGTGTCAGCGATCAGGATGAGGAGCATGTAGCGACGGCCACAAGCTGGTTTACGGTCTTGTATCTGCCCATCATTCCGCTGAAACGCCTGCGGGTGCGTTTTCTGCCGCACAAGGGGAGTGGCTATCGGTACCAGATATTGCAGCAAGAGCCGTTGCACTGGGGTGAGATAGGCAAAACCTATTTGGCCGGTTGGCTACTAATCCCCCTGCTCATCTTCTGGCCCCTGCCCATTGCCTTCGCCGAAGTTTGGGCAAAGCTTGGTTTCCGCAAGTACTCTACATCCCGTACATGGTCTTCGCCATTCTCTGGGCGATAGTTGCCATCTGGCGTCTGGCGGGTTGGCAGGATAAACGGTTGAGGCCGAATTGAGGGTGGGGCTAGCGGTACGCTGCGCTATCGGTACGCTGCGCTTTTAGTACGCTTTGCTTTCGGTAGACAGTAGAGAGCACCGAAAGGCCGCAGGCCGTACCGAAAGGCCACAGGCCGTGCCGAAAGGGGCGAAGCCCCGTACTGACAACCTCAGCTCCCAGCTATCTCCGCAATACACTCAATCTCCACCAACGCCCCCAGCGGGTTCTGGCGGACGGCGACGGTGGTGCGGGCTGGTTTGTGGCCGGCGAACAGGCGCTCGTAGACGCCGTTCATCCCTTTGAAGTCGGCCATATCCTGCAGGTAGACATTGGTTTTGGCGACGTTTTGCAGCGTGAGTCCCTGGCCAGCCAGGACCAGGGCCAGGTTCTGCAGGGCTCGCTCGGTCTGGACTTCGATGGTGTCACCCACCAGCTGCATTGTTTCCGGATCCAGCGGCGTCTGGCCCGAGCAGAAGAGTAGATTGCCCACTTTCATCGCATGGCAGTAGGGGCCAATGGCTCCGGGGGCACCGTCAACAAAAATTGCTTCCATGATGATTCCTCGTGAAAATCTTGTGATTGGGGTTGTGTTGTCGGCCGACAACTTTTAATATTCAGGCTAGCAATTCTCTCACAAATTCATTCAGGAGCGACCATGCAAACCTTAATGTTGAACAGCAAACCCCGCAAAGGCTCAACCGGCAACACGTTCACGATTGAAGTGATAGGTGACAGTCCGGTAAAGGACAAGGTGCGCGAAGCCATTCAGGCGCTGGAGCATCATCCGGCCAAGGCATCACGCCGCTCGATCATTGATCTCCTCGGCATTATCGAACAATTCAATTTTCAGATTCGCTTTACAGAACATTATCTCGAAGATGAGCTAGAGGGCTGGACGTTTATCGTCCAGGGCTAGGAGACAGGAGAAAGGATAAGGGCTGGAGCGCGACGCTCCAGCCCTTTTTTGTTGTCATCAGGCGGTGACGGCGGCCTCTTCCTGGCGTTTGGGCAGGAGCCAGAGGACTGACAAGAACATCAGCACAAACAGGACCCCATTCAGGCCCAGGGTTAGGCGATAATCCAGGAAGCTGGCCAGGGCGGCGCCAATCAGGGGGGCGGCGGCCCGGGAGCCGGAGTTTACTGAGGCATCCATGCCATAAACATTGCCTTCATCACCCGGTTTGGTGAATTGGGCCAGCAGCGCGGAGACGGCGGTGATGATCCCGCCGCTGGCGCCACCGGCCAGGGCTTGCAGGATCAGCAGTTGCCAGGCTGCCGTGACCCACATTTGCGGGATGTAAGTGAGGGCGGCGACCAGCGTGCAGGCCATCAGGATCTGCCGGTGGCCGATGCGGTCGCCCAGTTTGCCCAGCAGGACGGCGGTGACGGTGCTGGCGGCGCCGTAGACGCCGGTGATCAGACCGGTATAGAAATTGTGCGGCGCCGTGGCCGGTAACAGGGTGGCGATGAACAGCGGCAGGATGGGATAGACCAGCATCCGGCCCAGACCATTCATGAAGCGAAAGAAAAAGATGGCCGGGACACCCTTGGTGACGATGACGGCGCGCCAGCTTGCCAGCATGCTCGGTTTCTTCTTGTTGGGATCGGCCGGTTTGGGAACGAAGTTTTCGTGGACGCCCCACCAGACCAGGATACCAGCCAGGAACAGCAGGACGCCAGTGATGACGAAGGAGAGCCGGTAACCAAAAGCGTCAGCCAGGGCACCCCCCATCAGCGGCCCGACAGCGACGCCGCCCCAGAGACCAACCTGCATCAGCCCCATGGCGTAGCCGATTTTCTCGCGCGGTACGGTGGCGGCGATCAGCGCATTGGCGGCGGTGACGGTGCCGGTGACGATACCCTGAATGGTGCGGATGCCAACGAGCATTTCGGCGGAGGTGGCAAAACCCATCGCGAAGACGGTGATCGCCCCGCCGAACGTGGCCCGCTGGATCATCATCTTGCGCCCGTGCCGATCCGCCATCGAACCCCAGAACGGGGCCGCCAGCATCATGGTAAAAGCCTGAGCCGAGAAGACCAGGCCGGAAAGCAGCTCGATGCTCAGGCCGCTTTTGGAGCCCAGCTCAGCGACATAGAGGGGCAAAAAGGGAAAGATGGTGGAAAAGCCGACCGTAGACATGAGCTGAGCAAAGAAGACGATGTAAAGCGTTTTCTTCCATTGTTCCAGCTCCTTGGCGCGATGCAGAATTAAGGCGACGGATCTCGGCATATCACTCCCCACGGATCAGATGAATATCTGGAGGCTGGTATTTCACGACACGCAGAAACATGTTCGTGTGCGTTTTGGCCACACCGTGGATTTTTTGTAACCGTTTGGAGATCAGTTCCAGGAGATGTTCCAGGTCACGGCAGCGGACATCCACCAGGATGTCAAACTCGCCGGTGACGATGGCGACAAAGATCGCTTCAGGTATCTCCGCAATCTTGTCGGCAACTTCGTCGAGCAACTCCGGTGGGTCGACGACGACCTGGATTTGGGCCGGCGCCTTAAAACCGATTGCCATGGGGCTGAGCCAGCCCACCACTTTGAAGATGCCAGATTCGGTAAAGCGGCAGACGCGATTGCGTACGGTGCCGCTGGAGATACCGAGGCATTTGCCAATGTCGGCAAAAGGACGGCGCCCATCTTCCTGCAACTTTTGCAGAATGGCGATATCCAGATCGTCCAGTTCAAACTTCACACTCATAGCCAAAAGAATCAGTTGTGCGCATCAGACGGCTCCTCCAGTGCACAATAATCAGGCCGTTTGATTGCTGATTCTGTAACGATAATGCGCGATCAGTGCCGATTTGTCAATGAAATTGGCTCTTTTTTCCTAAATCGGCAATAAGGCTGTCTTGGGCGAGGGGTAGGGGACCCGTCGGGTGCCTAACCCGTCGGGTCCCCTACCCGACGGGTGGCCCAGCGGCTGATGGCGGCGGCGACGGCGGTGGGGCTGAGGGCGGCGGTATTGATGCGGGTAGCTATTTGCTCACGCAGTTCAGCGGCGTCGGCCAGCGCTTCCTCGACGCGCTCGGGCGGCCAGCTGCGGGCCGCGAGCCGGGCGTGCTGAATGTCAGGGGGACAATCCAGGAGTAAATGGTGCACTGTCTGGCACCAGGGGGGTGAAGCGTCTAGCCGGCCGGTTGTAAAAAAGATCGGCTGCTGCCCATTGCGCAGAAGGGCATACAAAAAGTCAAACCAGAGCGCGTTGTAGGCTGGCCAGGTCGCCGGCGCAAAATGGATATCCTGGCCGGCCAAAGCTGAGGCGTTGTCGATGAGCCAATCAATGTCGAGGACCGTGAAAGGAGTGCCTATGGCCAGCAGTTGGGCCACCGCCGTTGTTTTGCCACTGCCCGGCGCCCCGGCGACGACGAGCAAGGTGTAGACGGGCTGGCCGGCCATTTAGCTGGCGGGCACCGGCCGGAGCAACGGCCGCCGCAAACGCCCCTGCGTCTTCCAGAAGAGGAAGCCAAACTCCAGCAGCAAGGCCAGCGTCAGCGATAACGCCCCGGTCACCATCCCATCCCATTGCTGGGCGACGCCGACAATCAGGACAACAATCATCGTGGCCAGGTTGACGGCCATGCCCAGGTTGACGGTTGGGGTGGCCCGCACATGGATGAGAACGCCGCGCAGCCAGGAGACGAGCACCATCAAAGGTGGCATAAAGAGGAAGACACCCAGCCCATCCCTGGCAATCTGGCCCACATCCTGAGCCGCATCCTGCACCTGATAGAGGTAAAAGCTGGCGATGGGCGTCAGGGCGATCAGAGCCGTCATCGCCAGGGTAATGCCGGTCAGCCGCAGGCTGAATTTACGGATGGCATCAAAGCTGTCTTTCTCCCGCAAAAGCGCGATGGTGACCTCAGGGATGGCCAGGGCTGGCGCTCGTAACAGCAACATGAGCTGGAAGACGATGGGCCAGGCAGCCAGTGTTTGCGTCGGGTTGGCTAGCCGGGCCAGGGTGGAGGCGATGATGGGCTGGGCGGACAGTGCCAGGGCGGAGGTGCCAACCAGCGGTAGATGGAACCAGAAAAGGGCTGACCAGGTCAGGGCGCTTTCGGCGCTGCTGACGGCTGCCGCCGGCGCCAGTTCATTTTTTAGCAATGGGCGGATGGCCCAGGTCGCCATCAACGCCTCAAAAAAGACACCGACCATCAGCGCGGTTGGGCCAATGATGGCCCCGGCCCAATCGGTGCCCACGGCCAGGCTGATGGCTGTAAGCGCTGTTGCCGCCAGCCGCACGGCTGTGCCGTAGGCAATGTAGCGGGTGCGGTCAAAGCCGATCAGCACGCCCTGCAGGAAGCGGCGCCAGCCGATGGCGGCGCTCCAGAACGTCATGATCTTCAGCCCTGGCCGAACCCAGACCGCGACTTCCGGCGGCGCCTGCAGCCAGCCGGAGACGACCAGATCAAAAACCGGCGTGAAGGCGACGATGATAGTGACGATGGTCAACAGCACGAGCCATTGCAGGGTAAAATTGCGCACCAGCACGTAAGAGGCATGATCCTTGACCATGGCGGTCCCGGTGGAAAGCATGTTGATGATTGGGCTTTCGATGAAGACGGAGAGGCTGACGGCAATACCCTGGGCAGCCAGCATGATGACCTCGTTCGGGAGCCGGTTGATGATGGCGCTGACAACCGGCCCTTCGCCGGTCATGAGGAGCCAGCTGGCCAACAGTGGGAGCCAGAATACGAAAATGCGTCGTTGGGACATAGCGTTACGTTTACCTTAATGGGCCCGGATCTTGACCGGCCGGTCGCAGGCCAGATGGGTAGGATAGCGTGAAAGGGGCGAGGCGGGCAATAGGTCGTGTTCTGATTTTATACCTTGCCCTGTTGGTAGATTTACTTTATGCTGTTGCCAAGCATGACTGGTGACATGGATGAGCGAAAAGCAGAACAGCCAGGATAAAGCGGCCAAACCGGCCGGACCAGCCCCCCAGGCCAGCCCCGAGTGGGCGGCCGAACTACCCGCCCCTGCCGCGGCCTTTGCCCGCCTCAGTGGCAGCGGCCCCGTTAATCCGGATGACATCCTCAACATGCAGCGCACCGTCGGCAATCAGGCCGTGCAACGCTTCCTCGATAGCCGGACCGAGACCCGGGTTCAGCGTGATCCCGACCCTGTAGAGCATATCGACGCCTCCATGTTCACCGTGAGCGGTGGCGATTTGCAGCACGATGGGGTGGTAACGGCTGGTCCCGCCGATGATCTCGTCCAGGTTTCCATCAACGCCCCACGCATTACCTTTTCGGCAACGGTGGATAAGCATGATGATGCCGTTTTGGGCGCCGGCAATTTCGTTTCCGTTGGGCCAGTGCAAACTTTGAATAGCTCGCAACGGGTGGGTATCTACCGGCTGGGTGGCGATCCCAACGGCCCCATTGTCACCCGGCACAACCAGGCGGTCGGCCAGGTGCGTGACGCGCAATGGAACACCAACGACGATGGCGAAATCTACGCGACCGCGCCCGAACCCTTCTACTCGCAACCCTCACTGATTTCTGATGGCAGCCCCTCGGCAACGGTAAACTACCTCGATCAGCCAGGATTTGAGCTGGCCCCCTCGATCGGTCAGGGCATTTTGACCGAGGTGGAAGGGGCGGAAAGCTTCACCCTGTCTGTGGCGGTCAAGAAAGGTGAGGAGCTGGTTCACCTGAAGAACCACAACTGGAGCGTGGATTGGAACGTGCCCATCACCCCATTGGGCCGGACGGAGGGATCCGCCATTCAATCTTCGGCCACCACGGATAATCCAGCGGTGACGTCAGGCAATATTGCGGTGCAGATGGTGCGGAGTTGGCTGGGTTTCCCCACAGTGGAGGCGGCCATGGGCGTCAGTAGCCACACGCTGATGTCAAATCTGATCCCGGCTCGTCAGAATGACACCACGTCATATAACAACATCGTCGAGGCGCTGCGGCGCAAGAATCCGGCCATCAAAATTTGGCTGACGGTGGAAGAGACGGCCGAAACTTTTGGCGCCGACGAGATAGAAGTCACCCTGACAGGCAGTTCATCCGCGACCGAAGGGCCCGTCACCCTGAATGACAACGAGTGGGATACGTTTGATTTCCACCTGCTGGATGTTTTGGACCCCGGCGATATCAGTGAAGACAGCTCAATCACTATCTCCGCGGCTGATACGGGCATGATCAGCAACGACGCGGCCACCATTCCCTGGAATTACCCCTTTGCCGAAAGCCGGCGCAGCTACACCATGAGCGGCGGTGGCGGCGGCCGTTACAGCGTGATGGCGGAACTGATTTAGCCAATCCTCACAGCCCTTAGCCCAGCTTCCCAGAATTTAAGGAGTGCCAGGACCTGACAGGTTGGTAGGACCTGACAGGTTGCCAGGACCCGACAGGTTGGCGAACCCGTCGGGTTCGCTTATTCGCGGCGGATGATCGGGACGTAGATTTTGTAGACAGGCGGCGCCGGCGGCGGTACAAAGTCGCCGGTGGTGTCGATGAAAACGAGCATGTGTGCCTGAACATGGGCGCCGCTCGTCTGATCAACCAGGTCGACCAGGACTTTGTCCCATTGGCCAGGCTGCGCGTCGCCGGGGACTACGAATGTGATGGTAGGACTAATGAGGCCGTTGGCACCAACTGTCAATAGCGTGGCGGCGCCATCCGGTCCCCAGACCCCGCCTGTGCCGGTGACGACGATGCTATGGCCGGGCAGAGCCTCTACCCGCAACGTCAACGTCATGGTCTGGCCAGGATTTACCATCGCCCATTGTCCGGCCGGTGTCACCACCAGGTCCGCTGCAGGTGGTTCATCCAGTTGCGTGACCAGCGTCGTAAAATCACTTTCCGTCAGGGCCTCGTTGGCCTGAGCGCGGACGACAACCATATCCTGGGCAGGCGCGACCGCACCGGCCGGTACCCGCACCCGCACCCCCACCCGGTAAGTTTCGTCGGCCGCCAGGGGTGGGGTCTCGCTGATTGGGGCCGTGAAAGTACTGTTCCAGAGCGTTGTCGCCCAACCATAGCCGATGGCTTCCAGGTTAAAGGTATCGGTGATGTTGCCCGTGTTGCGCACGGTGATGAAGTAGCCGGTCACCCAGCCAGGCGGGCCGCCGTTGATCTGTATGACCTCGTCGATGGCGACGTCGCTGAAGGGGACGGCTGTGGTGGTCAGGGCAATGGTAGCCTCGGTACCAGGGTAGTTTTGCGACGCAGCAGTCAGGCTGACGCTGTCCATGGCATTGGCCGGGGCGCCAGCTGGAATGTCGACTGCGACGGTGAGCAGCTGGCTGGCGCCGGGGGCGAGCTGGTCGGTTTGACCGGCCGGTGGCACCAGCGCCGCCGGCCAGCTGTGCCCGCTCAGACTCAGATCATATACATCGGTGATGTTGCCGGTGTTGCTGATCTGGATGGTGTAGGTCACCGTCTGGCGTGATTGAGCTGCCCCGTTCTGATCCGGGCTGAGGCTGACCGCCGGCGCGGCGTTGTCGCTCACCAGGGTTGCGCTGGCCGTGATCAGCGGGTCACTCTGGGAGCGGGCCCGGATGATGGCCGCGTCGCTAACGTAGCTTGTGTCGCCCGGCAGCGTCACCCGCACGCCGATGTCGGTGCTCGTGCAGGGATTCAGCGGGCCAACGCTGCTCAGGGGATTGGTAAAGGTCGCGTCCCAGAAGCTGACGGGCCAGGCGCTGTTCGCCACCTCAAGATCAAAGCTGTCAGCTACGCTGCTGGCGGAGGCGACGGTCACGACATAGTCGAGCTGGGTGTTAGGGCTGCCCGTGGCGCCCTGGTTGGCTGGGCTCAGCGACACTTCCCGGTTGAGCGGCGGCGTGCCGATGCCAAATTTGACGGCCAGATTATTGTGTAGCATGTTGGCCGCCGGCACCTGGTCGACGACGTAGGCGATCCCCTTGTTGCCAAACTGATTCTCGATGCCGACGTTGGCAAATTGATGGTTGCTGACAGTTTGATATTGCAGGTAGATCTCGTTGCTATTCAGGTCGAGGATCACCTCAAAGTCGTCAAAATCGCCCAGCAGGTTGCCGTAATTGTGATACTGGATGATGAACCAGTTCTGGCCGGCATCGTAATCGGTGTAAACGCCCCAATCGGCCGGGCCGCTGCCGGGGTGCCAGAAGAAGTTGCCCCAGGCAGCGTAGATGGCGCTGTTGGGGTCCAGCAGCGTCGGGTTGGGGATGGGCGGCGTGCCGGACGGCTGGCTGTCATCGTAAACATTGTCATCCCCGAAGAGGATGGAGCCGTGGTCGTTGAACCAGACTTCGTGGTAATCCACGTTGTAAAACTTGAACGGCGCTGGCAGCGGGACCGAGGTGTACTCGGGGAATGAGCCATCGTCATTCAGCTGATGGCGGGTGCCGCCCGTGGCATCAATCCAGTTGAAATGAACGCCGCTGTCACACTGATCCGAATCCAGCAGGTAGTAGAGTTGCTCGGCCTGGGCAGTGAGGAAGGCGCTGTTGCTATGGGGCGTGCCGCTCTGGGAGGTCGCTTGCAGCTCGATGGTGACTTCCGCGCCGGGTGGGGAACCGGCCGGAACCTCAACCACCACCAGCAAATCAACGGTCCCCTGCGGCGCTACCGGCCCAATTTCGTCGATGACAGAACTGCCGCTGCCATCCAGGATTTGGGCGGGCCAGGGCATAGCCGCTAAAGCCAGATCAAAGCTGTCGGCAAACGGGCTGAGATTGCGCAGGCGGACGGTGTAGGTCAGGCTCGCGCCCGGCGCCGTCAGTTGGTTTTGGTAGGCGGGCGCCAGGGTGACGCCCTCGCTCAGGCCGGCAATGCCGAACCATTGCATGACGCTGTACATCACATCTGCCTGGTCCACATCAGCCAGCGCCTCCAGCGGCGTGGCCATAAAAACGGATTTGAACTGGGCCGTGGGGCTGAATAACGTGTAAGCAACCAGGTTGATATCGCCCGGCGGGACATCGTCGGTGACGGAGAAAGCCAGGCTGGCGGCGATGGTGCCGGTGATCTGGTCGGTGAAGTCGGCCAGCAGGGGCGGGAAGGTCATGGTGTATGGCCCGAGACCGTCGCCAACCGGGTTGCCGTTGACGCCGTACAGTACCTCGCCCTTCTGGTCCTCGATCCAGTCAGCTGCGCCAAGGTAGAGCTCGGTAAAGGGGCAGGGGCCCTGGCCGCCCCAGCGCGGGCTGTCACATTCGGCATCATCGCCGTAGTAGAAGGTATGTTCCTGGGCCACGTAGAAGAGGCGGCCGCCGAGGTCCAGGTAGGCCATCAGCGCCTCAGCCTGGGCCGCGTCGCTGATATCTTTGATGCGGCCAAACTCGCCGCCAAACCAGACCACGGCAGCGTATTGGCGGATGGTGTCGAAGGTTGGCGAACCTTCTTTTTCGATATCCCAGTAAGTGTAGGCGTAGCCGTTGGCATCCAATGCCTGAAGATAATGGCTTTCCACGTGGGGCGAATAGCTGCGCAGGGCGCCTTCATCGTCGTCGACCAGCAAGATCGGTGGCAGCGGGTCGAGGTAGAAATCGATCTGGGTGTTGGTCAGGATGGTGGTGTCGGTAATGCCGGTGGCGTAGCTGAAGGCGGCGGCTTCCAGGCGTAGATCGCCGGCGGCGACGGTCAGGCTATACCAGCCGGTGGCGTCTGTGGTGACGCTGGCGAGCGGCGTGCCCAGCGGGCTGACGAGAGCGCCGCTGATGGGGATGGTGGTGGTGATGGCATCAAAGACATAGCCGTTGATGACGTAGCGGGGCAAGGCGTTGAGGGTAACGTCAACCGTGGTTGTCTGTTCTTGCAGGACAATGACGTTTGTGATGACCGCCTCGGCGTAGCCGTAGGAGCGGACGGTGACGGTGTAGCTGCCGGGCAACAGATAGTCAGCTTCATAGCTGCCGTCGGCGGCACTGCTGCGGCTGAGGTTGAGACCAGCGCCTTCAACCTGAATTTCGGCGCCGGCGATGGGCAGGCCGGTGTCATCGCCGTCGATGCTGCCGGCGATGGCGCCGGCCTCGACGACGCGTTGAACGGCGGCGAAGGCGTCGATGCGACCGTGGCCGTAGTCGGGATCGGGACCGGCCGGTCCCAAATCCACAGCCGTCTCAATCAGCAGCTGCTCGATGGTATCAATATCTATGGCTGGATCAGCGGCGAGCATCAGGGCAGCAGCGCCCGTCACGTGGGGGGCGGCCATGCTGGTGCCGTTAAACTCGGCATAGCCATTACCGGGAATAGCTGAGCGCACTTCAACGCCAGGCGCTGAGACATCCGGTTTGGTCTCGTTTGTCAGGGGTGACGGGCCGCGGCTGGAGAAACTGGCCACCAGGTCGCCACTGGAGACAGCACCGACGGCGAAAGATTCGGCGAAGCTGGCCGGGGCGCCCACCGTGCCCGGGTTGGGGCCGCTGTTGCCGGCGCTGAAGACGGGCAGGATACCGGCAGCCCGTAGGGCGATGACGTCGGCCAGGAACTCGACCGAGCTGCCGTTGTTGTTGCCCCAGGAGTTGTTGATGATGTCAGGCGCCTGGGCCGGGTCGCAGCTGGGGCTGCCGGGCAGGCTACCGGCCGGACAGGGCGCCAGCAACCATTCGTAAGCCGAATGCAGATCGGCGGCGGTGGCGGTGCCGGCAGCGGTAAATGCCTTGACAGCGATCCAGCGCGCGCCAGGGGCGACGCCAATGTCGTCGGTAAACGGGCCGGGGCCGTCGCCGCCGGCCGTGGTGCCCATCGTGTGCGTGCCGTGGCCATTATCGTCGTAGGGAAAACCAACCAGGCCAGCTGTGGTGGCATCAAACCAGGCGAAATTATGGTTGAAACTGCCCCCAGTGTTGCCCCGGTAGCTGGCGACGAGGGCCGGGTGGTCAAACTGGACGCCGGTATCGACGTTGGCGACGACCACACCGGTGCCAGTAATACCGTAGCTGCTCCAGACATCATCGGCGTTGATCTGGCTGATGTTGTTGCCGGGCACGGCCGGTGTCGGGCCGCCGTCAATGGCGCCCTGATCGATCGTGTAGGTTTCGTTGAGGGAGAGCCGTTCGACGTCGCGATGCAGGGCCAGGTGCCAGAGGAAATCGGGCGAGGCGGTGACGGCCAGGCCGTTGAAGATGAAATATGGGTGGAAGTTGACGAGCTGGTCGGCACTGCGGGCGTTTTCCAGATAGGTGCGCAGGTTTGCCTGGCTGCTCGCGGCGTGGCTTTGCAGCCGGTTGTAAACGAAGGCGGCTCGTTCGGTGTCGCTGTCGAGCCGGGTCGCGCCGCTCAGATCGGCCTCGCCGCCCAGCCGGACGATGATGGTGAGCGGCTCCGGGCCAGCTTCGCGCAATTGGGCGAGCAAGGCCTCATCCATTTTGCTGGCGGCCTTTTCCAACTCTGTTTCCGTTAATGGGGTTTGCCAATCGGGACCGGCCGGTGCCTGCGAACGACCGGCCGGAGCGCCCAGCAGATAGAAGGCGGTGGCCAGCAAGGCAAAGGCAAATAGAAAAGGCAGAAACCGTTTAGCCATTGGTAAACTCCATGTCACCCTGAGCGCCGCCCTGTCACCCTGAGCGCAGCGAAGGGTCAGGGCTTCTGGATCAGCGGCAAATAGATCTCGATGCCGACCCGGACTTCACCCGTCACCGTCGCGCTGCCACATTCATTGGTGACGGTCAGGGTGACCGTGTAGCGCCCCTCGTTGGCATAGGCGTAGGTTGGGTTCTGGTCGGTTGAAGTGCCCAGGCCGTCGCCAAAGTCCCATTCCCAGCTGGTCGGGTTGTTGCCGCTGGTGTCGGTAAATTGAATGGGGACAGATGGGTTGGCGACCGGTGAGTTGGAGCTGAAGCTGGGAATTGGGTCCAGGGAGAAGGTATCCGGGCTGACGGCCACGACATTGGGATTGTTGAGGGCGCCTAACGGCAGGCTGCCAGCTACGGTGTTAGTTGTCAGATCTATCACGTAGATTGCATCGCTTGCACCCTGATTGCCTGATGGGACATAAGCGCGGGTGCCATCATTGCTAATGTCAACGTCGCGGGGAAAAACACCATCGCCCAGGGCAGGATTTAGCTGCAATGTCTGTACCACGGTCAAGGTGCCGGTATCGATGATGCTGACTGTGCCATCGTCCTCGTTGGCGACCACGACGGTGCTGCCGTCCGGCGAGATGGCGACACCCCACGGGTCATCTCCCACCGGGATGCGCGCCGTGACGGTGAAGGCAGCTGTATCGATGACGATCAGGTCGTCGGCAGTGCCGCTGCGGTCTGTGACATACAGGGTTTCACCATCAGGGCTAAACACCAGATCCCAGAGGCTGGAGCCTGCATCAAGCAGGTCCAGCTGGGCGCCGGATTCTGGATCGAGTTGGAAAAGATTGTCGTCGAAGCTGGAGGCCATGTAGATGTCGCCACTGCAGGGCTGAATGGCCATTTTGCCCGGGCCCAGGATGCCTGTTGACAGGCCAGACAGGTCATAGGTGTCCACCACGGAAAGGGTAGTGGCATTGATAACGGTCAGCGATTCACTGTCCCGGTTGCTGACATAGGCCAGCTCACCCCTTTTGCTGAAGGCGATATCTACTGGATAAAGGCCAAAGCCGGTGATCGGCTGAACCACAAGCGTGCCCGTTTCATCAATAACCACAATGCCATCGCCGACAGCGCCGGCTACCCAGAGCTGGCTGCCAGCCTGGCTGAGGGTGGCGTCATAGGGGTAGTTGCCAATCGGAGCGATAGAGAGGGCTGGCCCGACCAGGGTGCCATTGCCGAGGTTGAAGGTCGCGACAGAGTCAGGCGTGTTAATGTTGTTCTCGTGAATACCGGCGTAAAGCAAGTTGCCGGCCTCAGGGGCAAGCAGTGCGGGGGAAGCTGGCAAAACCGGCTCATCGGCCAGCACCAGAAGCCAGGTGAGCAGCAGGCTGCTGACAAAACCGAGGACGACAAGAAGACGGCGAAACGTCCGCATAGGGAAATCCTCCAATGAGCGGGGCGGCAAACACCGGCCGGTTGCCAGTAAACGTACAGACGAGTTCGCGTATGGTACACCACATCTACCTGTCACGGCAAAAGGTGGACATTTGTGGGCATTACGGGGTTATTTGGGGGTGTTGGGTAGGGTGCGCCGGGATACCGAGGCGCTAAAGCGCCACGCTACGGGCGCGTCCGCTGGAAGCGGACTTATCTTTCACGACAGGGGCCTAACGGGAACATCAAGTCTGCCTTCAGCAGACGCATTCGCGCTGGCGCCGGCATGCGGTTGGCGGACGCGGAATGCGTTGGCGGACGCGAATGCGTGTGGCGGACGTGAATGCGCGTGGCGGACGTGAATGCGTGTGGCGCACGTGACTGCGCGTTGGCGGGGTGGATACGTGCCGGCGACCGTAAATACGTCTTACCGGAATGAATGCGTGCTACCGCACCACGTAAACCCCAGCTTAGCCGCTGATATGGAATGGCTCGCGTTCGACGACGTTCGGAAAATGCGGTCGGGGGGCGATGCTGGCCTGGGGCAGCGTGAACCAGAAGGTGCTGCCGCTGCCAAGCTGGCTGATGACGCCGGTGCGGCCGCCGCACTTTTCGACGATGCGCTGGACGATTGAAAGGCCCAGCCCGTCACCACGGACAGCCAGTTCGTTGGCCCGGTCCTTGGCCTTGAAGATGTTGACCTGAGCGTCCAGGCTGATGCCCGGACCGTTGTCGCGGACCCAGAAGCGGATGAGATGGTCAGACTGCACATCGGCACCCAACTCGAGGTGCGGGGGCAGCCCGCCATATTTGAGGCCGTTGCTGATGTAGTTCAGCCACACTTCCTCGATCCAGGCGGCCTGGCCCAGGGCAGCCGGCCATTGCGTTGGGACGATGATTTCGGCCCGGCGCGACTCGATCTGGAAGCTGAGCCGGCCCATCGCTTCGGCAATGATCTCATTCATGTTCAGCGTGCGCTGCTCGATCTCGTTGTTGCGTACCTTGGCCAGGGTGAGCAGCTCCCGGACGACATGATGCATCTTGTGGCCGCTCTGGCGAATGGTGCGCAGGATGTCGGCCAGCTCCTCCTCCATCTTGTCATCGTAATGGATCATGGCGTAGTCGGAATAGCCGACCACATGGCCGATCAGCCCTTTGAACTGATGGGCCAGGGTGTGGGCGAAGGCGTCGAGCTCTTCGTTGCGCTGAGCCAGGTCACGGGTTTTGCGCTGGAGCGTTTCCCACTGTTCGTTCTTTTCCATGGCCATGACAACCCGGTTATAGAGGACGCGCCCGCGGCTTTCATCATGGGCCAGCGCGTCCAGGGCGCCCTGGCGCAATGCTTCCAGGGCCAGACTGGCCTGATCTTCCTCGAGGAGGAGGATGACCGGGATATTTTGCGTGTGCTGCCGGAAGCGTTTGAGGGTGTTGAGCCCATCGCTGTCCTTGAGGGCCAATTTCATGAGGACAACGTCAAACTGAATCTGCTTGCAATAGTTGATGGCCGTGGCCAGCTTGTCGGTCCAGGCCAGCTTGAAATGAACATTACCGCCGGGATGTTTGGCCGTGCAGAGGGCGGCCTTGAACTGGTGGGCGTTGTAAGGCTTGGTTTCCAGAAGCAGAGCAGTTTTGGTCGTCATTGTTCCCATCCCATGGCATGGTCTCAGCCGGCCGGCAGCGTGAAGTAGAAGGTCGCGCCGCGGCCAGGGTCACTCTGGGCGTAAATATGGCCCTGATGCTGTTCGACTATTTTCTTGCAAAGGGCCAACCCCATCCCGGTGCCCGGATACTCCTCCTGAGTATGCAGGCGCTGGAAGATGAGGAAGATTCGGTCCCGGTATTCGTTGGCGAACCCGATGCCATTGTCCTTCACGGAGAACAGCCAGTAGTTACCCTGACGTTCGGCATTAATGGTGATGACCGGCCGGTGCTCAGAACGGTATTTCAACGCATTGCTGAGCAAATTTTGGAAAAGCGAGACGAGTTTGACGGGGTCCCCTTTGATGGTTGGCATATAGCCAACCTGAATAGAGGCGCTGCTGGCCTCCATCTGGGCTTCCAGGCGAGCGACAGCCTCCTGTAGCAGATCATGGCTGGCCACAACCTGCCGCTGTACCGCCTGGCGGCCGATTCGGGAAAAATGAAGAAGGTCAGCGATGAGCTGCTGCATCCGTTCGGTGCCTTGCAGCGCGTAGCTGACAAATTCGTTGCCCTCGCTGTTGAGCGATTGGGCGTGGCGTCGCTGGACCATCTGCAGGTAATTGCTCACCGCCCGTAGCGGCTCCTGCAGGTCATGGGAGGCGACGTAGGCAAACTGTTCCAGTTCATCGTTGGACTGGGAGAGGGCGCGGGTTTGCTCTTGCAGCTCGGTCAGCAACATAGCATGTTCGGCGAAAAGCTGCGCTTTGATGAGCGTGACGGACAGATGGCCGGCCAGCATGGTCAGCAGATTGGTGTCTGACTCATTAAAACGATGCGGCACCGTATCCTGCAGGTCAAGCACGCCAATCAGAGTGCTGCCGGCGACCAGTGGGATGGCCAGTTCAGAGCGGGTGTTGCGCAGGGCCGAGTTAGGCAAGAAATGTTGGCTGAGACGGACATCGTTGGCGCCGATGACCTGCATGTTGCGGGCGGCCCGGGCCACCAGGCTTGGCGTGGCATCCTGGGCGATAGCGTGACCGCGCTGAATCAGCAGACGGCCAATCTCGCCGCTGCCCTGACGCAAAATAAGCTGATCAGTGAGCGGGTCAGCCAGGTAAATAAGGACCTGGTAGAAGTTGAAATGATGCTGAATACGGTCGATGGCGGTGTGTAACAGTTCGTCGATATCCAGCAGGCCGTTGAGCTGGCGGGCGGTGTCGCTGATCTGGCGCAGCTGCCGGTTGAGTTGGCTGATCTGGGTGAGCTGGAGCCGGTCGGTGCGCACCTGCTGGCGCAGGCGGGCATTGGCCTCGTTGAGTTCGGTTGTTTCCTTTTTGACCTGGGTCGCTTGCTCTTCGGCCAGGGTTTGCAGGGTGACATCCTGGACCATGAGCAGGTAGCCGACCGGCCGGTTGTGCCGATCACGCAGAAGCGCAAGGGTGATGTTGACGTGGACCGGCTCACCATTTTTGTGGCGATGTTGTTGGGTTTGGCGGACCGGCCGGTGTTGCAGCCGATCGCCCTCGCGCACCGCCTGCCACCAGATGGCCAGCTTGGGCCCGAACAGATCGTCCAGCGGTTGTTCCAGGATCTCTTCGAGTTGCCAGCCGTAAATGCCTGCAGCCGCACCATTCCAGCTGCGAACCTTACCATCGAGATCCAGAACGATGATGCCGTCTGAACTGTACTGCAACAGGGTGTTGAGGAAGGCAACCTGATCCGGCCCGATGGCGGGACCCATATCGGAGCTGATACGTGGCGGCATAGCGCCAGATCCGTCCTGCGGCTGCTCAATCAACATAGTCGCATTGTAGCCTGTTTGACAGAGGGCAAATATGAACCTTTGGTACTAGCCTACCAGGTACTGTACTCCCGGTCGGCCATAGGACCGGTACCAGAGGTACAAAAATCCATTTTCGCGTTTAGGAACGGCGTAAGAATGCCCGTTTAATGTTGATAACTGAGGAGCCCGAACGACGGGTACAGAGAAAGGAAACCAGAAGGAGCGCTCTGAATAGCCACCTATTCAGAGCGTTTTGGTTTTAAACCGGCTTTTTGCAGGCCCAGATTACCACCCAACCCAATCGAAGATTGCCGATTGCGGGCAAAAGGCCAGCTAATCTGCTCCGGTGGTGCTAGAAAGTAGCGGTAGGCAAGCGCCATCTGCCGGGCCGCTTCCTGTGGCGGCACACCGCCGGTTGCTGTTCCCAGGCCCGGGCAGGCGACTATTTCTATCGGGTCACTCTGGCTTGAATTGTGTTGCCAGACGGCTAACAGCATCGCCCACATCGCGTTGTAGACGTTGTCGGTTGCCCAAATATGCATTGGCACACGCATCGTCGGCGTATGGGCCAGATAACGATGGCGGGGATGCCCCGTCGGAATGATAAACGAACTGCCCACCGGCTGCTCGCCCCGATAGCGCTCGATGATATGGGCCTGCACCCGATCCATCAACTCCAGACCGAAGAAATTGGTGATGGCCAGATCCACGCCCCCATCCATCAGGCCAAAGGAATTGGCCGCGCTGACCATGCAGTCAAAGTGAGGCAGCGTTTCAAAGCGACCACAGGTCACCCGGACAGACTGAAAATCGGCAAAGGCTGCTTCCCAGGCCGCACACAATTCCTGTTTGGGGTCAACAAGGATGAGTTTAAACATGAGGGTGCAGTCAGTTAATGGCCGAAATGATCAAGGTGCGGATTATCTTCACCCCTCGCGCGCAGCTCTTCGTAGGCGCTGAGCCAGGCGATGGCGGCAGGGGGAATGCGGGAGTCGCGCAGATCGGCGACGGTATGTTTGAGAAGCTCGCTAGTGGCGCCGCGAGCCCAGCGGCGCATTTCGCGGTGTAAATCTGGCTGCTTGGCAGCACTCTGATGGCCAAAGCCTACGCTGCTCATCTGGCATCACTCCTTTGGTGGGGATGGGATCGAGCTGGTGAAACGACAGGCCTAATCCTACCCTGAAGAAGGTCTCTGGGCGAATCGTTGGGGGCTATTTGGTTGGGCAGGTAGTGGATAGCTTATTGCGGGTTCAGGAAGCAGCGACCTCAGTCATGCCCAGGTCAGCCAACAGCTCTTTTTGATTAAATTCATTGGCGCAAACGAGAAAAATGCGCAGGTTGAACCCAGCCCCAGGCCAACTAGCCTGGCCGATCCGGCCGCTGCGAACCGTGTCAGTGACGTCTCTAAAAAACTGAATCTTTTCCTGCAATAATGCAGGCGGGACCCCATCGGCGAAGGGCCAAAGGATATCTACCTGGCTGTCCCCGGCCAGCCCCAGACCGCTAACCAGCGCATCAGCCAGTATGGCGAGGTCTGGACCCGGCCCGATCAGACGGGGCTGCAGGGGAAATGTGTTGATGACGGCTTTCCAGAACAGCTTTTCGGAGTTGATAATCTGATGCACCGCGGTTTGGAAGATGTATAGCTTGGCCGAGTTGCTGGTCGCCGGGTACATCTGCGCCAGGGTGATGCAATTGAGGAAATCGTCGTTGAAGGTCATAGTCTGAAGGCGCCTGGAAGATGCAAAAACTGCGCGAGTGGTCAAAAGGCCCGCCGGGCCAATTGGCAATCTAGTGCATTCAGACGGCAATGTCAATCCGGGACCTATGGCCTATGAGTCCTTATCCTGGCGCCTGCGGCCTGGCATTCTGAGTTGCCGCCGTGACAATGTCAGGCCACGGCGACCGCTATCACGTGCGCGGGCAAACGGTCTGGAATATGTTGCCTTCCGGGTCTTCATACCAGGCGACGCGGAGTTTGAGCGTTTCGTTGACGTCAAAATTATGGGGCGGACGGATACAGGTGACCCGTTGGGCTGCCAGCATCTGATGGGCCTGGTCGACGTCACTGGTCCACAGGACGATTTCACCTCTTGGCTTGCCAGGGTCAACCGGCAGATGGTGGATTCGTCGCGCTGCCTCCAGGGCCGAGAAGCCAATCAGGTAATCACCCAGGCGCAGTTCGACATGCTCAGCCGGGCCTGTGGGAGGTGTGCGGTAGCTCTCGCGGAAGCCAAAATTATCCCGATAAAAGGCCACCAATGTTTCCACATTGTCGGCGTAGTAGTTGCTTTGCCCGCCACTGAATGTCAGGGTCTGTTGTGTTTCAGTCATGTTATCGAGTCCGATTATTCCATGTGTTATAGGCGAAAGCGGCGTTCCCATTCGCTGCGCATGATAATTTGCTGATCGATGATGTGGTCGATAAAAAGAACACCATCCAGATGGTCGATCTCATGCTGAAAAAGCTCGGAGAGATCGTCCGCAAAATCAGCCACGATCTGGCGTCCCAGCTCATCCTGGTAAGCGACCTGGATGGCGCGATGGCGCCGTGTCAGGCCAAAAAAGGCGACGTCGGCGCTGAAGCAGCTATCCCAGACATCGAACAGTTCGGGGCTGCGACTGAGGATTTCGGGGTTGATCATGGTGATGGTTTGCCCGCTGGCTTCCATATAAACGATCCGCTTCAGATAGCCAATCTGCGGCGCGGCGATCGCCCGGCCCAGCCCTTTTTCCTGCTGCAAAGAACGCAGGGTGTCGCGCAAATCCGCGACGTATTGCGGCACCGGATCAGCCGCAAAATCAACTGGTTCGGCTTTCTGGCGCAATAACGGATCACCGATCATGACCACCTCTTTTCTAGCCATTCTGTCACTCCGTTGCTGTCCACTTCGGTTGTGTCAACCATCGTGTAACGACCTCGTTACGCATAAATGTAACATAATGGTTACGAGTCGTCAACTCTGGGCCGGTGATTATCTCAGCCTCAGCCCGTGGTATCGTCGGGGGAGACCCATTCCCAGGCAACTTCGCCCTGCTTGAACGTTGCCAACCAGACCAGCCTGCCGGCGTCATCAAAGCATTCCAATTCATAGCCGGGCGGATTGTCGTAGATTTCGATGATGGTCGCCAAGTCGCCAATTTGTGGGGCGCGCTGGCCGAGAGTTGGGGGACCGGCCGGAAATCGCTTCCCTATCTTCGTCAGCCGCACCTCGCAATACAACGGCGATTGGTCTGCTGGCGCCGGCCGCCAGATCACAGGCTGAGCCGTATACTGCGCCGGCAAGCTTGCCTTGGCTTCCAGCACGGAGCCGTACTCAGCATCCTGCACCGTCTCCCAGTTCTGATCACAACTGAAGCGATAACAGCTGTCGCTACCCTCGTAACGACAGATGGCCAGGCCAAAAATCGGGATGCCCGGGCTGCCATCCGTCGCCGGCACCAGGCCGAATGGCGCTGTTCCAGACCAGGCCCATTCGATAACCATAGCGCCATCCAGCTGTGCCGGGGGAATCACAACTACTTTTCGATCCATTGCTCTAGACTAATCCAATCAGCCTGTCCGTCAATATTGACCTCAGAGCTGTTCGTTGCCGGCGCCCTGCCATGCCGCCCGATAGGCTTCCAGTTGGGCTTGCTGTTCGGGCCGCACGTTGATGAAAGGGCGTATCGCTTTAATTTTATCCAGCGCTGCCGTGACCGACAGGCCCTGGCTGATGAAATAAGCTGCCGCCATAGTCGGTGCCCGCCCCATCCCACCGTGACAATGGATGTAAACCTTGCCGCCGTCCCCAACAATTCGCTCAATGAACGCCACACCTTCGTGCAGTTGGGCCAGGGTTGGCGGGGTGCGGTCGATTGTCGGCAGATAGCAATACTGTTCGAAATCGAGGCCGTGCTCCGCGTCATCAAATTCGTCACGCAGGTTAATGGTGCCGCGGACGCCACGCCGGTGCAGAATTTCCTTGCCCTTATAAGCATATTGCGGTCCCACAAATATCTCAGGCGTGATCCGGCAGTAGCGACTCATGGGTATACCGGTCAGCACGGATATGCCCTGGCCGTATAGCCACAAGATTGTCAGGCGTGGACCTTGCGCCTGCAAGCGCCACCAGAAAGTTGTAAGCCCATGCCGCACCAATGCAGCCAGGCCATTGTTCATGATCACGTTCATTTGGTCCCTGTAATAGCGCCAGGGGTGTGTCCCAGGCCTGCCCAGTCAGCTCAAGATCGATATCTACAGGATAGGCTGTCTGCGCGGCGTCCCCTGCATACCGGCTGTTTCAGGCAACATCATCCCCAGCCTGATGGCTGGTAACATAGTCGACGACCAGTTGGTAGATTGGCTCTTGCAGGGCAAAGAATCGGGTATCCAGCCCTTCTAGCTCGGCCCGCTTTGTCTCGTCAACTGCTTCCATCTGTTCCCAACGGCGTTCCCGCTGCCGTGCTGGTGCGCCTTCGAACATGAGGGCCACTGCTTCGCGCAACAGCCCATGGGCCTCTTCTGCACCAATTGCTGTCAGGTCGACTAATGTATCAAGGGCAAGGTCACCGCTAGGATTAAAGAAATATTGGTCAAAACCACCATTGTTCACTTCACTTTCCAATACCCAAACCTGGTAGATGAGACGCTCCAGCGGTGCGAGTGTGGCATCCCCTTCATTTACTGCTTTGTACGTCACCAACTCGCCCATTTTAAGATAACGCTGATAAGGATCTGTGATCTGGTTTATTTCGGACCAGGGGAGAGGAGCGGGCCATTCAGGCGAGTGGCGGCTTTTTACCGGCACAGCCTTGCCGGCCTTTATGAGCGCCTGCAATTCATGTGCCGGCGCTATCGTTGGCTTTCGCCGCCGACTGAACCAGACAAACAGACCTAAAAGGGCAATGACAAAAAGCGCAATAACTAAGAGATAGATGGTTGAGGACACGCCGTCAATCCTTCGACTAAATGATCCGGTCCTCGATTTCCCACTGATGATCGATTAGATGCCAGGCCAGGCGGCGCACAAAATAGCGCGGTTGCCAGCGTACACCACCGCGCGGTCCCTGTCTGGGGATCTCGCCAGCGGCTGCGGCCTTCAAGCCGCTCAACACATCCTGCCGCAATGCCGCCAGCCGTTCCACCTGACCGGCGCCTTTCGCGGCAGATGGCTTCCAGCCCAGGGCGCGCAGATAACTTTCATCCGCCTCGATGACATGAGCCACGATTTTGTCCAGTTCACGCCCCCCGCCACGGGGTCCCTTGCGCAATTCCTGGCCCTCAGCTGCCAGAACAGTCTGGTCAAATGCCGCCCAGCAGCCTCGCAACAACTGCTCATAACGGGCCAATTCAGCCTCAGTCAGAGGTGTCTCGTCAATTGGCAAATGGGCATCGGTGGCGCCAAAGTCGGTCGTTGTACTGCCGGCGACCCGAGCAACAATGCTCAGCTCGTCCGGGCCAGTTGGTAGGGTGTAATTGAGGCCAGCCCGGGCGGCAATTTCCGCATAGCGAGGGGCGTAAAGGAGGAGATTTGCCGTCGCTGTACTTTCGTCTTTACCCAGGCGACCCCAACCAGGCCAATTGATGGCGCCGGCAAAGACCTTCTTCTTACCGCTCTCCAGGAAAATTTCGATTTGCTTTGACACAGGGCCTACCTCCACTTCCGATCCTGCGAAAATTGGCCAGCTGACACAAGCCAATTTTACCAGAACGCATGTTCTTGCTCAAGAGATTCGGGAGGTGAAAAAGTGGATGAGTAGGCTCAGCCCCGAGCCGGGATGTGGCCGACGACATCCTGGTAGAAGCTTTGCAGCTGCGCCAGGTCTGCTTCCAGCTCACCGGTCGGCCAGAGGCAATTGCCAAAGCGGATCACCTTGTGACCAAAGTCCAGGGCGACAGGCAGGATGGGGACATGCGCGGCACAGGCGATATGGTAAAAGCCGGTTTTCCAGCGATCCACTTTGGCCCGGGTACCTTCCGGCGCCAGGGCGAGGATAAATTTGTCCCGGCTGGCAAAGGCATCGGTCATTTGGCTAACGACACCATGGGCTGACGTCCGATTTATGGGCACGGCATCCATCCAGCGGAAGAAGATACCGGAAATCCCCTTGAATAGCGTATGTTTGGCCATCCAGTTGACCCGCAGCCCCAGCGCCCAGAAAGCCCAAACGGCCACAAAGACATCGTGGCTCGAGGTATGTGGAGCGCCAATGGCGACAAACTTACTTAATTGGGGCAGGTTGCCTTCAAAACGCCAGCCAAACAACGAGAGCAGGCTGCTGCCCAGCCAGACTGAAAACCAGTTGCCGCGCTGGGGAATGTGATGGGTTGGGATCGGGGTGTTGGCTAAGCGGCGGCGGGCCGATGGCAGCGTGGGCTCTTCTCTCATCATGAGTTTTCTGGTTTCCTGTAGTGATAGATGCAGGGATGTAGGCCGCCCTGAAACAGCTGCCGGCTGGCCAGAAATTGCCAGCCTTCGCCCTGAGCGGCGACCTGTTCCCAAAGCTTAATCTGGTGGGTGATGACCAGCATCTGGCCCCCGGGCGCCGCCAGGCGGTCGCTCTCGCGCCACAAAGCGGGGTATAGCGCTTCTGGCTCATTGGCCTCACCGACAAGATTGCCCCAGGGAGGATCGATCAGGATTGTGTGGAAGCTGCCAGCCGAAAATGGCGTACGGCAGGCATCGGCCTGGAGCAGCTGCACCGGCTGGCGCAGTGGCGCGGCGGACACATTCTGCTGGGCGCCAGCCAGCGCCTCGGCACTCAGGTCCAGCCCGGCCAGCAAACCGGCCGGTCCACGCAAAGAGCGTTCTATCAGCAATGTCCCCGACCCACACATTAAGTTCAACACCCGTTCCCGCCCCCAGGGCCGGCTCAGCTCAATCATGGCGGCAGCAACGACCCCGTTGAGTGCGCCAGGATAATTGTAGACGCGCCAGCTACGGCTGGTCAATGGGCGCGGGGTCAGTCGCAGCAACAGTTCCCAGCCGGACTGGACCAGCCGGGCCGGCCGTAGCCGGAGCTGCAGGTCAGCCTCGTCTTCGTCGTATTGCAAACCTGTGTCGGCGGCGAGCGTTTCTTTGATCCGTTGAAAGACGCTGGAGAAGCGACCAGCGGCGGCGATGCGGAAGGTCTGGAAGGTGTCTGGGGGCTGCCGGCGGCGCAAAGCGTCAATTTCGCCCAAGAGCCGCTGCCAATGTTCGTGGCCCAGCAAAGCCTTGGGGCGGGGAATGTCAAAGGGAAAAACCTGGTAGAGGGCGCTGCTCAGGCGCAGGTGGCGCAGATCATTGGGGGTGCCGCTGTAGACGAAGCCTGTTTCGGCCGGCTCACTTGTGTCCAGCAGCCTGAGCCGGCCTTTGCCGAGGGTGGTTAGCTCCTGCCGGGCCAGATCTTCTGCGCCCGGCGGGTGCTCGATGACGAGGAGGTGGCTTTTACCGGCCGGTGGCCCCGCCCCCTCCGGCTTCCGTTTTGATTTCTGGCGGCTTTTGGACCGTGTCACACCGCCAATTATGCCGCATTTGGCGGTAACTGGACAGGCAAATCGTTAAGCGAAAACCTTCTGTGGCAGTTTGCCGACCTCCAGGCCAGTGCCGGCCAACAATTGCAGCGCCAACGTCTGGTTCTGGCCCAGCTCGGTTGTGGCGTGAGCGTCTGAATTGACCAGGACGGTGCGGCCACCACATTCAGCGTACCAGGTCAGCAGGAGCTGTAACACCTGGTGCCAGTTAGGCTCCTGCCCCAGCAGCTTGGTGTTCAGCTCCAGGCCGCCGGTGTGGCGGGCAATGGCGGTCAGCGCTTCGCGAATGACCTCTTCATGGTAGTAGGGGTCGAAGGGGAGATGAAGCAGGTAGGCTCGCCAGAAGATGCGGTCGAAGTGGGCCACGAAGTCGACGGGGAAGTTTTCCACCATCCGCCGCAGTTCCACAAAGTAGTCGTGAAAAACGTCATCGCTCTCTTTGCCGGAAAAGCATTGTGAGAGATGAATGTTATGGCCATTCAGGTAATGAATGGAGCCGATGACCACGGCGAACGGGTAGCGATCCAGCAGGCGCCCGGCCTGGACGGCAAAGTCGTGGGGATTGCCCAGTTCGACGCCGGGCAGGACGGTCAATCCTTCCGGCCCAAATTGTGCCTGGCAGGCCATGATCCGCTCCCAGTACCGGTCCACGTGCGGGAAGCCGGGCTGAAAGCCAAACCATTCGGCATGTTCGGTCAGGGCCAGGCTCTCCAGCCCCAGGTTGAGGGCCGCGGCGCACATCGCTTCTGGCGTATGGTGCCCATCCGGGCTGAAGTTGCTGTGGGTGTGGTAGTCTGTCTTTACCACAAGTTGTCGTATTTCGTTCTTCTCTTTTTTCATGACACCCAGCATACGCCGGGCAGTTTAACAACTCGCTGCCAACAGTTTAAGATGTTGTTAACGGGAGAAGAAGTGGCCACGGATTGACATACTTCGCTACGCTCAGCACAGGCTCTACGCGCATTCTCAAAAAAGAAAATAATCCGTGATAAATCCGTGCTAATCCGTGGCAAAACAGTTTTCAGTCCGCCGGCTGTTTGACGGGCTGGGGTTCGTGTTTGCGTGTCTCGGGGACGAAGAAGTAGAAGATGAGTGCCGCCAGCAGGCCGGTGGCGCTGACATACCAGGCGGTGGAGGCCAGCGTGAGCAGTTCGGCGACGCCGCCGACGATGAGCGGGCCGCCGCTGGAGCCGAGGTCGCCCACCAGCCGCCAGAGGCCCAGAAATTCGCCCCGGTTTTCGGGTGGCGCCAGGTCGGCGCCCATGGTCATCATCGAGCCGGAGCTCAAGCCATTGCCGACACTGATGAGGGTGACGGCGCCCACGAACGTGGCGAGATGGCCGGTAAAGGGGATAAGCGCCATCCCCAGCGCCTGCAGGCTGAAGCTCGGCACGATGGCCCATTTGCGGCCGTGGCGATCCATGATGAGACCGGCCGGATAAAACAGGGACATATCCACGCCGGCAGCAAAGCTCTCGATCAAACCCACCGCAGCCACATCCAGCCCCAGGACTTCAGCGGCGTAGAGCGGCACCAATGCCTGGCGCCCGGCCCGGATCATCTGGGCAAATACCTGGCCGCTGCCGGCCGTGAATAGGCCGCCCAGCGACGGTTTCAGGGTTTGCCAGCCGCCTTTCTGTTTCACAACGCCGTCTACTTCGTGAGCGGCCATCTCGCTGGTCATGTACCGGCTGATCAGGAAGATGGCGACCAGCATCACGGCGGCGGAGAAGAGGAATGCAGTTCGCAAGCCAAGCTGACTGGCGATGGCGCCGCCCAAGACCGGTCCCAGCAACTGACCGCCACGGCTCAGTCCCCCCAACAGGGAGAGGGCCCGCCCGCGCGAGGTCAGCCGTACGGCCTGGGCGGCAAAGGTATGGCGTGAGATGCCGTAAAACGCCTGACCAGAACCGGCCATCAGCCGGAAAATGATCATGAAGATGAGGCCGGGAGCGAAAAATAGCGCCGCGGTGGCGACGCAGAAGAGGGAGATGCCCAGGAGCATCACATGTTTCGGGTTGTAGCGCCGCAGCAGCAGACCGGCCGGTATGTCGCCGATCAGACGCCCTAACGGCTCAGCGCTGAGGGCAATGCCAATCAGGCCGTACGAATCTGTCAGGCTGGCCGCATAAAGTGGCAGAACCGGGATCAGCAGCCCCAGGGCAAAGGAAAAAAGCAGGGCAGGCAGGTAAAAAGCCCGGAAGAAGGGGTGTTCATACAGCTCGCGCATGATTCCCCGCGGGCTGTGAATGGGCTGTGTTGGTCAGGGAGCGACTCTGGACTCGTTGTCGCCTATGGTTTGCTACTGTAAAGGTGATCGGCATAACGCCGGATTGTACGGCGAAACGCCCAGGCTGAAAAGAGTAGCAACAGGGCAGCGCCGTACCAGAGAGCCACATTGGGTTTCTCCGGGGGCAGCTGCTTAAAATTGTCGAGTTTGATGGCCGTGATCAGGCTGTTGGTGTCAAATTCGTAGGCGCCGCTGTCACAACCGCTGCCGCCCTGGCTGGCGCCATTGGCACGGACAAAGTAGCGCTGGTCGCCGGTGACGCCGGCAATGCAACCATTGGTACCGGCCGGTATCAGATTAATGGCCGCGCTGCCACTGTTTAGCGGGATGACAGGCACAAAACGGCTGCTGTCCAGCGTCCCCAGACCGGTTGGCGTGTTGCGCCGGTCAGTCGCCTGGCTAAACTCACAGTCGTTAGCGTCTTCCACATTGTAGCCACCTGAGCCGATGGTTCCGTCCAGGGAGGCGCAGTTGCCGCCTTCACTGGCCCGGCCAATGATGCTGTTGCTGAAGGTGACAGTGCCTTCAAAGTTGCGGATGTTACCGCCCAGTTCGGCCCCATTGCCTGAAAATGTGACGAAGTTGATCGTCGCCGCGCCCTCATTTTGCAGTCCGCCACCCCGCTTATCAGCATCGTTGTTCACGATGGTGCTGTGCTCGATCAGGATGGGCAGGTCGCCAAACTGGGCGATGGCGCCCCCCTGGCCCTGCGAACCAACGGCAAAATTGCCGCTGAAGGTGCTGTAACGAATGGTGGCGTTGCCGTCAACCGTCATGAGGGCGCCGCCCGCCTCAGCCACGTTGTTGGTCAAAAAGCTGTTGCGAATGACTACTGTGCCGCCTTCATTGAGGATGGCGCCACCACAGGCCCAGCCCGTGTCCTGGCAGCGAGTGCCGTCCGAGGTCGCCGTGCCGTTGCGGAGCCGCAGCGAATCCACCGTCAATTTGCCTGTGTTGGCAACATAAAGAAGGCGGAAGTTGGGTGCATTGTTGCCCCGTTCGATGGTGGCATTGTAGCCCTGGATGGTGACGTCACGAGTGATCTGCGGTAAACCGTTGGCGCCGGCCAGGGTATTGTCAATGGCTGTCAGCGTGTAGGTGGCGTTGGGTGCTAATTGAATGAAAAAGGGGCCACCGCTGCCAAAATGGTTGGCGGTGCAACCGTCGATCCGCTGATCCGCTGCTGCGGCAGCCAGTGCCTCACCGAGGGTGCAATCGCCATCGTTGACGAAGGGAGCTACTTCGTGACCGGTGCTGGTGACAAGGATCACTGTGGCCTTGGCGGCGGCCGGTTGCGTACCCAGCAGGGCGACCAGGCCCAGCAATAAGGCTGTCCATACGAAAACACGTCTGAAGAGCGAACCTTGTGACAAGCCAGGCCTCCTTAAGGGAAAGCGGCATTCGCCATGCCGGCGAATACGCGCCAAACCGCTTTGGCACAAACGGTGAGGCGTCCATATACGTTACCTGATAACGGGAGTTTTCGTCAAACTGAATCCGGCCGGTCCAGGCCTGCTTTCACCGGATGTTGAGAATCAGTCAGCAGCGGCGGGGAGAGGGACACCGGCCGGTTCGCGCCGCGACCAGAAAAGGGCCAGTGTCAGTCCGGAAATCAGGTGCCAGACCCCCCACCAGGCCGCCACGATGGCCATACCGCCCAACCCATTAAAAAAGTTGAAGATCAGCACCAGCCCCAGGCCGGAATTCTGGATACCTACCTCGATCGCCACCGCCCGGCGATCCCGCTCTGGCAGCCGTAGCGCGCGGGCGCCGAAATAACCCAGAAGCAGCGCGACCCCGTTATGCAATAACACCACAAAAAAGACCGCCCCAATATGGGTGATGAAATTCTCGAAATTAGCCGCCAGCGCCAGGACAATGAACAGACCAAAAATGGCGATAGAGAAATATTTCATCGGCCCTTTTAGTTTGGCCGCGATGTGGGGCAGTTGATGTGAGACCAGCAGACCCAGGCTGAGCGGCAGACCCAACAGCAGAAAAATGATCACCACCATCTGGACCGGGTCGACGGCGACTTCGCGCAGGATGGCACTGGCTTCAGGATGGAGTGAGCCCCAAAACGCCAGGTTCAGCGGTGTCATAAAGATGGCTGCCGCCGTAGACACCGCCGACATGCTGATGGAGAGCGGCGTGTTGCCCTTGCCCAGATGCGTGTAAAAATTCGACATATTGCCACCCGGGCAGGCAGCGACCAGGATCATGCCCAGCGCCATGCTGGGGGTCGGCGCGACAAGCAGGCTCAGGAGAAAGGTCAGCGCCGGCAGAATGAGGAACTGGCTGGTCAGACCCACGATGGCGGAACGAGGCAAAGCGAGTACGGCGCGGAAATCACCCGTTTTCAAGTCCAGGGCTACCCCGAACATCACGATCGCCAGGATGATATTGAGCACCATCAGGCTACTGGGGGTGAAATTGAGGGCGATTTCGTCGACAGGCATGCGTTTCCTCCTGATCCCTTACAGGTGGCGAGCGATCTCGATTTTTTGCCGGATGGCTGTGCTCATGCCTGGGTTGACGGGGAAATGCTGCTCCAAAAAGGTGAGGATGGCCCCGGCTGCAGCGGGACTGTAGTCGTAGCCGGGCATTAAATCTGGCAGATTTACTTTCAGGGCGGGAAACCGCTGCTCAAACCGGCGTTCCGGCGTAAACGGATCTTCACGGCCACTTTCGGGAATCATGATTTCGGCGGTTAACATGAGCAATCGGTCGACCGCATAATGCTGGATGAAGCGGAAAGCGGACAGCTTTTCGCCCCGGCAGTAACGCCCCAGGCCGACATATAGATTGGTCAGTGCCTCGCCGAGCTGCCATTGGGGATCACGTTCCAGACGAGAGAGAGACCGGCCGGTTGTCGGTTTCAAGATTGAGTGGTCAAAATCCGCGTGCTGCCAGACCAGCTGCCCCGGCGCGAAACCGACGCCGTCCAGTCCATCAATCGGGAAAACGGCAAATTCGCAGAAGATGTCATCGGCGTAAAGAAATTTGTAGCCGTCGACGGTATTGCGGAAATAGTAAGTGACGGGGTAGATGTTGGTCAGCCAGCTGAGATCTTGCAGCATCGGAGCAGTTTCACCGGGCCTGGTGATGACAAAGAAATCCAGGTCCGAATATTCGTCCAGCCGATCCCGCTCCTGGCCGACGGAGCCGAGGCCAAGCAAGGCCAGGCACCGGCCGGTCGCCGCCACGGCCTGACCGATCTCCTCAAGGCGTATTAATAATTTCTCTTTATGCACCATGATAGGGTTATTTTAGCGAAGAAAAACTAATCTGCCCGCCGCCACACGGTACTCTGAAAACGAACATGATGATTCTGGGCCTGATCTTCCTGCATTACCGTGAAATCCACCAGGTCAAAATACGGCGAGACCAGCGCCTTTAGCTGTTCATCAGTGCGAAAGACGAAGTAGCGGCTGCCGGGGATGGGGCCGCCCGAGAACAGCGATTCTTCATTTTGGCCGCCGTAGGTCCCGAAATAAAAGAGACCACCCGGCACCAGCATCCGGCGAATGTTGGCCAGGATGGCGGGCAGCGCCTCATTGGGCACATGCAGCAGGCAATTCATGGCGTAAATGACGTCAAAGGCGCTATCGGCAAAATCCAGCGAGGCAAAGTCCTTGACATGAGCAGTCAGCCCATTGGCCTGGCACACGGCGACCATGGCCGGCGACAAATCCGTGCAGAGTACGTCAAGCCCGTTTTCGTGGAAAAAGAGAGCATCGCGGCCTGGGCCGGCGCCGATCTCCAGCAGCGTACATTTGCCTTCTGCCTGAATGCGGGTCAACAGCGCCGCCCGGGCGACGACTTTCCAGGCCGAATGGGTCATTTCAGCGCGTCGCTGGGCATCCCGATCATAATAGTCGCGCAATTGCGGCAGAAGCTCGTCGTAATGGAAGTCACTCATGGTAAACCTGATGGGCTGGGCAGTTGACAACTTCGCCCTTATCACCTAAATTTGAATACCTAATTTAATTAGGTATCATCTGAAATTGGCTAATGGAGAATTTCTGGGGCAAAGTATAGCCTAGTTGGCCGGCTTTTGTCCTCCTTCAAGAGGTGTCAGGTGTTTAGGAGATCGGGCAGAACCTGATCGCCCAACGTATCTGAACATCCGAACCTGTCGGGTTCGCCAACCTGTCGGGTTCGCCAACCTGTCGGGTTCGCCAACCTGTCGGGTTCGCCAACCTGTCGGGTTCGCCAACCTGTCGGGTTCGCCAACCTGTCAGGTTCGCTAACCTGTCGGGTTCGCCAACCTGTCGGGTTCGCCAACCTGTCGGGTTCGCCAACCTGTCGGGTTCGCCAACCTGTCGGGTTCGCCAACCTGTCGGGTTGGTGTAACTTTTTGCGGTATTCTCGGTCCAATCCTGTGAGAGAGGCCTGTTTATGAGTGAACCAATCATCGTTGTTGACGATGTCCATAAATCGTACCTGATGGGCAAAGAGGCGGTACCGGCCCTGCGCGGCGTTTCCGTTCAGGTGTTGCCGGGCGAGTTTGTCTGCCTGATGGGGCCTAGCGGCTCGGGCAAAACAACCTTGCTCAACATCATGGGCGGGCTGGATGAGCCCAGTCGCGGCCACGTGATCGTCGAGGGCGAAAATCTCGTTGCCCTGTCAGAAAACAAGCTGGCGCGGCTCCGCCTGGAGAAGATGGGCTTTGTCTTCCAGAATTACAACCTGCTGGCCAATTTTACCGCCGAGGAAAATGTGGAAGCGCCCATGGTGCTGGCCAAACAAGCGCGCCGCCAGCGGCGCGAACGGGCCCAGCAACTGCTGGATCGGGTGGGGTTGGGCGACCGGCGCCATCATTACCCCAGCGAGCTTTCCGGCGGCCAACAGCAGCGGGTCGCTATTGCCCGCGCCCTGGCCAACAACCCGTCGATCCTCGTCGCCGATGAGATGACCGGCGACCTGGACTCGGAGACGGGTTTTGCCATCATGAGCCTGGCCGGTGAGCTGAATCGGGAAGGGATGACGATTGTCTTTGTCACCCATGACCCGCGGATGGCCCGTTTTGCCGGCCGTGTCATCCACATGCAGGATGGCCGGGTGCTGCGCGAAGAGGTCAATGAGACGGCGCCGGCCGGTGAGGCCGCCGCATGATCCTTCGCTTTGTCTGGAAGAATTTCCGCCGGCGCAAGATGCGCACCTTCCTGATGGTGCTCTCCCTGACCGTTGGCATCGCCCTCATCGTCGCTCTCAGCGCCACCGTGGAGACCGTCAGTCGCTCTAATGTCGCCGTCATTGCCCAGCAAAGTGGCGAGTATGACATTGGCGTACGCCGGCGCGACACAAGCCCCAATCCGTTTGTGCCTGTGGATGAGATGTCGCGCCTGATGCTGGCCGCGGACCCGGCCATCCAATCAGTCTACCCGCGCTTTGAAGTGCCGGTGGAGCTGACCCAGGGCGCCCTCTCTGGCGCCGCCACAATGCTGGCGCTGCAAACAAATGTTGAGTCGATCGGTTCGCTGGAGCTGCAGGATGGTGAACTGGCATTTGGGCCGGGCGAACTGGTCCTTCTCGAAGACACCGCCCTTTCCTTTGGCTGGACGGTCGGCGACACGATTCAGGTCAGCTACAGCTGGCCGCAGCCGCGCGAGGCGGGGCAGGCGGCACCGGCCGGTGCCAGCCAGCGCCGCGTCAGCGCCAACTTTACCGTCACTGGCATCGCCCGGCAGAACGGCGTCACCAGCGCCGATGTCACTTCCGGCATCATCGTCGATGTAGCCGAGGTGCAGCGCTGGCTCAATCTGCCCGATCAGGCTGAGCGGCTCGTTGCCGTCATCGATCCGGCCATCTACGACAGCAATGATGCGGAGTCGGCCGCCCTGCAGGTCCGGACGGTAGTTCAGCATATCCAGGCTGAGGTTGACGACAGCTATCTCTTTATTTTGGCCAAGGCCAGCTTCCTCGACCAGGCCGCCCAGGCATTTCTCATCACTCAGGCAATCATCAACATTTACGGCGTGACGGCGCTGGGCATTGTCGGCCTGCTGGTTCATACGCTGGTCATGACCAATGTGCAGGAACAGCAGCGTGAAATGGCTATCCTGCGCATTTTAGGCAGCGTGCGCCGCTATCTCTTCATGCTGGTGCTGGGCGAAGTGTTTGTCATCGGCGCCATCAGCATGGCGCTGGGGACGATTCTGGGCCAGCTGCTGACGCAGTTTGCCGTGGTGCCGCTCATCGAGCAGCAACTTCTGCAGGCGGGTGGCCGGTCCATTCTGCAGCCGGAGGTCACGCTGAGTTCGGTCCTGCCGGCTCTGATTTCGGCCACGCTGGTGCTGTTCGTCAGTGGGCTGCAGCCGGCCCGCCGCGCTGCCGCCACCAAGGTGATGCACGCCATCAACCCCGGCGTCGCCGACAACATCCAGATCGAGGATCTGGCCCAACTGCGTGAGCGCAAGCCGAGTTATCGTCTCTTTTTCATCGGTCTGATCATGACCTGGTTTTTTGTGATGCTGCTGGGGCTACAGCTTGTCTCGACGTTGGGCAATCCCGGCCTGGAGGCGGCCATTATCTTCACCGCCTTTATGCTGATGGTGCTGGGCATTGGCTTCATCTTTTTCATCACGACGATCCCCTTTGAACGGCTCATCCTGGCGGTGGCCGGGCTGATCGCGCCGCGCTTCACCTATTTTGCCCGGCGCAACGTCGGTCGCGGCCAGAACCGCAACACGCTGATTTCGCTGCTGGTCCTTTTCAGCGGCATCCTGCCCTCGTTTTTGGCCGCTTCCTCCGCTTTGGAAGACGCCAACCTGGAATCCAACGTCAAGATGAACCTGGGGGCGCCGGTGGATATGCGGATCTTCGGCGGCGATCAGGGTTCCGAGACGGCGCTGCTCAACCGGCTGCGCCCCTCATTTCTCAGCCAGGAGATGGCGCAGGTGCCGGGCCTGGCTGAGCGGGTCGGCATCTCCTTCGGCTATCGCGGTTCCGCCGGTGACTCAGTTGGCTTGCGCAATGCGGCTGTTGATTATTTTGGCCTGACTGGCTCCCTCGAACAGGTTTCCTTCAATGAATTTATCGCCTATGTGGCCGGCGGTGATGACGCCTTCGACCGCCTACTGGCCGAACCCAATACGGTGATCATCGGCGAAGGATTGGCCTTACACTTGGCGGCAAATCTGGGTGACAAAATCACGCTGCTAGGCGAAGGGTTGGATCACGAAGAGGAAGTGGTCATTGTAGGTATCCTGCGCCGTTTGCCGGGGTTCAATGGGATGGGGCAGAGCCGGCAATCCGCCTTTGGTAGCGATGTGCTGATGTCACTGCCCACGTTCCGGCAGCTGACGACAGTGCCTGGCGAGGTCGTCCCGGGGCCGGATGAGCCCATTCTTACGCGGGTTCTGGCCCGGACGCAGCCTGAGGTTGAAGGGCTGCAGCTCTCGGCTGACATGAACGAGCGCTTCAGCCGCGACTACCCGCTGTGGATCCAGGTGTTGGAAGTCCAGCTGGAATTCGCCGAACAAAATGCCTTACAGCAGCGGATTCTGCTGCTGGTCCTGACCAGTATCTCGTTCACCACGGCCGTGTTCGGCGTCTTCGCTGTTATTTACGTGACGATTTACGCTCGCCGCATAGAGATTGGCATGATGAAGGCGATCGGCATGCGCAACTTTGAGTTGACGGGCACGCTGATTGTCGAGGCGATTGCCATGACGCTGAGTTCAGCGCTGGCTGGTATCACGGCGGGTACGGCGATGGGGCTGGTGGTCTACGTTGGCGAGACGCTCGGCAGCGGCCGGCCGTTTGTCTTTGCCCTGGATGGCGTGGTCGGCCCGTTTATTGTTTTGATGGTGGTGCTGGCCAGCATTATCGGCGCCAGCTTTTCGGCCCGGCGTATTATCAAGCGGCGGGCCATTGAGATTTTACGTATGGTCTGAGCAGGTGGCTGCTCAGTGGATTGGTGAGGTCGTTATGTCCCCAAGAACGTTGCGCATTGGCCTGGTATGTTTGCTTATCTCTCTAATGCTGTTGGGCTGCCAGGAACAGCCGGCTGAGGTGGCTGAGGAAAGTGTGGTGGAAGCACCGGCCGGTTCCACGCCCGAAGTACCCCAGGAAGCCACCCTCCCCGCCGCCCCTCCTGGTGTGACCATTGTTGCTGACGGCCGGCTGCTCATTCGAGAACCCGTAGTGCCGTTGAGCTTTGTGGTTGGCGGCCGCTTGCTGACCTTAAATGTGTCTGAAGGGGACGAAGTCGCCGCTGGTGACTTGCTGGCAACGATCGACGATGCCGCCCTGCAGAATACCGTCGCCAACGCCGCCGCGAACCTGGCAATCGCCCAGGCCAACTTTGCTGCTGCCCAGGTGCCGCCAACAGAGGCTCAGATTGCGGCTGCCGAGGCTCAGATTGCTGTCGCTGAGGCCGGTGTCGCCTCGGCCCAGGCGGCCCATGACCGGCTGTTTGCCCCGCTGGATTATGCCTCCATCATCGAGGCGGATGCCCGCGTTGCTGAGCTGGAGCTGGCCTTGCAGGGCGCCATCAATGTCCATGAGCAGCTGATCACCAACGAAATCCTGGGGGCGCCGGAGGAGCAGGCACGGGAGCAGGTGGCGGCGGCGCAAATAAGCCTGGACGCCGCCCGCGCCCGGGCTAATCAGTTGCGCGCCGGCCCCACCGCGGCCGACATCGCCAGCGCCGAGGCCGGCATCAGCCAGGCGGAGGCTAACCTGGCCAGCGCCCAGGCCAATCTGGCCCAACTGCTGACACCAGTGGCCGAGGCCCAAATTGCCGTTTATGAGGCCCAGGTAGCCCAGGCAGAACTGGCGGTGGCGCAGGCGGAAGCGGCCCTGTCAGATACGCAGCTTCTGGCGCCATTCGCCGGCACGGTGATGGCTGTCAATGGCATCGTTGGACTCTATGTGAGTCCTGGCAGCCCTATTCTGTCCATTCAGGATCGGCATAACCTGGAGTTTCAGACGAGCAATCTAAGTGAAAGGGATCTGGCGCAGATCGAACTGGGCATGCCGGTGCAGATTCTCTTTAAGAGCTATCCCGGTGAGCCCGTCGCCGGCACCGTTGTGCGGATTGGGCTGGAGGCGGATGGTGTGGTGGGCGATAGCGCTACTTTCCCCGTTAGCGTGCGCCTGGAGCCAGCCGAGGTCATCTTGCGCGCCGGCATGACAGGCCGCGTGGAAATTGCGCCACCCTAGCCCGCTAATGGTTGCTGAGCGCCTCTCGGACGGCGATCAATGTGCGAATGGATTGTGGTTGGGCGCCCAGAAAGTGGGCGGTCAGCTGGATGGCGGCTTCAGAGTGGAGGCCGTATCTCTGCCCGGCCTTGCCTAAAACGAAGCTGCGCAAGGCGCCAGACCGCAGGCAGCGGTCGCTAAATTGTTCCGGCTCCTGGGGATAAAATTCGCGCAGGCGGAGCCGGTTCAACACCTGAAACTGGCGGATTTCCTCGATATCCATCTCATCGAAGCTGAGCTCTTCACCCTGCCAGTGGCAGGGGCTGGTCTGGAATGGCAGCGTGTTGATGCGATCCCAGAGCGCGCTGTATTTTTGCCAGAATTCCTGGTCGGTCAGCTCAAAATCAATGGTTTGCTGCCCGATCTGGGCCAGAAGGCTGCTCCCGTCCTGAATGAGGACAAAGTTGTTGTGATGATGCATGTCGAGCTCTCCGCACTGGTTAGAAAAACCGGCCGGTGTTCGCCATAGGGCGACGGCCAGGCACCCCGAGAGTTTAGGAAATTGAGGCCGATGGCTCAATAGGGGGATGGTCCTGCTAGCGGCGGCGCCGGGGTTGGGAGTTCTGCCAGACGTTGTCGACGATGGCGGCAAAATGCTCCTCTTCAGGCAGCAGAGTGCGGCCCTGTCGGGTAGCCAGGGTGACATCCCAATCAAAGTTAAAAGCCGGGACGTTCAGTTCGCTGAGTCCGGTAGCTTCGCACAGGCGCCGGGGCATAAAAGTAATGGTGTCGGCGCGCTGGGACATCGGCAGGGCGGTGGCCAGGGGGACTTCTGTCGGTGGGGTGGCGATTTTGCCGCTGGTGCGCATACTCTCGAGGTAAGCGGCGAACGCCTGGCCCCAATGGATATGCAGCGTGGGCCCCTGGAAAAGCAGTTCCAGGGGGATGGGTTCCGGGCCGACGAGGGGGTGACCGGCCGGTGCCGCTGCCACCATTTCATCGTGCAAGCGTAAAATGGTACGGGTACGCCGCACCAGGAAGGGAAAGGCAGCGGCAAAAGCGAGATTGATGACGCCGTCATTGAGCCGGTCGATCAGGACTTCTGAGGTGCCGGCTTCGACTGAAAGTTCGATTTCAGGATAGGTCTCATGAAAATCGCGGACCACATCAGGGAGCAGGTAGGTGCAGATGGAGAAGGGCGCACCAATCATTACCCGGCCGGCCAGACCCTGCTGCAGGGCCTGTAATGAAGATTGGCCGGCTTCGAGCAACGCCAGGGCGCGGCTGGCATAATCCAGGAAAACGATGCCGGAACGGGTGAGTTGGACCGGCCGCTTGTCCCGTTGCAATAGCTGTACGCCCAACACGCTTTCCAGCCCTTGAATGCGGGCGCTCAAGGAGGGCTGCGCCAGCCCCAGGCGTTCTGCCGCCCCGGTAAAGCTGCCTTCCTGAACGACGGCGATAAACGCTTCCAACTGCCTGAGTTCCATTTCGCATTGCTCCTTGCCGCCTCAAGCATACAAACAAAAACACCTGCCGCAAAGGCAGGTGTTTTTGTCTCGATGTCCGGCCATTGGGGACCAGGCCAGTCATCTCGATGTGGGGCAATAAAAGAAGAGAACGATGCAGATGAATTGAATAATTGCGGGTTGCCCCTTTAAAGCAGAAACAAGTGGCCTGGGTTAGCCACCGTTGCCACCACCATTGCCACCGCCATTTCCATTCCCGTTGCCACCGCCGTTGCCGTTGCCTCCACCATTGCCGTTGCCATTCCCGGAGCCACCGCCACCGCCATTGCCGTTACCGCCGCCACCATTGTTGCCGCCACCGTTATTACCACCACCGTTGTTGCCGGACGACCCCCCGCCATCCGGGTTGCTGGAGCAGGCGCCAAGGTAGTCGCCATGCGCCTGATGGGCGGGCCAGCTGGAAGCGTCAATCGTGATTGTCTGCGCATTATCCGGGTTGCCGCCTGGGATATGGCAGATGGTGAGCTGCGTGTCTGGCGCCGTCGTCGGATCCGGGCTGGTGCCAGAATCAGGCGTGCTTGATGGCGCAATCGTCAGCGTCGGCGTGGCCGATGCGGTGATGGTGGGCGTGGCCGACAGTGTCGGCGTGGCCGTAATCGTCAGGGTAGGCGAAATGGTCGGCGTGGCCGTTTCGCCCGGGCAGAGGCCAACCGTATCACCGTGGCCCAGGTGCGCCGATAGCGAACCATAGCCGACATGGATTGTGCGGGCATTGGCCGGGTTACCGGGCGGGATGTGACAGATCGTGACCTGACCGGAAGCGTCCGGTGTAGGCATAATGGTTGCTGTCGCCGTCGCAGTCATTGTCATGGTCGCTGAGGCGGTCGCGGATGGGGTAATGGTCACCAGCAGCGAGTCGCCATCCGCCAGCGGGGTAACCGCGGTGACATTCACCTGGCCATCTGCCTGGGCCATGACCTGAACGGTGACATATTGGCCCAGATTGGTGCCGTCGTTGAAGATAGAGCTGGCAGTGATACCGAGCTGATGCGTACCAACCGTAATAGCCGTTTCGCTGAAATCGTTGAGTTGGGCTATCAGGCTGAATTCGTTGGTGATCAGGGAAGCCGGCTGGAGGATATCAACCAGCCAGGTGCCATCATCCATGAGCCGGCCGGTGACGGCCACTTGCTCATTGAGACGAACCTGGTCACGGCCAACGGCTGTACCCGGCACCAGGGCGGGCAGGCCGCCAATGGTCCAGTTGTCGCCATTCATGGTGCTGATCTGGCCGCTGCCATTAAAGGCGGTATTGGCGTCTGCCGGGCCGTCAGTTACCGTGGCCAGCGTAGCCTCGCCCAGCATGATGGGGACCGTCCGGCCCTGGCCACTCATCTCGACCTGGCCACTGTCAACCTGGACATGGGTAGCGCCATTGTTGGCGACATTGACGTTGAAGCGAGTACCGCGCACGGAAATTTGACCGGCCGGTGTATTCAAAAGGTAATGGTCATAACCGCCATTCTGCGGCATGACGTCGTGGCGGCTGACGCCTTTCTGTTGCGTCAGCGAGACTTCTGTTAGTTGATTGCCGTCGCTTTCGAGAGTATTGATGGCCAGACTGCTATCCGCCTCGAGGGTGATGGTGCTGCCATCGACAAATTCAAGGACGGCGTGGCCGTCGCTGCCGGTGCGGATCTGTTGGCCGGCGCCCAGATCACTGGCGCTGGTCAGCGGTTGCCAGGTGGCTTCGTCAATGGCCGCGATCTCGACCAACCCGGTCGCTTCGTTGAGGGCCACGGCGGTGTTGCCCCGTCCCAGGCCATTGAAGAGCAGGGCGGCTATGATCACGATCGCGGCCAGGGCGGCCATAGCGCCGCCAACCAGGTAAACCGGCCGGTGCTGCCAGCCGCTGAAACCAGCCAGAAGCCGTGGCCACCAACCCAGCGCCCGCGCTTCATTTTCAGCCGCGAAAGCAGCCATCAACTGCCGCTGATGGCTCTGCCGCGTCGCCGCGCTCAAAGATGGCATGGCGGCAGCCGAGACTTTGAGCTGCTGTGCCAGGCGTACCTGGACCTGCATCTCTGCGGGCGCATCTATGAGCTGGCTTTGCAGCTGGTCCATTGTCCAGCCATCATCCAGCTTTTCTAGAAACGTCTGTAGATCGTCTCTATGCGTCATAATCTGAAAGCTCCGTGCCCATGACCTGACTCAACATTTGCAAACCCCTGCTTTGCAGGGATTTGACCGCACTGTGTGATTTGTTCAGTGCGTCGGCGACCTCACTTATGCGCATCTCGCCAATAAAGCGGAGGATGATGACGTCGCGTTGATCAGGTGTTAAATGCTCCAATGCTTGCCGTAATCGGTCGGAGTTTAATGTGTTTGCCGTGGCGACTTCTGGCGACTGTTGCCGGCCAGTAATTGCCTCATCCAGCTCTTGTTCATGGCGATTGCCATACTTGCGCCGGAAGTCGATAGCCAGGTTACGGGCAATGCGGAAAAGCCAGGCCCGAAAGGGCTGCTGCGGACGGTATTTTCGAATTGATTTAATAACTCGAATAAATACTTCAGCTGTTAAATCCTCAGCAGTCTGACGGTCACCAAGACGGTAGTAAAGAAAACGAAAGATAGGCTCGCTGAATTCCTCATAAAGTGAGGAAAACGCGGCACTATCCCCCTGTTGTGCCCTTTGGACAAGTATTTGTACCTGGTTACCTAGGATGTCTTGATGTTCGTTCACCACGTACTCAATCAACATCTATCAGAAAGAACGAATTGGTTGTGGCAAAAGTCTCGCCCGGTTACAGATTCGTTAATTCTTCAGTTCCGTCTCAAGTCTTCAAACGTCTAGTGATAACACTTTCTGTATCTAAAGTAAACGGAATTTGTTGCTTTGCCTGTGAAAGGTCCGTTTAACCTGACTGTTTGAGCGCATTACCCGAGTCATTTTGCCCGGTTACCAGGGCAACTTCCGCTCCGCCGGAAGATTGGCACAATGAAGGCCAACTGATGTCCTGGTAACGCTAGATAGCGTAGGCCAGCTAGCTTGCGAAACATCTGCCGGAAATTGCCGGCATTACGATCAAGGAGAAAATGATGAACAATCCGACCGTCATTGCACATTTAGCTTATCTTGTTTTAAGCATTGGGCTGACCGTCTGGGTCGCCCGGACGCTGTTTGAGCAGGGGGCCATCTTTTTGCAAGATGCCTTTGGCGGCGACAAATACATGACAAAAGGGCTGGGACAATTGCTGCAAATGGGCTTTTATCTGCTGGCCTTTGGCTTCATTTCCTTTTTCCTACGCGCTGGGGGAGAACCGAATTCATTACTGGCGATCGTTGAGCAGGTCAGTACCAAGGTTGGCGTTATCCTGCTGATGCTGGCTTTTCTGCATTTTGGCAACATCTTCAATTTTGCCAAGATCCGGCGCAAGGCGCACCGGCCGGTCGCTCAGGCCAGCGAGGCTTAAGCCATGATACCGCTACTGGGATATCTCCTTTACTTGCTTATCAGCATTGCGCTGACGCTGTGGGTTGGGCAGACGTTGTTCCGTAACGGCCGCGTCTTCCTATTACGCCTGCTGGACAGGGACGACGGCCTGACTGACGCGGTCAACATGATGTTGCTGGTGGGTTTCTACCTGGTGAATATCGGGGCGGCCGTGCTGTTTCTCAGCCAGGGGCGTGTACCCTCGACCGCCCTGGAACTGGTCGAATATCTGAGCAGCAAAATTGGCCTGGTCCTGCTTATTCTGGGGATCATGCATTTTGGCAATATGTTTGCCGTCTGGTTTATCCATTGGTGGCGCTGGGGTGGGGTAGAACGTCTGGCGCCCGCTGAGCAGGCCATTCACTAGACGAGGCAGGGGATTTTTTTAGCCGCAGATTGCGCAGATTTTGGGGATTTTTTCTTTCATTATCCTCACAATCTGCGCAATCTGCGGCAACAAACCTACGGCTGGGCGATGGCGTATTGCTGGCTGGCTTCCCAGCCGATGATCGCCTGCTTGCGGACCTGGCCCCAGCGATACTGGTGGAGCCCGCCGATCCGGTTGATGACCCGGTGGCAAGGGATGAGATAGCCGACCGGGTTCTGGGCGATGGCGCTGGCGACAGCGCGTGTCGCGCTGGGCTTGCCGAGCAGGGCGGCGACATCGCTGTAGGCCAGCAACCGGCCGGCCGGGATTGCCAGCAGCGCCCGCCACACCGAGACCTGAAAATTAGTCCCCTTCAAAAAGAGATGAAACGGCCGTTCTTCGCCATCGGCCGGCGCGGCAAAGAGCCGTTCCGCCAGCGCGGCGGTCTCGGCGGGCACCGGCCGGAAGCTGGCGCCCGGCCACTCAGCCTGCAAATTTTGCAGCGTGGCGCTCTCGCTGGCTGTCACAAAACGCAGGGCGCAAATACCCCGGTCTGTTGTTGCCAGCAGGGCGGTGCCAAATTGGGTGGGCTGGAAGCCGTAGCGAATTTCCAGCCCGTCGCCGGCTTTGCGATATTCGCCGGGCGTGATCGCCTCCCAGGTGACAAACAGGTCGTGCAGGCGACCGGGGCCGGAGAGGCCGGCGGCCAGGGCCGTATCCAGGACGGAGCTGGCATTACGCAGCTCACGCTTCGCATATTCAATTGTCAGGAATTGGCGAAACTGATTGGGACTCACCCCGGCCCAACGTTTGAACAGCTTCTGAAAATGGGTCGGGCTGAGGTGGACTTGAGCGGCGATCTCCTCCAGGGATGGCTGCTCGCGATGATGGTTGGCCAGGAACTCGAGCGCGGCGGCGACACGCTGGTAATCGGTGTGGAACTGGTTGTTTTGAGTAGACATGACAGCAGTATAGGCTGGGGCGGCAGTTGCCTCCACCCGAATCTTGCGTTGTTGGGTGAGGGGTCCCGGACCCGTCGGGTACGGCACCCGTCGGGTCCGCAACCCGACGGGTGGCCTACCCCTCGCTGGCGGCGCTGAGGCCGCCGACGACGCGGGCGCCGTCGGTGGCGGTGCAGACGTAGATGTGCGGTTGCAAGCCTGTAGCGGCTTCGTAGCCGGCGGCGACATTGGCGACAAAGCCGTCGACGGCGTCGCTCGCCACCAGGGCGACGGCACAGCCGCCGAAGCCGGCGCCGGTCATGCGGGCGCCGAAGCAGCCTGTCTCCGCCTGGGCCAGGGTAACCATCTGGTTCAGGCCGTCGCTGGAAACTTCAAAATCGTCACGCAAACTGTCATGGCTGGCGTTCATGAGGCGGCCCAGCTCGGCAGCATCGCCGGCGCGCATGGCCGTGGCCGCGCGGACTGTCCGTTCGTTCTCGCTGATGACGTGGCGGGCGCGGCGGCGAATGGTTTCGTCCAGTTGCATGGCCTTGTCCTCGAAGCGGCCCAGCGAGACGTCGCGCAGCGCCTGAACGCCGAAGAAGCGCGCGGCCTGTTCACATTGCCGGCGCCGTTCATTGTAGGCTGAATCGACCAGGCCGCGGCGGGTGGCCGTATCCAGGACGACGACGCGGGTACCGGCCGGTAGCGGCACCGTCTCTATCTCCAGCGAGCGGCAATCGATCAGCAGGGCATGGCCGGCCTCGCCGGCTGCCGAAATTAACTGATCCATAATGCCGCAGTTGACGCCCACCCATTCATTTTCCGCCCGCTGGCTGAGCCGGGCCATCTGCGGGGCGTGCCAGGGCAGGCCGCTGGTGGCGGCAAAGCTGCGCGCCGTGGCCAGCTCCAGCGCCGCTGAGGACGAGAGGCCGGCGCCGAGGGGCACATCGCCGCTCATCACGCCTTCAAAGGCGCCCAGCTGGAAGCCGGCCTCGCGCAGCGCCCAGGCGACGCCGCGCACGTATTCGCTCCAATGTCCCTTTTGATGCAGCAGATCCCCGATATCAAAGAGGGCAATGTCGCCAGCATCCAGCGCATGGAGATGGATCATCTTGTCCGGCCGGGGCCGCAGCGCGATCCAGACGGCCCGGTCGATCGCCATCGGCATCACGAAGCCATCGTTGTAATCGGTGTGTTCGCCAATCAGGTTGACGCGCCCCGGCGCTCGCACCACGTAGGTGGGCTCGCCACCAAAGCGGGCCCGAAAGGTGTCGACGACTTGCTGAAACTTATCCATTGCCACTCATACTCTCCCGATAATGTCTGCCTGGCAGCTCACGCAGCCGTGCGGCTGCCTGTTCTGCCGTCAGGTCGCGCTGGGGTTCAGCCAGCATTTCGTAGCCCACCATAAACTTGCGCACGGTCGCTGAACGCAGCAGGGGCGGGTAATAATGGGCATGCAGCTGCCAATGTTCGCCGCCAGATGCCGGCCGGCCGTGCCAGCCCATCGAGTAGGGGAACGAGGTCTGGAACAGGTTGTCATAGCGAATCAGCAAGGCCTGCATGATCTCGGCCAGGGCGCCGCGTTCAGGCTCGGTCAACTCCGGCAAGTGACCAACGTGGCGGCGTGGCAGCAGGAGTGTCTCAAAAGGCCAAAGGGCCCAATACGGCACCACCACGAGCCAGCTATCGTTTTCCAAGACAACCCGGTTTCCTTCACGCAACTCTAGCTCGGCATAATCCAGCAGCAGCGGCCGCCCATGTTCGGCAAAGTATGCTTTCTGCTGAATTTCTTCTTTGCTCACTTCATTGGGCAGCCAGTCGCCCGCCCAGATCTGGCCGTGGGGATGGGGATTGGAACTGCCCATGGCGTCACCCCGATTCTCAAACAGCTGGACCCATTCATACTCTGCCTGCAACTCGGTGACCTGTTCAGCCCAGAGTTCGATCACGGTGCGGATATCAGTCAGGGGCATCCGGCTCAGGGTGAGGTCATGGCGCGGCGAGAAGCAGACGACGCGGCAGGTACCGCGGGTGCCCTGGCGTTGCAGGAGAGGGTTGGTGCTGGGACCGGCCGGTTCATTGTCCGGCAACAGCGCGGCAAAATCGTTGGTGAAGACAAAGGTTTCAGCGTAGTCAGGGTTATGCACGCCGCCCGCCCGATCATTGCCCGGGCACAGGTAACAGCCCGGATCATACCGCGGTAGCTCATCCAGCTGCGGCTTCTCGACCTGGCCGTGCCAGGGCCGCTTGGTGCGGTGCGGTGAGACCAGCACCCAATCCCCGGTCAGGGCGTTGTAGCGGCGATGGGGGTGTTCAACGGGATCAAAAGCCATCGGCACTCCTTCTTAGCCTGGGAGCCGGTGTGCGGCAGCAGGCTTTAATAAATATAAGGTATCAATTTGCGCACGCGCTGTTGATAAGCCGCGTAAGCGGGAAACTTGGCGGCCAACATACGCTCTTCGCGCCTGGTTTTCCAATCGAAAAAGAGCAGCAGGATGACAGCCAGCAACAAGGTAATTTCGCCGTTAAAGAACAGGGCCCAGCCAAACGCACCGATGATGATACCGCTGTAGATCGGGTGACGTACCAGCCCGTAGGCGCCCCCTTGCACCAGGAACGCATCGTCCTTGGGATGGGGCACGGCTG
>JACKBM010000043.1 GCA_020634575.1 Ardenticatenales bacterium | reverse complement strand
TCGTGGAATGTGTTGTCGCGAGCTGTGCTTGTTGGTGCGGCCCAAAATCCCTAAATCTGCGCAATCAGCGGCTAAAACCTCCTCCTGGTCCGGTAGCGACCGAACAGGAGGAGGAAGAGGGCGGTGCCGATGATGGTGGCGACGAGGCTGACGGTGAACATGGTGGCGTAGCCATAGTCGGCGATGAGGTAGCCGCCGGCGAAGGAGATGGCGGCAAAGCCGAAGCCGATCGACATTTCGCCGGCGCCGGAGACAAGGGCGCGGCGACCGGCCGGTACCAACCCCATCGTGAAGACCAGGAAGGCCAGGTAGCGCAAGGGGCCGGCGGCCGTCGCCAGCACCAGGCTGACCCCGGTGATAATCCAGTTCTCGCTCAGCACCAGCGGCAGCGTCGCCACGATGGAGACCAGCGAAATCACCATCACCGAGTTGAAGCCGCCCCAGCGGCGTAGCAGGAAGGGGACGAGCAGCGCCATCGGCACCGAGACCAGCTTGCCCAGGGCAGCCAGAATACCGATGCGCTCAGTGGCGATGCCCAGCCCGTCGTCAAAAAAGACATTGCCGAATGTGATAACCGCGCCCGGCGCTGAGACCTGAAGGATACGAACCACGGTCAGAACCACGACAAAGAGCCAGAGCGGACCCAACCAGCGTTGTTGGCCACTGGCCTGACCCTGGCGCAGGCTTTCTTCCTCGTCATCATCGGCCGGGCGCGCATCCGGTAACCGGTAGATAGCGGCGAAGGTTACCAACAGGATGATTGCGCCCAGAAAGAGCGGCAGGCCGTACGGGGTGGGATCGTCCAGCGTCTGGCCCAGCCAGGCGGCGATCCAGCCGGGCAGATAGCCTGCCAACAGCCCGCCGCTGAAGCCGGCGACATTCAGGACGGCAGATTGCCAGGCCAGGGCCCGATTCTGCCAATGCCCGGTCGTGATGCCCATAATGAACGGGGCGGCGTGGACGAAGTAGAAGGCAAGGCCGACGTGGCTAATGACTTTGCCTGCCAGAAGGGCGGCGGTGCGCCAGTCGTCTGTTAGGTATTGGGCAGCCGGGATCATCATCGAGCCCAGCCACATGACAACCAGGCCGGAGAGAAGCATTTGCCGGCCGGACCAGCGGCGGATGGTGCCCACGGGCAGGCTTAGCGAGGCGAAGACGAAGAGACCTAACGAGTTAAAAACGCCGACAAATTCCGGCCCGTAGCCCAGACGTAGCAGGTAGAGATTTTGCAGGACGGCGAAGATGCCGCCATCCAATGTAAAGCCGAGCGTGTAGATGCCCAGGAGGTAGAGGAGCAAGGCTGGCGGGATGCGGCGCAGCCGATGGGAAATGGCGGCTGTATTCATGAAAAACCAGGTGCAGGCGCAACTCGGACAATAAAAAGCCGGTGCCAGGACGCCCGCACCGGACCATGCGTTTGCACAACCGGGGAGTATAGCGTGGACCAGTTGGATTGGCGATGGTGCAGGACCTGACAGGTTGGTGGGACCTGTCAGGTTGGTGGGACCTGTCAGGTTGGTGGGACCTGTCAGGTTGGTGGGACCTGTCAGGTTGGTGGGACCTGTCAGGTTGGTGGGACCTGTCAGGTTGGTGGGACCTGTATTGTCGCTATGCGAGTTGAAGGAAGGAGTAAGTGATGCGTGATCCTTTGGCGTTAATCAAGCAGGGACGAATCGTAGAACTGGCGGAGGCGATGATTGCCATCCCTTCGTAACAGGCGCTGAAGAGGCAATGGCGAATTGGGTATACGCTTTTCTGGCGGATCTGGGGCTGCGGGAGTTGCAGCGCCTGGCTGTAGAGGAGGCCGGTGATTCGATTATCGGTTTCTGGGGAGGCGAATCTGGCCCGACGATGATGCTGAACTTTCACCTGGATACGTTTGCCGTCTGTGAAGGCTGGCAGACGAATCCGTTTGTGCCTGTGCGCCAGGGTGACCGGCTGTATGGCCTGGGCTCGCATGATATGATTGGCGGGGCGGCCTGCGTGCTGGCAGCAGTGGAAGCGCTGGTTCAATCCGGCCGGTCCCTCAACGGCAAACTGATCGTCTCGGCCACCTCTGACGAAGAAAACTGGTCGCGGGGGGCGCATGTCCTCATCAATTCCGGCCTACTGGCAGGCTGCGAGGCTTGCCTGATCCGGGCCGACACCGGCCGGTGCCCTCCATGTTGGCTTCCGCGGCCGCCACGTCATCAGGGTCCAGCTCCATGGCAAAACCATCCACGCCGCTTTTGACGACGATGATGGCATCAACGCAGTCACCAAAGCCGCCCGGTTGGTCGCTGAGCTAGATAAACTGACACGGGCCGATTATGGCTACAACGAGCCATTTAACATGTACGGCAATCTCGTCGTGACCTCCATTCAGGGCGGCTCGACGATGATCCTGTTGCCGGAACAGGCTGATGTGATTGTTGATTGGCACCTGCCGGGCGCTGGGCCTGAGATGGCTGTGCAGTTGATTGAGCGGCCAGCGCCCGGCGAGCCTGCGCGGCCAGGTAGAGATCAGTTGGGATGAGCGGCCGACGCCGGCACCGCAGCCGGTTACCAGAGTGCCGCTGGACCATCCGTTCACCCGAATCGTGACCGCCAACATGGTAAAGGAGTTGGACCGGCCGGTGCATTATCTCATCGGGCGCTCCGTCAACGACGCCAGCCATTTTGCCGTTCATGGCGGCATTCCGACGCTCGTTTATGGCCCCCAGGGGGGCAACACCTGCGCGGCCAATGAGTATCTGGATGTGACCACGCTAGAACCGGTGGCTCGCACTTGTCTGCGGAGCGTCCTGGATTATCTGGGTGGTTAGCGATAGCGTTTGCAGAGCGTCGCCCATTCAGCTGGCGGCACCGCGCCGCTCTCCGTCTCCCGGTAGCTGTCTTCATCCATATGATGGGTGGAAAATTCGATGATTTCGCTGGCGGCCAGGCCGGTAAAGCGGTGGACGGCGCCCGGCGTAATCTCGACGACGGCGCCTGGTTCCAGCAACATGGTCTCCTCACCCAGCTCCAGCAAGACGCGTCCGCTCAGCAGGTAAAAGGTCTCATGTTTGATCTTGTGAAAATGGCGGCTGCAACGGAAACCTTCCTTCAGCAGTAGCCTCTTGCCGCAATATTCCCGGTTGACGAGCCAATGCTCCTCACCCCACACTTTCGGCACAATTTTGCTCATTCGTTTAATCCCAGGCGGGCGACCGTAATCGCCCCCATCAGGGCTGTGTCATAACCCAGGTTGCTCAGCCGGACAGATGGTGCCGGCACAAGATTGAGATGCTCTTTCATTGTGGCGACGGCTGCATCGAGAAAGGGCTGGCCGCCACCGACAGCAACGCCACCGCCCAGCACAATCAGGTCCGGTGCGTAGATGGTGGCCAGATTGCGCAGCCCCTGGCCCAGGTTGAAGGCGACTTCGGCCCAATCGGCCTCGTCCAACGCCTCAGCAGGCCGGCCATAAATCCGGCGGATGGCGTTGCCTGAGATCAGCCCTTCGAGACAATCCGGCGCCCCACAGGCACAGCGCACGTTTGCCGGCGCCCGGCAGCGGTAGCGGATGGTTTGATGACCTACTTCGGGATGGGCGCCATTGTGCCCGCGATAGAGCCGGCCATTTTGCACCAGGCCGCCGCCCATGCCCGTGCTGATCGTCAGGTAAAGCAGGGCGGGTACGTCGTGACCGCCAAGATGGTACTCAGCCAGGGCCGCCACATTGGTGTCCACGTCGACGTACAGCGGGCAACCCCAGCGGTCGGCCATGATCTGCCGCAGCGGGACGTCGCGCCAGGCTGGCTGGTGCAGGGGTGAGATGACGCCTGTTTGCCAATCCAATGGGCCCCCGGCGGCTGCGCCAATGGCGCTGACCGGATCGCCGTCGCTGACGATGGCGATCATTTCCTGCAGCAGGGCAATGCCATCTTCCAGGGCCGGTGGTGTCGGCCGTTGCACCCGTTGCCTGATGTTGCCCTGAGCATCCGCGCTGGCGACCAGAAATTTGCTGCCACCGATGTCGAGTCCGATATAATTCATCCTTTGCTCCTGAGAGACGTCATGTTTGAGCTGGAATCATGAAAGAGAAAAAAGCGATCTTGAAGCTGGATGGCCTTGAGATCCAGGTCACCCGGAAGCGGGTCAAGAATATCAATATTCGTCTGAAGCCACCGGCCGGTCAAATTCAGGTTTCTGCCCCGCACCGCCTGAGTGACGCTGAACTGCGCCGTGTTTTACAGCAGCGGCTGCCCTGGATCAAGGCCAAACAGGCTGAAATTCAGTCGCGCACAGCGCCACCAGCACTCTCTGCTCTGGTGGACGGGGCCACTGTGCCCTTCCTGGATGAAACCTATACAATCAGCATCAGGCCAACTGGAGGCAAGGCGTCGGTCAGCTTGCAAGCCAAAGATCCCATTCAGATGCAGATTCCAGCAGGTGCCGAAGCTGACGCCGCTGGGAAGTTGCTGGATGAATGGTATCGGCACCAGCTCAAGCAGCAACTTCCGCCGCTGCTGACCGTCTGGCAGGCCAAAATGGGTGTGAGCGTGGCCGGCTGGCGCATCCGCAAAATGCGCAGCCGCTGGGGCAGCTGTAACGTGACCGACAGGCACATCACCCTGAACCTGGAACTGGCCCGAGCACCGCGGGCCTGTCTGGAGATGGTATTGGTTCACGAGCTGGTCCATTTGCTGGAACGCGGCCATAACAAGCGCTTTTACGGATTCATGGACCAGTTTCTGCCGGATTGGCGGGCAGCGGACGCAAAGCTGAAGCAAATTGTCCTGGTGCCTTATGCAATTGATTAGCTGGACCCCGGGGTTGCTGCCCCGCGAATGAGAAAGGAGTGAACATGTATAACTATCTGGTAATTGGGGCAGGTTTAATGGGTTCGGCGGCGGCGCGCCATCTGGCGGAGCAGGCGGATGGCGTGGCGATCATCGGGCCGGCAGAACCGGTTGCCTGGGCGACCCACGATGGGGTTTTCAGCAGCCATTATGATCAGGGCCGGCTGGCCAGCGCCAATGGCCCGGACGAGATCTGGAATCAATTGGATCAGGACTCTATCGCCAATTATCAGCCGTTGGAGGCGGCCAGCGGGGTGCATTTTTACGAACCGGCCGGTCTCATCACCATGGTGCCAGTCGGCCAGCCTGAGTACGCTTACAAAAATGAGATCCCTGGTGTCAAACGGTATGCCGGGGGAGAGCTGCCGGCGGATTTGCCGTTGCGGGCACCGGCCGGTCTGGATGTGTATGTCGAAGGCGCCCCCTCCGGCTACATCAATCCCCGGGACATGGTCCGGGCTCAGCTCCAGGCGGCCATCAACGCTGGCGCCACCGTTATTCGTCAGGAGGTCCATAGCCTGAAACCGGGCGATGGCTACCTTGAGATCATAACCAACAGTGGTGAACGCCTGCAGGCCCGCAAAGTGCTGCTGGCGACCGGCGCCTTTGCCAATTGCTTTGATTTGCTGCCGCGCCGCCTCGCTCTGCGCGTCAAACCGGAATCAACTATTCTGGCTGAGGTGACCGCAGCCGAGGCTGAGCGGCTGGCCCACGTGCCGCCAATGAGCATCCGCTACGCCAACCGGGAGATAAACGACCCCTATCTTGTTCCCCCGGTGCTCTATCCTGACGGCCGCTACTACCTGAAAATGGGTTGTGATACCCGCTCCGACGTTCTGTTTACTTCGTTGGAACAGATGCGGGACTGGTTCTGGCGCGGCAATACGGACGCACACAAAATTGCCATGCAAACCTTCTTGCGCGATCTGTTCCCCGGCCTGGAGGTTCTGGGCTGGCAGACCAAGCCGTGCATAGTCTGTTACACACCCAGTGGCAAGCCATTCGTGGATGCCTACGATGACCGGATTTTTGTCCTGACGGGTGGCAATGGCACCGGCGCTCACCCCTCTGACGCCCTGGGTAAGCTTGCGGCCGATCTGATGGTTACCGGCAACTGGAATTCCTCGCTGGACCGTGATCCGTTCCGGCTTCAGTTTGCTGACGACTGGGGCGAATGGCTGGAAGCGCCGCTTAAAGATCATTTTGGCGACGGCAGCCGTAAGGATTAGGCGTCTATGCAATCGACTGCGTCAGCTGGGGAAAAGCGCGCCGGCAGCAACCTCATGCCCATGGTTGTTCTGCTCCTGATCCTGTTGCTGGCGGCCTATTTGCGCTGGTATAAGCTTGGTTACGCTTTTGTCGGTGGCGACCAGTCGATCTTGCTGAATATTGCCATGCGTTACGTCAACGGTGGCGAGTTGCCGTTGGCGGCTAACAAGTCGTCGGCCGGCATCATGAATCCGCCATTCATCGTTTACCTGCTGGCGGCGCCGCTTTTTGTCCAGTCAGCGCTCCAGGCCGTTCATCTTTTTCTGGGATTTATTGGGTTCGGCGCAGTCCTGGCCCTGGCACTTTATGCCCGCTGGTTGTTCGGCTGGCGGGTGGCTATCCTGGCGACCTTGCTCCTGGCTACTAATCCCTGGGCGGTGCATTATAGCCGCTTCATCTGGAACCCCAATCCCATTCCCTTTTTCGCCACGCTGCTGCTCTTTAGTCTGATTGCAATTGTATTGGACCGGCAGCGGGCGCTTCATATCGTCTTGATGGGCTTTTCGCTGGCCGCCATCACGCAGCTGCACCTCAGTGGCTTGGTAATGGTTTTTGTGACAGGGTTGACCCTCCTGTTGTTTGGGCGTAGCTGGCTAAATTCAGACTGGCGCCGTCTGTTATTGCCGTTTTTGCTTGGCGCTGGCGTGGCCCTTTTACTGTACTGGCCATTTATTCAGTTCGAGAAGGCGGTTGCCTACGCCGATTTGCGGGCGGTGGCCACAGCGCTTACCGGGCAGGCGGAAAACAGCGACCCACTGGGGGTCGGCGAGGCAGAAACCAATGCCGCTTCGTTTTTGTTGGTACAGGAGTTGGCGACCGGCAATGGCATTGAACACGTCCTTGGTTTGTCTGGCGATGACCTGCCGGGGCTGGCCTGGGCTGAGTTTGGGGCCCGGCTGTTGTTCTGGTTGTCACTTTTATACGTTGCTGTGGGACCGTTTGCATGGTTGAGGTGGAGGACAGCGCCGTCTACCCACCAGGAGACCAAGGCATACGCCCGCTATGTCACGCAAATTATTCTACTGCTCTGGTTCCTGGTCCCGATCCTTCTCTATGTTCGCCATACGGTCTATCTCCAGAACTACTATTTCTTGTACATCTATCCAGCGCCAGCAATTGCTGGCGCCCTGCTGATTGACCAGGCATTAACCTGGGTAGCAGGGGAACAACAGCGTTTCCCGAGGCAGTTATGGCTCAGTCGTTTTGTTGCGGTACTTCTGCTGATGCCCATCCTGCTTCTTTCGTTCTGGCAGGCCGGTCTTTTCCAGCGCTGGTTTGCGGCTGTTGCCGATGGCACGATTGTGTTGGACAGACAGGCGCAGGAAGTCGACCAGGCCATTCAGACCGCGACGACGACGTTGCGGCAGAATCCGGCGTGTGATCTGACGATTTTGGCGGAGGGTGGCACGGTTGAGCAAGCTTCACTCGGCGTTATGGAGCAGTTCCTCAGCCCGACGCCGGTCCGTTATGTGGATGGCCAGCGCGGCTACATTATTCCGGCCGATTGCTCAATCTATATGACCGTACGCGATACGATTGCTGACGGCTGGTTAGCCACATCGGGTCAACCCTTGGGGCAAACGATTCAAGCTGGCAGCGAAGTATGGCGTTTCATTCTGGTTGATGGCGCGGCTGCGCCGGACGAGGTAAGCGCCCGCTGGGAGAATGGGCTGTCGCTGCTGACCACGGAAGTGGAAGGTGAGTTTGTCGCCGGCAGCCTGCTGACCGCAACATACACCTGGCGCGTTGACGCTGTGCCGGCGCCCGGGCATTACCACTTTTTTAATCATCTGCTGGACAGTGAGGGCGCCATTCTGACTCAGGATGATGCACCGGCAGTCGAGAGCATTTACTGGCAAGTAGGCGATCAGTTGGTGACTCGATTTTATTTCCAGCTGCCAGCCGAGTTGCCGTCAGGGGAATTCAGCTTGCTGGTCGGGCAGTACCTCTGGCCAGAACTGGCGAGAATCGGCCGGCAAGATTCGCCTGATACAACTTATCTTGTACGCACTTTTCCGGCTGTGAGATGATGGCTGGCTGAGGACAGAAGCGGCCCGGCGCCCAACGGCAGCCGGGCCTTTTTAAGCGTCGTGAATTTACAATTTGAGCTGGTTCAGGCGGTCCATCGCCTCCTGGAGGCGCTCATCGGGGACGGTGAGGGTGACACGGATGTAGTTGTTACCGTTGTCGCCGAAGAAGTTGCCTGAAGTCATCCAGACATCGGCTTCCTGGAGCACCTTTTTGCTGAAGGCAAAGGAATCATCATAGCCTTCCGGCAGCCGGGCCCAGACGTAGAGCGTCGCTTTAGGCTCCATCGGCGCAAGACCAGCCCGGCGCAAGCCTTCAACGACGATATCGCGGCGGCGCTGGTACATCGCATTGCGTTCGGCCAGCCAGCTCTGGTCGGCGGTAAGCGCCTCGACGGCGGCGAGCTGCACGGGGCCGAACAACCCCATCGTATTGTTGGCGCCAACCATGTTGAGCGCCTGGATCACAGCAGCGTTGCCCACTGCCATGCCGACGCGCCAACCGGCCATGTTGTGCGATTTGCTCAATGTATTGAGCTCGATACCCACTTCTTTGGCGCCCTCAACAGCCAGGAAGCTGGGCGCCTGATAGCCGTCGTAACAGATGTCGGCATAGGCGTTGTCATGGACGACGATGATGTCGTTGGCCCTGGCGAAGGCGACAACTTCCTCAAAGAAGGAAAGTGGGGCGATGGCGCCGGTCGGGTTATGCGGGTAGCCGATCCAGAGGACGCGCGTTTTGGCCAGAACAGCGGCCGGGATGGTTTTCAGGTCGGGTAGATAACCGTTTTCTTCGCCGATGGGCAGCCAATGTACCTCGGCGCCGGCGAACTCGGTGGCCCGGGAGTAGCTGCCATAGGCCGGATCGGTGACCAGGGCAATGTCGCCCGGTTCCAACAGGGCCAGACCGGCGTCGCCGATGGCAGCCTGCGAGCCAGCCGTCATGCGCACTTCAGTTGCCGGGTTCAGGGTGACGCCAAAGCGTGCTTTGTAATAACTGGCGACGGCGCTGTGCAGGTCGGTCTGAAAGCTGAACGGGTAGCGATGGTAGGTCGGATCCTGGGCCGCTTCGCGCAATGTTTCGACGATGTGATCCGGGGTGGGCGAATCAGGGTCGCCGGAGGCCAGCATGATGATGTCGCCACCATCTTTGGCCTTTTCCATGATCAGGGCGCGTACGGTGGCCCAGTGGACGTTTTTTTGTGATTCAAGTCGCTTGGCAAATTTCATTGTTTCTATCAGCTCGGAATGGGGCAGGATGCCCATAGGGTTAATTGTCGGCAGCCGCGAATTCTATCACAAAGCGGCTCAGGCAGGTCCCCAACTCAGCCACTTTTGCGGTGTGATAGCCATGACATGGCCATAATCTTTGTCTTCGTCAATTTGCCAGTTGTACTTGGCCTTGAATGCGGCCATGAGCGCCGGGGACCAGGGGGGCGCGACATATTCGGCCGTGCCTTCGCAGATGACGACATCGGAGCCATCTTCCAGGGAGAGGGCAACCGCGTTATTCGCAGCCAGATTGCGGGCTTTGACGCTGTCTGGTTTCATGCAGATAAAGATTTTGTCCTCCTGCCAAACGAACCAGATCGGGGTAAGATGAGGGCGACCATCCGGCCGGTTGGTCGCCAGCCAGATGTTGCGCTCCTGTAACAGGCGCGCCGGCGCTTTGGCGGGGATTGTTTGGGTTGACATGGACACCTCCCTGAGTTAACTGGGGCATACAGCCCGACCAGGCTATTCGCATAGCCAATGTTGGGTAAAATTTCAAAGAAAGATTGTGACACAGTATGAGTGAGAATGGCAAACCGGGGCGAGCGGCCTGGAAGGCAATTGCTTTGCCCGCAGAGCATGGTAGCTGGGGATTAACGCTGGAACCGATTCTGGCCGGTATGCTGACCTTGCCAAGCTGGCCCGGGCTTCTGTTCAGCGTGGCGGCATTCGCGGCCTTTTTGCTGCGCTGGCCCCTGCGCAGCTATCTGCTGGCCAGAAGGCAAGAGCGTAAGCGGCTGGCCTGGCAATTTTCGGCTGGATATGGCATGGTCTCGTTGTTGGCCCTGCTGGGCACTGTCTGGCTTGGTGGTTGGGAGTACCTGACCCCGTTGTTGATTGCTATTCCCTTCGGGCTTGTCTTTATCTATTACGATTGGCGGCGTGTGGGCCGCACCTGGCAGGCCGAACTGGCCGCCCCCATCGCCTTTGCCGGTGTCGTCGCGGTTATTCTGCTGCTGGGAGACGCGGAGGTAGGGCAGGCGTATGCGTTCTGGCTGGCGCTGGCCGGTCGCTCCGCCCCCTCGATCTTCTATGTTCGGGCTCGCTTAAACCTGGATAAAGAGCGGGGAGCCATAGTCTGGCCGGTCCACAGCTTGCACCTGCTGGCACTCATCCTGGTCCTTGTCGTTCGTCTGGCGGGCTACCTGAACTGGGCGACGGTTGTCATCCTGAGTTTGCTACTGCTGCGCTCACTGTGGGGTTTGTCGCCCTGGCGCCTGGCAGTATCCGTCCCCCGGATTGGGGTGGCTGAGATGGTTTGGGGCTTCTTGCTGGTGCTGGCCCTGGCCTACGGCTAGACAGGGGCGGCGCTGCTATAATAGCCAGCCAGATATCATGATCCGATTATTCTCCTGATAACAAAAAGGATTTTTCCATGAGTAAGAATGCAGAATTATCCGCTCGCAATAAGCAATTTACCCTGGCTTCGTGGCAAAAGCAGGGCGCCTGGAACCCGGTCACGGTTGACCATGCTGATGGGGTTTATTTTTGGGATGCAGAAGGCAAACGGTACATCGACTGGTCGTCGCAACTGGTCAATGTCAACATCGGCCACAATAACCAGCATGTCATCAAGGCGATTCAGGAACAGGCGGCAAAGCTGACCTACGCCATGCCCAGCCTGGCGACTGAGCCGCGGGCCCGCCTGGGCGAGATGCTGGCGGAGGTGACACCGGCCGGTCTCAACAAAAGCTTCTTCACCCTCGGCGGCGCGGATGCCATCGAGAACGCCATGAAGATGGCCCGGCTGTATACCGGCCGGCAGAAAGTTCTCTCCCGCTATCGCGCCTACCATGGCGGTACATTTGGCGCTATGACGGCTGGTGGCGACCCGCGCCGTCTGGCCAATGAGCCCGGCGTCCCCTGGATCGTGCACATTCACGACCCCTACGCCTACCGCAGCCCGCTCTACCGGGGCCGCAGCCGCGACGAGGGCGATCAGGCCCTCATCGATCAGTATGAAGAGACCATTCTCTACGAAGGGCCGGAGAGCATCGCCGCGTTTCTGCTGGAAGGGTACAACGGCACCAGCGGTATTATTCAGGGTGGCGAGGTTTACTGGCGCGGCATTGCCAACCTGTGCCAGAAATATGGCATTTTGCTGATTGTGGATGAGGTCATGAGCGGCTTCGGCCGGACCGGCAAATGGTTTGGCATCGACCATTACCCGTACGCCAAACCGGACCTGATGGTGATGGCCAAAGGGCTGACCAGCGGTTATGTGCCGATGGGCGCCGTCGCCGTTTCTGACGCCATCGCTGACCATTTTGAGGACAATGTGCTCTGGGCCGGCCTGACCTACTCCGCCCATGCGCTGGGGTGCGCCGCCGGCATCGCCAATCTCGAAGTGTACAAGGAGCAGAATCTGATTGAGCGGTCGGCGAAGATGGGCAAAGTCCTGCGCGCCGGCCTGGTCGACCTGGCCGAGCGCCATCCCAGTGTGGGCGACATCCGCGGTGAGGGGCTCCATCAGATTATCGAGCTGGTCAAAAACCGGGAGACGCGCGAGCCCATCAGCGGTTTCAACAAGCCCGCCTCCGAACCGATGCAAAAGGTCGCCAAATCCCTCGTTCAAGATGGTATGAGTACCTTCGTCAAATGGGATTGGATCTTCTGCACGCCGCCGCTGGTCATCGACGAGGCCCAGATCCAGGAAGGGCTCGACATGCTCGACACCGCCCTGACCCTCGCAGACGAGTACGTGGATTAGGTTTTTTGCCGCAGATTGCGCAGATTTCACAGATTATGAAGAAGTTCCCTGAATCTGTGCGAGAAAAAATCCCCTAATCTGTGAAATCTGCGGCAAAACTCTTTGGAGGCTTATGTGATTGAGGGACGGATTAACCTGTATAGTGATACGCAGACGCGGCCGTCGTTGGCGATGCGCGAGGCGATGCTGGCGGCGCCGGTGGGCGATGAGCAGAAGGGGATGGACCCGAGCGTCAATCAGCTCTGCGCACTGGTCACTGACCTATTGGGCAAGGAGGCCGCCATCTTCCTGCCCTCCGGCACAATGTGTAATGAGATTGCCATCCTGGTCCATTGTGAGCGTGGTGACGGCATTTATTGTGACCAGAAAGCGCACATCTACATTTCCGAGGCTGGTGGACCGGCGGCGCTGGCCGGGGCAAGCGTTCATCCGCTGACCGGTGAGCGCGGCGTTTTCACTGGCGCGGAGCTGAATGAGGCCATTTTGGCCCGCAGCCGTTATACGCCGCGCGCGCGTTTGGTTTCAATCGAACAGACAGCCAACTTCAGCGGCGGCACCGTCTGGCCTCTGGCCACGATTCGTGGTGTGGCCGAAACGGCCCGGGCCAACAAGCTGGCGCTGCATATGGATGGCGCTCGGCTGATGAATGCCGTTGTGGCCAGTGGCGTGCCGGCGCGCGAGTTTTGTGCTGATCTGGACAGCGTCTGGGTGGATCTGACCAAAGGACTGGGTTGCCCGTTTGGTGGGGTCCTGGCCGGTTCAGCCGACTTTATCGACCGGGCCTGGGGCTGGAAACATCGGTTGGGTGGTGCCATGCGCCAGGCCGGCATGATGGCGGCAGCCGGCCTCTATGCGTTTGAGCATCATGTTGAGCGACTGGCTGAGGATCATGGCAATGCCCGTCGCCTGGCCCAGTCCCTGAGCGCCCACGACCATCTGGCTCTGAATGTGGACCATGTCGAGACCAATATCGTCATCTTCGATCTGGTGGATACCGCATTGACAGCCGCTGCCGTTGCCGCTCGCCTGGAGGAGATGGGCCTCAACGTCAGCACTGTGGGGCGGCAGCGTTTACGGGCGGTGACGCACATGGATGTTTCGGCAGCACAGATTGATGAGGCCGGGGAGATTATCCTGGCAGTTGTGAGTGAGATGATTGATGCCCAGTTTTGACGACGTTGTCCTCAATAATTGGGCGAGTCGATTTGGATGCCCTGTAGACAGATTGATGCAGAGTGGTACAACGCTGTTGCCGGATGAGAAATATGCGGGTCAGCGTCTGCTTATTCTCTGGCATATTGGCAAACACACGTTTGTATTGTTTGATCCAGCGTGCAGCGCCTCAGTAAACGCCGTCATCGCCAGGCAGCCGCGTGACGCATCTATCGCTGGCGAAAATGTGCGGGGTGTGTTAGGTGCCAACGCCATTGAATCACATGATGTTGGGTTGTTGCATTATCTGCGTCCGGACGAGTTGCCCAATTTGCCGACGCCCCCTTCATTCAACGTGCGCCAGTTGACATTGGCTGATCGGGAGGCGCTTGCAACCCTTCATCAAAACTGTACGCCCGCAGAAGTGGACGAAGGGTATGTTGAGGTTGACCATGAGATTGCGTTTGGCTGTTTCCGCGGCGATCAGATGGTCGCGGCCGCCAGTGGTTATCGCCTTTCTGGATTCCTGGATATTGGCGTTTTGACCCATGCCGGTTTTCGCAAATTAGGCCTGGCCAAACTGGTGGTGGGGGCGCTATGTCGCTGGTCCATCGCCAACGACATCATCGCTCAATATCGCTGTGACACGCAAAATTCTGGATCAGTCGGCGTAGCGAAGGCGCTCAACTTCCGGCATTACTTCAGCTCCGAAAGCATTCAGCTAAAAACAGGAACCACTTAACCGAGCCCGTCCTTAACTAGAGAAAGCTGACAAACTTCTCCAGCGGCTTTTTGTCCATCGCTTTGAGCGGCACCTGGCAATCCTCAGCCGGATAGCCGACGACGAGCAGGATAAAAGGCCGCTCGTTTTTGGGCCGCTCCAAAACCTCGTTGAGAAAGCCCATCGGGCTGGGGGTGTGGGTCAGGGTGGCCAGGCCGGCCGTGTGCAGAGCTGTGATCAGGATGCCGGTGGCCAGGCCCACCGACTCCTGGGCGTAGTAATTCTTGACCTTGCGGCCGTCGGGCAGTTCATCATACGATTTGGCGAAGATGGCGATGAGATAGGGCGCCACATCGAGAAAGCCCTTGTGTTCATCTGTGCCCAATGGTTCCAGGGCGTCCAACCAATCCTGCGGGGCGCGGCCGTTGTAGAACGCCTGCTCCTCCTCTTCGGCCCCTTCGCGTATTTTGCGCTTGATCTCCGGGTCGGAGACGACGACGAATTGCCAGGGTTGCAGGTTGGCGCCGCTGGGGGCGGTGCCGGCGGCCAGGAGGCAGGTTTCGATGAGGTCGCGGGGGACCGGCCGGTCCGCAAACTCCCGCACCGTCCGCCGGCGCCTGATCTCAGCGTAAAACGCCTCAGCGCGCTGGCGCATCTCCTCGATAGGATATTCACGGTATTCAGCGTAAGGTACAAATGTAGCCGGCATAGCGTTCTGCTCCTGGATCTGTCCGATGGAATTGCTCGTTCTGTCCGGGAAGATGATAACTTATTCAGGGCAAAATGTCTGTTTAATGGATGGTCAAGCAAGCCAAAGCCGTGTACCCTTGCGGCTGAGACAAAACCCACTTGTACCGCCTATTAAGGAGTAGATGATGAGCCAGGAGACAATTGATCAACTCAAGCAGGAAATTATCAATGCGTCCAATATGCTGGTTCGGGCCGGCGTCATTTCCGTGAGCCTGCACGGTAATTTCAGCGCCCGCGTGCCCGGCAGCGAGACCTTCCTTTTGACCGGCGGTGGCTCTATTGCTGACCTCAAGCCGGAGCAAATCGCCCTCTTTCACATGGATGGCAGCCTCCTGCATGGCGCGCTGGAACCTTCCGGCGCCGAGGTGGTCGACATGCACAGCATCGTCTACCAGCTCCGGCCGGATGTGGGTGGCGTAGTCCACACCCATTCGCCGCAGGCCACGACCTACGCCGTCGCCAACAAACCGATCCCGGTTATCTATGAGGCGCTGGTGCGTTTTAACATGACGGATGGCGTGCCCCTGGCCGCTTACGGACCGCGCGGCTCAGCTGAGTCGGTCAACAATATTGCTGATGCCATCAGGAGCCATCAGGATATCAGCGGCGTTTTGCTGGCCAATCATGGTGTTCTGGCCTTCGGACGTAATCCGCACGGGGCAGCCTATGCCAACATGCTAATCGAGGAAGCGGCGGTGCTGGGCATCCAGGCGGAGGCCCTTGGCGGCGCTCTGCTGATCCCGCGTGAGATGTTCGACTACACCCAGCAACGTCGCGACGAATTTGCCGCCAAAGGGACGCAACATGCGGGCGATTGAGCGCGACCGGCCGGTAAGCCAGCCTGAACCAATTTGGACCCATCGATGACCGTTGATCCCTTGCTGGCCGATTACCGTCTGGCCTACCGCAGCCGCCAGATGAGCCTGATGGCCCGCCAGGAAGTGATGAGCGGCCGGGCCAAATTTGGCGGCTTTGGCGACGGCAAAGAGCTGCCCCTGCTGGCCATGGCTCGCGTCTTTCAACGCGGCGATTTTCGCAGCGGCTATTACCGCGACCAGACCCTACCCCTGGCCCTGGGCACCCTGACCGTTGGCCAATTCTTTGCCCAGCTCTACGCCCACGCCGACATTGAAGCGGAGCCCAATTCGGGCGGTCGCCAGATGCCGGCTCATTTCTCAACTGAGTTGCTGGACGCCAGCGGTAACTGGTTGTCACAGGTTGAACGGTATAACAGCGCCGCTGATCTGTCACCGACTGCTTCCCAAATGCCCCGGCTGGTTGGCCTGGCCTATGCTTCCCGTCTCTACCGCGAGCTGGCTGAGCTGCATCATCTCACCAACTTCTCCCGCCAGGGCAACGAAATTGCCTTTGGCATTATCGGCAACGCCAGCTGTGCCGAAGGGTTGTTTTGGGAATCGTTGAACGCCATTGGTGTACTGCGGGCGCCGGCCATCATCACCATCATGGATGACGCGTACGGTATTTCGGTGCCGAACGAACTCCAGTTCAGCAAGCGTGATCTGGCTGAACAGTTGGCCGGCTTTGCGCGCAACGAGTCTGGTGAGGGGTTCAACCTGTTTAGCGTGCCTGGCTGGGACTACCCGGCCCTGCTGGCTGCCTATGAAGCAGCGGCTGCGGCTGCCCGCGCCGGCCACATCCCGGCCATCATCCACGTCCGTGAGCTAACCCAGCCGCAGGGCCATTCCACCTCCGGCAGCCACGAGCGCTACAAATCGGCCGAACGCCTGACCTGGGAAGCCGCCCACGATGGGCTCCTGCATCTACGCCAGCTGGTGTTGCGCGAGGAGCTTTTGTCGGAGCCAGAGTTGATTGCCCTGGAAGCAGAAGAGCAGGCTTCCGTCCGGCAGCAGGTGGAAGCGGCCTGGGCGGCGTACGGCGCCAGCCTGAGCGGCGAAGTGGCGACGGTGCAGGGCTTGATTGACGATCTGGCGGGGCAATCGCCGCAGCGCGAGGCGCTGGAAGCCTTAACGATCCAACTTGGGCGTGAGCCGGTGCCCCGTCGCCGTCCCTTGCTGGAAGCCGCTTTTCAGGCTCTGAGCCTGACGCGAACCGAGCAGAGCGAAGCGCGTGCGGCGCTGTTGGCGTGGCGGCGGGCGCAGTTGCCGGTTTATGAGGCGTTGTATGGGTCGGATTTGCTGGCAAGGGAAGGTGGGGACCGGCCGGTTCTCCCCATCTACAACCCTGGCGCCCCAGAATTCCCTGGCTTCCAAATCCTGAACGACTATTTTGCTGGCCTCTTTACCCGTGATCCGCGCGTCCTGACCTTTGGCGAGGATGTCGGCCACCTCGGCGGTGTGAACCAGACGATGGCCGGGTTGCAAGCCAAATTCGGCCCATTGCGAGTTGGCGACACCGGCATCCGCGAGGCGACCATCGTAGGGCAGGCAATTGGCCTGGCGCTGCGCGGCCTACGCCCTATTGCCGAGATCCAATACCTGGATTACCTGCTCTACGCCCTGCAGATTATGGCCGACGACCTGGCGACCCTACGCTGGCGCACGGTGGGACGGCAGGCGGCGCCAGTCATCGTACGCACGCGCGGCCACCGGCTGGAAGGGGTCTGGCATGCCGGCTCACCCCTGGCCGGCATCATTAACCTGGTCCGGGGCATGCACGTCATCGTGCCGCGCGATATGACCAGAGCGGCCGGCTTTTACAATACGCTGATGGCTGGTGCTGACCCGGCGCTAGTGATTGAGCCGTTGCTAGGCTACCGGCAAAAAGAGCGGCTACCGGCCAATCTGGCCGAGCTCAGGCTACCACTGGGGGTGCCGGAGATTATCCGGCCGGGCGCCGATGTGACGGTTGTGACCTATGGGGCGCTGTGTACCATCGCCCTGGACGCCGCTGAGCGGTTGGCTGAGCTGGGAATTGATGTAGAGCTGATCGATGTCCAGACTCTTCTGCCGTTTGATACCGGCGGCATCATCCTGGCGTCGCTCGAGAAAACCAGCCGTATCCTCTTCCTGGATGAAGATCTGCCTGGCGGCGCCACTGCCTACATGATGCAGCAGGTGATCGAGCGCCAGGGCGGCTTCTACTGGCTGGATGCTGAGCCACGCAGCCTCACCAGCAAGCCCCACCGGCCGGCCTACGGCACCGACGGCGCTTACTTCTCTAAGCCCAACGCCGAGGAGATCATCGCCATCATCTACGACATCATGAACGAAGCCGACCCGGCGCAATACCCTGAATTTTTCTAAAGAGTTGGCCACCGATTGCGCTTATTTATGCTTGATGATTCTTATAGAGAAACCATTTGGACCTGGCACAACCAGAGGGCTGCGCCACCAGCCATGGGCCAGGCAGAAGCTCGATTAGGCGAATACCCGCCCTTCGTAGGGGCTAGGCAACCGGGCTATCAGCTCGCCACGAAGAAATTTGCTTGCCACCGGTTGCCTCGCCCGCTATCGGTTAGCGGGCGAGGCGCCTGGTACAACCATATGAGTGATTGGCAAACACATGACCCAGGCGCCTAGCCCCTACGGTTTCTTGCCTTATTGAACGCGCCGCGTGGCGCTTCTCGAGATGACGTCGTTGGCTGTGGTTTTGGACCTTGACCGCAGATGTGCTATGTCCAATTGACTTCTCTATTCGTTGGCGGGCGTGCTGCCAAAGGCGTCAGCCTTAAGCCCCAGCAACTTCAGCGCGTTCCCGCCCATGATCTTGGCCTTGACCTCATCCGAGAAAGGCAGGCCGCGTATCGTCGCCAGCGCCCCGGGCAGGTCGCCGATGGTGTGGGGGAAATCGCTGCCCATCAGAATTTTGTCCTCGCCCAGAAAGCGGGTTGCCACTTCGATGGCCCACGGCGTGTGCGGCGTGGTATCGGCATACAGCGTTTTGAGCTGCTCCAGCGGTGAGCGCGCAAATTTGTGGGTGTGCGGGTAAACATGGTAGCCCCGTTCCACCCGTTCCGCGATAAAGGAGATGGTGCCACCCATTTGCGACAGGACCAGTTGCAAATCGGGATATCGCTCCATCACACCACCGTAGAGCAGGCGGCAGACCGCCACTGTCGTCTCGTGCAAAAAGCCGGCCACCACGACAATGCCGAAATCAGCCATTGCGCCCGGTTGTTGGGGAACGGTGGGGTGCATCCAGAGCGGCACGCCCAGGTTGATGGCCTCTTCGTAGATGGGGTAAAAATCGGGATGGTCGAGCTGCTGGCCATTGATGTGTGAGTAAAGCGTTCCCCCACGCAGCCCCAATTCCGTGACCGCGCGCCGCAGTTCACGGCCGGCGGCAGCAGGTTCGTGAAGCGGCAGGACGGCTAGGGCGGTGAACCGGCCGGGATAGGCGGCTATCGCCCCGGCAAACGCATCATTGATGATTTGCGCCTGCCGGACCCCGCCTGCGCCTGGTTCCACGTGCACGCCGGGGATGGTCATCGTCAACACACTCAGATCCACCCCGGCCGCATCCATCGCCTCAATCCGCGCGGCGAGATTGCTATGTGCTGGGGCCAGTTCATTCTCAAACCCCTTCATCATGAGTTGATGGCGCCCCTGCGCGTCATACTCCGTCCAGACCACGGTCCGGCCATGCTCCAGGCTATTCAGATATTCTGGCGGGAAATAATGATTGTGAAAATCGACGATCATGCGGCGATTATGAGCCAACCCGACAGGTTCGGCAACCCGTCAGGTTGGTGGGACCTGTCAGGTTGGTGGGACCTGTCAGGTTGGTGGGACCTGTCAGGTTGGTGGGACCTGTCAGGTTGGTGGGACCTGTCAGGTTGGTGGGACCTGTCAGGTTGGTGGGACCTGTCAGGTTGGTGGGACCTGTCAGGTTGGTGGGACCTGTCAGGTTGGTGGGACCTGTCAGGTTGGTGGGACCTGTCAACCGTTATCCGAAATGACGGCAATCTATGGGGGTGCTGCGGCCGGACCGCCGGCAATTCGCTTATAGAACATCACAAAGCTGTCCGGCGCCAGCTGGACGAGACTGGGATCGGGACTGGGGATCCACCCAGCGGTCTCGGCGATCCAGGTATGACCGTTGTCCGTGGACAGGTAGCTCTGGGCCAGGTAAAGGCGCACGGTGCCATCAGGCATTACTGCCAGCTCAGGAATGCCATCAACACCCATCTCTTGCTGGAAGGTGAAGCTTTGGCCGTCGCTGCTGCGGGCGAGCAAGGCGCCGCCGGCCCCAGGCCGGGCCGCAGCCAGCAGCCACTCACCGTTCGGCAACTGGGCGACGCTGGGGTCAGTAATCGCCTCGTACTCGAAGATCGGCCCTTCGATGGTGAAGTTCAGACCATCTTCGCTGATAGCGCTGTAAAAGGTATGCAGCGCTTCTGGCCGGCGCTCGCCGACAAAGGCGCCCAGGAAGTAGAAGAGGCGGAAGCGCCCATCGGGCAGACGCATTAAATCCGGATCAACGGCGTTACCTTCAAAGGCGCCATCCAGAGAGATGCAGTCAATCGTCGCGAAGGTGCCTTCTACGGTTTCGCGGGCGGCAAAAATGCCGTGCTGCCCGGGTATCCCGTTGACGAAGTACAGCCAAAGTGCACCATCCGGCCCGATGACGCCGTCCGGCACCGACGCCTCATCCACCAGCAACTGGCCTTCATCCTCAAAATGAAGGCCATCGTTGCTGTAGGCACGGTACATCTGATGACCGGTCAGGTTGGTCTGGTCTGACCGGCCGGCTGCGCACGCTCGTTCAGCGGAAGCCACAGGTGGTGTGGCCGTCGCCGCTGGTTGTGTTGCCTCTGGTGGTTCAGCGGTTGCGGGCGGATGAGTGAGAACGATCTGGGCCGGTGTAGGCCCAATCTCAGTCAGCGGCCCACAAGCCAGCAGGAGCGGTAGTAGGAAAAAGAGGTGGCGCAGTTTCATGATTAAGCCTCCGCTTCCAGTTTAGGAGAGCGGGACTCAACTGCCTACCACCTGTTCATCCTAATTGAAATGCCCTATCCAGTTCGCAAACTTCTGCAATTGCTCGGCCAGAAAGCCGCGCGTGGGCTCGTCGACCAGTTTGCCGTCGACAAATTTGTCGCCCATCTTGGGGATGGCGATGGTTGGCCGGGGCATGACGTACATGTTGGTGTGCATCATGACCTGGCGCATATGCTCCTGGGCCTTGGTTGCACCGAGAGCGCCGGGGGAGCCACCCATGGTGACGCCGGGTTTTTCGGCCACGAGGCCGCGGCGGGAAGCCCAGTCGAAGGCGTTTTTCAGGACACCGGGAACGGAGCCGTTGTACTCGGGCACGGCAAAGATGACGCCGTGGGCCGCCTCAATTTTGTCGCGAAATTCGGCCACGGCAGGGGGCCAACCGGCCGATTCCACATCGCTGTTGTAAAGCGGGATCTGGCTGATATCCAGGACCTCAATTTCCATGTTATCAGGCGCCAGCTCCTGGGCCGCGCGGACGAGCATCTGGTGTAGGGATTGCTGGCGCAGGCTGCCGGCAATGGCGACGACTTTGAACTTTTTCTCCATGTTCTCCTCATGCGGTGCTGTATTGCTAGGACAAAGCGCCCCAACCATAGCAGAATGATCTAAAAATGTCTTGTGGCAGGAGTCAATCCGGCCGATTTGCATTGCAGTTTAGCGGTTTTGTGACAACAAGTGTCAGGGAATCGGGACAGCCGCCCACCTGTTCATAGGGACAGGGTTTGTCTGTCACCAGCCGGCTGCATACGAAGTTGACCTGGGATCCGCCCCGGCCGTGCGGACACCTGACTCCGCTTCTATCTTGATGGCACAGACGCGGGCAACCTTACCGCTCCAGGCGCCATCCAACACCAGTTTGTGGCCTTTGGCGGCAAGCTCAGCCCGGATTGCGGCGGGAATCCGCTCCTCAATGGTGACTTCACCGGGCCGGCTGTGGTGGGGCCAGAAGGAGTTGGGGAAGCTGTGCGAAATGACGCGGGGCGCTTCGATAGCTGTTTGCGGCTCCATACCAAATTCGACCATATTGAGAAAGACCTGCAACATCGCCTGTACCTGCGCATCACCGCCCGGGCAACCAAGGGCCATAACCGGTTTGCCATCTTTCAGCACCAGCGCCGGGTTGGGCGTCAGGCGGGGCCGTTTCCACGGCTCCAGCCGGCTGGGATGGTCGTCGTCCAGCCAGCTCTGGTAGCCCCGGCCTGAGACCGGGAAGCCGTTGCCCGGCACCACTGGCGAGCTGCCCAAGCCGTCCGAGGGGGTGGCCGAGAAGGTGTTGCCGGCGGCATCGACGACGCAGAGGTAGCTGGTGTCGCTGTGCCATTCGGCTTTGTTGGGCGGGCCAGGCTGGGGCTTATGGCGCGATGGCGCTGCACTCGTTGGACGCCATGGGTTGAGGTCACCGGCCGGTGGCATCCCAATCACCGCTCTCTCCGGGTCGATGGCGCCCAGCCGGGCCGCGGCATAGTCCGCATCCAGCAGCACATCGAGGGGTACATCCACAAACTCAGGGTCGCCAAAATACGCTTCCCGGTCGGCAAAGGCCAGTTTGGTCGCTTCCAGCAGGGTGTGCAGATAGGCGGCCGAATTGTGACCCATCCCAACCAGGTCCAGCGGCTGCAGCATTTGCAGCAGCATCAGCATGGCCGGGCCCTGGCACCACGGGCCGCAGCTATAAACGTCGTAGCCCTTGTAATGTACCCTCTCCGGCGCCTCGATGCCGACATGGAACTCGGCCAGATCGGCCATGGTCATGAAGCCGCCTTGAGCTTGATGAAACGCCACCATCCGTTGGGCGATTTCGCCGCGGTAGTAAACATCTCTGGCCGCCGCAATGCCGGCCTGACGATCGCCATCTGCTGCCGCTTCAGCTGCCACCATCAGCCGAAAACTGGCGGCCAGTTCTGGCCATTGAAACAGTTCGCCAACGGCCGGAATATGGCCGTTCCGATGAAAAACCGCTTTCGTGGTGGGCCAGACCATATGCTCTGGGTCGCGCAGGGCGGCGTGGAACCGTTCGTCGACGGGCCGGCCGTTTTCGGCCAGCGCCAGCGCCGGGGCGACCACCTGGGCAAAGCTCATCGTGCCATAGCGGCTCAGGGCAGTCAGCCAGGCGTCGGCTGCGGCCGGGGTGACAGTGCGTAACACGCCATCCGGCAGGTCGCCGCCGTGTTCGCGCTGGAAGTAGGCCCGGCTGGCCGCCCGGGGCCAGCGCCCCACGCCGCTGATGGTCTCAACCGGACCACCGTCGCCGGGACAATAGATAATCGGGGCGACGCCGCCAAAGTGGGCCAGCTCCGGCTCCAGCACGTTGATGCAGAGACCCGTCGCCACGCCGGCGTCGGCCGCGTTGCCCCCCTGGGCCAGAATCTGTAGGCCGGCCATCGTGGCCAGGTAATGGACGGAGGCGACAGCGTATTGGCGTCCGCGGATGGCGGGGCGATGGGTTATGTGCATGGTATATACCTGACAAACTTCTTATGAATCAGCGCATGTAATAATGCAAACACTGGTCTTGCCGGTTGGGCGAAGCCGAGGTTTGTAGTAAACGCTTTAAGGCTTGTCCGGAGGTCGTTTTTCATAATTTTCCGACGTCACCCTGAGCTTCGTTCATGGGGCATTACCCACATCAAGAGAGAGCGAAGGGCCCCTCGCCATGGTGTTGGCTTTGACGGCTGGTGGCTGGTATGGCAGCTCGCCGTTCTTTCACCAGCTACCGGCCGGTCCTGTCAGCGCCTCAGACCGAGATCCCTCGCGCTCTCTTAATGAGCACTTTTCACGACAAATAGAGCTCGGGATGACGTCAGGAAGGGCATCGTGCGGTGCATTTTACCTGCGGACAAGCCTTAAAGCCCTTTACTACGAACCTGGTAGCGCATGCCAGCCCTGCTTAGATACGCAGCCTGCAGCAACGGCTGCTTGGTGCATAGCCTCAGAACGAGACTGGTATTTAAATAAACCGGCCGCTCTTGCGCGCCGAGATGATCTCGGTATTCATGCCCACCCAGTGCAGACTACCGCAGTAACGGCCGTGCTCGATCTTGACGCAGCGGTCCATCACCACCTCCAGGCCGCCTGCCTCGGCGATCGCGGCCGCCTCCAGGCTGATGACGCGGAGCTGCAGCCAGAGCGCTTTGGCGCCGATCTGTACCGCCTGGCGGGCGATTTCCGGGCAATCTTCCGGCCGGCGGAAGACGTTGACCAGGTCGACCGGCTCCGGGATGCTCAGCAAATCGGGATATGATTTTTCACCCAGGATCTCGTCCGCCGTCGGGTTGACCGGGATGACCCGATACCCTTCGTACTGCAGATAAGAAGCCACAAAATTGCTGGGCCGCTGCTTGGTGGGCGACAAGCCCACCATGGCAATGGTCTTGCTGCGCATCAGGATGCCCTGAATGGTGGCCGGGTTGATGTATTTGTCGTGCAGTTCCTCCGGCAGGAGGGTGTTCATGCTGACGTCGCTAGCAACGCCTGGTCGAGATCCCATAATAGATCCTCCACGCTTTCCAAACCGATGGAAAGGCGAATCGTGCCGGGGTTGACCCCCGCTTTTTTGAGTTCGTCGTCGGACAGCCGCTGGTGGGTGGTTGAGGCGGGATGGATCACCAGGCTGCGGGCATCACCCACGTTGGCCAGGTGGGAGAAGAGGTGCAGGCTTTCGATAAATTGCCGCCCCGCCTCGCGTGGATTGGGCGCCTTGATGCCAAAGGTGAAGATGGCGCCCGGCCCCTTGGGCAGATATTTCTGGGCCAGGGCATGGAACGGGCTTTCCGGCAGGCCGCCGTAAGCCACCCAGTCGACCATGGGATGGTCCCGCAGGAACTCGGCCACCGCCTGGGCATTCTGCACATGGCGGTCCATGCGCAGGGAAAGCGTTTCCAGCCCCTGAATGAGCAGAAAGGCATTAAATGGCGAGAGGGCGCTGCCCGTGTCCCGCATCGTCACCGTGCGGGCCTTCATCAGGTAGCCGTAGTGGCCGAAGGTCTCGTAGAACTTCAGGTTGTGCTGGGCTGGTTCCGGGTCGGCGATGGTCGGGTAATTGCTGAAATCGAAGTTGCCGCCGTCGACGATGACGCCGGCGATGGAGTTGCCATGACCGCCCAGGAATTTGGTGGCGGAATGGGTAACGATGTCGGCGCCAAAATCAATCGGCCGGCAGAGATAAGGGGTGGCAAAGGTGTTGTCCACAAAGAGCGGCATACCGTGGCTGTGAGCCAGCTGGGCCAGGGGTTCCAGGTCGAGGATGCTGCCGCTCGGGTTGCCAATCATCTCGCCGTACAGCGCCTTCGTCCCGGGCGTGATGGCGGCGGCCCAATTTTCGATGTCGGTTGGGTCGACAAAATGGACCTTCACCCCCAGTTTCTTGAAGGTGTGCGTGAACTGGGAAACCGTACCGCCGTAGAGGTGGGATGACGAGACAATCTCATCGCCAGGTCCGAGCAGCGTCATCAGGGCGATAAACTGGGCCGCCATACCGCTGGAGGTGGCCAACGCGCCGGTCGCGTTTTCCAGCGAGGCGACGCGTTCCTCGAACACGGCCGTTGTCGGGTTGTTGATGCGGGTGTAGATGTTGCCGTACTGTTTCAGCTCAAACAGCTGGGCGGCGTAGCTGGTGTCATCGAAGACGTAGCTGGTGGTCTGGTAGATGGGCACGGCCCGGGCGCCGGTTTGCGGGTCCGGGATGTGGCCGGCGTGGAGCATCCGGGTTTCAAAGCCGAATTTGCGTTTCTGTTCGCTCATGCTGTCTCCGGTTTTTGGGCCAGGAAAAGCCCTTCGGTGAGTTTGAAGGTGAGGTTGCCATCGGTTTCAGCCGGGGCGAGGTAGGCGGCGGCACCGGCCGGTGCTTCCCACAACAGCCGCCGCAGCTCCGCCTTCACCGTCTCATCATGCCGCTTGGCCCAGCTGGCAAACTCCATCGGTTTGCGGATGGTTTCCTCGCGCAGAATGGTGAAGCCGGCGCCTTCCAGTTCACTGTGCCATTCTGCCATGCTCAGGCAGCGGCCGTGGCTGGGGTCGCGCAGCTTTTCAAAGGCGTTGCAATAATCGCCATCGGCGCCGCCGGGCATCACGTTGTCGACCAGGCCAAACAGGCCGCCTGGCTTCAGGACGCGAAATGTCTCGCGCACGAAGGCGGGGATATTGCCAAAATGGTGGGGGGCGATACGGCAGGTGACCAGGTCAAAGCTGTTGTCGGCAAACTGCAATGCTTCAGCATCGGCAATCGCTGTGCTGAGATTACTGATTCCTTTCTCTGCCGCCAGCTTGGCCGTCTGTTCCAGCATTTGGGGGGTCAAGTCGGTGGCCAGGACTGCGGCGACCTGGTCAGCAAAGAGAAAGGCGGTGTGGCCGGCGCCGGTGGCAATATCCATGACCCGCCAGTCCGATTCAGGCGTGATCTGGTCCAACAGCCACTGCAGGCTGGCCCCTTTGGCGTGGGGCTTGCTGTCCACGTAATGCTCAGCGTGGCGGCCAAACTCCTGTCTGTTCAAATCCTTGCTCATAAACTGCTCCTTTGCTCTGGCGGTTAGCGCGTAGGCGTGTCGCCGTGTGGCTGGACGAGTTCGATGAGTTCACCGGCCGGTCCTTCAAAAAAGGCAATGGTGGCATCAAAATCAGCGCCGCTCAGCCGCCCCGGATCACGGGTTACATTGTAACCGGCGGCACGCACCTTCTCAATGACCGCAGCCGCATCATCCGTGCGCAGGGCCACATGAAATAGCGGCGCCTTGCCTTCGGTCGACATCACATCGCCCGAAGGCGCAAACAGCTCCACAAAACAGCCATTCCCGGCTGACAACAGAGCAATTTTACGATCAACCGGGATGTAAGCGACCAGCTCCATTCCCATGATATCCTGGTAAAGATGCAGCGACTCATCCCAATCCAGCGCCTGTACGGCGATATGATGCAGGCCCTGTAAGGCAAACGTATTTCCTGTTTCACTCATTTCTTTCTCCTCTAACTCTTCAGGTCGCCCATGAGCGTTTCCAGTTGGCCCAGCATTTGCGTGGTCATGGGCTGGTGGTTGGTCAGGATTGTTTCGGCCGGTTCACTGCTGCGCCAGGCGGCCAATGTGGTCGCGGCGGCGGCATCATTTTCCATGTCGATGAAGCTGCTGGAGAGGCGCAGGCTCAGTTCGGCCGGCGGCAGGCCGAAAGCGCTGCCGGGCAATGTGGCGATACGATACTCTTCCAGCAGAAAGCTGGCCAGCTCTGCCGAGGTGGTCACGCCGCGGCGGGCCAGTTGGGCGCGGTACTGGTTGAAATCCGGCATCAGGTAAAACGCCCCATCCGGCTGCGGGCAGCGAATGCCCAATTCGCCCAGCCAGCTCCAGATATGCTGCGTCCGCTCGGTGTGGATGGCGCCGCACTCGGCAATGTACTGTTCGATGGCCGGCTTGCCCGAGTAGGCGGTCACGGCCGCGTATTGGATGGGCGCGGACGCGGTTGACCAGAGCTCGCCGGCGACAGTTGTCATGGCGCGTAGTAGCGCCGGCTGGTCGGGCGGCAGCAAGGCGACGCCCAGGCGCCAGCCGCCCAGCGACAGATGTTTGCTCAAGCCGGTGGTGACGACGGTGCCTTCGGGATAGTAACGGGCCATCGATTCATGCGGCTGGCGGCCGTGGTTGATGAGGCCGTAGATCTCGTCACTGAGCACGATGATCTGCTCCTGGCGGCAGAAATCGGCCAGCTCTTGCAGGAAGGCGCCGCTCAGGAGCAGGCCGGTCGGGTTGTTGGGCGTGTTGAGCACCAGCAAGCGGCCGGGCCGTTCAACCTGGCGCAGGGCGGCGGCGAGATCGTCAAGCGTCCATTGATAGCCGGCCTCGGCGCTGGCGTTGAAGCGGATGACCTGGCGGCCCAGTAACTCAGCCTGAGGCGCGTAGCTGACCCAGGTGGGCGAGGGCATGATCAGGTCAGCGTCCAGCGCCATCTGCAGAGCAAAGAGCAACCCTTTGCTGCCCGGGCCGACCAGTACCTGGTCTGGCCCAAACGTTTGCCCCAGCCGCTGGCTGTAATACGCCGCAGCCGCCTCGCGCAGCGCCGGCAGCCCTTGCACCGGCAGATAGGCGCGACGCTGAGCATTCGCATGCAATGCTTCCACCAGGAGTTCCGGCACCGGAAAGCGGGATTCACCAAAGCCGAGGTGATAGACGGTCTCACCTGTAGCCCACAGTTCGCGGACGCGTTCGTTGATGGCCAGCGTGGCGGAGACGGGGCGTTGCGCTTGGGAATTGAGCTTCAGGTCCATGGCAAATTGCTCCAACTCAGGTCATAAAATTGCGAACTGGATTTTCTTCCAGCAGAACCGGCCGGTCGATGGCAAATGGCGTCAAATCATGGGCCGTCGCGCCATCCAGCGCCAGCTCACTCAGAATTTGGCCCAACAGCGACGAAAACTTGAACGCATGACCGGCGCCGACGCAAACTGAGACATTCGGCGCGGTTGGCAGGCTGGTCAGGACAAAATCCCGGTCGGGGGGCATCGTGTAGAGGCAGGTTTTCAGGTAGAGCGGGTTGGTGCCCATGCCGGGCAGATGCTGGCTGACAAACGCGTAGACGCGAGCGCGAGCGGCATCATCCGGCTCGAAGGTGCGCTTATCAGGGTCGGTTTCCAGGCCGCCGGCGTCCTGGGCCGCCTTGGGGCCGGGTTCACCGTAGGTGGGAAAGCCGTAGTAGCAGGGATCGTCCATCCAGATCCAAATGGGGAAGCGCTCCGGGGCAAACTCAGCGGCGTTGGCGGTGTCGAAGTAGATGACCTGCTCTTTGGTGACGGTGAGCGGTAGCTGGTAGCCGAGGTGGGCCAGAGCCTGGTTGGACCAGGCGCCGGCGCTAATGACGAGATGGCGGCAGCTGTATGTTTCAGCGCCGGCTGTCAGGGTGACGCCATCTGGCCGGTGCGTTATTGCCGTCACTGGCGCATTATCGACAATCGTCGCCCCGTTGGCCCGCGCCATACTCAGGTGGGCGGCCATGCATTTGGCCGCCGGGGCGATGCCGCTCTGTGCCTGGTAGAGCACGCGGACGTCGTCGGTCAGGCGCCATTGGGGCCAACGGTACATCGTCTCAGACGCGCTGAGCAGCTCGAAGGAGACGCCGGCAGCGGTCATGCTGTCGGTGTAGTTATCGAGGGGGATGGCGGCACCGGCCGGCGACAGATCTAACCCGCCCGTCGTCACGAGCAGGCTCTCATCCGCGTCCGCTTCCAGCTCGCGCCAGGCGGCGTAGGCGGCTTTGGCCAGCTCGATGTAGTGGGTGTTGTGATAGGAGAGGCGGATGATACGGGAATGGTCCTGCGACCCACCGCGCACGTGGCCCAGCTCAAACTGCTCCAACCCCAATACATCGCTACCCAACCGCCGCGACAACCAATACAAGGCGCCACTGCCAATGGCGCCTAGCCCCAAAACAATCGTGTTAAAAGTCGTTCTGGTCATTTTTTTTGCCACGGATTTGCACGGATTTTTTTTCTTTGCTTGGGAGCGAACAACTTCATCCTCCACACAAGAATTATCCGTGAGTAATCCGTGTTAATCCGTGGCCTCTCCTCCTTCTCAATCTTAATCGTAAAGGGCAACGCCAGCCAATTCCCGAGTGCGGCGGCTGATGTAGTCGTTGATGGCGTCGCGGCTGGCCTCGTCCAGGGGCGGCGGCTCGTAGGCGCGGAGCTGCTGTTTCCAGAGGGCGTTGGCTCGTTGGGCCAGGTCGAGGCCGCCGGCTTCCTGCCAGCTATCATAATTGGCCCGGTCGGCCAGGCTGGATTGGTGAAAGGCATCGCGGAAGCGGGCCTGGGTGTGGGGCGTGCCAAAATGGTGGCCGCCGGGGCCGACGGCGGCGATCATATCCAGGGCCAGCTCGTCCGGGTTGATGGCAAAACCGGCCAGGAAGCGAGTGAACATCGCCAGCGCTTCAGCATCCAGCATGAATTTCTCCAGGGAGACGGTCAGGCCCCCTTCCAGCCAGCCGGCGGCGTGCATGACCAGATTGGTGTGAGCCAGGACGGCCGGCCACAGATTCCACTGGCTTTCCAGGGCGGCCTGGGCATCGGCCAGGTTGCTGTTGCTGAGGCCGCCGCTGCCGCGATAGGGCAGGCCATAGCGCCGGGCCAGCTGGCCGCCGACAAGCAGCGCCCAGGCCCCCTCCGGCGTACCGAAGGCAGGGCTGCCCGATTTGAGGTCCGTATTGGTGGTGAAGCCGCCGTAGATGACCGGCGCACCCGGCCGGACCAGTTGGGTCAGGGTAATGCCGGCCAACGCTTCGGCGTTTTGCTGGGCGAGGGCGGCGGCCATCGTGAGCGGCGCCATCGCCCCGGCCAGGATAAACGGGGTCAGGACGACAACCTGCCCGGCCCGCGCCATCGTCATCAGCCCCCCTAACATCCGCTCGTCAAAGCGGAGCGGACTGTTGACATTGATGACGTCGCCGATCACCGGGCTGCCTTCCAGGCCGCCGAACAACAGGCTGGCGATGGCCAGGTTGTCAGCCGTGATGATGCGACCGTGGGCGGCCTCCATGAGCGCTTTGTCGGTGAGCTGGATGCCGGCCCGCAGCCGGTGCAGGTGGCGGACGTTGACGGGGATATCGTGGGCGGTAACCTGTTCCCAGGGGCCAAAATGGAGGTGTGGGCAGAGCTGGGTCAGACGCAGTAGATTTTCGTAATCAGCCATGCGGCCGGGGCGGCGGCCATTGTCCAGGTCGCTGATGTAGACCATGCCGCCGGGCGGGCCAAAGGCGATTTCGTTGTCGCCGATATGGACGTCATGGGCCGGATTGCGGGCGCGCCAGGTAAAGCTGCTGGGCGCTGTGGTCAATGCTGCCGCGACGAGGCCTCGATCGATCCAGACGTGCTGGGCTTTGTGATCGACTCTAGCCCCGGCTGCGGCCCAGATGGACAGCGCCTCCGCGTCCATAAAATCAAGGCCAATGTCCTCCAGGATGGTCATGGAGGCGTCATGCAGACTGTCCAGCTGTGCGGGATCCAGGATTTCGTAAGGCGACCAGCGATTCTGCAGCCGCTGGAACATGATGGGTGGCACGTTGGCTGAAGAGCGGGCTTGTCTTTGCCGTCGACGAGACATGGCGAACCTTTGCTGAGCTTCCCGACCAATTCGCGGTAAACTCAGAGAGCGAAGAAACGGATAATTCCGCTTATGATCCTAATTTTAGCTAACCAACAGGAAGTAGGAAATAACGATGGCCCGAATTGAACCAGTTGTTTTGCCCGACGGCCCCTGTGCCGAGGGTTGGGATGATGTGGAATACATTTTCTAGCAGTTTTGATTTACAAATGCCCAATGTGTGGAGGGGATGCAGATGAACATCGAAGAACTACGAGCGTGGATTGCGGAGCGGGATGGCTACAGCATTCTGGAAACGATTGACGTGCACACAGGTGAACGTACTGTCTTGAAGGAATTTGAATACATCATCGAGGCCCCGAACTGGACAAGCGATGGTCGTTATCTCGTTTACAACAGCCGCGGCCGGATGTACACCTTCCAGCTGGCCACGGGTGTGAGCAAGCTGATCGATACGGGCTTTGCTATTGACTGCAACAACGATCATGTGCTCTCGCCGGATAATAAGCAGTTGGCCGTCAGCCATTTCACCAATGAAGACGCTCGATCGCGTATTTACATTCTGCCCCTGGCCGGCGGTGAGCCTGTCCTGGTAACGTCCAACGGTCCCAGCTACCTGCATGGTTGGTCGCCTGATGGTCAGCGGCTAGCCTACTGCGCCGAGCGCGGCGGGCAGTACGACATTTACACCATTTCGGTGGCTGGCGGGGTCGAAACACAGCTGACGGATGAACCGGGCCTGGATGATGGGCCGGAATATTCACCGTCCGGCCAACACATCTGGTTTAACTCGACTCGTAGTGGGCTGATGCAAATCTGGCGCATGGAGGCGGATGGGGCGAACCCCACCCAGATGGTCGACGAAGCGGCGAACTGTTGGTTTCCGCATGTTTCACCAGATGGCGAATGGGTGATTTACATCGCTTATGGGCAAGACGATGTGGCGCCGGGCGACCATCCGCCAAACAAGAATGTGGCCTTGCGCCTCGTGCCAGCCTCTGGTGGCCAAGCCAAAACTGTTGCCACCCTTTTTGGCGGCCAGGGCACCATCAATGTGAACTCCTGGGCCCCCGATAGCCGAACAATTGCGTTTGTCTCTTATCGTTTAAAGGATTAGGTAGAGCTAGTCCGGCGTGTCCAGTGTGAATGATTTGAACAGTTTCTCGCGCAGTCCCTCAGGCAGGCCCGGTTGGGGCATTGTGCGGTAGAGATCGACCGTTTTACGCATGGTGTCGACGACGACGCGGCAATTTTCGCATTCGGCCATGTGTTGCTCGATTTCGGCGCAGAGTGCGGGGGAGAGCTCGCCGTCGAGGTAGGCGGAGAGATCGCCCAGCAGCTCCTGACAGCCCGGTCCGTGTTCGTGGTCAGGTGCGTGTTTATTCATCCAACAGTTCCTCGGTTGCCACAAAGAACTCCGACAGCCTTTCGCGTAGCCACAGACGGGCACGCTGCAACCGTTTTTTGACCGTTGCTTCCGTGAGTTCGAGGGCGTCAGCCGTTTCCAGGGTTGAGAGCCCTTCCATTTCGCGCAGGACAAAGACGGTGCGCAGGGTGACGGGCAGGTCGTTGATGGCCTGTTCCAGCTGCTGGCGAACTTCGTTGGTGCGAAACTCCGGCTCTGGCAGGCAGCACCAGTCGTAGAGCTGTTTGGGCGCCGCAGGAGCCAGTTCATCTTCGGTCAGCAGGACCAGCGACGGCTCATTTTTGCGTAGTCGCATCATGGTCGTGTTGTAGGCGATGCGATAGAGCCAGGTGCTGAGCTGGGCGCGCGCCTCGAAGCTGTCGATCGCCTTGAACGCGTTCAGGAATGTCTCCTGCACCACATCCTCAGCGTCCGCCTCATTTTCATCAGGCGCAGGGGGCAGATGGTAGATGCTGGCGCCGTACTGGCTGGTCAATGCATTGGCCACAGGCGCTGGTGTCGCCGGCCTGAATGCGCTCGACGAGCGTTGGTCTGCTACGGGGTCGCTCATAGGCGCTCAAAGATAGCAGAAAGTGGGGTTGAGTGGCATCTGCGAAAGCACTTCACGCCCACGAACGCGAGGCGCTAAAGCGCCACGCTACGGGCGCGTCTGCTGAAGGCAGACTTTCTGTTCACGGCAGGCTGATGTCGTGAAACCAAAGTCCGCATCTGGCGGACGCGTCCGTAGCGTGGCAATTCATTGCCTCGCGCTGGCGGGGCGTGAGCGGCATGTGCGCCATCAACCCCTTATTTCCAATCCGTCTTCACCGTTTTCCAGCCGTGAATGTATTTGTCTGCCGCCACGGCGGCGATAACGCCATCAGCCGCGGCGACGACGGCCTGTTTGATGTGGGTGCAGAGCAGGTCGCCCACGGCAAAGACGCCGGGGATCGAGGTCTGCAATTCCTGGTCGACCAGCAGGCAGCCTTCGGCGGTGATGTCCAGTTGGCCCATCAGGTAATCGGTGATGGGCTGGTTGCCTTGCAGGTAGACAAAGGCGCCGCTGACCGGCAACGTTGCCGGCTCCCCATTACGCGGGTGAATCAGGACGCCGCTGACGGTGCCGTTGCCGGTGATCTCCTTGAGACGAGTGCCCAGATGTAGCTTGATCTGGGGGGCGGCCTCAAGTTCCGCAGCCAGCCCAGCGCGCGCCTTGAGCGATGGCGTTGGCGCGATCAAATGGATCTGGCGAGCAAATTTGGTCAGGAACAGCGCCTCTTCGACTGCTTCATCGTTGTTGCCAATGACGGCCACATCCTGGTCGCGGAAGAAAGCGCCGTCGCAGGTGGCGCAATAGCTGACGCCGCGGCCCAACAGTTCCGCTTCGCCTTTGACGCTGCTGGTGCGGCCCATGGCGCCAGTGGCCAGGATGATAGCCTGGGCGGTGAACGTGCCCGTGCCGGCCATCACCTGTTTGGGCGCGGATGCCAGGTCGATACCGACCACCTTGTCGGTGATGAACTCAGCGCCGAAGGATTCAGCCTGTTCGCGCATGATCTCAACCAGGCGGGCGCCGCTGATGGGGCCGGGCACGCCAGGGTAGTTGCTGATTTTGGCGGTAATGCCCAGCGCCCCAGCGGTAAGCCCCTTATCGATAACGAGCGTGCGCAGGTCAGCGCGCGCGGTGTAGATGGCGGCGGTGGTACCGGCCGGTCCACCGCCAATAATAATCACATCGTAGGCGTTATTTTTCTGCCCATCCAGTGAAAAGCCATCCAGATTTAGTGCAAAGACATACGCCCCCTACGCGGCGACAGCTTCTTTCAGCTTGCCAGCAACATCTGCTCCGGGGCAGCGCCTTCCTGATAAACGGTCTCGTTAATCACGGTGCGCGGTACGCCCATCACCTGGTATTTCTGCGACAGGTGCGGGAACTCGGTGGCCTCGACCATGTCGGCGGTCACTTTGTCGCTGGCCAGGGCCAGTTTGTGCCCAGGAGGACCGCCTGTGGACAGTAGGGGCAGGTCGGCGTCACAAAACCTGCAAATGGACCGGCGTCTCCAGTTCGGCCAGCCAGCTGGTCATTTCAGGCGACAGCTTGGGGTCGCCTTCGCTGACCATGAGCACGTCATGGATGAGCGAGCTGAACTCGTAACCCGAAGGGATGCCGAAATAGCGAATGCCGTAATCCCGCTCCTGCTCACCATCCTCCAGGATGATTGTGGCGGGATCTTGTCTACGCCATACAGATCTGCCTTGGCCTTGCTCAGCGACGAAGTCGTAGACCTCGAGGGTGACGAGGTCGGACAGGTCAGCCAGCTCTTCGGCGATTTGGCGGGTTTCGGCGCAGAAATGACATTCAAATTCCTGGGTAAAGACGACCATTTTGACCGGTTTCTGCAGCTCCTGGAACATCTCTTTGATCTGGGTACGGGTTTCATCGTTTAGCAATGACATGAGTATCTCCTGTTATTCAAACCGGCCGGTCACCTGATTCGTGCCTGCACCGGGTCATCGTTTGTTTGCTACATTGGTTTAGATGCAGGGAATAGCGAAAGGTGACATTTTGGGCCGCAGATTACCGGATTCTTCTTTGCGTATCGCTCTACATTACCGAAAAAAAAATCCCCAAATCCGCGAAAACTTGGTGCTGAGCAAAGCAAAGAAAGTATCTGCATGCAAGAAGCCCTGTGACCAGCTGATGATATACTTGAGCCATTCAGGAGTTTGAGCATGTCTGACACCATCACCTTGAAGCATTTTTGTGATCTGTATGTGGAGCTGGACCCGATAATGGAGTTGGGCACCGGCCGGGCTGGCCAGCGCCGCATTATCCCCATTATCGGTGGGGAAGTGCGCGGGGAGCGGGTCAACGGCCGCATCCTGAACCTTGGTGCGGATTGGCAGACGGTGCTGGCCGATGGCACCGCGGAGCTCGTGGCGCGCTACGCGTTTGAGACGGCTGATGGCGCCATTATCGAGATCGTCAACACCGGCTTCCGCCACGGCCCGCCGGAGGTGCTGGCAGCGATAGCCCGGGGCGAGGATGTTGATCCTTCGCTCTACTACATGCGCACCCAGGCCCGCCTGGAAACGGGCGATCCCCGCTATGCCTGGGTCAATACCCGGCTTTTTATCGGCTCAGGCAGCCGGCAGGAAAACGGCGTTAAGATCGCCCTGTTTGAGATCTGCTGATTAGAGAAGTTGGAAGAAATTGGCGAGCATCTTCTGGCCGTCCGGATGGGCCTCATCGAACGCTTCCGGGTGGAACTGCGTGCCGAACAGCGGCAATGTCTCATGGGCAATAAACTGGATGGGTGAGACCTCACTGCTGGCGTAGTTGTGGAAACCGGCCGGTATCTCCTTCAGTTCCCAATAGTGCGCTTCAAACATTTGCAGGTCAGGGCTCAAATCAGACAAAAGGTGATGGGGGCCGGTTGCCTTTACCGCTGTGAAGCCTAGCTCATGGGTACGCTCTTGCCAGCCGCCGGTCGCCATCGTACCGCTCTCTGTCTCGTTGATCGGCGCAACCCTGGCGCCTAACAAGTGAGCCATCATCTGTTGCCCGCCGCAGAAACCGAACGTCAGCCGGCTGACTTGATGGAACATTGCCGTCATGCCGGCCAACTCATCTGGCCCATAGTGGGGTAGCTCAGTCGCCGAACCGCTAATGAGGACGGCCCGGATACCCAGCTCGTCAAGCCGGGCGGGGCTGACCTGCTCATAACGCATGATCAGACACGGCAGGCCACTGATTGCTTCCAGCCGATATTTCACTTTGAGAACCCGGCCCAGCCGTGCCTGCCAGCGCTCGTTATCCCGGCTCGAGACTGATATGTTCGATGTCGATATAGGCAATCATGCTATCTCCGTGATGGCGGTCTCCGGCGACGTTTTCGCGCAGGCTGATGAGCGCGTTGCCCGCCAGCAAAGCGATGATGAAGCCGCCGCCGATAAGCGTGGCCGGCTCCGGCTTTTCGCCAGGGCCAGCCAGACCCAGACCGGGCAATGACCGCTTCCAACAGGCTCAACAGGCTGACTTCGGGCGCCGGAATGTAACGTGGGCCGATGTACGCATGAGGCCAAAGGCGGCTGGCAGAATCAAGAAACCCTGCAAAGCCAGGTAGCCCATGTCCGCGCCACTGACATGGGTGGGCGTGGCCAGTGGCGCGGCGAGCAGCGCCGTCAGAAAGCCGCCCAGCGCCATCGCGGGGACCATGTCTCGCTCTTTGTAGCGGCGGGTAATGGAGAGGCTAATGGCCATGGCCACGGCGGTGACCAGGGCGCCAGGTTGCCCAGGAGGCGGCCACCGGCCGGTCCCCCAACCAACGCCACGTAGACAATGCTCAGGAGCACCAGCCCAATCACCAGCCAGGTACGCGGCGACACCCGTTCGTTCAGAAACAGCCAGGCAAACAGCGCTGCGAACACGGGCGTTGTGTTAACGATAATCAACGTGTTGGCCACGGTGGTGTTGGTAATCGCCAGCACCTGAAAACCAACAGTACCGATAGCGAACACCAGTCAGCCCAGAAACCAGGCCAGCCCAGAGCTCGCAATCGGGGCCAGAACTGCCGCCGGTAAAGCAGCAGCAAAATCAGACTCATGCCCAGACCGGAAAGGACGCCGCGCCAGAAAGTCAGGGTCCAGCTGTCGGTTGCTGGAGACGGGTGAGTAAGCCATCCGGAGTGAGGATGAGTACACCCAGGGTGGTGATCAGAGTTCCCTTGAGATGATCAGTCATACACGCTCAACGCCAGCTGGACCCGCGGGAATTTGGCGTCAATGCCGGACTAGACCCAGCCCCGCAGCCTGACCGCCTCGGCGACCCGGCTGACGGCAACGAGGTAAGCGCCGATCCGGTTGTTGACCCCATGTTGTTGGGCCAGCTGATGCACGGCATGATAAGCGTTCGTCATCTTTTCGTCCAATCTTTCGTGGACAACCGGCTCGGTCCAGTAATAGTTGTACGCGTTTTGGACCATCTCGAAGTAGGAGACAGTGACACCGCCGGCGTTGCAGAGGAAATCCGGCAGGACGTAGACGTTTTTGGCCTGGAGGATGTCGTCAGCTTCCGGTGTGGTCGGCCCATTGGCCAGTTCGGCGATGACTTTGGCTTTGATGTTGGCGGCATTCCGGCCGGTGATCACACTTTCCAGGGCGGCTGGAATCAGCACATCCACATCCAGCTCCAGCAGTTCTTCGTTCGAGATATTGTCAGCGCCAGGGAAGTCGATGACTGAATGGCTGTGCAGTTTGTGGTCGCCCAGCGCGGCCGGGTCAAGCCCTTGGGGATTGTAGATGCCACCGCGCGAGTCACTGGCGGCCACGATTTTCATCCCAAGCAGTTCGGCGGCCAACTGATGGGCGAAGCTGCCGGCGTTGCCATAGCCCTGGATGGCGGCGGTGGCGCCTTGCAAATCCATGCCCAGCGTTTTGGCGGCCTCGCGCAGGACAAAGATGCCGCCCCGAGCCGTCGCATCACCGCGGCCGGCTGAGCCGCCCAACGGCAGCGGTTTGCCGGTGATGACGCCGGGCTCGTGATGGCCGGTTAGCGTCTGGTACTCATCCATCATCCAGGCCATGATGCGTGGATTGGTATAGACGTCGGGCGCCGGGACATCCTTGGTCAGGCCGACAAAGCGGACGACCTGGCGCATGTAGCCGCGGCTGAGCCGTTCCAGTTCAGCCTGACTGAGGGCGCGCGGGTCGCAAATAATGCCGCCCTTGGCGCCCCCAAGGGGAATGTCGACGACCGCTGTCTTCCAGGTCATCCAGGCAGCCAGCGCCCGCACTGTATCAATTGTTTCGTCCCAGTGATAACGGATGCCGCCCTTGGCGGGGCCGCGGGCATCATTGTATTGGACCCGGAAGCCTCGAAAGATACGGCTACTGCCATCATCCATCCGTACCGGGATGGTGAAGTGAAACTCCCGCATAGGTTCCCGCAAGAACGCGTGCATTTCGGGATCTAGCTGCAGAATTTCGGCAGCATCGTCCAGTTGCGCCTGGGCGATCGCAAAGGGATTTAGCGTTTCGGTAGACATCGTCTTGCTCCGGATATGGCATTGGTAAACAGCAACTTTGAGGGATGTTAGCAGTATACCTTATTCAGATCCCGGCGCTTGACTTGCAGGCAAACCTGATGACATTTAGGCTGCCAAAAAGCGTCGACTGTCATGCCTCGGCCGGATAATCGAACCAGAGCTCTGTTTCCTGCGGTTCCCAGTAACGGACGGTGACACTATCCAGAATGAAGTGCTGGTAGGGATCGGTCTTTTCGTACGCCTTGTAAGGGCCGGGATAACCATCGCGCCGTGCTTTGTAGGCGTGGTGACCCTCGCGGGTATGAAATTCAAAGAGCATGATATACCGGCCGGTTAGCTCACCCTCCCGATCCGTTTCCCGGAAATAGCGGGCGGACTTCCACTCGGCGAACAGCTCTGGGTGGTGCTCGCGCACAAAGTGGAACCAGTCGCGGATAATCTGATGGTGGGCTTCCTCATGCCCTTCCTTGATCTCCCAGCTTTCAAACTCAATGAAACTCATGATTGTGCCTCCTGTTTTGAGTTCCGGAGATGAACAGCATTATGCTGCCGTCTATTGAATGATGGCAGGATAGTAGCCTGCCAGACAGCAATTCTCAAAAGTCGTGTCGGAAAAACTACCTGACCGACGTTGAGTGTATCGTCAGACTACCTCCGGGAGGCCCTACCGATGTTGGCGAGGCTGGCGCCTACTGGGCCTCCCGGAGGTTAGGCGGGCGGCGTTTTGGGGCGAAATTTTGCCGCCGGGGGTGGGCAATTATGGCAGTGACGATAAACTAAATGGCATTAAATGACTCCGGATGTGGTGCACGCATTGTGCCATGGGGAAAGGATGAAGGACGAATGAGTCGATATGAAGTGACGGGAATTGGCGAGATCATGCTGCGTTATAGTGTACCGGCCGGTACCCGCCTGGAAACCGCCGCCCGGTTGGACGTCTTTGCCGGCGGTGCCGAGGCCAACACCATTTCGGCCCTGGCTTACCTGGGGCATCGGACAGGCTATGCGACGGCGGTGCCGGATTCGCCGATTGGCCGGCTGGTGGTGCAGCCGTTGCGAGCGGCCGGTGTGGATTTGGCCCCCGTTTATTGGTCCTCGGAGGACCGGCTGGGAATCTACTACCTCGAGTTCTCGGAGGCGCCGCGGCCTATCCAGGTGATTTATGACCGCAAGGACTCAGCGGCGGCCAACATGACGGCCGCGCAGATCAACTGGGATCTGCTGCTGGATACGCAAATCCTCCACATTACCGGGATCACGCCGGCGATATCGCCTGGGGCATTGGCCCTGACGCGTGAGATATTTGCCCGGGCCAAAGAGCACGGCTGCCGTATCAGTTTCGACATCAATTACCGCTCCAAACTGTGGTCACCGGCTGAGGCCAATGCGGCGCTACGGCCGCTCCTCAGTTCGGTGGACCATTTCTTTTGCGGCATTGGCGACGCGCGTGGCGTCCTGGGTTGTACCGGGACCCCGCCCGAGATCCTGGAACAGTTGCTGGCGCTGAGTGGCGCTTCAACGGCAGTGCTTACTCTGGGTGAGGAAGGCCTGATTGGCAGCGAGGGCGGGGATGTGATTGAAGTGGCGGCCCGGCCGGTACATACCATCGATCGGCTTGGGGCCGGCGATGCGATGGCTGCCGGCGTCCTGCATGGGCTGTTGGCGGGCGACTTCAAGCAAGGGTTGCATTACGGCGTGATGATGGCCGCCCTGGCGCTGACGCAGCACGGTGACATCGTCATCACGTCTGCGACAGAGCTGGAGATGCTTATGGCAGCGGCGGGGAGTTCAATTTCTCGCTGAGTGCATAGCTGTCGCCGGCAAACAGAACCTGGATCTCGCCATCGGGACCGGTGTAGCGAACCTGATCAGGTTCGACCCATTCGCGGGCGCCAGTTTGGGCCATCAGGGGCCGCTTTACCTCGTTGAGATATTGCTCCTGCAACTTCTGCGACAGGTTGTGGAGATGGACCCGATAGAGCTGGCTTTTGTGCAGGGCTACTTTCAACCAGGCCAGACTGCGCCAACGGAATCCCATAATCACCGCGTCCAAAATGTTGCCGATGGCGATGGCGTACCAGACGCCGATTGAGCCCATTCCCAGCCAGACGGCCAGCACCTGCGACAGGATAACCGCCACCAGGGCGCGCGACGTCATCGTGCTGAGCATACCTGGCAGCGAATCACCAGCGCCGCGCATCGCGCCATTGGCCACCAGGGCAACCGCCGCCAGCGGCTGGGTCACTGTGCTGATGCGCAGATAGGAGACGCCGGCCGCGGCGACCGCCGGGTGGGCGCTGGGATCAAACAAGCGGACGATCGCCGGGGCAAAGGCGATGATGGGTGTCGAGAGCACCGTCATCAGAATGATGCCCAGCCAGATGCCGATGTTGCCACGCTGTTGAGCCTCATCCGTTTGCCATTTGCCCAATGACTGGCCGACCAGGCTGGTCGAGGCCACGTTGAGGCCCAATCCTGGCATAAAGGCAAGCGACTCAACCTGCAAACCGATGGCCAGTGCAGCTGCGCCGTAGGTGCCAACCTCGGTTGAAGTCAGGATGCTAACAATCAAGAGCCGGGAACCGTTGCGGAAAAGCCCCTGGACGCCAGACGGCACGCCGATGGCCATGATGTCGTAATACATACGCCAATCCGGCCGGTAGCTTCCCGGCAGCAACCTGACCACATTTTTCTTCGCATAGATGAGCCATAATGCGGCAATCACGCCAAGAAAGCGGGCCGTGATGGTTCCCATCGCCGCCCCGCCAATACCAAAGGCCGGCAGTGGTCCCGGGCCAAACATAAAGACGTAGTTCAGGCCAATATTTAGTAGATTCAGGCCGCCGGTCAGATAAAGTGGCGTCAACGTGTCGCCGGCACCCTGCATCAGCCTGTTGAAAACCGTGTTTAGCACAAGAAAGATCATGCCGGCAAAGAGGATGTTCAGGTATTGCTGACCCAGGACAATTGCTTCCGGATCACCGCCGCTGTTGGCGAAGCGGAGCAGGGGGCCGGAGATGGCAAAGCCGATCGCGGTCAGGATGATGCCGACCATTACCCCTGAGGAGATCGCCTGGCGGGTGACGAAGCTCATCTGCTCAGGGTCGCGGGCACCTTTGGCCTGGGCAATCAGGCTCATGCCACCGGCCGATACCGATAGCACCATCACCAAAACCAGCATGTTGATGACGCTGCCCATGCCAACTGCGGCAATCGCCAGCGGTCCCAGCCTGCCAACCATAAAAACATCGACGACATTGACCAGGCTTTGCAGCATGTTGGTCAGGACGACGGGGGCCCCGAGGCGCCAGAAGTGGCGCAGGGTTTCGCGTTGCGATGGGGAGAGGGTCATGATACGTAGAGACGTGCCGCCGGCACGTCTTTACCCGTCGCGGCGGCGGCGGCGGGTGCGGCGTTCGCGGCCTTCGCCGTCTTCGGCCGGCGGCCGGTTGGTGGCGATCCAGGTCAGGCAGTTTTCGTCGTTGCCCATCATCACATCGCCAACGAGGATGGCAGTGCGGATATGTTCCTCCATGGGATTGGTGATGGCGGAGGTCAGGCCGGCGGACATCGCCATGGCCAGGAAGGTGCCGTTGAGCGGGCCACGGTTGGGTAGCCCGAAGGAGACGTTGCTGGCGCCGCAGCAGGTATTGACGCCCAGCTCGGTCAGACAGCGCTTCACGATGTGGAAGACCTGGCGTCCAGCATAACGCATCGCGCCGATAGGCATCACCAACGGGTCGATGAGCACATCTTCGCGTGGGATGCCATGATCCATGGCCCGCTCGACGATCTTTTTGGCGACGGCAAAGCGAACATCCGGATCTTCCGAGATACCCGTTTCGTCGTTGGAGATGCCGATGACAGCGGCGCCATACTTTTTGACCAATGGCAACACCGTTTCCAGACGTTCATCCTCGCCGGTCACTGAATTTAACAGCGGCTTGCCCTCATATACCTCCAGGCCGCGGGCCAGCGCTGCCACGATGGACGAATCGATGGACAACGGCACATCGGTGACGGATTGGACGAGCTGGATGGCCTGGGCCAGGATGGCAGGCTCGTCAGCCAAGGGGATGCCGGCATTAACGTCCAGCATGTGGGCGCCGGCGGCAACCTGGGCCAGGGCGTCTGCCTCCACGCGGCTGAAGTCGCCGGCGGCCATTTCGCGGGCCAGCAGTTTCCGGCCGGTTGGATTAATACGCTCCCCAATGATGGTAAACGGCCGGTCCGGGCCAATGATGATGGTTTTGCTGCGGGAGCTAATAATGGTTTCGGGCATGCAATTCTCCTCAAGGATGGCTGTCGTGCAGATCAGCCGTAGTATGTCTGGTAAGCCGCCGGTCCCGGCCCGGGTCGGGCAGACCTGGCTGCATGGGACGGGGTAGCAGACCCGCCTCTTCAATGATTTCGGCCACCAACTCTTCCTGACGATAGGCCATCAGATGGATGCCGGCCAGGCCGGGGATCTCCCGGATTTGCTGAATGATTTCGATGCAGATACGTTTGCCTTCGGCCCGCTTCTTTTCTTTGGGTTGGCGCCGCAAGCGCTCCACAATCTCATCAGGAATGTGGACGCCCGGCACCTTGGTGCGCAGGAAGTTAGCGGCGCCATCGGACCGCAACGGCCCAACCCCGACGAGGATATACGCTTTTTCGTGTAAACCAAAATCCCGCACCTTTTGCATAAAACTTTGCAGTCGCGGGATATCAAAGCAATATTGGGTCTGGATGAAATCGGCGCCCGCCTCAATTTTCTTGGCCAGCCGGTAGGGACGCCATTCAAAGGGAGGCGCAAAGGGATTGGCAGCACCGCCGATGAGAAAGCGGGGTGGCTCGGTCAGTTGCCGTCCACTCAGGAAACGACCCTCATCGCGCATAATTTTCACCGTACGGATGAGTTGAATGGAGTCGAGGTCGAAAACCCGTTTTGCCTCTGGTTGATCGCCGACGGTGACGTCGTCGCCGGTGAGACAGAGGACGTTGCCGACGCCCATAGCCGCTGCTCCCAGCAGATCGCCCTGAATGGCGATGCGATTTTTGTCGCGACAAGAGACCTGCAAAATGGGCTCATAGCCGGCGCGGGTGAGCAGGGCGCAGATGGCGACCGAGGACATGTGGCAATGGGCGCCGGAGGCGTCGGTTGCATTGATGCCATCGCAGACGCCTCCCAGGACCAGGGCCGCCTGGTAGACCTCCTCAGGATTGGCGCTGTCTGGCGGGTTGAGTTCAGCGGTCACGGCAAACCGGCCGGATCGCAATACCCGCTCCAAACGGCTGCCGGATTTTAATGCCATCTCAGCCATTCGCTAATTCCAGAGCTCCTGCTTGCCAGCCAGCGGGATGTTGGTTTGCCTGGGCCAGGCCGGCGGTGGCTGTCTGTCGCTGCCGGTCAGCATGTTGATCCAGGCAGAGTTACCTTCGAGTTGCCGGTTAACAGGTGGCTGTAGCTGCAGAATCTCGACGCCATGGGCTGGGAGTAGCTGTGAGCGCTCGAACGCTTCGACCCAGACACAGCGCATCGTTGGAATGACCTCGCAGTTGCCATTCTGACGAACACCGCCACAGGGGCCGTTGCGCAGGTTTTTGGGGCAGCTCATGGGACAGGTCATGCCGGTCGAGTGCAAAATGCATTGGCCGCACATGCGGCAGTCAAAGAGGATTTCTTTGGACCAGGCTTCGCTGCCGCGAATCAGCCGGTCGGCGCGGGTATAGCCCAGCCGGGCCAGGCTGGGGTTGAGCCGGTGAAAGAGGGCATGGGTGAACTGATAGGCACGTTCAAGCCAGACCGGCCGGTTTTGTAACCAAATGCCTAGCCGTCTCATCCTTTCACCTCGTGGCCCACTTTGTCAGCGGGACCAGGCTTAGTCGCGGCGACGGCGTCGGGTCCGGGCGGGGCGCTCGGCGACCGCGGCGGTGCCATTGGCGACCGGCGCTGCATTACTTTCCAGGGGCAATAACTCGTCTGCCGGCACCGGGTTGTCCAGTGCCAGCCGCATTTCACCGATGTGGGCCGGCGAGCTGCCACAGCAGCCGCCGATCAGGCTGGCGCCGGCAAAATTGACCCGGCGAGCAAAGTTGGCCATGACATCCGGTGTGCCGTCGTATTCCAACCCATCTTCGCCCCAGCGCGGGATGCCGGCGTTGGCCTTGGCAACCAGCAACGCGTCTGGTTTGGCCTCATGCATGGCGACGATGGCCGCTTCCGTGTCGGGCAGGTTATTGCCGCAGTTGGCGCCAAAAGCGGCGAGGCCGAGTTCGGCCATTGCTTCGGCCGCTTCGGTGGCGGTGATGCCCATCATGGTGCGGCCATTGGTGTCAAAGCTCATCGTGGCTACGACCGGCAGGTCGCTGACTGATTTAGCGCCTTCAACTGCGGCACGGACCTCGTTGATGTCACTCATCGTCTCGACCCAGAGGAGGTCGGCGCCGCCATCAGAGAGGCCGCGGGCCTGTTCGGCAAAGGCGGCCACGGCCTGCTCGTAGCTCATGTTGCCCATGGGCTGCAGCAGTTCGCCGCTGGGACCGATGGAGCCCGCGACGAGGACCGGCCGGTCAGCCGCATCTGCCGCCTGGCGAGCAACTTCAGCCGCCGCCTTGTTAAATTCATACACGCGATCCTGCATCTTGTGTAGCTTCAGGCGGAAGCTGGTGCCGCCGAAGCTGTTGGTCAGGATCACATCAGAACCGGACGCGATATAGGCCTCATGAATCTGACGGACTTTGGCCGGCTGAGTAACGTTCCACTCCTCCGGCGCCGCGCCCTGGGTCAGGCCGGCATCCATCAACATGGTGCCCATCGCCCCATCCAGAACCAGAAACTGTTTGGCGGTCAATAATTCCTGCAGTCGCGTCATTAGATCTACCCCATTGCGTCAGTTTTTAGCGCAAAAAACCAAATTCTAGCATAGTTTGTCTTTAGATTCCCGCCTTGCCCAAAATCCAAAGACATCACATTTCGCCCCGTTTGATCTTCATGAACTTCTTGGCCGTATCCACAGCCACGGCTGCGTCGCGGCAGTAAGCGTCCGCTTCGATGTCCTCAGCAAAGGCTTCATTCAGGGGCGCGCCGCCTACCAACACAATGATATCGTCGCGGATGCCTTTTTCTTTGAGCGTATTGATAACAACACGCATGTACGGCATTGTTGTCGTCAAAAGGGCGCTCATGCCGAGGATGTCAGGCTTGTGCTCTTCAATAGCTGCCAGGTATTCCTCGGCCGAATTGTTAATGCCCAGGTCGATCACCTCAAAGCCGGCCCCTTCCATCATCATGGAGACGAGGTTTTTGCCGATGTCGTGGATGTCACCCTTGACTGTGCCCACAACCATCGAGCCAATCTTGGGAGCACCGGTCTCGACCAGAAGCGGGCGGAGGATGGCCATGCCCGCTTTCATCGCTTTTGCCGCCATCAATACCTCGGGCACAAATAGAATGCCATCGCGAAAATCTTCGCCAACGACGTCCATACCGGCTACCAGTCCGCTGTTCAGGACTTCATACGGCTCCTGGCCGCGGGACAGCGCCTCTTTTACTTCGTCGACGATCTCGTCGGCGTAGCCATCATACAAATCTTCTTTCATCAGCTCGTACAACTCTTCCAGAGGGAGTTCGGTGATGTCAATGTCTTCTTCTTCTGCGTCGCTCATAAGATTCCTCAAACTGGGCGCCAGGCTCTGCCGGGCTCGGATCAGCCACGGACACGTCGCCGGCGCCTTCTTTCCCGGCCATTATCATTGGCCGAATCTGTTTCGATTTCCGGTAAAATCCCCGCCAGGTGGGGAAATGGGTCACTGGCATGGGGTAGGTGGATGGCGCCGACAAACTCATCCTGAAAATTGGGATGAACGGCAGTTTCCACATAGTTTACCCAATGGGCTAGCTGCTGAGCCTCGGCCCGTCGCTCCCGGTTTAGCAGGGCGATGCGGGCGCCGTCGCCGGCGGCATTACCGACCGCATTGACTTTGGCCAGGTCGCAATCCGGGATCAGGCCGAGAATCATGGCATATTTCGGGTCGATGTAGCTGCCGAAGGCGCCGGCCATGACGATACGCTGAACGCGCTGCACGCCGGCGTGGCCCATTAGCAATTTGGCCCCAGCGTAGAGGGCTGCCTTGGCCAGCTGAATGTTGCGCACGTCGTCCTGGGTCACCCAGATGGGCTTGCCGGTAGCAGTTTGCTGGGCGGTTGCCAGAAGATAGGCACCTTTACGCTCTTCCCAGGCCAGCCGGTCCGTCAGGCAATCTGGATTAAAGCGGCCATCCGGCAGCAAAATGCCGGCCAGGTACATCTCGGCGACAACCTCAATGATGCCCGAGCCGCAGATGCCGGAGGCGAGATGGGCGGGTTGTTGCTCCAGCGGCGCGGTCGGATCCAGGTTCCATTCCGATGACCAGCGTTCTTCACCAATCACACGGAAGCTGGCTTCGCGCGTTTCTGGATCGATGCGAACGCGCTCAATGGCGCCCGTCGCGGCGCGCATGCCGTGGCTGATCTGGGCGCCTTCAAAGGCGGGGCCGGTGGGGCTGGAGGCGCTGTAGAGCTGGTGTTGGTGCCCCAATACAATCTCGGCGTTGGTGCCCACATCGACAACCAGGACCGTTTCGTCGTAGAGATGGGGCATTTCGGCGACCAGGACGCCGACGTTGTCCGCGCCGACATGGCCGGCTTCGGCCGGCAGGACGTGGATGTTGGCACCGGGATGGAAGCGCAAACTCAAATCGCGCGCCTTGATATCCAGGGCGTCCCGCGTGGCCAGGGCAAAAGGGGCGCCGCCTAACTCAATCGGGTCAATGCCTAAAAGGATGTGGGTCATCGTGGTGTTGCCCACAAATACGGCCTCGTGGATGTCGCGCGGGCGGATGCCGGCGCTGCGAGCGACTTTGGCGCCCAGCTTGTTGAGGCCATCAATGATCGCCTCGTGCATCTTCTTGAGACCATCCCGATTGGTCATGGCGTAGGAGATGCGGCTCATCAGGTCCTCGCCGTAGACGACCTGCGGATTCATGACCGATTCCTGGGCCAGGATCTCACCGCTTAGCAGGTCGCAGAGGAAACCCGCTACCGTGGTGCTGCCGATGTCGACGGCCAGTCCATGGACGCCTTCGACGAGGCCGGCTTGCACATCAATCACTTCGTGCTCCTGCCAGAGCGTTACCGTGACCGCCCAGTTTTTCTGGCGCAGGCTGGCCTGCAAGGAGCGCAGGACAGGTGGATCGATATGGGTGGCGGTGACATCGTATTCAGCCTGGAGAGCGTTTTTGAGCCGTTCCCAGTCTGAGCGGTAGTCGCCTAACTGGGCCGGTGGCACCTCGACGTAAAGTTTACGGATGGCCGGCTTGAGCTTGATCACCCGCTCGGTTGCTGATTTGCGAATGATCTGGTCCCGGGCCCGGCTCTCCTCCGGGACAAAGAGCAGGGCGTCACCGGTGATGCGGGCCTGGCAGGAGAGGCGGCAGTCGGGGCTGTCCAGTTCGGTGAGTAGGGCGATTTCAGGGGTGCTGGCGGGTGAGAGATGATCGTCTGCCGAGGTGATGCCATGTTTGGCAAACTCGCCGGCTTCCAGCTTCACGAGGCATTTGTTGCAGGTCATATGGCCGCCGCAGATGCTGGCGATGGGAACGCCGAGGTCGCGGGATGCTTCGAGGACGGTGGTACCGGCCGGTACCAGCCCCCGCCGCCCCGACGGCATAAAAATGACCATGTGGCTCTGTTTGTCCACCAACTTTCCACTCATTCCCGAAATTATCGCCTCACCAAAAAGTGCCCGGTTCCAAACCGGCGCATTCTAACATATTCGCGAAGGCAACTGCCAGCTTTTCAAAGGTAGTATTGTAAGCCTGCTTTCTTGCGATTACCCTAACCGCGCAGCGCCAGTTTGCGCCGGGCCATGTAATCCCGCAGCGCTTCTTCTATGCCAGGGTCCAGGGCAGGCCGTTCGTACGCTTTCAGAAGTTGCTTGTATTTGGCATTGGCCCGCTGCATGGCGGTTAATGAGCCTTCGATCTGCCACTGCTCGGCTGAATTGTAGTCGAACAGCTCCGCCCGGTAAAACGCGGAGCGGAAATGGCGCATGGTGTGGGGCGTGCCCAGATGATGACCGCCTGGTTCCACCTGAGCAATAGACTCCATGGCCAGCGCTTCGTCACTCAGGTCGATGCCCTGGGCGAAGGTGTGGTACATCCCCAGCAACTCGCAGTCCATCACAAACTTTTCATAGCCGGCGCTCAGGCCGCCTTCCAGCCAGCCAGCCGCGTGCAGGACAAAGTTGACGTGAGCCTGCATAACCGGATACATCGCCATAACCGATTCATAGGCGGCCTGGGAGTCCGCGATCTTGCTGCTGGCGAACATGCCGCCGCTGCGGAACGGGACACCATAGAAGCGGGCCATCTGGGCGCTGGCAAAGAGGGCCAGCTGAGATTCCGGGGCGCCAAAGACGGGCGCACCCGATTGCAGGTCAATGGTGGATTGAAAGGCGCCGTAAACAATGGGCGTGCCAGCCTCAACCATCTGCGCGAAGGCGATGGTGGCCAGCGCCTCGGCATTGAGCTGGATCACCGTTCCGGCAATGGAGACCGGCGCCATCGCCCCAGACAGGACAAAGGGGGATAAAATCATCGCCTGCCGCGCCCGAGCATAAACCATCAATGCACCCAGCATCCGATCATCAAGACGTCGGGGACTACTGACATTGATGAGTGAGATAAGGGCCGGATTCTGCCGAATCTCTTCTTTGCCAAACAAGATTTCGGCCATAGCGACGCTGTCGGCCGCATTCTGGCCCGAAGTCACCGAACCCATAAACGGTTTGTCGCTATGCCTGATGTGGCTGAAGACCATGTCCAGGTGGCGGGTATCTGTGTGTTCGTCGGTCGGCTCGACAATGGTGCCGCCAGAATGGTGCATATACGGGCTCAGGTAGGCCAGTTTGACGAAGTTGTCAAAATCTTTTAGCGTTGCCTCGCGGCGGCCTTGGTCGCTGTCGACCACAAAAGGTGGTCCGTAAACCGGGGCAAAAATCTGGTGATGGCCGCCGACGATGACATTGCGTTCCGGGTTGCGCGCCAGCTGAGTGAACTGGGCCGGCGCTTTCCTGACATAGCTCAGGATCAGGTCAGGATCGAAGTAGGCGATGTTGTCCTGGACTTTGACGCCGTGCGTTTTGAGGATGGATTGGGCCTCATCATCCAGGAAAGCGATGCCGATGTCGCGCAAGATTTCCAGCGATTTCTGGTGAATGAGCTGGACCCCTTCTTCGTCCAGCAGATCGTAAATGGGCAGGCGGTTGACGGGCTGAACAATTTTGCTGACCTGGGCGGTCCCGGCGCCCTGTCTGTCACGCCGGCGCGCGGGGCGCCGGTCCTGTCGTTGACCCATGACTGTCTCCTCAAAAAAGAAAAGCCAGTCGCCGGAGCAAAATTGCGCGTGGGACTGGCCGGTGCCGATGAAAATGGTCTGGTTATCAGCCGGGCATGCCCAGCATGACAGCCTGAATCTCTTCTTGAAAACTGCGAATATGGGCGACCATGAGGTCAGCCGCCAGATCGCCATCCTGCCGTCGTAATGCGTCCAGGATTTGGCGGTGTTCATCCAGGGCCTGGTTCATGCTGCCGATCTGGCTCAGGGAGAAAAACCAGAGGCGCAGGCTCAGCGCATAAAGTGTTGATAGGGTATCGATAAGAAATGGATTTTGGGCCGCGTCGTAGATAATTTCGTGGCAGGTCTGATCAATGACAATCATGCGCTCGTTATTGACCTGATGTCCATCGACCTTGCTGCTATCCAGGAGCGCCTGCATTTGGTTCCAGTGCGCGGATTGGCCGCGTTGGGCGGCAAAGCGCACGGCGGCCGGCTCCAGGGCCAACCGAATTTCGAAAATCCGCGGCAGATCAGCGACGCCAATATCGGTGACAAACATACCCCGGCGGGGCACGATCATGACGAGGCGTTCATTGGCCAGACGTTGCAGGGCCTCCCGGATGGGCGTTCGGCCCAGCGAAAGCTCATGCCGTAGTTCACCTTCGTTTATCAATGCTCCCGGGGCCAGCTCGAGGGAGACGATTTTGCGCTTGATTTGCTCATAAGCCTGCTGGCTGAGCGAAACATATCGCTGAATCATGCTGTTGGCTCTGATATATCACCAATATACTACTGTTGTAACAAGCAGGGGGAGGCTATCACATTTTAGGATGGATGCCAACCGGGCGGGGCTTGCTCAAGCGTTCGCCAGCTACTCTCGCGGCAATGCTCAGCCGCCGTCAGGGCAACAGTTTCCGCAGGTTATTGCTCGGGTACCGTTCAGGCTGCTTTGCTGGCAAAGGCCAACAGATGCCAGCCAAAGCGCTGGACGAGGGAACGGGGCAGAAGATCAAAACCCTTGACGAAGAATTCGTTGTACAGCAGCGCTTTCCAGCCGCTGTGCAACCGGGTGGCCACTGGAAACCGATCCGGCACGATGCGGAAGCTGCTGAATGGGGCCAGCAGTTCGGCAAACTCGGCCTCGTTATAGAGCCGGTAGACCGGGGCGTCTTCATGTTCCAGGCGTACACGGGTTAGCGTCGCCAGCAATTTGAGCCAGGAATTGCGGTTGGGGACCATCAGTATGGCGCTGCCGCCGGGGCGCAAAACGCGGACGATCTCGCGGATGATACCGGCCGGATCCACCGCATATTGCAGCACGCCATGGGCGTATACCAGGTTGAAACTGTTGTCGTCAAAACGCATGTCGGCGCCATCCATCTGGTAGAAAGCGCCGGGCAACCCTCGCTGCTGAAAGTTGGTCTCGGCCAGGTCGATAGCCACCGAGGCCAGGTCGATGCCAGTAACCAGCGCGCCGCCACGGGCAAAACGGGCCAGGTCGGTGCCAATACCACAGCCTACCTCTAGCACGTTCAGGCCGGCATAGCCGTTGAAATTGACCTGTTGTGGCAGGTAACGCAACTTGTCAAATCGGTATTCGTCAACTTCTTGAAAAAACGCAGCCGTACCGACCGGGTTGCGGGCCACGGCTTGATCATGGCTATGATCGTTCCAATAGGCAGCAACGGCCTGATTGCTATTGGCGGTTTTCTGGCTGGTGGCTAGCTCACTCATGGTTCTGATTTTCTGTCCCCGACGGCTCTTCGTACTGTATTAAGTATGCCGTGCTTTTTTCAAAACGCCATGCCCCATGAGTGCCGTCTCGCCAGCAACGTCCAGCCCTCGCGGTTGCAAGATGGCACGGATCAGCCGTACAAATGAGCAAATAGTTGCCAGAGAGATAGGTTCTGTGTCAGACTAAAAGCCGGCCGCGCTTTGGTGGTGGGTTTGCTTCGTCAACCGAATGCAACGCAAAAGTCGCAGGCTGATGTGCCTAATGTCGGGGAGCCAGAGTGGAACCCTTTTTACGGGTAACGGTAAGGAGAAGTTAATGGCCGACACGGCAACACAAACTGCGGGCCAGCCGGATCAGCCCTGGCAGCTGCTTATGTTTGACCACTCCCTGAAGGAACAACGCAAACTTCAGGCCCTCAAGGCGTTATTGCCCCCGCTGCTGGACAAACGCTGCCTGCTGGTCTCCTCGGAGGGCAACAGTGGCGCTCTCAACTGGCATTTGCGGACTCTGGGTGGTGATTGGGAATGGGGCGCTGTCGCCACTGAAAACCTGGAAGCGATGGCTGACTTTCTGGGCGATCCGGTCCTGCGCATTCCGGAGGACAATGCTCCCTTTCCCGATGGTGTTTTTGATTGTATTTTGGCCATCGATGTGCTGGACCGCCTGGAAGATGATCAGGCATTTCTGAGGGAGATGCGCCGCTTGCTGCATGGGGATGGATTGCTCATCGTCACAGCGCCCAACGGCGACCAGGCCTTACTGGCCCGGCGCATCAAGTCTGCCCTGAACAGGTCGCCGGCCCTGTTTGGCCAAAGACGTGCCGGCTATACGACGGCTGAGCTCGCCCTGGCTCTGCGCAAGGTCCAGCTCGCTCCAGGTACGAGCGGCGGCTACTCACGCTTTTTTACCGAGATGTTGGATCTGTTGCTCTCCCCGGGCTACGGACGGCTTATCAGCCGCGCCAGAACGGAGCCGGGTGCTGTTGAAACGTCTCCTGTCTCTGCCGAACAAATAAAGACAAATGGGACGTCCTTTCGCTTATATTCGTTGCTCTTTCCGGTCGCCCGGTTGCTGAGCCGGCTGGATGGCTTGTTGCCAGAGAGAAGTAACAACGAGGTTATTGTGACCGCCAGAAAGGGGGCAGCAGAGTAATCTGCTCACGTCAGACCAATCAGGCCAGGCTTAATCCGTCACAAGTGCACATTAGATGTAGGCGACCTTGTGTTTTAGGGCTCCTCTAAGGGCGCCACACAACATGCCACTGTACATCACAAATTCCAGCAATAGCCGGCTTGCTTCAGACCGACCTTTCTCCTGATTGCGCAGGAATTGGATCAACGTTGGCCCAAGGTCCCTGGCGATGCGGAGATAGCCCTTAATCGGGTAGGCATGAAAGTACCAGCGCCGATTTAGCTGCGCGGCATATTTTTTGAATAGTAGCGCCTGTCCCGTGGTGTATTTGGCGTGCTGGCGAAAATAATCAGCCAGGCTGCTGCGACTGGCATGATAGATTACCGCCTTGGGCGCGATCGTTATGTCGTAACCAGCGTGAAGCACGCGCCATGACATATCGGCATCCCCACCTGAAGTGAATGTGCCATCAAATCCGCCAAGAGAACGAATAATACTGGCCCTGTAGGCGGCATTTCCGGTTACGATGAAAGGCCAGGGTGAAAAAGGAATATGCTGCAGGCCATTTTGCCCTTCGGCCAGATTGCGCGTGCCTTGCTCTATCCAGCTTTTCGGCGCATTCTTGACAATGCTACCGCCAACCCCGCCTGTCTGGAGGTCCTGAAAGGGAATCATCAACTCCTTCAGCCAATCTGGATCGGCAATACAATCTGCATCGATGAAGGCCAGAAACTCTCCTGAGGCAGCGGCAATGCCGGCGTTTCTGGCGTTGTACGAACCGGGCCTCGTTTCCACCAAATATTGTGTCTGGAAACGGGCCACTATCTGCTTTATCTTGTCGTTGCCACTGTTATCGACAACAAGAATTTCATACTCTTCTTTGGGTAGCGATTGATTTGTCAAAGAGCGCAGGAGGTGTTCTACACGCAAATCATTGAGGACTGGAACGATGATTGAGATTTTCATACGCAAGGCTTGTCTCTGTCTTTTTCAACGGATGGCAGCCTGATTTGATTGGCTCCATGGATAACTCCACAGATTGAAGCTGCATATTACAGTTAGCCAGGAATGGTACACATTTATTACAGCAAATCCAACTCGTCAGATGAAGCGGGTGCAGTAAAAACTTGTCAAGAGTCGCCAACAAGGTTCAGAAATATCCAGGCCTTTTGACGGTTTATTACTGCTCCCGATGGAACCCGTTACAGTTGGAAGAAATGCTAATGGCCCGGTGAGGACAGTGCAGATGACCGTATCTAGACCCCTTCAAGATAGCAGTTCCCGGCTATCAGCCTGTTAACTTCTTAACTGAATAGTACTTTTTCGATGAAGGTGAGGCTTACCAGGAATGGGTCCGTCTGAGGGCGAGAAATAGGGTAGGGATCAGGATCGCGCCGAAAATCGCCGCTGCCAGGTGGTAGATGAAGGTCAGGTCGCGAATTTCGAGGAGGCGGAAGGCGATCAGGGGTCCCACGGCGCTGGCGAGATCACCCACCGTAAAGAGGAAACCCATGACTTTGCCACGGGCAGCTTGCGGGGCGACATCGCCCAGGATGGCCGAAGTTACCGAACGGACACTGCCTAACGTAATCGCGATCAAAGGAACTGCCAGGAGGAGCAGGACCAGCTGCCCTAAAGGCAGTAGCCACAGTCCGATAATGGCTGGCACAATGGTCAGGGCAGCGACTTGCCAGCGATTGCGCACCCGGTCGGAGAGAATGCCGGCCGCTGGGATAATCGCCAGGCCCAATAGCGTACTGACGCTCTGGCCCATACCGGCAGCAGCGCCGGAGCCAATTTGCCAACTACCGAGCGAGATAGTCTCGCCGAACCGCTCTGTGACGAAAAGACTGAAGGTGGGAAAAAACATGCCGGCGCCAACAATCCGGTTGGCCCCGTAAAGAGCAAAAACGAGGATGATAGAAACGATCGCATAGGCTGAAAGCGATCGGGCCGGTAGCGGTTTATCTTCCACGGCCTTTGTTTTTACCGCGCTGGCAGGAATAAGCGCTTCGCGAAAGCCGCCTGTTTCTGGCAGCAGCAGCACGGCAATTAGCAGGCCCAGACCAGTCAGAATCCCTTCAATCGTGACTGTGCTGCGGTACCCCAGCCAATCATTCAGGATACCGCCGAGGCCGGAGCCGGTGGCCGCGCCGACAGAAAAGGCGACGTTGTAAAGCCCCAACAGCCGGCCGCGATTGGTTTCGTCGCTGATATCCAAAACAATCGCATTACCGACAACCCAGATGCCGGACCAGGCGATGCCCCACATGATGCGGGCGATGAGCAGCGGCCAATAACCATTGGCAACTGCGTACAGCAATGTTGACGTGGTGCCGATGGCCATAGCCAGTAAGAAAACGGGCCGCCGCGCCCAGCGGTCGGCCAGCCAGCCGGCCAGGTTGTTGGAGAGGAGGCGCACCCAGCGGTTGGCGCTGAGCAGGGCGCCGAGGGCCACAGTTGTCACGCCGACTTCGGCCGTATTCAGCGGGAGGATGGTGTAGAGCGACGAGTCACCCAGGAGCGAGAGGGCGGTAGCGAGGCCAATGGCCAGCATGGCGCGGCGGACGAGAGCAGGTTTGGGCGTGTTGGGGGCCATGGTCAGCGTGGTTCCTGGAGAAAGTCGGCCGGGATAGGAGCCGTCAGGGTGATGGTCTGGCGGAGCCAGGGGTGGTCAAAGCAGGTATGCTGACAATGCAGCAAGTGACGGGTCAATTGGAGCGTTTCCCGGTCTGCGGTACAGCCGTATTGCCAATCACCGGCGATGGGATGGCCCAGCGCTGCCAGGTGGGCGCGCAGCTGATGGGTCCGGCCGGTGCGCGGCCACAGACGCAGCAAGGCAAACTGCTCGCCTTGCTGCAGCCGGCGAAAATCAGTGCGTGCGGGCCGCCCGGCCGGATTCGGGCGCACGTAGCGGCGCCGTTCATCACCCCCCTTAATGGCGCTTAGCGAGTAGGCGATCGAGCCTGCCAGGGGTGGTCGCCCGTGGACCCAGGCCAGATATTGTTTTTCGACCTGTTGCGTGCGGAACAGGGTCTGTAGTGCCGGCAAAGAGACCGCCGTTTTGGCGATGACGACGACGCCACTGGTGTTGCTGTCCAACCGGTTGACGAGGCTGGCGTCAGGATAGCCATGTTGGCGCAAATGGTAGATCAGGTTGGCCCGGATGAAGGGGCCGCGACCATGGACGCGCAAACCGGCCGGTTTGTCCACAGCCAGGAGCCACGCATCTTCATAAATGATGGTGTAGGGCGGGATGTCTGCATCTGGCGCCGGCAGCAGCGACGTGACAACGGCGCCGGCCCCCACAGTGGTACCCGGCTCTGCCAGATGGCCATCGACCTGAATACGGCCTTCAAGCAGGAATCGGCGCCATTCGGCCGGGGTCAGGTAGGTGAAGCGGCCAGCCAGGTAGTCCAGCACCGTCGTGGGAGACATTTGCGCGGGCACAAAGGTCTGAACTTCAATTTCGTCCTCTGCTTTCATCACATTTTTTTACGCCAGCCGGCAAGATTTCACAATGTAGCCGCAAAACTGTTAACACGCAAACAACAATAGATCCGCGCGATCTAGCATCAGCTCGCCCCATTCGCAAAAAAGGTAGCCAGTTCCTCAACCTCTTCGGCAGCCATTTCCGGGCACGCTTGTTGGATACCAGCCTGAATGGCCTCTCGGTCCGGGCCGAATTGCTGGGCCAGTTCGGCGCCGGTCCGCAAGGCGGTGGTAAATGCTGCGAACTCTGCCTGGTTCAGCAGGGCGTCGTTGTGGCTCTCCAGGTACGTCTCCGCTGGCAAGGTTGCCAGTTTGTCCAGTAACGGCAAGAGCTTGTCTGCGGAGTAATGAGGTTGCGGGCTGTAAAGTCGTTGGTAGAGACAATCACCTAGAAAGAGCGCCTGGTCCTCAGGTACATAAACGACTGTGGAATCTTCAGCGTGGTCGCCGCCGACGTGGTGGAGTTCGCAACTGACTCCGCCCAGGTTGATGGTTAGCTGGCTGGTAAAAACGATGTCCGGCTTGCGCAGCTTGATCCTGCGCTTTCCGGGCAGTTCCGCCTGGATCATGTCGCGGCAAAATGGGATTTCGCTGCCGGCCGCGACCCGCTCATTCAGGGCCGCATCATCCCAGCTGTAGCCGCTGAGGACGGCCAATTCGGCAGCGGTGCCGGCGTGGGTGACAAGGGGGACGGTTAGTTCTGACATGCCAAAAATGTGGTCCCAATGCCAGTGCGTAAGTGCCAGGTAGGCTGGGGCCGGTACTGCGGCGTCTTTCAGAGCGTTCAGGAAAGAGCGGGCATGGTCGGCTGAGGCCCCGGCATCCACCATCAACGTGGCACGTTCACCAACAATGGCGCCCAGGATCGGCCGGTCCGTGCGGCCATCTGGCGAATACCAGTAGACGTGCTGCCCGATACGGGATAATTCATGATTTCTAAGGAGCATAAGGCTTTTTCTCTTCAGGTAGCTGCCAAAACTGTCTGACAGAATTGATTATCGGCTAATTCTACCGTTGATCGGTTGCTGCGCACGGCACCCCTTGCCGCGCGTGGTGGTTGTGCAATGCAGCTTCATAAACTATACTCTGCCGGCCATACTACTACTCTAATTGCAGATCTTGATTCGGCGATTTCTCCTCCAGGCGTCTCCATCACGGCGCAGGCAACATCTTCCCTACAACCTAACCTTCAGGAGGGCTTCGTGGCTAACGACATTTTTCCGCTTGGATTTCATGCCGGTGTGACCGGCCACTTCCCGGCCGATCTAATCCACGCCATCAATCAAAAGGGGTTGCGCGCCTTTGTCAAAGTGATCGACGACGATGGCCGGGCCGAAGAGGCGCTGCGCATCGGCGATCAATATGGTATCGAGAATGTCGTTGTCTGGCGCATCTCCACGCACCGGGCGGGGCAGGATACCGAGGCGCCGGACACGGTGCTGGCGGAAGGCAAGCCCATCGAACAGTCCGCGGATGAATGGTGGGGCCGTCACATTGGCGAGATAAACAAGCTAAACGCCGCCCGGGCCCGTGGTGGCAGCAAGCCTCTGGACAAGCGCATCTGGCTGGAACTGTCCAATGAGACAAACCGCCATACGTATCCTCAGCAAGGGCGGATGTTTACCATCATTGCCCAGAAGTATGCGCTGCCAGGCGGCTGGCGTATCTGCGCACCGGGCAGTAACTCGGGCGAGCCGGAAAGCTGGGCCGGCTGGGAAGATTATTTTCGTCTCTGTGCCCTGCACCCCGACCAGATTGCGATCGCCATTCACTATTACGAATGGCGCATGGGCGATGCCAATCATCCGGAGGTGAAGTTTTCCCAGAGCGTGCCCTACCTGGTTGGCCGGGAATACATGATCTACGAGGTCTGTGATCAGCTCAACATCAACTACCCGACCATCCATGTGACCGAAGGCGGCTTTAAGCACAACTATCTGCCTGGCTGGAGCCAACAGATGGCCGACTACCTGGAGAAGCTGGTACGCCACATTGGTGAGCAGCCGAATATGACCGGGCTGGGCTTCTGGTGTGCCCAGAGCTTCCTGGGTGACATTCACCACACCTTCAAAAATGTCTATGTGCCACAATTCATCTCGATAGCCCGTGGTTGGGTGGCGCCGCCGCAGTTGGCCCGAGCCAACCGGCCGGATCCCGTCGTCCCCGGCGGCGGTAGCAGTGGCAGCAATCAGGGCAGCAGCGGCGGGGCTGGCAATGCCGGCGGCAACAGTGGCGGCAATTCGACGCCCGGCGGCGGCTCTGGCGCCGGGCAAGCTGTCGCCGCCAGCAACAAGGCAACCGGTGCCCTGGACGGCGTTGAGGCGCGTGTCTTTGGCCTGGGACACGACGGTCATCCCAACAGGCTGGCGGTGAACGAGGCGGTCTGGTTTCATTTTGAATTTCAAAATAGCAGTGGTCAGGAGAAGCCGTTTGGCGGCATCGGGGTGCTGGCCTGGCAGTGGCAGGCAGCGACAAATAGCTGGCAGATGGTGCAGTGGCAGAATTCGTATGGGGGCTTTAATGATAAGTTGCGCGTCAGCCAG
>JACKBM010000042.1 GCA_020634575.1 Ardenticatenales bacterium | reverse complement strand
ACGATCACATCCTCATTGCGGGCTGTGATACCAGTCCCAGGTATGGTGATGGTGCCATCAACAACCATGTAGAGCAGTGTGCCGGTCGGCGGTTCCGTTGGCGTGGCCGTTGGTGTATTGGTCGGCGTCAGCGTATTCGTCGGCGACGGCGTATTGGTCGGCGTCGGCGTCTGCGTTGGCGTGTTCGAAGGTGTAGGCGTGAGTGACGCAGTCGCAGTGGGTGTCAGGGTCGGCGGGTTGCCGGAGCTACCACCATTTTCCATGCCCCAGGTCACCGCCGCATCGAACAGGGGCCAGCCGGCTGAAGTTGTAAGGCTGGTCGCTGTGTCATTTGACAGGAAGAAGCCAACACGACGGTTCTGTGCCGCCGTCAGATTCTCCAGAGCGCCACCCTGATCGTAGGCAAAGATGGTGACCAGTGTCGGGTTACCATCCACGGTAGCGATCCGCAAAGCACCCGGACCGAGGGGGTTACCGTAGGTCATTTCAGCAGCTGGACTGACAACTGTTTGAATTCCAGCAAAACCAGCGGACAGGTGATGGCTGGCGATGATGTTAATGTTGCTCGCGCCGCCCACAGTGCCTGTGCCGATGCCCGCCATGGACATAGGCCCAAACAGGTTGAACTCAAAGACGATAACCGGCAGACTGCTGTCCCGGAAAACGGCCGGGTTCGGCATCTCCGCAGTCACGATGGAGGACGACATGATGATGAGGTCCTGGCCAGCCGCGGTGCCGGCCGACACATCACTCTCTGTCGCCAGCGTCACTGACCAGCCATGGGTCCCTTCCAACCGGTTGACGATCGCCTGATCCGCCGCACTAAGATTAGCGGCATCCCCAACCACGAACAACACAAAATTATTCGTCGGTGTGCCGGTCGCCGTTGGCGTGAGGGACGGGGTTGGCGTCTCGGTTGGTGTGTTGGTGAAGGTGGGCGAGACGATGGGTGTGTCCGAGGCCGTGGGTGAGGGCCCCGGCGTATTGGTTGGCGTATTTGTCGGTACAGGCGTGTCTGTCGGTGGGCGGGGCGTAAACTGGCCGCCGATGGGCCCGATATTAGGCGGGGCGACCGGTGCCCGATCGACAAAACGCCGGAATGCGTTTTCGATTGACGCCTGCAGAAGCACCAGGACCAAAACAACAGCAATCCCCACCAGGAGCAGCATGATCGCATACTCGGTGAGGGATTGCGCCTGTTCCCTATCCCGGCGCTGCCGGCGCAACCATTTTAGGAGTCGGTGCACGATAAGGCCTCCAAAAAGACAATAAAAGGATAAAAGCCAGAACGGGGGCACCAGCGCTGGTGCCCCCGCAGAATGGATTAATCAATCAGATAAGGTTGCGTCGCCAAATTGACCACCCAACGATACGTATCTGCACCACCGGCCTGATAATTGATCATCAGGCGACCACCATAGAACGGAGTACAAACTGCACCCTGGCTGGGGTCAGTGGGATCCGTACATTCGGGAGTCAGATCCGGGATCTTGATGATGAAAGCAGTATCCGGGCTACCAGGTGGGCCGACCCACCTGTCGTTGCAGCCTGATGTGCCCCAGCACCCCTGTGTATTGAACTCAAGTTTGTAATCGTCTTGCGAAACCGTGTCAAAGTAGAATGTAATGGGTGGGTTTGTACCCGAATCCGGATCAAACAATGAAACCTCAATCTCACTGCCAGCAAATTGAGGCCCAACGTAAAGCAAAGGAATATCAACGCGGTTATTGAAGGTTGAGTTCATGGGCAACACACCAATGGCATAGACCGTCGCCCCATATGAAGTGTATGTGTTGTTGCCAGCGTTCAACTCATTAAGGCGCTGTACATTGCGCAGATTACCGTTGGCCGGTAGATCGTAGTAAGGTGGCCCGGCCCAGATTTCAAAGTCATTCTCTGATGCACCAGACATGGCGATCACATCCAGGTAAATGAAGCGCTGCCCGGTCAGAGAGTCGACCAGGATATTGGGCGTATCACGGGAAAGGTCAATTTCAAAGCCGGAAGGGCTGGAGCCATCCGAATTGATCGGCTTGTGGGGCTGCCCGGCACAGCGGGTACCACCATCGTCAAAGCCATCCCCATTGGCATCATCACCGGGCATGGAATACCCACCCAGCGGACTACCACAATCGGTGGGGACACCACCTTGGGCACCAACAGAGTTAAAACCACCGGGCGAAACCCAGGCGATATCCGTCTCGTGGCTCCAGGTGTCAAGGTCACGGGCGCTATCCCCCGTTTGTCCGGTATAGGTTGCTAGCGGCACATCAGCCAGGGTACCATCGGCAGCCCGACGGAAGTAACGCAGGCGGAACTGGAGTTCGGTGTTATACCTTAAGGTATATGAACCAGGTTCACCACAAGTGCCATTGCCATTGCCGCTACCGGCGCCACGATTTTCGTCCACGCGCACAAACCAGAAGGGGTTGCTGTTATCCAGCGGGTAATCTGTGACACCACTACAGTTCTGGTCCTCCCATTCACAGGTACGTTGCAGACAAGGATCTTTACGATCAGTGCTCTGCGAACAGGTCCGCGGCGGTTCAATCTGGCCAATGGCCGGGTTGGCGTTGGAAAAGACGTCCGTGTGAACAATCTGGAAAGTGTCGGTCGTGGCTGCATTCATCGAATCCGCGTCAAATATTTCGACGCGCAAGATATTCGTGCCGGCCTTGGCCTCATAATCATCCGGAATACCAATGCGATAACGATAGGCATACGGCCGCTCCACCCAGGGGTTCTGTGGTGTAAACGGATCACCGTAAGCGGTACAGATATCAGGGCCAAATATCGATTGTGTTGACGTACTCAGGATGCCGTCTTCCACCCGCCGGCTGGCATAAAGATCTACTAACGGGAAGAAGGCAGCCGTAGCGCTTTGGTCAATTTCAATTGAATTTTGCCCCACCAACTTGAGGAAGTACAGTTCAACATCCCAGGTCACCGTGATTGAATAGGTCACAGCACCCAGGATGTTGTTACCTGAGCTACTATCCAGGGTTAACAGTGAGGCATTGGGAACCTCATTGGTGGTCAGGAACTGTCGCGCCCGTGTATCAGCTGAGGGCAGGTCATTGGCAATACCAAGTTCCGTGGCCCCGGACAACACAGCAGCATCGACGGCTTTGCTCAACTCGGAGCTCCGCCACCAGACAAAGCCAACATCAACGGCCAAACCAGCAAACCCCAGCATCGCGACCATCAGCAAAGCTATCAGGACCAGGCTTTGGCCACTTTCAGACCGCCTACGGTTTGCACTTTTTTGTCTGTTCATAAGAATTACCAATCCTTGCTCACCTAACCCACTGAAGCCTGGCGCGCGCTACGGGGCTCGCTGGCCGCAGGAATCATCCCAGCGCAGCATTTCGATCATGATCCAATGGTCAGAGCCACTGAGTTTATAGCCGACGATGCGACCCAGGACAAAGCCCCGAATCTTGTAAGCGCCTTCAGAATCTGTGATGTTTACCCGCGGCGTCTCAACCCAACCACCACCTGGCAGGTCCCGGTCATAGGCGAGGAAGCGGAGAACGCGTCCCCGGTCAATCATGACATCAAAGAGCTGCTTAATGATACCGTAGTTGGAGTTAAACTTGGTCTGGCTGACCGTGTCATAAGCACCGGTTATGGGATCCCAGGCATGCATCCCATTCTGGGAGCTGGGCCCAATCACCGGGTCAATGTATGCCACCGCCGGATCCGTGCTGCCGCTATTGCCGGGCCAGGTCAAGCTGGCCTGCGCTTCCTGCAGGTTGTTCCAGGAGTCTGGCTCATAGGCCGGGTCCACGTTCCAGGCGACGAAGTCAAAATTGGTATTTACACCACCAATTTCGTAGACATTACAGCCACCGGGAGGGCAGTTACCTGCCGCTGCGCTCTGTGAGGAACGGAAAAGATAGAGTGAACCCTCAATGGCTTCAGCAAGCGGGATGTCATCGACATGGCCGACGAAGCTTGAAAAAGCTGGAATGTTGTTGTTACGGGGATAATCCCAATCCTGGCGGCGAATGCTATTGTATTCAGTCTCGTTGGTAGAGCGCTGCCCGTACTCAATGATGAGCGGGAAGGCGTCACAACCGTCGAGTGTATTGATCTCCATGACCGGGGCCACTTCCATCACGGCAAAGCCGCGCACGCTGTTTAGCCCTTGAATGTAGTTTTCCAGGCCAAGGATCGTCTCAACATCGTGGTGAATCAGCATACCGACGATCTTGACACCGGCCGCATTCTGGTCGCCCTGGCTGCGCAGGTTTTCCAGCACATCCTGCTGTAGTTCAATCTCCTGAACGCCAGCATAGGCTTCCGTCTGGCCTTCGCCATAGACATGTTCCCAATTCCAGACTGAAAATGCCGTGCCGATGCTATTGAGCGTCCCTTCGAACACCCACATGTCCCACATCCCTTCTTCCAGTTCCAACGTCTGGGTTACGGAATTCAGGGCAGCCACGCGGATACCGGCCGGTTCGCCACCATTGGCGCCAAAGCGAGCACCGATTCGGGCGGCGGTATCAACCTTGGATTGAATAATGATCAGGTTGCTGATCTCCACCAGGCCCGCGATGATGAGAAGGAGAATGGGCAACAGCAGAGCGGTTTCAACCAGACTCTGCCCTCGCTCGCGTCGATTTTTTGTTGGCAGTGATGTTATCATCTCAATTCCTCACAATTTCTAAAGTCTCGCCTGAACCAGCATCCATCGTCATCGTCAGCGAGCGATTGGTCTGATCACCGAATAAGGCAATGAGCCATTCAATGCGACCACTCTCGTTGTCCGTGGTTAACGCCATGGTTAACGTCGAGACATTGTTTTGTGATAGGAATTCCTCTCCACCCTGCTCCAGAAAAAGAGCCAAGATTTCGTTGCTGTCTAAGCGCCACCCGCCGACACCGGCCGGTGTAAACGCCTCCTCCACAGCGCGCTCACCCACCACACTCACGGTCCCGGCCACGACGGAAACCGTCTTGACCTGAGCCGCTGCGGGCGAATAAAACGTAAAAGTCCAGTTGGAACGACCCTCCCGGCTGTCTTCCAACGCATTCCCGTAGGGGAATGTCGCTTTGGCACTGAGCAAAATAGCATCTGCCTCCCAGCCAGCTATCTCTTGCTGCGCCAGGCCAAAAGCGAGTAGGGCAGTATCGCCCACAAATGCCGGCGTCGGCACGGCCCCAACCTCCACGGCCCGTGTCGGCGCCACGACCGTCCCATCCACCGTTACCGGCAGATCAGACGGTCCCAACCAATACGCGATAGCAAAGTAACCTACGGCGATCAATAACGCCGCCAGTACCAGACCCAAAATCCATTCGGTTCGACTCATGCCCGCGCTTCCCCTAGCGGCGATTCACTATAGGTAAGAAAACGAAATGCTGGCAGTCAAAGTCTCCCGACATGTACTGAATCTGGTGAATTTCGCTTGGCGTACCAGGCGTCACCAATTCATAAGCCAGATGCAACTTGCCGGCTGTCGTCGTGATAGCCGGGTTAATCGACCGGGTATTGGTCGGCGTCACCTGGTCACGGCCAAAGGCGGCCCAGTTCTCACATTGGTTCATGCCCCAGACAACTTCGTTTTCGTCCACCAGGCCCGGATCGGTGCCGTGGAAATAGACAAAAACGGTGTCATTACCGCGCGCGATCTGCGGCACCACGGAGAATGGGTCAGCCGAGTTAACACCAACCGCTTCCCCGGAAATCGTTTGTAATGACCAATTCGCTATCGCCGTACAATTGGTGGCGCAATTAGCCATCACCACCGTCTGGGTATCGCCATTGTCCCGGAGATCGGTAAATGCCACATAAAACTGGCCGCTGTCAAAGGTCAGGGCCGGCTGTTGGGCCTGAGTAATAGCCGAATCGAGGCTATTTAGCGGGCTGTCAATTTCAGTCCAGGTCGCCGAAACTGTATTCGGCGGCGCATCGCTCTTCACAAAGCGAATATCGGATGCCCCTAACGGCGCCGCTTCCTCCCAGGCGATATAAACAATGCCACTGCCATCCACAAACAGGTCAGGGTTCTGCGACGTGGGGAACAGATTAGAAATCACCGTCCCCGTCTTGGTCCAGGACGACCCATTGTCAACGGAACGGGCATGGTAAACATCCAGCGTTGGGTTAAAACCATTATTCTGGTCCGCCTCTACCCAAACGACATCCAGGGTATTGCTCCCGCTGGCGAAAATCGACGGCGAGGCCATCAACGGGTTAGAAGAGGCAACATTGGAAATGGTCCGATTTGTGCCCCAGACACCCGGGCTGGCCGAGCTGCTCTGGCTATATTTGAGCTGGAAATTGTTATTGGCCAGCTCCACCCAGACCACATGAGCATTGTTGTTATTGTCGTACGTGACGTCCAACTGCAGCGAGTCCACGTTGGCGCTGGTCGCTATCGGTATCCCATCGGTCCAGCTCTGCCCGGAATTGAAGGATACGGCAAAGTAAGGGTCACGGTCCGTGCGGCCATTCACCCAATGGTTGTAAACGATCATCAGATCGCCATTTGGGGCCGCCGCAATCTGCGGGATACCGGCGCCTTCCGCGGAAATTTCAACACCGGGGAAGGTTGACCAGACAGGCCCATCCGGCGAGACCGTTGCCGTGGTGTACCAGGGGTCTCTTTGAGCGTCGACCGGCCGGTATAACAAAACCGGCAGCACCAGCAACAAAAGCAATAAGAAGTAACGCCTGGCGAATAAGCGCATAGAGCCTCACCTTATCTACAAGTTAGGGGCCAACCGGACAGCCGGCTAGCTCGGGCAACATAAAGATATCGACAAAGTCATTCGTCGGGACAATTGCCGTACGATACCCGGTAAAGACGTCGATGCTATCAAACGTGATACAGCCCACAACCTGATAATAATCATTCAGATCCGGCGCCAGCAGATTATCAAACAGATAGGTTCCATTCTGCGCCGACGTGGTCTGGTTGGTCATGGTCATCGTGCCCGATGGGCCATCGACATAAAAGAGATAGACAGCCGCCCGGTGCTGCGGCACCCAGTTACCCAGGAGCGTCCGCACCACACCACTGATCCGCAGCCCCGACGTGAAGACCGAGGTTGCCGTGGGCGTCGGCCCAGGCGTCACATTAGCGACGTAGATGGGGCCGGCGATGTTGTTGTCTTCGCCACCGGCCGGATCCTCGTCAATATTTCGCAGCGAGTCCACCATCGCATACACTTCACGCGTCACCGTCAGCCCGCCGGTAAACCCGAGCGGCGCGGTGATGGTGATCACCCGGCTGGTTCGGCCGGCCAGGGAGCTGACCGCCATGTAGCCAGAGCTGCTGTTGACGTTGATACTGGTCGGCAGGTTCAGATCAGCCGGATCCGGGTCGAAGTAAACGTCGACGAAGAACTGGCTGTTGATGTCCACCTCACCGGTATTGCTGATGACTACCCGCACAACAACCGGTGTATGCTCAGCCAGCGGCCGGGTAATCTGCATCACCGGGTCGCCCACGATGACCAGGTCGGCCGGGTTCGGCGTGTTGGTCGGGGTGGCCGGTATGGGGGTCGAGGTGACAAAGCCGCAGTTGTTCGAGATCTGCATCTGGACGGTGTAGTTGGTTGTTCCGTTATTAGCCCGCACGGTATAGAAGCCGTTGGCGATGCTGGTCATATTCCAGGTGCGGATGAAGGAGCCGGAGTGACCGGCCGGTATGATGTCCTGAACTGCTCCATCCCAGAACAACGTCACCTGGTTACTGGTCGGCCAGTTGAAACCACGCACGCGGAACGTCGGGTTCGGCCCGATGGCACAGGTTGGGTCCAGCACAATGTAGGGCGTCACCGGCGTCGCCGAAGGCGTCGTCGACGGGGTTGGCGTGTAGGTAAATGTCGGCTCTGGCGTATCCGTTGGGATCAACGTCGCCGTAGGCACGACAGTAGCCACGGTCGCTACATCAAAGGTACCGTCTTCACTCTGGACGATAATGATGTGGTTGGCCTGCAATGTCTGCCCGCCGGGCAGAATTATGTTGCGGAAGCCCGGACAATCAAAGTTGCCACCACCATTGACCATCGGAATGCCGCTGGCCAGGGTGGTTCCCGTTGTCAGGTCAATGACCGTCAAATTGTAGGGAGTGCCCAGGAAATCATTCCCCGAGTTAAAGTCCCCCGTTACATCAAATGAATTTGCCCCGTCCACGATTTGGCTTATCTCATTAAAGCGTACCGCACAGCGAATTGGAGTCGCGCTGGGCGTCAGGGTGCTCGTCGGCGTATTGGTCGGCGAGGGACCCGGTGTGAACGTCGCCGTCGTCGTTGGTGTATCCGTTGGCGTCGGTGTCGCCGTCGGCCCAGCCGTTGGCACAGGCGGCACAATAGGCGGCAAACTCTGTCCCGATGAGATACCACCAACCTGGTTAAATAGCTCGTTGTTAATTACGACCTGACCCAACACGGGCACGTTTTCCACAATGCCCGACAGGATCGGCGTGATGATGGGCACGTTGTAGACAACGCGTACCATCATGGGCTGGCCGGGGATACCGGCAAAATCATTCTCAAATTCACCAAACTCGTTGACACCCCAGACTTCGATCAGCAGATAAAAATCTTCATCGAAGGGGATAGTCTCATCTGTTGGCAGGCCGGTCATCGCATCCAGGGCAACCTGGTGAATGGAAATAACCCGCGCCTCATCTGTGGCGCAGGTCGCCGGAATGGCCTGCAAACAGGCCAGGTCCGGCTCAAAGTTGCCGGTGATTGCATAACGTGAGGCGCGCCGGGCAGCGTTCTGCACCATCGCCCAACCCCACAAGATGCGGCCCGCTTCTACAATAAAGAAGACCAGCAACAGCAAGACAATCAGAATAAGGGCAAATTCCACCAACGCCTGACCGCCTTCCGCATTCTTGCGCTTGATGCGAATAGGGAGACGGTTCAATTGCGTCCATCGACGACTGTGCTGGGTGCGACGATATACCGGCTGCGCAGAGCCAGAAACAACCCCGGAGCCAGACTGAGGTTTACTTAGTCGCCTGTTATGTCTTTCCATAATAACCTACAAAGAGTCAGCATTGTGGATGGAAGCAGGCCTAAGAAAGGTCAGCGCGCTTCTCCTCCATAAGTCTACGAGAACAGAAATGTTCCCTGATTACCGCTCGTAGACGAAATTCCTCACACTCCCGACTCCTGCCATTATAGCATGGGCCATAATCGTCAAGACGAAAGTAGCCATCATTTCCTATTCGTTACCACTACCAGAGCTGACTGAGTGGACCAATAGTCTCAGCAAATACGTGGTCCGGCACCTACATTCGCTACCAGGCAATTCAACCCATTCCCAACCAGACAAAAAAGGTCAGATCAAAGTTGATTACGCGTATGGACACGCGCCTGGGTCTCGCTTGAAGTGGATAGTTTCATAGCGATCCACCCATACCTGACAAAAACTATACTGGTCATAAAGTATGGTCACTGTAAAGTAGATTGCACTGCAAATAGGCGAAAATGTTACTGACCTACTAGTTGCACATGAGAAATCGTCCTTGAGCGTCCAGTCAAGCCAACATCAGCGCCCCACATGCGCTCGTTGGCGATTAGACCGAACCAAGGAAAAAAGGCAGTTTGCTCTCAATCGGCCGGGATCCCTTTCCCAGCCGCTAAGAGCATAGCTGCCTTTTCTTTCTTTTTGTATTTCGCTTCAGTGCCTAGTCACCGGCCGGCGCTGCTTCTTTTTTCTGGCGCGGCCTGGTCCCATTTGTTGAGGCGTTTACCTCACTCGCCTCCTGGCGCTGCACGACGGCCGCCATCCAGCCGGCAAACAAGGGATGCGGCCGGTTGGGCCGGCTCTTGAATTCGGGGTGGAACTGGCTGCCAACCATAAATGGATGGTCTTTAATCTCGCTGATCTCGACCAGGCGGCCTTCCGGCGAAAGGCCACTAAACACCAGCCCGTGTTCAGACAGGGTACCGCGGTAGCTGTTATTAAACTCCCAACGATGGCGATGCCGTTCATAAACAAGGTCGGTGCCATATGCCGCAGCCGCATGAGTGCCGGGCTTCAATTTGCAGGGATATTGGCCCAGGCGCATGGTGCCGCCCATGTCCGCCAGATCATGCTGATCCGGCATCAGGCTGATCACCGGATGCGGGGTGTGCTCGTCAAACTCACTGCTATTCACATCTTCAGTGCCCAGCACCTCACGGGCAAATTCAATGCACATCACCTGCATGCCCAGACAAAGGCCCAAATACGGGACCTTCTCACGGCGCGCCCAGCCCGCAGCCTGAATCTTGCCCTCAATCCCTCGTGAGCCAAAGCCTCCAGGAACGATGATGCCATCCAGCCCTGCAAACTGCTCCCAACCTTTGCCCTTCTCCAACTCCCCGGAGTGAATCCAGCTAATTTCTGCCTTGCGCCCATAAGCAAGCGCGGCGTGGTCGATAGCTTCCTTGACGCTCATGTAGGCATCATGCAGTTCCACGTACTTACCGACGATGCCTACCTTGACCGTCCGGGTGGTCTTGCGCCAGTTGGCGGCCAATGCTTCCCACTCGCTCAAATCTGGCTGGCAGCGCGGCTTCAGCTTGAGACGGTGCATCACATAGTCCCCCAGCCCGGCCGCTTCCAGATCCATGGGGATGGCGTACAGGGAGTCACTCGTTGTGGCCGGAATCACCGCCCGTTTCTTCACATCGCTAAACAGCGCGATTTTCTTGATATGTTCTTCCGGTATCTCATGATCAGCGCGCGCCACAATCACATCCGGCTGGATACCAATGCCGCGCAGTTCGCGGACACTGTGCTGGGTCGGCTTGGTCTTCAGTTCCCCGCTGGCGCCAATATAAGGCAGGAAGGTGACATGCACATAGAGCGTATTTTTGCGGCCCACGTCAGAGCGCATTTGCCGCAACGCCTCCAAAAATGGCAGGCTCTCGATGTCACCCACCGTGCCACCGACCTCGACCAGGACAATATCAGCCCCGGATTCTTCAGCGACCAGCTTGATGCGGCGCTTAATTTCATTGGTGATGTGGGGAATAACCTGGATGGTGCCGCCCAGGTAATCACCACGGCGCTCACGGGCGATAACCTCGGCATAGACCCGGCCGGTTGTCACGTTGGATGATTGACCCAGGCTGATGTCGATAAAGCGCTCATAATGCCCCAGGTCCAGGTCGGTTTCCGCCCCGTCATCCGTCACGAACACTTCGCCGTGCTGATAGGGCGACATGGTGCCCGGGTCCACATTGATGTAAGGGTCCAGCTTCTGGACGGCCACACTCATGCCGCGCGCTTTGAGGATACGCCCCAGGGCCGCCGCTGTGACCCCCTTACCTACAGAACTGACAACGCCACCGGTAAAAAAGATATATTTGGTCACGATACGAATCTCCTGTTCCTTGCCTTGTCTCCGCCGGTCCTGTCGCCATCATCCCCCCACGAGCCGGGGCAACGCTGCCTGGGCGACCGTTCCCGGCCCAAAAAGAAAGGTGGGGCATTTCATCTACAGTGAAATGCCCCACCTGAATTCCTACGTTATTGGCCGCGCCTGTTGCGGCAGCAACCGTATTAAACGTCCGTTTACCTGCATAAGTTTAGAGCAATCTGGCCAAATCCTCTGCGGCGCGCTTCATATCCAGGAAAATGAGACCCAGTTTGGCGCTGCTACGGGCCAGTACGGTCAACACCGCTTCATCACCCACAGCCATCAGCACAATGATACCCTCAGAGCCACGAATGTACACCTGATCCAGCAAACCGCGCTTTAATTCGGAGGCGATCCGATCACCCAATGATAGCATCGCCGCAGACATCGCTGAGATACGGTCTTCATCTACGCCGGAAGGCAGGGACGAGGCCATAATCAAGCCGTCCACACTCACTACAGCAGATGCTTCAATATCAGGAGTGCCTGCTTGCAAATCCCGCAGGCGGTCGACCATCATCTCGGTACGCGATCTCATTGAATTCTCCTAGCTTATGCTGGCTCCCGAAGGTGATTTTATGTAAGCTTCAGGACCCGCAGATAATAACATAGTGAAATAGGCGTGTCAAACCATTCACTGGTTATTTACTCCTATAAGAACCGGCCGGATCAATCCTTCCGGGCCGCCCCATACGGCGCCAAAGCCGCCAGAATCTGGCCATGCAAATGACCGTTGTCGCCAATAATGCTCGGCACCTTCGGCCACGCCTGATTAAACGTAAATGGGCTGTCATCCAGGGCGACGCATTGGCCACCCCCTTCCTGGATCAGTAACACGCCAGCGCAGATATCCCATTCGTTTTTGGGCCCCCGGCTCCAGGTCGCGTCAGCCTGGCCGGCCGCGACCCGGGCCAGCTTGTAGGCGATACTGCCCACCGTCCGGATCGCCATCGTCGCTTCAAAGGGCTCAAATTCGCCCCGTTTACGCTCCGATCGGCTGGCATCAATTGCCGCCCCTGCCAATTCGCGCCGCCCGGAAACAGTCGCCGGTATGTCATTTACCCATAACCCCTGCCCCTTCACGGCCACATACATTTCCGCCGTAACCGGGTTAAAGATATGGGCCATCACCGGCAAACCATTCTGCACCAGGGCCACAGAAACCGAAATCTCCGGGATGCCAAGGACAAACTCTTTCGTCCCATCCAGGGGGTCCACAACCCAGACCAGCTCTTTTTCCAGCCGGTCCGGGCTATCCACGGTCTCTTCACTCAGCCAACCGGCCGCTGGCAATAGCGCCAGCAACCGCTCCCGCAGCAAAGTGTCCGCCGCATAGTCGGCATCCGTCACCGGGTTATCCGGCGTTTTATCCGCCACCGAGAACGAATCCCGATCTTTAAAGTAGGTCATGATGGTGGCGCCGGCCGCCCGCACAATTTCGGTCACGTCCGGCTGTAATTTCTCAAGCTTCAAAACATCTCCCCAATCAGGCCGGTTAACTCACGGCCCCGGTCACATCATTTAATAAAGCGCAATCTGGCCGCCGCTGCCAGAAAAAACAGGTGAAAATCGGCAAGTTGCGATCCTATTTGTTGCCCAGTTGCGACGCCAGGAAATCAAGAATATCGATCTGGGTCAGGATGCCCTGGATTTGCTCACCCGAGGAAACCACCACAAAGCGTTCATTGCTGAAGATGCTCATCAGGGTCTCCAACGGCGTGCTGGGCCGAACCACGGTCACATTGCGGTCTACCATATCAGCGATGGTCTCGTCCCGCGTGTGGGCATGATCCGCCTCGAGCAGATGCTTCAGCAAGTCGATTTCCCGTACCATCCCGACCAGGCTACCGTCCTCATCAACCACCGGCATCTGCGAGATCCCGTTCTTCTTGAACATGGCCACGACGGCGGTCAGCGCGTCGTCTTTGCGCGCCGTCAGCACCTGGGCCGGGTCGCGGTCCGCCAGGATATCCTGGGCACGATGGTCCACCCAGCTGCTTTCCAGGAAACCATTTTCGCGCATCCAGTCATCATCAAAAACCTTACTCAGGTAGCGTGAGCCAGAGTCTGGCAAAATAACCACGACGATGTCATCCGGTCCCAGATTGCGTTCGCGAGCATACTTCAGGGCGCCGGCCACGGCCGCGCCGCAGGAGCCGCCACAGAAAATCCCTTCCTCACGGACCAGACGCCGGGTCATCATGAAGCTTTCCCGGTCGTTGACCTGCACGATGGTGTCAACCACACTCATGTCGGTTGTGCTGGGCAGAAAATCCTCGCCGATACCCTCAACTTTGTAGCTCTCGGCCGTCGTGTACCGGCCGGATCGATGCAGCTCATACAAAATCGAGCCAATCGGGTCTACACCGACAACCTTAACGCGCGGGTTCTGGCTCTTGAGAAACCGGCCGGTCCCCGATATCGTCCCGCCCGTGCCCATACCGGCCACAAAATGGGTGACCTTGCCCGCCGTCTGCGCCCAGATTTCCGGCCCGGTTGTCTCAAAATGGGCCTGCGGGTTAACGGGGTTGTGATACTGGTTGGCCAGGATGGCGCCCGGCGTCTCTTCAACCAGCCGTTTGGCTACCGAATAATAGCTGCGCGGATCTTCCGGCTCCACCGCCGTCGGCGTCACCACGACCCGGGCGCCAAAGGCGCGCAACAGCAAGATTTTCTCCTGCGACATCTTATCCGGCATGACAAAGATGCATTTGTAGCCTTTAGCCGCCGCCGCGATGGCCAGCCCCACCCCGGTATTGCCCGAGGTTGATTCGACGATGGTGCCACCCGGCTTCAACACGCCGCGCCTTTCCGCATCTTCGATGATGGCCGGCCCGATCCGATCTTTGACCGAACCACCCGGGTTAAAAAACTCCACCTTGGCCAGCATCTGGCAGCGCACATCCGAAGCCACCGAGTTCAGCCGCACCAACGGGGTATTGCCAATCGTCTCCATGATGCTCTGATGAACAGACATCAACGCGGCAGTGTCCTCGCCAGCCGGCGGGCGATCTAGCACAGAATCAGTTGTCATGGGTATACCTTCAGCTCAATGTCAGAGAAATAGGTTGGGAAATAGCTCAGAAAAAGGATACATCAAATGGGTTTTCCACGCATATTTCACTGGCGGTTATTGTAAAGCTCTTTACAATACAAATCCTATAGGCAATTGGCACTTCCAATGGGGAAATGTGCCCGGTGAACCGGTACGGAGCCCACTAGATCCCGGATTCTCCCCCGCTTCACTCCCTGGAGACGGAATATGAAACGATGGTTTTCGATCCTGATGGCTGCCGTAGTCACGGTAGCTCTCTTTGTTGTTGCCCCGGCGTATGCTGCCACCAGCTACACCGTCCAGCCCGGGGACACCCTCTCCGGCCTGGCCCGGCAATTTGGCACCACCGTCAACGAGATCGTGGCGGCCAATAACATCACCAACCCAAACTTCATCGTCGTCGGTCAGGTCCTGACCATTCCTGACGGCGCTACCAACCCGCCTTCTGGCGGGGGCGGCGGCACAACCAGCGGCGGGGGTGGCGGTGGTACAACCAGCGGGGGCGGCGGCACCTACACTGTGGTCCCTGGTGACACCCTCGGCAGCATCGCCGCCCGCCACGGCACAACCGTGGCAGCTATCGCTCAGTTAAATGGTATCGCCAATGTCAACCTGATCTATGTGGGCCAGGTATTGCAGTTACCGTCTGGTTCCACCGGCGGCTCTTCCGGCGGCACCAGCGGGGGTGGCGGCGGCACCGTTCCGCCCCCTGGCGGCCTGGGCGGCGGCTTTGAAATCGGCGGCCAGATCGCCGGCTACGGTCACGAAGACCAGATGAATTACGCCGGCTTCACCTGGGTCAAGGTCCAGCATAAATGGACCGCCGGCCAATCAGCCGATGTCGTCGCCGGCGCCATTCAGGAAGCCCACAACAAAGGGTTCAAAGTCCTGATCAGCATTCCTGGCAATCCTTATCCCAGCAGCATCGACTTCGGCGCCTACGTCGAATTCCTGCGCGGCGTCGCCGGCTACGGGCCGGATGCCATCGAAGTCTGGAATGAGATGAACATCGACTTTGAATGGCCCGCCGGCCAGATCAGCCCCAGCAGCTACGTCAATAACATGCTGGCGCCGGCCTACAATGCCATCAAGAGTGTCAACACCAACATCCTCGTCGTCAGCGGCGCCCCGGCCCCGACCGGCTTCGACAACGATCACAACGCCTGGGCGGACAACCGCTACCTCGCCGGCATGGCGGCAGCTGGTGCGGCCAACTATGCGGATTGCATTGGCGTCCATCACAACGCCGGCGCGACTTCGCCGTATCAGGCGACCGGCCACCCGGGCGGCAGCCATTACAGCTGGTACTATCAACCGACTGTCGATCTCTACTACAACAGCTTCGGCGGCGCTCGCAAACTGTGCATCACCGAGTTGGGTTATCTTTCCGGCGACGGCTATCCTGGCCTGCCGGCCAACTTCGGCTGGGCCGCCGGCACCTCAGTGGCTGAACACGCCCAATGGCTCGGCGAAGCGGCCACCCTGGCCAACGCCAGCGGCCGCGTCCGCCTGCTCATCGTCTTCAACTTCAACTTCACCTTCTACGACGCGGGCCACGACCCCCAGGCCGGCTTCGCCATGATCCGGCCGGATGGCAGCTGCCCGGCGTGTGAGACGATAAGGGCGGTGACGGGGGGGCGATAGTGGTCAGTACGTTCGCTAAGCTCACTTTCGGCTGTCGGTACGCTGCGCTTTCAGTGGTTATGAATTCAAAATCACTGAAAGGACCGCAGGTCCGTACCGACGGCTGAAAGCGCAGCGTACCGATCGCCTTGCCGTGCTGTAAAGACCAAAACCCTCTATAATCCCCCCCGTGACCAAGCAAAAAGTAACGATCTACAGCGATGGCGGAGCGGACCCGAACCCGGGAATCGGGGGCTGGGCCGCTCTGCTGCGTTATGGGGAGCATGAGAAGGTCCTGACCGGCAATGATCCTCACACCACCAACAACCGGATGGAGCTGCAGGCGGCCATCGCCGCCCTGAGCGCCCTGAATCGCGCCTGCGACATTGAGTTCTATACCGATTCCGAGTATGTCCGCCGCGGCATCACCGAATGGATCGATGGTTGGGCCGCCGCCGGCTGGAAACGTAAGGGCGGCAAGCCGATCCCCAACCAGGAGCTGTGGCAGACGCTCTGGACCCAGGTCAAGAAACATGAGATCAACTGGCACTGGGTCAAGGGCCACGCCGGCAACCGGGACAATGAGCGGGTCGACCAGCTCGCCCGCAAAGCCCGCCTGGCCATCACCCCGGCTGATACCCTGTTCGAAGACGCCATTCAGGTTTACGTGCGGGCCTCCTGCAAGGGCAATCCGGGACCGGGCGCCTGGGGCGTCGTCATCGAGGACGATAGCGAAACCGAGCAGCATAGCGGCACCGAGGCCCAAACGACCAACAACCGGATGGAGTTAGTTGGCGTGCTGGAGGCGCTGGCGATTTTACCGGCAGACCGGCCGGTCCAGATCACCACCAGCTCCGACTACGTCTTCCAGGGCGCCACCGGCTGGATCAACGGCTGGCGCCGCCGCAACTGGCTCAAAAAGGATGGCCAACCCATCTCCAATCAGGATCTCTGGCAAGCCCTCGATAAACAGCTAACCAGCCGGCCCATCCATTGGATTAATGGCAAAGGCGCCAAATCCGATCAGCCCCAGGGCCTCCAGGAAGCCAGCCAGGTCGCCGTGGAAGCACTCAAACTCCTCACGGAGAGTTAGGCCGCCGGCAAGGCAAACCCACAACGTGTAGTTTTGCTGCCTTCAAAACTGAAATGAGCACCGTCGTAGGGGCCAGGCAACCGGGCTATCAGCTCGCCACGGAGACTTGTGCTTGCCACCGGTTGCCTCGCCCGCTAACCGACATTGCAGGCCAGGCGCCTGGTACGCCTGAGTGGCTGGCCAGCATCATGCCCAGGCCCTTCGGCGGCCTCAGGGCAGGCTAGCCCCTACAGATTCTTGCCTTATTGAACGCGGTCCCCCCCGTGGCCACTCCCAGGGTGACCTCGGAAATTGGGGCGAAACAACCCAGGGACAAGCCTTTCACCTTTTGCCTGTCCCCTGGAAGAAAATCAGGGCAGAAATTGGCCTGAAAAGGGCAAACTGGATATTGACATTTGCCACAACGTTGGTAAAATCCCATCCGCTAAGCCGAAGTGGCGAAACCGGCAGACGCGCTACGTTCAGGGCGTAGTGAGCATTACGCTCGTGTGGGTTCGAATCCCACCTTCGGCACTCAAGAAGCCCCTTCCAAAATTGGAGGGGCTTTTTTGTTGCCAGCAAGGGTTGATCTGGCCAGCAAAATTCGTTTGAGAAATCCGGTACAAACGGTATAATTGCCATTCATTATTGGCAACATAATTAGCCACGCACAATCAGGCAGATTATGTTTGAGGTTTCCTATGAATTTCTTTTCTGTCGCTAGCGCTGTTATCTTCCTCACCCTGCTGCTGGGCATTGGCATCGCCTCGCTCTTTGTCTACCTGAGCCGGTTGGTGACGATCAATAACGCCGAGATCGAAGCCGCGACGACGGGCTATAATGAACGAGCCACGCTGGGCCACCGCATCAAGCAAAATGCAGACATGGAAGAACAGCTCAAAGAAGCTCGTTTGCTGGCAGCCCAGCGGGCCGCCGCTCTGCCGCGTGGCGCCAATATGGGGATCGGCCGGGCCGGCGAAAGCACATTGCGCCCCAACAGTAAAGGTCTGGCAAAAGATCCGATATCAGCGGTCAAGATTGCCCACTATCACACCTGGCAAGGCGCGGCCTCCGGCCCCGTTGCTGCTGCGGCAGCCCCGGTCGCTGTAGCCGCAGGCCCGGTCAAACAGGTCAAGCGCAAACTGGAAGCGGGCAAGGATTTTGCCTTTACCCCGGTCGCCGCCGGCATGTCTGGTCCCGAAAAGCGGCAGACTCGCATTGCCAATTCCAAAGCAAAATACGCCGCCTACAAGGCATTGAAGGCATCCGGTCAGGATATGGTCGCCGTGGCCGCCGCGCCGGCCGCTGGTGCTCCGGCTGGAGCTGCTGCTCCGGCTGCCGTGGCCATCAATGTACCGCCGGAACCGGCCTATATCGAAGTAACCGACAGCATGTCAGCTGATGACGTTCGCAAAGCGCGTATTGAAAATTCCAAGCTGCGCTCGGCCTACAACAAGCAACTCAAGGCTGCCGGCATTGACCCGAAGACCATGCAACCGATTGGCGGAGCCGCCCAGGTTGCCGCTGTGGCGCCGCCGGCCGAAGTCGCGGCGGCCGCGCCGGTCGCCGTCAATGTGCCGCCCGAGCCGAACTATACGGAAATCACTGATGATATGGCGGCTGACGACGTGCGTAAGGCCCGCATCGAAAACTCCAAGATGCGCTCGGCCTACAATAAGCAGCTCAAAGCGGCCGGCATTGACCCGGCTACTATGCAGCCGATTGGCGGTGCACCCGCTGCCGCCCCCGTCGCCGCAGCACCGGTAGCCGCAGCGCCAGCAGCAGCACCTGCTCCCGCCGCTGCCAACGTCCCGCCGGCGCCAGACTACACCGAAATCACCGACGACATGTCCCCAGACGACAAACGGCGCGCCCGCATCGAGAATTCCAAGCTGCGCTCCGCTTACAACAAGCAACTTAAAGCCATGGGCATCGACCCCAGCACTATAGAATAACTCATTAGGCCCCCGATGCTGGCGCGCGATGCATATTTTAAGCACCGCCCAAAAGCATCGGGGGCCTGCTTTCTGCCTCGGGTACCTGCGAACAGCGGCCCCACCTTCCCCCCTCATCAGCCAACCGTTATAATACGCCCATGCATCCCCAGATGATCGGGCGTTATCAGCTACTTTCAGAGCTTGGCCGCGGCGGAATGGCCGTTGTTTATCGCGCCCACGACCCGCTTTTTGGCCGCGATGTAGCCCTGAAGGCGCTGCTCTTTGCCTATTTTCGTGACCCGGTTTCCCGCAAACGGTTCGAGCGTGAGGCGCGCGTCATTGCGGCGCTGGAACACCCCTTCATTGTCCCCGTTTATGATTTTGGTCAGGATGAAGAGCAACCGTATCTGGTGATGCGCTATTTGTCGGGCGGCACGCTAAAAGAGCGACTAGACAATGGCCCGCTGTCGCTGGCAAGCGCCACGGCCATCATCAACCGGCTGGCCCAGGCGCTCGATCATGCCCATGAACACCAGGTCATTCACCGGGATCTTAAGCCCGGTAACGTCCTCTTTGACCAGTACGAAAACGCCTATCTCTCTGACTTTGGCATCGCCCGGCTGGTTGATCAGGAGACCAAAAGCCTGACAGGCAGCGGCGTCATTGGGACGCCGGCGTTTATGAGCCCGGAGCAGATTTACGGGGACCGGCCGGTCGACCGCCGCAGCGATGTCTATGCCCTCGGTACGCTCCTCTATCTCATGCTCAGCGGCAAAACCCCATTTGACGCTGATACTCCGGCCAAATTGATGATGCAGCATCTCCTGGAGCGGCCACCGGACATCCGCCATTGGCGCCCCGACCTGCCGCCAGCCCTGGCTGACATCATTGAGCAAGCCCTGGCCAAAGAGCCCGACGAGCGCTTCCCCCGCGCCAGCGCCCTGGCGGCTGCCCTGGCCGCGGTACCCCAAAGTGAGGCTACGCCCCCGCCCGTCACCATGCGCACGCCGCCGCCTATCAGCCAGCGGCCAAAGGTCACGCCAGCTGAGGAAACCGGTCCTCTGCCTGCGCTGCCCGTAGAAGATGAAGCAACCGGTGACCTGCCCGAGCTGCCCAGCGAAGCCAGGCATTCCATCAAGGAGATGCCGCCGCCGTTGATTCAGCCGCGCGCCCGGCCGGTCCCGCCACAGGCTCTACCAGTGGCCCCAATAGCCGCCGAATCCGCCAGTACGCCGCGAAACTGGCGCTTATATGGCGGCATTGCTGCTCTGGTTTTCCTGGTGCTGGCTGGCTTGTTCTGGCTACCATCACTCTTTGCCGGCCCTGATGAGCCGGGCGAGGCGGCGGCAGGTTTCCCCTCACCGCCCAGCAATACGGCCACCCCTACCAGGGCCGTGACGGCGACAAATGCCAGCGAAACCACACCACAGCCGACAGCAACCGTCGCCGCCAATGTAACGGCCCGGCCCGGCGCTGAAGACGCCGTGATCACGGCCGCCAATGTCGCCGAGTTGGTCACCTATGCCCAGATTGGCCGCGGCACCATCGAGGAGATTTTGCGCGCTCCGGCCGGTGACCTGCTGGCTGTCGCCGGCGGTGATGGCCTCTGGCTCTACGACGCCATCACCCTCGAGACCGTTGCGCACCTGGATGGCCACGCGCGCACGGTGCGCACGGCGGCCTGGTCACCGGACGGCCGGCTTATTGCTTCGGCCAGCGACGATGGCGCCATCCTTGTCTGGGATGTAGCCGCCGGCGAAATCATCCAGCAGTTCAGTGGCCATACCGATTGGGTGCGCGCTCTGCGCTGGTCGCCCGATGGCGCCAGCCTGCTCTCCGGCAGCAGCGATGGCACTGTCCGCCTCTGGGATGTGGGCGCCGGCGGCCCTGGTGTGACGATGGCGGCTTTTACCGTCAGCGTGCGCAGCGTGGCCTGGGCGCCGGCCGGGCAGGGCTGGGCGGCAGGTTTGCAGACGGGTGAGCTGGTGTTTTATGGACCGGCCGGTGCTGAACAAACCAGAGTGCAGGCCGACGACAGCCCCATCATTACCCTGGCCTGGGCCGACGACAGCAACCGGTTGGCCGCCGGCAGCATCGACGGCCAACTCAGCCTTTGGGAAGCTGCCGGCAGCACCCCGATAGTTGAAGTCAACGCCCATCTCGGCGCCATCTTCAGCCTGAGCTGGTCGGCCGACGGCGCCCGCCTGCTGACCACCGGCAACGACAATATGGCCCGCATTTGGAACGTGGCGACCATGACGGCGACTGAGCTGAATGGACATACAGCACCGGTGACGGGCGGCGCCTGGCTGGATGAAAACTCAGTAATCACAGGCGGGATCGATGGCGTCCTGCGCACATGGGCAAGCAACAATGGGTCAGCCCAACGTCAGATAGAGGGCCACATGACCTCCATCAACAGCGCCGCCTGGGCGCCCAATGGCGCCATACTGGCCCTCGGGCTCAGCGATGATTCGGCCCGCATCTGGAGCGCCGACGGGCAGGCAGAACTGCTCAATCTGGCCGGTCACAGCAGCTGGGTAAGCAGCCTCAGCTTTGCGCCGGACAGCAGCCGGCTCCTGACGGCAGACTTCAATGGCCAGATTCGTCTCTGGGACACAGAGTCAGGCGATATGATAACTCGACTGGGAACGCACCGGGCGATCGTCAATAGCGTCGGCTGGTCTGTGGACGGCCAATATGCGGCCTCCGGCGGCAAAGATCAACTGGTACGCATCTGGGATACGGCCGATCTGAGCCAGCCCCAGTTCATCACGCTCACCCACACTGCCTCCGTCGAAGCGCTGGCCTTCTCGCCGGACGGCGCCTTACTGGCTACGGGCGCTGCAGATGGCACTTTGCTCATCTGGGATTGGCAGGAACGCCTCATTTTGTCCCGGCTGGATGAGCATCGCGAGGCCATCCGCGCCATCAGCTGGTTGCCTGACGGCACGCGTCTGGCCACCAGCAGCAACGATGGCACGGTCCGCATCTGGGATTTGGATGCTGAGGCAAGTGAGCTGGTGCTGCGTGAGCACGATGGCTGGGTAAACTCCGTTAGCTGGTCCCCCAACGGCCAGCTCCTGGCCTCCGGCGGCTTCGACGGCACCGTCAATATCTGGTCGGCGTCCACCGGGGAACTACTCCACGCCCTGCCCGGCGGCCATTACGCCGTCTGGGCCGTCAGCTGGTCCCCCGACGGCACCATCCTCCTCGCCGGCAGCGGCGACGGCACCGCCCACCTCTGGTCCCTCCCCATCATCCCTAGCGCCCCCAACTAACCACCCTACCGTCATACCGTCATCTCGAGCGCTCCTAACCACCCATAACGCCCACCCAGAGCAAGCGAGAGATCTCTACGCTCGCCTACTACAGCACCCCACTCCACCCACCGTCATCTCGAGCGCCCTCAACTATCCGCAACGCCCACCCGGACAGAGCGAGAGATCTCTACGCCTACCCACCACAGCGCTCCCCGCCTCAATTCAAACCGCAGTACGAGGCTGTCGTAGAGGTTCCTCGCTTTGTCGTGAGCAGCACTTTGGTAAGCCAATGGCGCTCGGAATGACGATGCGAAGGTGATTACCAATCCTCGCTTAAGTCACGCCAGGTGGGGTTAACTGACTCAATCAGGGCAATCTTTTTAGAGCGGCGCCATCCTTTGATCTGCTTTTCACGGGCAATCGCGGTGAGAGCATCTGGCAGCAACTCATAGTAGATCAACCTGTCGATGTTATAACGAGCGGAAAAGCTATCTGGATAATATTTCAGCTTATGCCTAGCAACGCGCTCTTCAAGGTTACTGGTAACCCCAATATAAAGACGCCGGCTACGGCTTGCCATAATGTAGACACAAAATTGCTTCATGCTGATTCCTCCGCGGTAAGCGTTTGCTACACTCAACGGTGTCACAGCAGTTTTGCCGACATGAATTAACAAAAGTCGTTGATTATTGTTGGCTATGCGAAGGTTTGCTGGAGAAAGCGGACGGCGTTCCCTACCCCATCCTCAGCCGCGATTTGGCGGCCCAGCGACGCCGCCCGGGCCTGCATCGGCTCGTCGGCCAGGACCTGTTGAATAGCAGCCGCTAACTTTTCTGCCGTCAGTGCCCGGCGGGGGATTGGCGCTGGGGCAACGCCCAAGGTTTCCAATCGTTCGCCCCAAAAGGGTTGATCGGCAAAGTACGGGATGACAATAGTCGGCACTCCGGCCCGCAGGCCGGCCGCCGTTGTGCCGGCACCGCCATGGTGGATGACCATTTTCATGCGGGGGAAGAGCCAGCGGTGCGGGACCTCATCGATCACGAGTAAGTCGTCGGCGTTTGCAGTTTCGTCCAACCCGCCCCAGCCGGTCAGGACCACTCCACGTTGGCCCGTGCGGGTTAGGGCCTCGCGCGTCAGCTGCATTAGCTCAGCCGGCTCGCGGTCGGTCATGCTGCCAAAGCCAAAATAGATCGGTGGGGGACCGGCCGCCAGGAAATCGGTCAGCCGCGCTGGTGGCTGCCAATCTGGCAACGGCGGCAAGAACCAGTAGCCAGTGACAGACATCGCCTCGTACCAATCGGCTGGCTTGGGCACAACGAGGGGACTGAAGCCGTAAAGAAAAGGGCGCTGGGCCTGGTAATAACGGCGGTATGGACCAATCAAAGGCAGGCGCCTCAGGCCAAGTTGTTCACGCCAGGGGTTGATGACCGGCCGCCCCGCCTGCCAGAAAAACTGCTCGGCCAGCGCGTGGCTGAGGTAGTTGAGAGGGCCGCCCAGATTGGTACCGGCCGGTAAAGAAATCACCGGAAAAGCTCGGGTCCGACCGGCCGGTTGCAACAAAGCCGGCAGCGCCGGCACGCCCAGATACTCCCCCAGGTGATAGCCCGTAAACGCCAGCACCCCATAAATGATGAGGTCCGCATCAGCACAGGCCGCCAGCGAATCAGCCAAAACCGCTCCGGCGTACGGGCGGGCAATCTGACGCAAATTCCAGAGAAAACGGAGAAATGAACGGCCGCCAGCCAGAAGCGTCTGGCCTTCAGCCTTTTGCAGTATCTCGCGAGGGTCACCGGCCACGGGACGGAACTCAAGCCCATACGCCGTCACAAATGCGCGAAACCGCTCATGCGAAGCGAGGCAGACCCGAAAGCCTGCCTCGCTTAATCCCTTACCAAGAGCCACAAATGGCTCAACATCACCCCGCGATCCGATCGTGATCAGGGTGATTCGCATCACATCAGGCCGCTTTGGCCTGGCTTACGACATCCTTGACCTGGCCAATGTGGCTGGTCGCATGGCTCAAACCACCCGCAAAGCGGCCTACGGCGTTGATTTCACCCATATAGCTCTTCACGCGCAGATCAGTGTGGGGTTCGGCCGGCCAGACATCCAGCATGGCCAACGTCATGCGCCGGCTCTCTTCCAGCCGCTCACGCACCTGATCCATCGTCTTGATCGTGGTCCAATGCGTCTCGTAGCGGCTGCGCCCTTCCCGCTCAATGCCCCGGGCCAGTTCCGCGCCCAGGAAAGCGGACTCTTCCAAAGAAGCGGTGACATGGACAATCAGATGCCCTAACGTCCAGGCCATGTCCGCCTCGTCGTCCGATACGGCATAAGGATCATCCGCAGCCTCATCGACCGGCTGGAAGACAACATCTGCGTCGGTACAATCTTTGACCATATCCAGATAGAGATCAATCATCTCATTTGTCAGGTCGCGCAGGTCGTCGACGCCAAGGCCGTCGAGCAGCTCATCATAGGTAATTTCCTTGTTCCGCACACGCTGAAAATCAAGCATTTATTCCTCGCTTTCCCTCCGGGCTATCGCTGTCCGCCTTGTCTATTAGGATTAAATTTCCCGGAGGCTTTACGGCGAACAGACGATGTCGTCGATACCTTGCCAGCTGTCAACAACGTTGGATGATGCCCCTTCTGGCCAGACAGCCAGCCCTTCCCCATTAAAGAGAACGCGGGCCATCATGTTGAATGGATTGGTTAAGCTGGCAAACTCGTTCGTAGCATTGACGGCGATCTCTACGACCCATTGTTCCGCGTTCGGGGTCCCCATAGCAGCTTCCCACTGATCGGAATCATAGTTGGCGTCCCAGAAATTGTTATCGCTGTTTGTACCCTCGCCACTGCTCAAGGAAATCGCGCCATCCCGCGAGATCTGGATGAGCCGGTCCACGCTATCAGGATCGCCGCCCGGATTGGCCACATCAAAAAGGATACTGGCGGCATCCGTTGCCTGAACCGTTTCATCATTAATGACAAAGGCAATGTAGATGAAATCCACATCACGAACGACATAAACCGTGGCCGTCGCCGACGGGATACCCGTGACGGCGAAGGTTGCCAGCGGCACATCACCCCACTCGGACGCGGCGAACACGCCATCTATTACCGGAGCCGTCGGAATGCAGGCCAACAGCGGGTTGGGCTCCGGCGTTGGCGTCTGCGTCGGCGTTGGTGTGCCGGTTTCGGTCGCCGTCGCTGTCGGCGTGAATGTTGGCGTCTGGGTTGCCGTGCCGGTCGCTGTGGGCGTGGGCGTCGGTGAGCCGGTTGGCGTCACCGTTGGCGTGTCGGACGGCGTTGGGGTGACGCTGGGCGTGACTATCTCGGTGGCAGTCGCCGTGACAGACGGCGTAAACGTGGCTGTGGGCTGTGCCCGCGGATCGGTGCCCTGGGCCACTTCAACGCCATCCAATACGCCATCCCGATCAGTATCAGGGTTATTGGGATTGGTCTGATGGACGTTGATCTCATCGAAGTCAGACAGGTTATCGCTATCGGTATCAACTTCGGTTGGATTCGTGCCGTAGGTGATCACCTCATCGTAATCCGACAGGCCATCGTCGTCCGTGTCGGGGTCGTTGGGATCGGTGCCAATTTCGGGGCGCCGTTCGACATTGTCGGCCAGGCCATCCCCGTCCGCATCTTCGGCGGTTATCCGGGTCGCACCTGGCACTGTCGTGCCAGGCGTGCCCGGCAACACCGTGCTGTCAGGCGTCTGGCCAAATACAAAGCCGCTTGTGGGCGTCGACGTATCCGCACCCAACGTGTTGTCAATCCCCCTGGCGATGAACGTCAGGGTGAGATAGACGCAAAGCGAGAGAAAAACCAGCATGATAGCCGAGACCGCCCAAACAGGCAGCAACGGCTTGATAATCGCCCGGCCGTTCTTGACCGTCTTGGCGCCCGCCTTGCCCGTGACCTCAACCTCAAAATCGACAATATCAGGACTGCCATAGGGATTGGCCTGACGAGCCTCCAGGCGCAGCTGGATCTCGGCTTTTTGGCCCGGCTGCAGGGTAATCCGGCCACGTTCACCCGTGAAGCGAATCTGGTCAGAATATTCCCGACCGGCGACGCTATATTCACCCACCCCATTGCCCGTGTTCTGAATCAGGACGGTGGTGTTGCCCGGTACTTTGATTTCCCGTGGCGCCAACTCTACCGTGAAAGATTCAAAATCGGACAGGAAAAGTTGTCCGTTAGCGGTAGCGGTTGATTCCGGATATTGCTGGGAAATCAGCTCGACGACAAAACGTTGCCGGCCAACCGGCGTATTGGTGCGGCGCGGTGGCAGGAGCTGCACAGAAATGGGGGTGCTGCCCTGGGCGGGGATGTCGATGAAACCGGCCGGTAACGTCAACCAATCCGACGGTATGCCCTTAAAACGCAAATTGACCCGGTCCGCCACATCCGTCCGGTTGCGCACCTCAATTACCAGCTCCTCTGGCTGCCCCGGCGTCGCCGTTAGCTGATCACGCGACAGGAAAATGGCCATCGGCTCAATGGGCAGGGCCGTGCCGCTGGGGGTCATCGGTGGCTGTGTCGTTAGAGTCGGGTCTGACGGCGGCGGCGTCAGCGGTCCATCAAATTGCAGCCGGGTTGTCTGCTCCCGCGGCGGCGGGGCACCTTCCGGCCCGCGCAGAACCAGCTCATAAGGGCCCAGTTGCATCCGGGTGCCATTGTAAATCGGCACCATCTGGTTGGCCCGCACCCGTTCCCCATCAACCAGCGTACCGTTGATACCGCCCATGTCGATGATGCCCCAACCAGAGTTTGTGGCCCGGATACGGGCATGATGGCGGGAAACCCCTTCCGTCGGCAAAACGACATCGTTGTCCACATGGCGGCCCAGGGTGATGATCTCCCGGGTCAATGAAATCGTGCTGGTGCTGTTACCCGGCGTGGAAATGACCAGCTCATAGCCCTGAGGAATGACAATTGGCGTGCGCGAAGCAATCTCTTCCGCCTCGGTGACGGACATAACGCGCGTGGGCCGATTTTCCAGGGCAAACGCCGTACTGCGCAGGACGCGGCTCAGCTCCTCACCGGAGGCATAACGGTCTTCGCGCCGCTTGGCCAACATCCGGTTCAGGATCGTCTCGATCATGGGCGGCGCATCTTTGCGGAACTGGCGCGCCGGCGGCGGCATATCGCCCCGATTGTGGGCGTTGATCGCTTCGGGCAATGATTTGAAGGCGAAAGGAAGCCGGTTGGTTACCAGCTCGTAAAGGACCACGCCAAGCGAATAGAGATCAGAGCGGCCATCCAGATTCTGACCAAGGCATTGCTCCGGGGACATGTAAATCGGCGTCCCCAGGGTCGTGCCGCTCTTGGTCATGGAGAGCTCGCTCTCGTAGATCTTGACCAGACCAAAATCGGTCAAAACAGCCCGGAAGGGATGTTCGTCAGGCTCTTCGGCGCGGGGCAGTTTTTTGAGGATGATGTTGCCCGGCTTGACATCGCGGTGGATGAAGCCACGACCATTGGCGTAATCCAGCGCGTCGGCCATCTGGGCACCAATTTGCAGTGCCTGGCCCAGCGGCAGAAAACGAGCATTCATCTGCAGCCGCTTGATATGGGCGCGCAGGCTACCACCATCCACATATTCCATGGCGATGTAGAGGTGGCCCTCTTCACTCTCACCAAATTCGTAGATGCTGACGATGGAGGGATGGTCGAGCTGGGCGGCGGCCTTGGCCTCCTGGGTCAGGCGGGCGCGAAACTCCGGCACCCGGGCAAAGTGCGCATGCATCAATTTCAGGGCCACGGTTCTATCGAGGTTCAAATCATGAGCCCGATAAACCGTCCCCATGCCGCCGTCCCCGATCATAGAGTCGAGGCGGTAATGGCCCAGCACCTGCCCGATGCGATCTGTCATGTGGTGATCCTGCTACCCATAGAAAGAGGTGGTTTGATCCGATTTGGCACTAACCGGCCGGTTCATCGCCGCATTCATCGCGCCCAGGAAATTATCCACGGCCGCATCATCGATCCAGTAATGGGTCACCGCCCGGAAACGGCGCGGGCCGGTCAACCCCAGCCAGATGCCGGCCTCTTCACGCATGAAGTTGACCACATCCTGACCAGTGACCGGCGCATCATCTTCCAGACCGAAGTAGACGATGTTGGTTTTGATCCGCTCAGGATCGATGTCGATCCCGGCAATATCGCTGAGGCCGAGCGCCAGCCGCTTGGCTCGCGCATGATCCTCAGCCAGACGATCGATGCTTTCATCCAGCGCCACCAGGCCAGCCGCCGCAAAGACGCCTGCCTGGCGCATCCCACCGCCCAGCAATTTGCGGATACGCCGGGCCCGATGGATAAACTCGGCGCTGCCACACAGCACAGAACCAACGGGGGCGGACAATCCCTTGCTCAAACAGAAGGTGGCTGAGTCCGCCGCCTGCACCACCCGGCTGGCCGGCACACCCAGCGCCACTGCCGCGTTAAACAGACGGGCGCCATCCACATGCACCGACAGGCCATGTTGATGCCCAATATCCGCCACCGCATCCATGTACTCGACTTCCAGCGGATAACCGCCGGCTGCGCCGGTGGTATTTTCCAGCAAAATGAGCCGCGAGACGGGGTAATGCGGGTTGTCTACCCGGATGGATGCTTCAATATCCGTGAGCGCCATGCGCCCCTCGGCATCTGTGGGCAAAAATTTGGGCACAATGCCGCCCAGCACCGCCATCCCGCCGGCTTCAGCCGTCACGGTATGGTAAGTCTGGCCGACGATGGCCTCTTCACCACGGTTGGCGTGGGCCAGGATGGCGACCAGGTTGCCCTGGGTGCCGCTGGCAACCAGCAGACCAGCTTCCTTGCCCAGGCGGTCGGCCGCGGTTTCTTCAAGTTTGTTGACGGTCGGATCCTCGCCATAGACGTCATCACCGACTTCGGCGGCGGCCATCGCTTTACGCATATTGGGCGTCGGCCAGGTTACAGTATCGGAGCGAAAATCGATTTTATCCACAGTGGGGAGTTTACGTAATATTGCAGCTCATGGCAAGTAGCGGCCTAGCTCTCACCATCCCAGTTTTTGAGCCAGCTTTCCAGATCTTCCGGCGAGTTGGCCACAAGGGCGGTGAAGGTCGTGCCGGGGTAGTTGGTGTGAAACCAGCTGGCACTTAAGGGCTCCGGCCAATGATGCGGATTCACCGCCAGCACATGGCGGGCCGCCAGCTCGCCCACGCCGGCATCATCGGCGGAAAAACCGATGGTGTAGCGGCCATCAAACGAGCCGCGCGCGGCGGCCACAAACCACCAGACATCCGCCGTCGGCGGCAGCAGTACATAGACCCGCTGATAGTCGACGCGGGCCTTGCCGCTGGGCGCCTCTTTGGCCTGCGCCGCCAGGACGGCCTCGGTGCTGACGCGCAGCAGTTGCTGCGCCAGCAGCCGGGCACCGTGGTCGCCGACGAAGCGGATGTCGTAGACGCCGGCACCGGCCGGTACAAATTGATAGCGCCAGATATGCCGCCCCGCTTCCTCAGCGTAACCCAGCGTCTTCACTTCAGCCGACGTCCCTTCCGGCTCCTCAACCTCTAAATCCACGTAAATATGGTTGCGATTGGCCGAAACCAGCACTTCGAGCTGTTCGCCGGGCTGCGGCTGGAGCGGCTTGAGGGTGATGTGCGTATCGCCCAGGCCGACCACCGTCATCGTACGCCGGTATTTGCCCAAAGGCTTGAGCATGGCGCCGCGCCAAAAGACGCTTTGCTGGCGCTTGGGCAGTTCCGGCGCCGATTTGAGAAAGATGGTCATCAGGTTGGCCTGGGCCTGCACCACCAGCCGGAGCGTCTGCCAATGGCCTAATGGCTGGGCCGGCTTGCTCCATTGCACCAGTGGGCTGAAAGGGTCCTGTCCCCCGGTCGGGTCAATGCCGATCTGGGCATTGACGTCGCTGGATTCACGCAATTCGCCGGGCGTTTCGGCTTCGCTCGACCAGGCTTTGGCGTCGACAACCAGCTCATAGCGGTCATCGGGGGCGGCGGGTAGCTGTTGCATGACACCGGCCGTATGTGTGGCAAAGGGGGAGCGCACCACCATCAGCGGCGTGCCATCCTCAACTGTAGCGCCAAACTCGGGTAGCTGGTTCTTCCAGGTCGGCTCACCTTCCCGCTGCGATTGCCACCAGGGGGCCCAACCGGCCGGTAAGCGCAGCCGCTCATCCTTGCGAAAGGGAAACAGTTCACCAGCAAAATCACCGTTACGAAGCAGGTTTAACTCACTCATATGGTTCCAGCTTACTTTATTTGTCGGCGAACGCCAATCCCCTTTCTTTCAGGGAAACATAGCGCCCCCGGCCGATCACAATGTGGTCCATCACCGGGATATCCAGCAGTTTGCCCGCCTGGATGATCTGCCGCGTCACCGCCACATCCTCGGTTGACGGCTGCGGATCCCCGGAGGGATGGTTGTGGGCGACGATCACCGCGGCTGCGTTATCCCGGATGGCCAGCTTGAACAGCTCCCCCACCCTGATGACCGACGTATTCAGGCTGCCAATGTAAACTGTCGGGATACGAATGACGCGGCCGCGCGTGTCCAGGAGGATGACGCGGAGATGCTCCTGCTCCAGCAGCCCCATTTCCGACAGCAGGAGGTTGGCGGCATCGGCCGGGGAAGCGATCTGGGGGCGCTCCTCCGGCGTGGTTGCCAGCAGGCGCCGGCCCAGCTCCAGGGCCGCCTTAATCTCGATGGCCTTGACCGGCCCAATCCCCTTAACCGTCGTCAGCTCATTGAGTGACGCCCGGGCCAGGCCGGGCAGGCCGTCAAAGGCGACCAGCAATCGTTCAGCCAGCCGGTTAACGCTCTCACCGCCCACGCCGGTGCGCAGCATGATGGCGAGCAGTTCAGACGTGGCGACCGCCCGCTCGCCCACCTGGCGCAGCCGTTCACGCGGCCGATCTGTTTCAGGCAGATCGCGTATCAAAGGGGTTTGTGTATTTGAGTTGGTTGCCAGCATAGGGTGTCTCCTGCGGATTGATGGTTTTGTTTGTAGCCGCTACAGACACTCAACGCTGTTGGGGGCATTTTGCCGCCATGAGTTTGGATATTTGATATGGGTTAGGGGACTACCCCTAACCCATGTCAACAAAAAAAGGCTTGCCCCTCGCGGAGCAAGCCTTTTGAAGTTTACGTCAGTGCCAATCTATTTGATGGCTTTGAAGAGGGTAACCAGCTCATCCCATTCGTCTGCCGAGATGTGGAGGGTGAGACCACCCAGTTCCAGATGGTAGGTTACCCCATCCTCGTCCTCATGACGCCAGGCAATGAAATTTTCGGTTTCCGACAATACTTCGGTGTTCATTTCTTCATCAGACATGAAACATTGTCTCCTTTCAATTAGTCACGACGCTCGCGACGGCGATCACCGCCGCCACTGCGGCCCCGGTCACCACCACGATCGCCGCCACGGCCATTGCGGTCGCCGCCACGGCCCCCGCGGTCACCACCGCGACCACCACGATCACCACCGCGGCCGCCGCTGCGACCACCACGGTCCCGATCGCCGCCACCGCGGCTCCGATTCAGGGCCGGGTCGTTTTCGCGGGCTTCTTCGATCGTCCAGCCTTCCATGACGGCCTGGCGGGACAGGCGGATTTTACCGGCCGGATCCACATCCGTTACCATCACCATTAGCTGGTCGCCCATTTGCACCGCGTCTTCCACCGAGGCTACGCGCTCAGTGGAAAGCTGGGAGATGTGGACCATGCCGTCCTGACCAGGCAGCAGCTCGACAAAAGCGCCAAAGTCGGTGATGCGGACAACCTTGCCCAGGATGACATCGCCAATCTCGGGCCCCTTGGCAATCTGCTTGATACGGGCGATCGCCTCGTCGGTCTTCTGGCCATCCACACCCGCGACAAAGACGGTGCCGTCTTCCTGGATGTCGATGGTGACATCAAACTCTTCCTGCAGCCCACGGACGGTCGCGCCGGCCTTGCCGATAACGGCGCCGATCGCTTCCGGATCAATGCTGATCGATTCCATGCGCGGCGCCCATTTACTCAGGGTCGGCCGCGGCTCGGCGATGCAGTCGGTCATGACGTCCAGGATTTCCATCCGGCCAACACGCGCCTGCTCCAGCGCTTCAGCCATCAGTTCCTTGGTCAGACCGCCGATCTTAATGTCCATCTGTAGGGCCGTGATACCTTCGCTGGTACCGGCAACCTTGAAGTCCATGTCGCCCAGGTGGTCTTCCATACCCTGAATATCGGTCAGGATGGCGTATTTGTCACCATCCTTGATCAGGCCCATAGCCACACCGGCAACCGGCCGGCTGATCGGCACACCACAATCCATCAGCGCCAGAATGCTGGCACAGATGCTGCCCTGGCTGGTGCTACCATTGGAGGAAAGCACCTCGGAAACCACGCGAATGGTGTAAGGGAACTCGTTCTCATCCGGCAGCACGGCGCTCATCGCGGTAGCCGCCAGCATACCATGACCAATCTCACGCCGCTTGGGGCCGCGCAGGAACCAGGTCTCGCCGGTGCTGAAGGGCGGGAAATTGTAATGGTGCATGAAGCGACGGGTATCTTCGGGGAAGAGACCATCCATCTTCTCCGCTTCCCGGGGCGTACCCAGGGTCACGATGGACAAAACCTGGGTTTCACCGCGCTGGAACAGGCCGGAGCCATGTACCCGCGGGCTGATGCCGGTCTCGGCGGAGAGCTCACGGATGGCGCTGTGGGAACGGCCATCGGGCCGAACGCCGTCGTACAGAATCTGATCGCGGACGATCTTCTTGTACATCTTGTCCAGCGCTTCACGGACAGGCGTCTCTTCAAAGTCAGATTCGTCGGTAACCAGGGTTTCGATGACATCCTGGCGGACAACGTCGACCGCCTCGTTACGCTCGTAACGGTCTTCGTTGCTGCTGATGGCTGATTTCAGCCGATCGCCGACCTGCGATGACACGACTTCGATCACGCCCTTATCCAGCTCGTCCAGCACAACTTCGGTCTTTTCTTTGCCGACCTGTTCGCGCATCTGCAACTGGATATCAATCAGGGGCTGCATGGCCTCATGGCCAAACTCGAGGGCATCCACCATCAGTGATTCCGGCACTTCGTTGGCGCCGGCTTCAACCATGACGATGGCGTCACGCGAACCAGCCATGCGCAGATCCAGGCGTGATTCCTTGAGCTGGCTGGCGGTCGGGTTGATGACCAGGTTGTTGTCGATATAGCCGACGCGCACAGCGCCGACGGGGCCGCCCCAGGGGACGTCGCTGATGTGCAGGGCCGCGCTGGCGGCATTGAGGGCCAGCATGTCCAGCAAATTCTCGTTGTCAGAGGACAGCGCATAGACGATCACCTGGACCTCATTACGCATCCCATCGGGGAAGAGCGGACGCAGCGCTCTGTCGGTGACGCGGGCCGTCAGGATACCTTCGGTGGTCGCCCGGCCTTCGCGGCGGAAAAAGCTGCCGGGAATCCGGCCGGCGGCGTAGATCTTCTCTTCGAAGTCCACGCTCAACGGGAAGAAGTTCATGCCCTCGCGCACATTTTTGGACATCGTCGCGGTGGCGAGCAGCAAGGTATCGCCGGTGCGAATGGTGACGGCGCCACCAGCCTGCTCGGCGAGTTTACCGGTGGCAAAGGTCACTTCCTGACCGCCCACGGTAGTGGTGAATATAGAATCCTGTTTCATAAAAAAGAACCTTTCTTTGCGACCTGAGAGTTACGGGATAGCGTGCAACGACCAGCGGGTGGACACCCATTGGCAAGGGGGGATGGTTGAGAACCGGCCGGTTCTCCTTCCGCAATTATCAGGTTGCCTTGCATGCTGGGGAGTTAGGCACTGGGCTTTGGCTCGTACGTTCCGCCATTATGTCAGAGAAACCCTATGCCCTGACTCATCGTACGGGACAACGCCCAATTCCTAACCTCAAACCCAAGCAATAACCAATAAAAGCGAACGCGTAGGTGAATCACCTACGCGTTCGTATCTCACATGTTAACGACGCAGACCAAGGCGCTCGAGAGTGGAGCGATAACGCTCCGGGTGGTTGTTGCGCAGATAGGCCAACAACCGGCGCCGCTTACCGACCAATTTCAGTAGCCCACGGCGCGAACCCTGATCGTGCTTATGCTCGTTCAGGTGTCCCTGCAAACCAAGGATGCGTTGGGTCAATAATGCAATCTGTACTTCAGGTGATCCAGTGTCGCCTTCAGTAGTTGCAAACTCTGCAATTACTTCGGCTTTACTGGCAGTGGTGACATCCATGCCATACTCCTACTTGTTGAATAATGGTTGCCAGGAGACGGTCATGCCGAAAAACGTCCGGTCACCTAGCAAAGCCAAAGGATTATAGCGAACCGCCCAACCCAGGTCAATCATTTCGTCGGCAACCCTCATTAAGGGGCTGGTGTTGCCGTCGCCTCACCCTCTTCAGCCGGCTCGGTGGCCGTTGGCTCAGGGGTCGGCGTCGGCACCAGGGGCGGCGCGCTTGTTAAACGTAAAATTGTGTCAATCGTCGTATTCGTGACGATATAAACCTTGCTATCACCCACTTTTTGGACGTAATAGCCGGTCCCACCAGTCACCCCGTCGCCGATGTGCAGCGTGTGGCGCACAGAACTGCCATCAGCACCGGCGATGACCAGGACGATTTCGGCGGTAGGCACTTCCAGGCCGTAAGCGGACAGCGGGTTGGCGTCCGCAGCCAGGGTACGCCGCGATGTCAGGGTCAGCAGTTGGCCCACCTGGCTATCGACGGTCGTCGAGATCAGCGGCTCGGGATCAGGAATCGTCTGCGCCCACTGTCCTGCTTCATCCCGAGTAATGACCGTTTCCGTGACGCCGCCGCTATAACGAATCTCCAGCCAGGTCACCTCCGCCGGGGTGACAGCGGGAAAAAGGTTCACCGGTTGTTGATCGGCCGGGGGCGGGGTCGGTACCGGCAATTCTTCCGGCTCCACCTCACGGTTGTTTGAGTAATAAACGTAGCCACCCAGGACGATAACGATCAGCGCCAGGATACCTACATCACGCCATTTCATGCGACTACCCGCCTCCGCCGGCTAACAAAGATCGCCACACCGATAATTATCGCGATGAGCGAGGGGAAGCAGAGCGACACGAACCAGAGGAAGCTCATCTGCGTGAGCGGGATCACCACCTGACGCTGCACAACATCGCGCGGGGTTACGGCAATGCTGACCTCATCGTCAGATAGCCAGTTCAGAGCATTACTGGCCAGAAGGTAATTGGCGCCGGCAGACAACAGATCATTGGTGAATAGATCAGTGTCGCCAACAACGACGACACGTCCCCCGGTCACACTATTATCCGCGCTGACCGCAATGGCAACTGGGCCCAGGGAATCTGCTTCGGCATCGTAATTGAATATCCCCTGGTTTAGCAGAGCATCCAGGTTGGTTTCTCCCCAGGCTCCAGCGCTCGTCTGCGCGATAGTGGCCTGTGTAATACCCTCTACCGGCTGCAGAGCAACCGAGCGGGCGGTAAAGACAATCAGGCCTGTGCCACTTAAGGCATCGTTCACAATCGGGCTGACACCAAAATCGAAGATGCCGAACCCAATCGGCACTGCGACATTGGCCAGCATGTTGACCGGGTCAATGACGGCATCAGTACGGAGCTGAATCCCCCATTCGTCCACCAGGTAGGCACGCAGCCCGTCCTGTTCAGCTCTTAACCTCTCATCGGAGATGAAATGCCAGTCGCGCGCCACTAACATGCTGCCGCCACCAGCCAAATAATCACTAATCGCCTGCAGTTCGTTATCCTGCAACGGCGCCAGCTGATCGATCAGAACGATAACCGATGCGTCGTCCGGCACCGCTCCCGTCAGGGCCAGATTCAGGCTTTCAGTATCAAAGCCGCTGTCGCTCAGAACGGAATCCAAACTACTGGCACTGATTTCAGCCGTTGGATCTATTGATAACTCACCATGACCCTCAAGGAAGTAAATCTTCTTTTGCACGGCACTCAGCACGCGCACCAGAGCATTATGGATATCCCCTTCTGCATTAGTGCTACCCAGGAAGGTCATCCGCGAGGTTGTCTCATTCGCCCCTTCACCCTGAATAAATACCAGGGTGCCGGACAGGCTGACTTCATATTGCTGCGCTACTAGAGGGTTGGCTTCGGGGTCCACAAACTCCCAGGTTATCTGATTGGTAATCGAGGCCAGGTTCTCCAGGATCTGCTTGGCCTGATCCTGTTGAGCAAACTGCGCAGCGGCAAAGAAACCGATCACATGAATCGGCTCATCCAGGTTGGAAAGCAAGGCTTCTGTTTCGGGCAGCGGGGTAAAAGAATCTTCTCCCGTTACATCATAGCGCCAATCGTTGTTCTGATAGGCAATGTAATAGAGGAAGATGATTATCGCCGAAAAAAGCAGGATCGCGACCACCGTGCTCAAGCCAAAGCGAACGCCCCGGCTGTCAATCTGCTTGCGAACACGATCTGGTTCCAGGACAGCAAACAGCAGCAAAAACAGCGCGCCCACCGCCAGCAACGAATTCGTGATTAGCTCAAATTCACGCGTGATAAGTGCGTATACTCCCCCAAAGACAATAAGCAACAGGCCTATCCAGGGGAAATAGGGTGAGACTGATTTCAATCTTTCTTGCATCGTTATCTCCTCTCACCAGTTGGCCTAGCGCCAGCGGCGGCTTTCCATAATCCGGGTCGCCGCAAACAGGAAGATGGCAATCAAGCCCAGGAAGTAGATGATGTCTTTGACCTCAATGAGGCCCTGAAACATCGTGGTGTAATGGGCATTGCTCGATAGTTCAGTAAAGAAGGTAGAAGCCCAACCAGGCAGGTTGGGGAACAGGGGCACGGCGAAGTCGATGATGAACAGAATCAGCGCAATCGCAAAACCGATAATCCAGGCCGTAATCTGGCTATCGCTGATCGCCGAGGCAAAGACCCCCGCCGCTATCATCAAAGCGCCAAACAAGATGACGCCGAGGTAGCCTGTCAACATGACCGGGATATCCGGATTGCCGTAACGCGAGAGAATCAGGGCAAAAACCAGAGTGAAGGCTACGATGATGGTGTAGAAAATGGTGCCGGCCAGGAATTTGCCCAGGACCACTTCGCCGTCACGAATGGGGAGCGTCATCAACACTTCGATGGTACCGGTCTGGCGTTCTTCAGACAGCAGGCGCATCGTCAGCGCCGGGATGAAGAAGAGCCCCAGGAAGTTGAAGATGCCGAAGACGTTGCCCAGATCGGCCGGTGCTGAACCCTGGAACTGCATCCCCTGAGCCATGCCCAACATGAAGAAATAGCCGCCGAAGAAGAGGGCGATTACGGCAAAGATGTAACCAAGCGGTTGTATGAAGTAGGCGCCAAGCTCACGCTTGGCGATCAACCAGGCATTGCGCATTATTCTTCCTCCCCTGCGTCCAGCAACAGGTCTGACGCCAGGCCGGCGCCAACCGATGCATTGGCCTCAGCCAGCTTGTTCAGGAAGATGGACTCAAGCGACCGTCTTTCTGCGGTAACCGACAGGATGCCCCAGGACTGCCGCACAATCTCATTACTGATCGCCACCCGGGTCTCGTTGGACCCATCATAGGTGATGTGGAACAGGTTGCCGGCATCTGCCTGAACTGAGGAAACACCATTGAGCCCTTGCAGGATGCCACCGGCGTTAGCGGCCGGCGCGGCCATTTCCACTGCCAGCACCGGGTCGCCCTGCAAACTGGCCAGTGAGAAATCGCTGGCAATGCGACCATTAATGATCATGATCACGCGGTCACAAATCTGCTCGACCTCGCTCATGATGTGGGTGCTCAACAGAATGGTCCGCTTTTCACCCAAACGCCGGATCAGGGAGCGCATGTTGACAATCTGCCCCGGGTCGAGACCGATGGTCGGCTCGTCCAGAATCAGGACATCCGGGTCGTGCATGATCGCCTGGGCTAGCCCCACGCGCTGGCGCATACCTTTGGATAGCGAGCCAATGAAGCTCTCGGCTTTTTCCAGGAGGCCAACGTCTTCCAAAACATCATCAACCCGGTCCCACACGTTTTCGACGCGCCGCACCTCACCGACAAAGGCGAGATAGGCTTCCACGGTCATTTCCTTATAAAGCGGCACGCTTTCAGGCAGATAACCCAGATGACGTCTGGCCGCAATGGAATCATTGAGCGTGTCAAAGCCAGCGATGTAGGCTTCGCCGCTGGTCGGCGGCATATAGCCCGTCAGGATACGCATGGTGGTCGTTTTGCCGGCGCCATTCGGACCCAGCAGACCCACAATCTCACCACGCCGGCAAGAAAATGAGATGTTGTCGACCGCAGTAAAGCTCCCGTACTGTTTAGTCAGGTTCTCTACCTCGATCATTAAATCGGAGTCAGACATCGTTCCGCTCTCCTGAGACAGATTTTTTGAACAATGTAAGTTACCAGGTAATCAGCAAAAAAAAGCACACTGATCAGGAGTCAATGCGCTTCCCATCACTTTTTAAGTTAGACAGAGTGTGGGGTATGCCCGCACATCTGACCTGGAGTTGCCTCTGCCAGAGACTTTGAATTGCCGCTTACCAGAGAAAATTGCGCAACTTCAACTTAGGTAAACTGCAGCAAGTTTTCAGACAAAAAACTGACCTGGCCGCTGCGGTTTCCTTGAGGAATCGGCAAGGCCATCCGCGCTATTGTTCCGATAACCTCTTGCCGATTACCTAAGCCGAGGGATATTAGCCAACTTGTTTTGAGTTGTCAAACCAGCAATGACACTCGCCATTAGCTCCTGACGCGCTATAATCATTCTTTATTATTCAGCTCTCAGATTGGATCGTATCTGACATGAACAACATCTGGCATGTCAAAATCATAGACCAGCATCTACCAGAGACACCCTACATCAGAGAAGGTGGTAGTCTGTTGGTCATGGTTGGCTTGCCCGGCACCGGCAAATCGGTCCTGGTAGACACGTTGACCAAACGGGTACCGTCCGTGATTATCCGTACCGATGCCGTACGCCGTCTGATGCGTTCTGATCCGCGTTATACCGCCTCAGAAATGGTCTGGGTCTACGAAGTGTGCCAACGCATCATCGAGATGCGGCTGCGCAAAGGGCAGCGGGTGATTTTTGACGGGACCAATTACCAGGCAGCGCGCCGCGACCGGCTTTTTAATGTGGCCCGGCGGATGCAGGCGGTCATCACCGTCGCCCATGTGCAGGCGACGGAGCAAATCATCGCCCAGCGGCTGCGTGATCGCAACAGCGACAAGCGCCGCGAAGGCGACCTTTCCGACGCCGATCTATCTGTCTATCAATGGATGGTCAATGCGCAGGAGCCCATCGAAGGCCCGCACATTGTCATGGATACCACCCAGACACCGCCTGACGTTCTGGCTGAGCGGTTGAAGAAATATTGGTTTGACAGGGAGAAGCACCATACCACCACCGGCTTTCTGACTTCCCCATGGACCAAGCCATTGGGATGATTTTGCGCAAGGCTTCATTCTTTTGTATTCTTTTGGCAACCAAACCCAATCATCAGGAAATCGTTAAATGACCGAAAACCTCATCGCGTTGTTAACGCTGTTTGTTCTCGAAATTGTCCTGGGCATTGATAACATCATCTTCCTGTCAATTCTCTCGGAAAAGCTACCGGCCGATCAGCAGGCAAAAGCCCGGCAGACAGGCATCGGCCTGGCGGTCGTTGGCCGCCTGCTTTTGTTATTGAGCATCAACTGGGTGCTGGGTCTGGAAGCAGATATCTTCACGATCTTCGGCACAGGTATTTCCTGGAAGGATCTGATCCTGCTGGTTGGCGGCGCCTTCCTGATCGGTAAATCCACCTACGAAATCCACGAAAAGCTTGAAGCTGCTGAGCACGGCGGCAAAGCCGCGACCAAAGGCAAAGTCACCTTTACCAGCGTCATCCTGCAGATTTTGATGATCGACCTGGTTTTCTCCCTGGATTCAGTCATCACTGCTGTGGGCATTGCCGACCATCTCTGGGTGATGGTCGTGGCGATTGTCAGCGCCGCCGCCATCATGCTGTTTGCCTCTGGCTATGTGGCGTCCTTCGTTAAACGCCATCCCACCACGAAGATTCTCGCACTGGCTTTCCTGATTCTCATTGGGGTGCTGCTGGTGATTGAAGGGTGGGCCGGCCATGCAGCTGAAGAACTGCACCTGAAAAACTACGCTTACTTTGCGATGGCCTTCTCATTCATTGTCGAGATGATCAACATTCGCTTTCGGACTAATCAGGCTGTCAGCCTGAACAACCAGCCGAAAATGCCTGAGCATTAGCTATTAAGGGTGCGGGGAGTGAAATCTCCGCACCCTGTTTTACTCTTTCGCGATCAGCGCCACTTCCACAATTTCAACTTCAAAACTGTGACCGGCCGATTCCAGCGTCAGGCTGTAAATCGTGCGCGCCTGAATACCGTTCTGGCTCAGCATATCCAGGATGTTGCCACTGTCATAAAAAGCCAGCTGGCCCTGGGATACCCGCTCGTGCACATTGAGCGGTGGTGAACAGAACTGGCAAACATCGAGCGTCCCCGGGCCAATCTCGCCGGAAGCATAGAAGCCCTGGCGCCAGAAACGCCGCTGGCCATCCTGATCCTCAAATTCAAACTCAATCGTCAGGGGACATTCACTGCCAACGGTACCGCAAACCGCCAGACTCTGGTTCAAAATCCGCATGGAGACAACCAGCTGCAGGTATTCATAACCCGTGATATCTGCATCTATGATCTGGCGAACCTGAACTTCAGCCGCGCCTACACCCACGCGCTCCACCCGCAAACTGGGCTGACCATTCACTTCACGAACGGTGATCTGGCCGGCCGACTGATCGTCGCGCTCAACTTGCCAGGCCAACGGTGTCCATTGGGCCAGGCCCCCCTCACCTTCAGTAAAATCGCCATTATGAACCAGGTTACGCTCCGCCGCGAGGGGGCCACTTATGGAACCATCCAGCAATATCATGGCCCGTTGCTCGGCCGAAACATTTAGCGTTTCCGGGTCACGGATCAGGGCAACGGCGCCACTCTGCACAGTTACCTGGGTTTCCTCATTGACCACTTGAATCGAGAAAGTACCCGGCTCAGTGACCAGCGCATAGCCGTGCGGCGTCTCGATGCGCACCACCGGCACATCATCGCTTTCAAGCGGCGGCACGACGAGGCGCACCCGGCCGCTATTCACCGTCAGAATGAGCTGGGCTCTGGCGCTGCTGACAGAAAAACGCGGTCGATCAGCAGTTGCCACCTGTACCGAGGAATTGCCGTAAACTTCGGCTCGTTCCAGCATGGTGACGCCGTCAACATCAAACACCTGAACCAGCGCCGTATCGCTGCTGGAAGTCAGCAGTGTGGTCCCGGCGGCAATGGTTGTGGGCGGATCGTTGGCCCGCAACGCCGAGAACAGCCCATCCGCATCTTCAATCCCCAGCGTCCCCTGGTTGGCCTGTACACTGACAACCAGATCACGGCGGGCGTTTTGCAAAACAATGTTGAGTAAGAAGGGGATGGTCACGAGTAGGATAACAAAACAGGTAAAACCGGTGAGCACGATCACCCACGCCAGGCGTTGTCTGGACATCATTGCCTCATTCTGACCAAGGACCAACTCAGCGGTGAAAACAGAATCTTCCTTCTTTGTCCTATCCATATCTCACGATTCCAACCGGCCGGTCAGGCCGACCAAACTTATTATAACTTGGCCCTGCCTGTGGTCGAATGGGCGTCAGGCTGACGATTACCCTACTCTAAACCGGCTATGCCACGCAGCAAAGTGCCGGGTAGGCGGGGGCCGGCATACACCAGACCGGTATACAACTGAACCAGGCTGGCCCCAGCCGCCAATTTAGCCTGCAGATCAGCCACCGTGCGCACGCCGCCCACGCCGATAATCGGCAGGCGCCCGGCCGTCTGCTGGTGGATGTAAGCGATGATCTCATTGCTGCGTGCCCCGACCGGTGTACCGCTCAGGCCACCTGTTTCCCTTTGATTGGGGCTGGTCAGGCCGGCTCGGGCCAGGGTTGTATTGGTCGCGATGATACCGTTGATGCCCGCGTCCGTGATGGCGACCAGGATCTCATCCAGTTCCGCCCAGCCCAGATCCGGGGCGATCTTGACCAGAAGTGGACGCGGTGGGCAGTTTAACCGAGCGGCTTCAGCGGTGCCGGCAGCCATCAACGCCGTGAGCAGATGGCCCAGATAATCACCACCTTGCAGGTCGCGCAGGCCCGGCGTGTTGGGGGAGCTGATGTTGACCGCGAGGTAATCGGCATAGGGATAAACGGCGCGCATGACGGTGAGGTAATCGCCCACGGCCTCGGCCAGGGGGGTCTCTTTTTGCTTGCCAAGACTGACACCGAGGATGAAGTCACGCGACTGCAGGCGGCGCAGTTCGGCCAGAGCGCGCTCAACGCCGAGGTTGGGAAAGCCCATCCGGTTGATCAGGGCGCCATCCTCGCGCAGGCGGAAGATGCGGGGGCGCGGGTTACCGATCTGCGGGCGCGGCGTCAGGGTACCCACTTCGACGTGGCCAAAGCCGAGGGCGGCCAGGCCGCGGGCCACGCGGGCTTCCTTGTCAAAGCCGGCGGCCATGCCCAGGATGTTGGGAAAGGTAAGACCGAAGAGGGAGACCGGCCGGTTCACCTCCTCCCCTGCCAGCCGCCGCAGCAACCAGCGCCCGACGCCATTACCCTGCGCCAGCGCCAGCGCCTGTAACGTTCGCTCATGTACAGACTCCGCATCAAATTGGGCCAACAAGGGGTAAATTGCGCGTTCGTAAACCATCATCTCACATAAAAAAGGCCACCTCTGGTTGAAGTGGCCCCTCGATCAAATTCAGACGGCAATCACTATTCGTCGCCGAGCTGCAGGACAGCCATAAACGCTTCCTGCGGCACTTCGACGTTGCCGATCATTTTCATCCGTTTCTTGCCTTTCTTCTGCTTTTCCAGCAGCTTGCGTTTCCGGGTAATGTCACCACCGTAACATTTGGCCAAAACGTCCTTGCGCAACGCCTTGACGTTGGCCCGGCTGATAACCCGGTTGCCCGCCGCCGCCTGTATCGGGACCTCAAACATCTGCCGCGGGATCAGCTCCTTCAGCTTGGAGACCAGCTTTTGCCCGCGTGAATAGGCCGAATCACGATGAACGATCATCGCCAGCGCATCCACCGGCGTCTTGTTCACCAGCACTTCTAGCTTAACAAGGTCAGCCGCGCGATATTCGGCAAATTCATAATCCAGCGAGGCATAGCCTCGCGTCACACTTTTGAGTTTGTCGTAAAAGTCGACGATCAATTCAGCCAGCGGCACATCATATTTGAAGACGACACGGCCGGGCGCCGGGTATTCCTGGCCCGTTAATTCGCCCCGCCGCTTCATGGCCAGCTCCATAATGACGCCATAATACTCTTCGGGCGCAAAAATCTGGACACGCATCCAGGGCTCGCGGATCTCGCCGATAGTGCCTTCTTCCGGTAGATCCGCTGGGCTCTCAATCACCTTGACTGTGCCCGTAGTATGATCCACAACCTCATAGCGCACACTGGGCGCTGTGGCCACAATATCCAGATCATACTCCCGCTCCAACCGTTCCTGGATGATTTCCATATGGAAGAGGCCCAGAAAGCCGCAGCGAAAACCGAAGTTGAGCGCCTGGGAAGTTTCCGGCTCGTAGACAAGGGCGGCATCATTCAGCTGTAATTTCTCCAGCGCTTCTTTGAGCAGCCCATAATCCTCGCCGTCCGTCGGGTAGAAACCGGCAAACACCATCGGTTTGGCGGCCTCGTAACCAGGCAACGGCTTCTTAGCCGGCGCGGCGCGCAGCGTAATTGTGTCCCCGACCCGGCATTCCCGGACCGTCTTGAGACCTGTGGCGATATAGCCAACATCACCCGCGGTTAACTCATCCACGGGCCGCATGTCCGGCGCAAAGATACCGATCTCAATCGGCTCCACCATCACATCGTTGGACATCATCTTGATGACATCCCGCTTGCCGATCCGCCCTTCAAAGACACGTACGTAGGCGATGACGCCCTTATACGAATCGTAGTGCGAGTCAAAGACCAGAGCACGAAAAGGGGCGTTGAGCTCACCATCCGGTGGCGGCACCAGCCGTACCACGGCTTCGAGTACCTGCTCAACATTGGTACCCATTTTGGCGCTGATGGGAATGACATCCTCAGCCGGCAGGCCAATCAGAGCCTCAATTTCCTCGGCCACTACATCAGGCTGAGCGGCCGGCAGGTCAATCTTATTGACCACCGGGATGATCTCCAGGTCGGCCTCCAGGGCGAGGTAAAGGTTGGCCAACGTCTGGGCCTCGATGCCCTGTGTCGCATCCACAATTAACAAGGCGCCTTCGCAGCCCTGCAGCGCCCGGCTGACTTCATAACCAAAATCGACATGGCCGGGCGTGTCGATCAAATTCATCTCGTAGACCTGGCCATCTTTGGCCTTGTAATCCATGCGCACGGCCGACGCTTTGATGGTGACGCCTTTTTCCCGTTCCAGATCCATGGTATCCAGGACCTGGGCTTGCATCTCCCGGTCAGTTAACGTACCGGTCGCCTGCAGCAGCCGGTCGGCCAAAGTCGACTTGCCGTGGTCAATATGCGCGATAATGCAGAAGTTTCGAATATATGACTGATCCATTGCGGCGAGATTATAACACAACCGCTTTCAACAGAGGCCCAGCACTCATGAAAAAGCTACCGATTCAGCGCTGAGGATCGCTGGCAGAAAAAGCGAGCTACGTCAAATAAACAGCCAAAATAATGGCGCCTGACGCCAGATCTGGTGGCAATTACGTGATGAATCCGTAAATATGCGTAATTTCTTTTACAGTTCCTTGACTTTACTCCTGAAGCGACCTAATATCGGGGCCAGGATTAGTACTACAGTACTGGTCCCCCTTGTCAACCTCATAGTGTGCATTTGGAGTAAAGGCAATATGAAAAATCACACCAGTATCCAGGGATTCAACTCAATGTTGAAATCCCAAAGCAAAGGCACCCCAACCCTGGCTGTTTTGCGTCAACTGACCGCGGCAAATAGCAAGAATTTGCTGCCGAAGCGCAACGCTCCCACCCGTTCGGAAGTTTGGTCCGGCTGGTGGTGGTGGGGCTGATAGTTTCGCATTATCAGTTCAGGTTAGTAACAGACTATTTCTGATTTGTTGAGCTCGCGCTTTTCCGGTTCCTCCGTAGAACATGTGCTTGCCAAATTATTGGTCTGGGTCGCTTTTTAGCCTTACCGGCAATAAACAGATTGAGTTTCAGGCAAACATCTTGTGGTGTTTCATGTCTGGGCGATGCTTGTTTGTTGCCAAATAGCCTTTTCGCCTAGAAAGCGTGTAGTCTCTACACGCTTTCTTACTTTTTCTGTTCCTGTTGCTAGAGGAATTGTCACATGTCGCAGAATCTCCACGAACTCGTGATGGCCGAAATTGCCCAACAGCCAGAAATGTTGGATTGGCCGGTTTTGGTTCAACTCTTGAAACGTGGACGCTCCGCGGATTGGCATATTCCCATGATCGTGGCCCAATCGCTCGGGCAACCGATCGAACCAAGTCTGCCGGCAGCCGTGGCGCTGGCTTGTCTGCAAGTCAGCATTGTGCTGGTGGACGATATATTGGACAACGATCCGCGCGGGGGTTTCCATGAATTTGGCACCGGCCGGACCGCTAATTATGCTCTGGCATTACAAGCTGCCGGCGTTGGCGCAATCACCCGAGCCCATATTCCCACCGCAGCCAGAACTGCGGCACTTCAGCTCTACGCCGCGATGGCCACCCGAACAGCCCATGGCCAACATCTGGATTCGGAAAATTTGCAGGGTGAAGAGAATTATTGGCGTGTGGTCCACACAAAAAGTACGCCATTTTATGCTGGGGCCTTCAAACTTGGGGCTATTTTTGCCGGCGTTTCCGCGGACAGGGTCGAGGCGTTTGCCAACATTGGTCACCTGGTCGGCGAACTTGCCCAGATTCAGGATGATATTACGGATGCCCTTGATCCTGAGAAAACGGCTGATTGGGACGAATCCAGGAACAACTTGCTTATTATGTTCGCCAGTACAGCCGAACATGAAGAGAGAGAGCAGTTACTGGAGCTAAAGCCCAGGATCGCCCAACCGGATGTGCTGGCCCAGGCTCAGAACATCCTGATTCGTTCCGGCGCCCTCAGCTATGGTGTGTATCTACTGGTCCAGAAATACGAGGAAGCCCGCGGCCTGCTCACCTCCCTGAAATTAACCGTGCCAGAACAAATTCATCAGTGGCTGGACATGTACCGTCAGTTCTGGGAAGAAATGCTGGGCGAAGACAGCATTTCCCTGACGGATAGCCTCGGCTAAAGCCTCTCGTTTTGCGTCCATGATGGCTCTGAAAAGACCATTGGACAGGCAACTCATCACAATGTACTTTAGCGCAGGGAGAGATTAGTACCTCATTCCCAATCTCCGCTGTTTACAGGTAATGATATAATTCCCTCAGGTTTGTGATCCAAGGTAATGGAAAGCAATGTAGTCTGACGCCGTCAATGGTAAAATGGCTCCTGGGAAGTCAGGAGCAAATCCGCAAAGTCATACGTCTATCTGTGCGCTATCAGGTAACAAGTGCGTAAAAAACGAAATCTGAATTTAATAGATTGGGCACTTATCGTCACCTCAGTGCTTACTTTTGGCATTTATGTTGTATACACCTACACATTCATTTTTGCCACACCGTATCTGGGCTTTGACTACACGCGCGAGAGTGATCCGGCCGGTCTCAAGATCATTGCCTCCAGCCAGGAAAATCTATCTCTTGATCAGATAATCGTCGCCATTAACGGCATGGCAATTACCGATCTGCCACCAGCTGATCCCATTTACGGGTTGACCACGCTGTCCCCCGGCGACCATTTTTTCGTGACGCTATCAGGGGAAGCTGACCCGGTCCAGCTAACCATGCCGGATGTGCGTTTTACCGATCAGTTTGAGCGAGGCCTGAGCCTCGCCACATTTCTCGTCTTCTGGATCGCCGGAACCGCCGCCTATATTTTCCTGCAGCCACGCGACACTGGGTGGGTCCTCCTTGTTCTGTTCATGCATCTCATCGCCCTGTTTCTGGTTGTAGGTGGTGTTTCCAGCCTGGGAATCCTTTCTTCACGCCAGATATTGCGCGTGGTCAGTATCATATTGGGTCCAGTGATGGTCCATCTGCATTGGCGAGTCCCATCATTTTTGGCCCCCAGGCAGGGCAAACGTGTCATTGGGGCACTCTATATTCTCACTGCCGTATTGCTCCTTCTAGAGTTTACCGGGATTATCCCTCTACTCGTCCCGCCCCTACTCCTCCTATCCAGCGTCCTGGCAACTGTCGCCATTCTTGCTTATCGTTATTACAGTCGCCATACATCGCCTTCAGACCGCATTGCCGTGCGCTTGATGATTGCCGGTATCATGCTTGCTCTCGGCCCCGGCATCATTTCCACTGTGCCAGTTTTGCTGGGGCAAAGCCCCGGCAGCCTGACAACCGTCCAGATATCCCTATTCGCGACTCCCATACTGCCCCTGTTTTATATTTATGCCATCTACAAGCGGCATTTGGGCAAGCTGGAGTTTCGCACCAACCGGTTGCTCTCAACCTATAGTTTCCTCGTTTTCTACACGTTGATTCTAGTGACTGTCATTTGGGCTGGCCATCAATTGATTGAATCCATAGCCGCCAAAAATGCTTTTCTGATCCTGACAACCATTATCTTCGTGCTGGCCTCTCCTTCGTTGAACAATCAGAGTCAACGACTCATTAATCGGCTGGCCTATGGGTCACAGCATAATCCGGACGAGATCATTCGTCTCTTTGCCAACCGTATCCCTTCAATTTTGAAGCGGGACGCGCTGTATGAGCTGTTAACATCCCAGATCACACCGGCTCTCCTTATCCGGCAGTCAGCCCTTTATCTATTCGACGGTAATCAGATACATCTCGTTTATGCCGAAGGCATTGATGCTTCTATTGATCAACAGATCATCAAACACCGGCAAAACTTGCTCGCACACTCCAACCGCTACGTTCCGCCGCAGAGCAATGATGGGGCATTTGCCTGGGTTCGTTTAACCATTCCACTGATCTTGCGCAATGACATCATTGGTATCTGGCTGTTTGGCCGCCGCGACCCGGACGATTTTTACCCGCAGAACGATATCGATCTGCTCTATACACTGGCAAACCAGATAGCCCCAGTCATTGAAAACATAACCCTTTATGAAGAGTTACAGCATCAGCGAGATACCCTCGCTGATCAGGTCCAGGAACGCACCATTGAGTTGCGCACGGAACGTGACCGGACGCAGGCCATTCTGGACAATGCAGGCGAAGGTATTTTCTTTGCGGATACTGCCGGCACTATACTTTATGCCAATATGGCACTGGCTTCTATTTCCGGGCACGAAACCTCCACCCTATTGGGTCAACCGCTCAGTAGCTGGCATGCCACCGTTGAGTCGGCTGAAATGCTTCAGCCCCTGCTGGAAGCCATCGCGGCCGGCAATGGCTGGAACGGGCAACTGCTGCTCCAGCAACCCGGCGGCCATCAGGTCGATGTCAGCCTTTCCACCTCACCGATTCGCGATGAACATGGTCAAACAAGCGGCTTCGTCGGTGTTGTTTCCGACATCAGCCAGGCTAAGGAAATTGACCGGCTCAAGACCAACATCATCTCCAATGTCTCTCATGAGCTTAAGACGCCGCTCACGAATATCCGCCTCTACCTGGAACTGCTAAATAAAGGGCGGGAAAAACGTCTACCGGAATATATCGACATTCTCAGTAAGGAAGCTGAAAAACTCAACCGGTTGATCATGGACCTGCTGACCGCTTCCCAGCTGGAAATGGGCACCATGCCCATCGAGTTGATTCCAACCGATATCAGCCTCCTTGTCGATGAATCCATGCGCCATTGCGCCCCAGCCGCAGCCAAAAAATCCATCATCCTGGAAAATGTGCTGCCGGCCGATTTGCCCAACGCCCTCGCCGATGCCTCTCAGCTTGAACGGGTCCTGACCAATTTGATTGTCAATGCCGTGAACTACACCCCGGAAGGCAGCGTTGTCACAGTTTCCGGCGGTCAGGATGACAAAAGTACGGTCTGGCTAAGCGTGGCGGATAACGGCACCGGCATCCCGGAAAAAGATATCCCCCACCTCTTTGAACGCTTCTATCGTGGCGAGACCGGACGTGACAGCAAAGCCTCCGGCACTGGCCTTGGGCTCTCCATCTGCAAAGAGATCATGGATATGCACCATGGCAGCATCACGGTCACCAGCCCACCTGGCAGAGGCGCTACGTTTACCCTGCGCCTGCTCAGCGACCCCACCGAAACTAACGTCGAAATCCACTAATTTTCTACAACCTGTCGATCTGCCACATTGTCAAACGACGTTTTGATAGACGTTATACTTTGGGAGCTGTCTATCCCGATCGAGCTTAAACCCTTTGGAGGTTATGCAATGCGTTACATGTTGTTGATTTACGGAAATGAAGCGGTGGATGCGTCCCAGACACCGGAAGAAATGGAGACCATGATGGCGGAGTATAACGCTTTCACCAACGAGGTGAGAGATCGAGGCCTGTTGCTGGGTGGCGACGCGCTGGTCGATACGTCCGCCGCCACGACTGTCCGGGTGCGTGACAGCCAGATCCTGACAACCGATGGCCCCTTCGCCGAGACCAAGGAACAGCTCGGCGGCTATTACATGCTGAACTGTGACAACCTGGATGAAGCCATCGAAATGGCAGCCAAGATCCCGGGCGCCAAAAATGGGTCAGTCGAGATCCGGCCGATTATGGAGTTTGAATAGGCCAGGCCGAGTTGGGGACGCGGTTGGTCTGGCTGGCCGGCCGCTCCCCACGCCTTGCTATGTCGCCTGAAGAGCTGGTCGCAACGACCTTTCGCCAGGAATCTGGCCGGGTCCTGGCCACCCTGATCAGTCAGTGTGGCGATTTCGACCTGGCTGAAGATGCCTTGCAGGAAGCATTGGTCATCGCCCTGGAACAATGGCCGCGCCAGGGCACGCCCCGCCAGCCCGGCGCCTGGCTCACGACCATTGCCCGCCGCCGCCTCATAGACCGGCTACGCCGCCAGAAAACGGCCGTCGCCAAACAGCCAGACCTGGCCCAACAATTGCCCCAACCAGACCAGCCGGAGTTTGAGATGGATATCTTCCCTGACGAACGCCTCAAACTGATCTTCACCTGCTGCCACCCCTCCCTTAACGCGGAGGCCCAGGTTGCCCTGACTTTGCGCACGCTGGGCGGTTTGACAACCGAGGAAATAGCCGGCGCTTTCCTGGTGCCAGCGGCAACGATGGCGCAGCGGCTGGTGCGTGCCAAGCGCAAAATCCGCCAGGCCGGCATCCCCTTTCGTGTCCCCCCACCCGAGCTGATCAGCGAGCGGTTACAGGCCGTGCTCACTATCATTTATCTGATCTTCAATGAAGGGTATTCAGCCAGTAGCGGGGATGCGTTGATCCGGCCGGATCTCATCGACGAAGCGATTCGCCTTGGTCGCCTTCTGGTCGAGCTGCTGGCAGTAGAAAAAGCCATGCCGGCCCTGCCCGAAGCAACCGGCCTCCTCGCCCTCATGCTGCTCCACCACGCCCGCACCCCAGCCCGGCTGGCCGCAGATGGCACCCTTATCCTTTTGCCTGACCAGGACCGATCACGCTGGGATGGAGGCGCAATCGACGAGGGCATTGCCCTGGTGGAAGACGCCCTGCGCCAGGGGCGGCCAGGGCCCTTTCAGATTCAGGCCGCTATCAGTGCCGTCCACGCCGAAGCGCCTGTGGCGGATGAGACCGACTGGATACAGATCGCCGCCCTTTACGGCGAGCTACGCCGCTTCACCGACTCCCCCATCGTCCGCCTCAACCAGGCTGTCGCCGTCGCTATGGCCGATGGCCCCCTGGCCGGGCTGATGTTACTCGACCGCCTGCTCGCTGAAACCGACCTGCAAACCTACTACCTTTACCACGCCGCCCGCGCCGACCTGCTGCGCCGCGCCGGCCAAAAAGAGGCAGCCCGCCAGGCCTACGAACAGGCGCTGGCCCTGACACCCAATGAGGTGAATCAGCACTTTTTGCGGCGGCAATTGGCGGCGTTGGGGTGATGTACGGTACGTTGGGCCAGCGTGGCGACGCTGAAAGCGTCGTGCTGATGGTAAAGGAAAAGTGCCCTCAAGGGGCACTGATGAAAAGCTAGGCCGATAATGATTTTCTCAGGGTAATGAGTGCCTCTTCAGGGCACTTCCGCCCCTATCAGCACGGTGTTTTTGACACAGCCGCGTGCTCGCACTTCCCCGCCGCTACTCCTCAGCCTCCGCCAGCACCGCATCAATCGCCGCCGGCACAGCCAGCGTGGCCCGTTCCGGCGGGCAGAGCCAAACGAGATATTCGACGTTGCCATCCGACCCTTTGATCGGGGAGCGGATGAGACCGGCCGGTGCCATCCCCACCTCGCCAACCCAGGCCAACAATTCTTCCACCACCTCGCGATGGACGGCCGGGTCCTTGACGATGCCCCCCTTGCCCACCTGCTGCCGCCCGGCCTCAAACTGCGGCTTGATAAGAGCCACCACATCAAAATCCGGCGTCAGCCAGCGGCGCACCGCCGGCAAAATCAGCCGCAGCGAGATAAACGAGACATCGATCACCACAAGGCTCACCGGCTCGGCCAGGCTCTCCAGATAGCGAGCATTGGTGCGCTCCATGACCTCAACCCGCTCATCCTGCCGTACCCGCCAGTTCAACTGGCCATAGCCCACATCGATGGCATAAACACGGGCCACATCCCGCTGCAACAACACATCCGTAAAGCCGCCCGTACAGGCGCCCACATCCGCCGCTACCCGCCCGGCCACCTGGATGGCAAATTCATCCAGGGCGCCGTCCAGCTTCAGGCCACCCCGGCTGGCAAACTGCAGACTTTCCTTAACTGTCAGTTCTGCTGCCAGCGGCACGGTCATGCCGGCCTTCAACGCCGGCTCGCCATTGACCAGCACCTCACCGGCCATGATGTATGCCTGCGCCTTGGCCCGTGATTCGGCCAGGCCGCGTTGCACCAGCAGCTTATCCAAACGTTCTTTCCCTTTTGCCATCGCTCCATTGTAAATAGAAATGAGTGAATGGCGAAATGAAGGCAAAATGACGTCGCCAACAGCCTATGTGCGCTATACTGACCGCCATGATCCGGACCCATGCACGCCCGACGAGACCTTGCTCATGAAAACACGTCTGCCGGCCTTTGTTTACATCCTCCTGCTTTTGCTTGGTCTGAGCCTTGCCTGCCAGACAACCAGCCTTGGTAGCAGCCAGGCTGTGGCGGCTGGTCAGAACAGCGCCCGGGCTGCGCTGGCTGGGGCGACACCGGCCGGTCAACTGGCCATCATCGGCACGGATCACAACATTTATCTCATGAACCCCGATGGCAGCGGCCGCACCGAGCTCACCACCGACGCCGGCGGCGACAGCCAGCGTAGCTATCATTACATCACCTGGGCACCTGATTCGCGGGGGCTCGCCTTTGTGCAAAACGATGTCGTCGCCGGCCCGGGTCGGGGTCACATCGAAGCCTCGCTCTGGCTGGCAGACACAGCCAGTGGGCGCAGAACGGAGCTGTTCCAAAGCACCGACATCATCCCGTTCTATCTCCATTTTGCGCCGGACAGCCAGACCCTCGCCTTTTTGGGCCAGGGCAGCCCGCCAGAACCGCTGGGCCTCTACCTGATTTCGACGGTGCCTGGCGAGCCGCGTGTCCTGGAGAATGGCCAGCCCTTTTATTGGGATTGGGCCCCGGATAGCGCCAGTCTGTTTGTGCACACGGGCGGGCGCCGGGCCGGCCGGTTGGCCTTTCTGGATCCGGCCGGCTCAGATAGCACAGCCCTCGCCCTGCAGCCCACCTCCTTTCAGGCGCCCGCGTTTCTGCAAAATGGCCAGCAGCTCGTCGTCGCCATCGAACAAGAAGGGACCGATAGTCTCGTCCTGATTGATCGGGACGGCGCCATCGTGGAAGAGCTGGCCACGCTGGAGGCTACTGCCGCCTTCGTGCCGGCGCCTACCGGCCAGCATATTGCCTATATCACCAGTGACTTACAGCTGGGCGCTGGCGCCATTGGCGAATTGGCCCTGGTGGAAATCGGCGCCGGCACTGATCCCCGGCAAATCGCCGCCGGCCCAGTCGTTGCCTGTTTCTGGTCACCGGATGGGCAGAAGCTGGCCTACATCACACTCGATCCCGATGGCCGCCAGCAAACGAAATTGGCCCAGCAGGGCAATAGCGAAATCGCCTTTGATCTGTATGTTTACGAGTTGGACAGTGGCCGCAGCCGCTACCTGCATAGCTTCGCACCGACGGGCGAATTTCTCAACGTCATCCCCTATTTTGACCAGTACCATCGCTCCGCCACGATCTGGTCGCCAGACAGCCGTTACCTGGCCATCAGCGCCCAATCGCTGAATATCGCCGGCGGCGAAATCCTGCTGCTGGATACGGACAGTGAAGGGTTACCCCAGCATCTGGGCGACGGCTTGTTGGCTTTCTGGTCCTGGGAGTAAGGGTCAGGTATTCGCCTGAAAATGATCCAGCCACTCGGCCAGCGCATCGGCCAGGGCCTGGCGCAGATGGATTTCCGGCTGCCAGCCCGTGTCCTGCTGGATCTTGCGGAAGCTGCCGTAGAGACAGGGGGTGTCGGAGGGCCGCATCCGGGCCGGATCGTATTCGATATCCGCCTTGATGCCGGCCAGCTCCAGAAGCGTCGTCAGGAGATAATGGATGCTAACAGGTTGCCCCGAGCAGATCAGGTACTCTTCACCGGGCTGCCCCTTTTCCGCCAGCAGGCGATAGGCACGAGCCACATCGCGCACATCGGTAAAATCACGCTGGGCGTCCAGGTTGCCAACGCGCAGCCGGGTGGGGATCAGGCCAAGCTTGGCCTGGGCGACCTGGCTGGCAAAATCCGGCACCACAAAGCCCAACATCTGCCGCGGGCCGACATGGTTAAAGGGCCGCGCTTCGATGACTGGCAGCCGGTAATGCTCCCAGTAAATGGGTGCCAACATGCCGGCGGCTAATTTGCTCACACCGTATGGGTGACGCGGTCTTGGCTGGCTGGCCTCAGTCAGGGGCAGCTGATCCGGTTTGACAATGCCATACACATCGGCACTGGTGACAATAACAACCCGCGGCTGACCGCATTGGCGCGCCGCTTCCAGCACATTGATCGTACCGATGGTGTTGACGTTGAAGGTAGCTGCCGGGATCTCCCAGGAACGGGGCGGCGACGCCTGCCCGGCCAGATGAAAAATCACATCGGGACAGAGGTCGACCAGGAGCGAAATGAGCTCAGCGGCATCCAGAAGATTGCCGGCGACGCTGTGAAAAGCGGGGTGTTCGGGAATATCCTGATGGCTTGTCGGACCATGTACGAGGGCATACACCTCGGCGCCGGAGGTCAGCAGCTGTTCTACCAAATGTGAGCCGGCAAAGCCGGTCCCACCCGTAACGAAGGCACGCATGAAGCTCCCTTTGCAGTGTAATAGGAAGCTACTTTAGCGTAAATGGATGAAAGCGTAAAGGAAACTGTTATAATCCCTGTTATGTTTAGCCCTGAGATAGAAGCCGCCCTGGAGGCGACGCTGGTAGTAGCGAACGAGCTCCTGGGTGATGAATTGCTGACAGCCGTCTTATTTGGGGATCTGGCTGGTGGCTATTTCCAGGTCGGCGAATCCACAGTTGATCTGTTGCTTCTGACGAAAGGAGAGCCGCCCTGGCAAGAGCTGCGGGAGGCGTACCGGCCGGTCTGGCAACAGCACGGCCCACACCTGCGCCGCGCCCCTCTGGTCGCCAGCCAGGCCAGCTGGCAGCGCTATGCCTTCCTGAAACCTCACTTTGTCTACCAGGTTGAAAATACCGGTCAGATTTTGCAGGGCACCTTACCCGTCACCGGCGTGGTGAATGACCAACTTCTCGCGTACGGCGAGCTTTGCTGCCGCGCCCGTGACGCCTCAGCCAGCCTGGCTCCCGGCCTGCTGCATCCCGAAGCCAGGGCAAATGCCCAACAGAATCTGCGCGGGCTGGCCCGCCAACTCGGTCCCGCTCCCTTGAATGCGCAATCAGACGTGGCCCTGCTTGCCCTCGTGCAAACCCGCCTGAACTTGATGGCCGATGCGCTCGGCCTGGCCGAGCCGGATCTGCCGGAACAACCGGATGCGCCACCGCCCCTGCCCGCGCTGCTTGCCATCTACGAAAAAGTCGATCAGCTCATGCTGATTATGCCAGACCTGGATGCTGATACACTCACCAGCATCGACTGGCCGGAGGTTGCGGAGCGTGTCGCGGCTGATTATGGCAGTCTCCACCTATGTACGCCCAGACAGCTTCAGGCCGCCTTGCAATATTACTCACCCATTAGCCTGAAGCTGCGCCATTATGATCATGCCTGGGGCATTGATTTTCTGGCCGACCTGCCGGTAGAGATGCGGCTTGTTTTTCTGGAAGCGGCCCGCACCCCGGCCCAGATCCAGCTGGAAGCCCTGCCATCAGCTTACCTGGCCGCCACTGATGAAGAACTGGGCAAACTGGTGCATGATTTCCAGAACCGGCTGCTCAATGTTCAGCTACAGCACGAGCTGTTTCAACGCCTCCTCAAAATTGACCGGGCGCTGCCCGATCAACCCCTCTTGCGACGTGAATATACTTTTCCCGAGCGAGTCGCATCGACGATGTACCACCTGAATTGGTGGGCCGACCATTATCTCTCTCTGGCAACTCAGGCGGCGCAAAACGAGAGCCCTTGATGCGCTGGCGCCCCGCTCTGATAATTCTCTGTCTGGCTTTTATCATTAGCTGGCTACAGCCGGACCCCGTCCTCGTCTCGCTCGGTCCGCCGCAAACCGTTGCAACGAACCTGCCCCAGCTGGGCGTCCACACCCGCCTGACCGACGAAGTTGAGCCCTGGAAAATTCAGCGCACCCTGCAGATGGTGCGCGAAATGGGCTCCCCCTGGATCGTCGAATATTTCCCCTGGGCCTATTACCAGGGCGAGGACAGACAGATTGCCTGGGAACACCCGGATCTGGTGGTCGAACATGCCCATGCCCAGGGCCTGAAACTGATTGCCCGCATCGGCCTGACGCCGGATTGGGCCCGGCCGGCCGATACCCCCCTGCAATATCTCGACGCCACGGCCTACGCCGACTTCGCCGCTTTTGCCGCCGCCTTTGCCGCGCGCTATCAGGATAAAGTGGCCGCCATCATCATCTGGAACGAGCCCAATCTCTTTTTTGAATGGGGCTATCAGCAGACCACCCCGGCCGATTATGCCGCTCTCCTGGCTGCCAGCTACCCGGCCATCAAAGCCGCCAACCCTGAGGTCACCGTCCTGGCCGGCGCCCTGGCGCCCAACCTGGAAGGCGCGGACTCCCCCTGGGGGCTGAATGAGATGGCTTACCTCCAGGGCATGTACGACGCCGGCGCCGCCGCCCACTTCGACGGCCTGGCCGCCCATACCTACGGCTTTGTCTTCCCGCCAGAAATGGACCCGGCCCCCGACCTGCTCAATTTCCGTCGCGTCGAGTTGCTACGCGAAGTGATGGTTGCCAACGGTGATGCGGCCAAAAAGGTCTACATCACCGAAACCGGCTGGAACGACCATCCCCGCTGGACACGTGCTGTCCGTCCCGGCCAGCGCATCACCTACACCGTCGACGCTTATGACTATGCCGCCGCCAACTGGCCTTACCTGGAAATGATGGCGCTCTGGATGTTTCGCACACCGGCCCCGACCAAAAGCTACATGGATTATTTCACGCTGGTGACGCCAGAATTTATCGCCAAACCGCTCTATACGGCCCTGCAGGAGCGGACGGGAAACGGGCCATGAAGCGGCTCCTGTTTTTGGCAATGCTGCTACTGCTTTTCTCCGGCTGCGGCGGCTCCGGCGAAACCTGGCAGCGTATCGAGCGGGATGGCGTCCTGCGCGTGGGCCTGGACCCCACCTACCCACCCTTTGAGGTCGATGAAGGCGGTGGCCTGCGTGGCCTGGATGTCGACCTGGCTGAAGCGTTGGCGGCTGACCTCGGCCTCACCGTGGCCTACACCTATCTTGGCTACGACGGACTTTATGATGGACTGGGTACCAGCCAGGTTGATCTCTTGCTTTCGGCCCTGGTTATCCAGCCGGAACGTACCCGTGACTTTAGCTACAGCGATCCGTATTTCAACGCCGGCCAGATGTTGCTGGCCAATGATCCCACCATCCAGTCGCTGGCCGATCTCGATGGCCGCAGCGTAGCTGTGGAGCTCGGTTCTGAAGGGCATGTGCAGGCTATCGAATGGAGTCGGCGGCTGACTTCGTTACAAATCGACCAGTTCAACACGCCCGAAGAAGCCCTGCAGGCGGCCGAGGAAGGCCGCTCCGCCGCAGTGCTTATTGATGCCATCAGCAGCGGCCTTTACTTACTCAATCATGAAAGCGCGTTGAGCTATCGCGGCGAGCCCATCGTCAACGAGCCTTATGCCTTGGTCGTTAGGGCCGATGATGAACTGCTCCTGGAGAAGCTAAACGAGGCGCTGGCCCGATTGCAAGCCAGCGGTGAGTTGGATCGCATCATCCGCAGCCATCTCATCGTTCCGTAAGGGGCCGGGCACGCTGGCTAAAAACTGGTCGATGACGGCGGCGCAGGCGGCCGGCGCTTCGTAAGGCGAATTGTGAGCGGCGCCGGGAATACAGCAGGCGGCGATACCCGGGCGCAGCCGGCACAATGTTGCCAGCTGCTCCGGCCGGGCATGTTTATCATATTCGCCATATACCAGCAGGACCGGCGTCTGAGTCGCCGCCAGAACGGCCTCGATCTCAACCTGAAAGGCCGACCGCCCCATGGGCAGGTAAGCCTCGGGGCGGATTTGGCGCCGGCCCAGGTTGCGAAAGCTGGCGGTCATGCTGGGGTCGTAGTGACGCGAATTGATAAAGCGCTCCATGATGTAGCCGCTCCAGGGTGAACGCACCCCTCTGGTAAATAGCCGGCCCAGCGGGGGAAAGCGGCGTGACCAGCGCAAGCCCCGGCGAATCCAGCGCTTCTTATTGCCTGCCAGTATCGGCCCAACGAGAATCGCA
>JACKBM010000041.1 GCA_020634575.1 Ardenticatenales bacterium | reverse complement strand
GTGTGTATGAATTATGTAAGCACAATCGGACTGGCCGGCTGCATCTCAATCAACAGGCTCCGTCTGCATGCCATACCCCAGCGGAAACAACGGCTCGCCAGCAGCAGAGTGCATGTTCAGCGGCAACTGGTCACTGGCCTGGGGCCAGGTGTAGGGCAATGTCCCGGTGAAAGGTTTCAGGCCAAAGAGCACATCGGCAACACCCTGGCCTTCACTGCCAGGCAGCCAGGCGGCCACCAGGGCGTCCCATGCCCCCATCAGCTCGGTAATGATGAGCGGCCGGCCGGAGATGAGAACTACAACCAGATCAGCACAGTTGCCGGCCATCTGCTCGAGCAAACGTTGGTCTTCGGCGGGCAGGCGCAGGCCCCGGCTATCACCCCGGCCTTCGGCATACGGTCGCTCGCCAACCACGGCGATACAGGTGACCGGCTCCGTATCGAGCGAGTCCGCAAATTGGCCCAGGGCATCGTAGACAACTTCCGTATCTGGGCTGACAGTTGCCTCAATCCCCTGCAAGATGGTCGTTCCCGGTGTGATGGCGCCGCTCTGGCCCTGCCATTCAATCGTCCAGCCACCGGACTGGATGCCGATATCATCAGCCGCACGCCCGCCAACGAACAGGCGGGGCAGATCGGCGGCCAACGGCAGGATACTCCCTTCATTACGCAACAACACCTGTGACTGGGCCACAGCCTCGCGCGCCAGAGCACGGTGCTCGGCAGAACCTACCGTGGCCATCAGATCGGGGTTGGCATAGGGTTGCTCAAAGAGGCCCAATTCGAATTTGACCGTCAGAATACGCCGCACCGCCTCGTCGATTCGCGCCTCGGCGACATCGCCGGCAGCCACGGCCTGCGTGAGCGTGTCGATGAAGCGTGCGTAATTGTACGGCACCATGACCATGTCAATGCCGGCGTTAACCGCCGTCACAACCGCGACAGCATAATCCGGGTCGATCTGGTCAACAGCCGCCCAATCCGAGACGATGAAGCCATCAAAGCCCAGTTCCCCCCGCAGGACATCGGTAATCAGATAACGTTGGGCATGCATGCGGCTGTCGCCCCAGCTTGAATAAGAGACCATGATGGCGCGGGCGCCGTTGTCGATCATAGCTTCGTAGGGCGGCAGATGAATACGCCGCAGCGTCTCTTCGTCGACGTCGGTTACCCCCTGGTCGATCCGGTAGCCATTGGTGGTGGCGCTGCCCCATACGGTGCCGCCATCGCCCACGAAATGTTTTGGCGTCGCCAGGACTGTGTCCGGGGCGGCCAGGTCAGCGCCCTGCAGTCCGATCAGATAGGCTGTGGCCAGCTCAGAGACCAGCGCCGTATCTTCGCTATACCCTTCATAGGTCCGCCCCCAGCGAATATCCTGCGGCACGGACACAGCTGGCGCGTAGTTCCAGTAGATGCCCGTAGCGATCATCTCCTGGGCCGTCGCCCGACCAATCGCCACCATCAGTTCCGGGTTATGGGCCGCCCCCAAGCCGATATTGTGGGGAAAGATAGTGGCGCCAAACAGATTGTTGTGGCCATGGACCGCGTCAACGCCATAAAGCAGGGGAATGGGCAGCTCGCGCTGCAGGGCATGGGCCTGGAAATCCTCCACCATGAGGACCCAGTTTTCGGCGTCATTGATACGCGGGGAGCCACCGCCGCCACTCAAAATTCCGCCTAAACCGTAATCGAGGAGCTGGGCGGGCAGAATGCTATCTTTCTCAACCAGCGTCATCTGGCCGATCTTGTCCGCCAGCGTCATGCGCGCCAGCAGATCATCAACGCGCCTGTCGATAGGCAGCTCAGGGTTCAGGTAAGCCGGGTCAGCGCTGGAAGATGACGGTTCAGCCTCATCAGCCGGCTCCGGCGACTGAGCTTCACCCTCGGCCGGGCTATCCGCGGGCGTGTTCTGACAGGCGGCCAACAGAAACAGCCCGAACCAAAGGATGCAAAGCAAACCGACTGATTGTAAGCGGAACCTGCCAGCCATAGCGGCCTCACTGTGGCAAGAATAGATGGACCGATTGTACCTGACCATCGCGCGCCAGAATATGCTGGCTGGTCGTTTGGTCGAGACGATTGCCTTCAACCGACTTCCGCGTACCGTCCGCCAGGGTAATTTCCAGACGTGCCGGGCTGGCCAGCGTGTAGATCACCGGTACCTGGCAGTAAGTAAAGGCCAGCGAGTAAGCAGGCAAGTCGATACGCCGAGATTGCCCGTGCACATCCAGATAGGCAAAGGAATCCGCCACCGGTAGATATTCGTCGGTCTCCAGCAGGATGGGCTTAAATTGGATGGTGCCAGCTTGCACGGAAACACCGAGTTCACCCCAACGGGTCAGGATCTCTTCTTTGACCTGCCCGGTCATGCCAGGCTGACGGGCGCCGCCACCGGCCGGTGTGTGTGAATACGGATCGGTGGGAAACGCGCCATACTCAGCCGGCCCCTTCTGGTAACCGATGCCAGCGCGAATGTCGTAATAAGACGCTGCCAGCGCCGCCACGAGCTCGGGCGCCGCTTCTTCGCGTACAGCCTGTTGGCAGATCTCCTGCACCGCCAGCAGCAGCTTGGCCACCATGTGCCAGTAGATGCTGCCCAGCCCTTCGTAGGCAAAAAAGGTGCCGGACCGGCCGGTAAACGCCTGGTGGTTAAAAACCTCTTCAAAGAGTTCTTCGATCGCTTGCCGTTCTGCGGCAACGTCAGCCTTGTACGGCAGTTCCTCAGCCAGCTGATCCAGCTGGTGGCGAACATCATGGACATTGTGAAAATGCCCATTGAAATGATACACCCCTTGCTCATCCCGGCTGAGCAAGCGCCTGTCGCCGGCGGCCAGCAATTTTTGCACAAGGGCCAGATCCGCCAGCCGCTCTGCCGGGATGTTGTTTTTCTCCAGAAAGCCCGGCAAGCGCCGCTGTGGGTACAGCATGTAAGAATGCTGGTCAGCCCGGAACAGCTCACTGTGCCGCATCTTCTGTAACAGGGTCACTGCTTCGGCCGGCGTCAGCAAACCGGATGAGAGGATAGCGACCTGTCCTTCAAGCATGAGATAGAGATGAGCAACATCAGCCTGCTCGGGCCGCAAGACCAGCGTGTTGTAGGCATGATACAGTCCATCCGGCCGCTGGTTAGCCCGCAATGTCTGCTCGAGATAGGCCAGGGTCAGCGCGAGGAACGCCCGCAGACGGCCCAGAGTCAGCTCAGTCTGTACCCCCCCAAGCCCCGCGGCGTAAAGCTGCTGGCGGTAGGCAGTCACGGCCTCGCCCATCCCATCCATAAAACCACGCCGGCTGGCACCGCTGAAGCCGCGCTGCAGATCCGGCCGGTGCGCACTCAGAATCCCCTCCATTTCTGACAGCAACCTGCCCACAGACTCATGGATGACAAACGAATCCTCGGCCGCTTCATCCAGTTGCGCTCCCCAGAAGAGCACAAAACGGCGCAGGTAAGCAGTCGTTACCACAGACAACCCTTTGCCAACCAGGGCATTGTTCGCATCATTCCACTCAGGCCGCTGGGTATTCATCCAGATGCCGCCTTCCGGGACCAGGTTGGCCAGCTTGGCCAGCAGCAACGTGAGCAGCTTCTCCGTCATCGTCACATGAATGATCTGGCCAGCCTCATCCGGCAGCAACCGCCCATCGGTGCCCAGGGCTGTCACCCGCGCCTGGATCGCCTGCTCCGCCGGCCAATCAAAATCGATCGTCTGCGACCAATTGTCTAGCATCGCCTCATACGATTTCAACCGATACGGAACGTTGGCGTAGCTGAAAACAGGCTGGGTATACAACGAGCGCAACATTGCCGGGTCCTGCTGTTCGGCGATTTCCAGCAGCTTCTGTAGGTAGATAATCTGGTGATCGCTCCAGTAGCCGATATTCGACCACGGGTTATCAGGCTCCGGTACCTCCCACTCAATCCCGGCGCGAGTCACCCGATACGGGTTGTAGCCGTCGGCCGTGGTCGCATTGAGGAATTTGGCAATGATGCCCGGTATGTAGGCCGGAAAGGCCAGCAGCAGCGGTTCCCAGTTCTGGAAAATGTCCCGCCAATTACCCTGATAATCCAGCCTTGGCGAGCCATCGGCATTTTTTAGATTGATGGAGAACTGGTTCCAGGGCCGGCTGGGATCGCCATGCCGTCGGCTAAATGACAGTGGCAAATATTCGTAGCAAAGCCGGATCAGCTCGACGGAGCCAGTCCGGGCCGCCCGGGCATATAGATCGTCGATGTTAATCACATCCGGCAGCGCCGCAAACCAGGCCGCCTGCTCTGCCTGGAGGCGCCGGTTGCGGGTCCTGACAAAAGCCAGCAGATCGGCCCGGTCAACCTGATAACCGGTCGCCAGCACGCCGCCGCGCATGATGTTGAACAGCACATTGGCGTAATGGTGCGTCGACGACGTCAGCGACGCGCTCTTTTGCCAGCCATCGGCAACGGCGACCAGGCGGGCCAGCTCACGGGTATTCGCCTCGATGTCCGCCTCCAGTTCGGCGCTGATTACCGACGCATCTTGCTGCAGCCAACGGCTCAGCTCGACAACACTGGCCGCGTCCTGGTTTACGTCGGCAACGATGTGCCAGGTGCGCAGCTCGCCCGGTGCCAGGTTGAACTGACTGGTCACGAAGTAAGCCCCGGCCCGGCCGCAAACATCCGTTTCCGTCACCAGCGCCGCGCCGGCCCGGAACGCGTCCAGTTGGGTCGCGGAGAGGAGATAATGCGCGACGGGCAGGCCCGCTTGCCAGGCGATGGTTGCCTGCAAAGATTCACTCGGTTCCGGCCGGTCACTCAGCGTCGCGCTCAAGGCAAAAACCCCCAGGCCCGACGCCTGGTCCAGCTCACTCCGCTTGTACGCATCCAGCAAGCTGCTCATCGACTGCTGGGTGTCTGACCGCACCCCATAAGGCAGCAAGTTTTGCAGCCCATCCAGCAGTTCAATCTCGGCCTCTTCTTCCAGGTTATTGTGCAGCCAACTGCTCTTGACGAAGCCAAAGCGATCGCTGAGGCGCCAGGCCAGCCGTAGCGTCAGGCCAAGGTCATGATTGACCTCCTCGAAAACGAGCTTGTTGCCATAGGTGTTCTTGTAGAGATGACGCTCACAACGGTAGATACCTGCGTAACGAGCGGAAAATGGCTCCCAGAGATAGGTCACGCCGGCTCGCCTGAGGCGCAGGAGCTGTTTGCTGCCGGTCAGCTCGTGGTGAGCCATCACCTTATCTTCAGTTTCATAGGGAAAAAGGGCGGACTCGGCATTACGGCGCCCTGCCGTCAGGCCGCCGGTGCTGCCGATGAAGAGCCAATGATCAGCGCTGCTGACCAGGCTCATAAAGAATGGTGGCATCTGGTCATAATGGGCAATCTGATAATAGGTTTCGCCCAGTAGCTGGACAAATTGGCCCGCAGGTAGCTGCGCCTCCAGTTGAAGCGGGGCAGCCCCCACATGGAGGGAAGGTTTGGCAAGAGACATCTGATTTACCTCTTCTGTTGTGAAAAGCGACAGGCCTTATCCGGGCCATAAAGCGTCCCGGATAAGGCCTGCCAAAACAAGCAATTAACTACCCTCAGGGCAGATATTCAAAGGCCCCGATGTCGCAAGTAGCGTCACGGCTGACACCGCGCTGATCAACGGCCGGGCAGGCTGCCGAATTGGCTGCGTCGATAGCCGGACTGCCGGGCAGCAGAGCGTGAGTCAACGTCGGCCCGCCGTTGTCGGCCAGGGCCGCCAGACCGGGATCAGCCGCGATCAGATCGGTACCGATCGGCGCACAGCTGCCATCGGTCGAGAGGTTGTTACCCAGCGACGTCAGCGTAACCGCCCCGGCGCCAAAGAAGCCCTGGAAACAGTTCACGTCGCTATTGTTGGCCACGATGCTGTTCTGCAGCGTCAACGTCACCGGCGCCGCTGTAAACGTCCCAAGGAAGATACCGCCAGCCGTACCCGCAGGTGCGCTGTTGTCGACGATGGTACTGTTCAGGATGGCAACCACCCCGTCGGTCAGGAACATGGCGCCGCCATGCCAGGCTGTCGACACATTGCCGCTGATGGTGCTGTTGACGATGGTGGCATTGCCGAGCAAGCGCAATCCGCCGGCCACATCGCCGGCCACATTGCCGCTGATGGTGCTGCCGCTGATGTTCAACGTGCTGTTGAAAAAGCCGTACAGACCGCCACCCGGTTGACCCAGCGTGCGGTTGTTCAGCACCAGGCTGTCCGTCAGGTTGAGCACAGCGCCATCACCGTTGTAGATACCGCCACCACCAAGATCAAAGGCCGCGGCGCCAGTGCTGCTCTCGGAGTTGTCACGGACTGTGACACGCACGAGCGTCAGCTCGCCGAAGTTTAGGATACCGCCACCTTGCGGCGCACCAGCGCCATCAGCGACGGTTAGATCGTTGATGGCTGCGGCCACGCCGCCATTTACCTGCAGGACACGCACGGCGTTGCTGCCGCTCACAGTGAGACCAGGCGCCGTACTCCCATCGATCGTCACAGCCCGGTCAATGACCAATTGTGCCGAGGTCAGGGCAATCGTCTGGCCGGCCAAAGCCGGGTCGAAGTCGATGGTGCCGCTCGGGGCGATCAGCGCCAGCGCCTCGCGCAGGGAGCCGGGGCCGGCGTCAGCCGTCGTGGTCACCGTGATCTCGGTGGGCGGCGGGACAGGTTTGACGCGGACCTGGTCCAGCAGCGCCGTGCCCGCGCCATCTGCCGGGATGGCGATGCTGTAACCCCAAACATCGGTCAGGGTCAGGCCATCGTCGGGGGCACCGGCCGGTTGCTCAGCACTCCGGGTCAGCCCCGTGAACGGCAACTCAACCAGCTGCCAGCCCTCGAAGTTGTCCACAAACGCCGTCTCAAACCGCTCCGCCGTGTCCGGTCCCTGGTAAACGCGCACATAATCAACCAGCATCGACTGCGGCATCTGCAACGCCGGGTCCGGCGCCCCGCCGAAGTTGCCGCCGATGGCGACATTCAGCAGGATGAAGATCGGGTCGTTGAACACCCATTCGTTGGGCGCCACAGCAGCCGGGCTGGCTGTATGGTACAGGATGCCATCCACGTACCATTTGATCAGATCCGGCTCCCACTCAATGGTGTAAGTGTGGAAAGCGCCGGCGACCGGTCCGCCAAAGTCATAAACATCGCCGTAGCTCTGCCCGCCGGAGTAACCAGGGCCATGAACGGTGCCGAAGATCTCGTTAGGCAGCCGGCTGACATATTCCATAAAGTCGATCTCGCCGGTCTGCGGCCAGGGCACGACGTCGATATCGTTGCCCAGGCTCCAGAAGGCGGGCCAGAGACCGGCCGGTCCATCCGGCACCTGAATACGCGCTTCGATGCGGCCATAGGCAAACTCAGCCTTGTGCCAGGAGAGCAGCCGGGCCGAGGTGTATTCACAGGCGCCGTAATAACATTGCAGCGAGCCATCCGCTTCCTGCACCGTGATGGCCAGGTTGCCGAGGCCATCAGTGGCCGCGTTGGCGGGATCGTCAGTGTAATATTGCAGCTCGTCGTTACCCCAGCCAGGGATGCCGTTGACGGTACCATCGCCAATCTCGAAACTCCAGTTGGCGGGGTTTGGTGGCGTACCGGCCGGTTCATTAAATTCATCACTCCAGGCCAACGACCAGCCAGCGGGGCCCGGATCGGGCGCCCGGTTGTCCAGTAGCTGCACCGTGACCGTGTCGCCGCTGTTCTGGCCGTAATACCAGAAGGTCAGCGCTTCGCCATGCGACCAATCCTGCCCCAACGGGAACTCATGGGTGTAGCCCAGCGGCGCCAGGGGAATGCCGGCGACGGCCTTCTGCGCCTGGTCCACGACCACGCGGTATTGCATCAGGGCCTGGTAATATTGCTCCTCGGCCAGGTAAGCTTCGGCCGCGGCCAGGGCGGCTTCGGCATAACCGATTTTCTCGGGCTTGCCGTCGCTGGCAATGGCCAGGTCCAGGGACAGATGGGCCAGGTCGCGGCCCGCCACAAAGAGATCCACCAGGATGTCGTAGGCGGCCGCCTCGATCTGTGGCGCCTTGTCAGAAGCCTGGACCAGCTTGATAAAAGACCAGGTCAGATCATGCATGGCCTGCTTGCCCGCCCCGGGGCTGAAGTAGTAGTCGTTGTGCCAATTGCTGTCCAGCAATAGATGGTCTAGCTGGTCCAGGACATCGTTCAGCTTGCGGTCCGCATAGCTGTTGCCGGTCGGCAGCAACCCCGCAACGGCGTCGCGGCTGTTGAGGAGAACCGCGCGGGGCGCTGCCCCGGCAGCCGGCGCGATTCGCAGGACTGTCTCCACGGTATCCTGGCCGGGAATGGCCAGGGCATCGCCGGCATTCAATTCCATCGTTTCCAGGACAGTGATTTCGCCTGGGGTCAGTAAGGCCGTGCCCCGCTCAAAGTCGTCGATCAGGTTGGGGTCGTAGGCGTCATTGTCGATAATGGCCGCGGCAGCCTGCAGGGCAAAGCCGGCGCCAATATCAACCGGGTTGGTAAGCCGCAGAATGACGCGCTCGGTCCCTTCCCACTTGGTGTCATCAAACGTTTCCAGGGCAAACGTCAGCTCAGAAGGCCCGCCGTTCACAAAGGTGAGCGTACCGCTGGCTGGCGTGTATTCCAGGCCGGGCGTGGCGGTGGCGGGCTCGGTGAAATAGTCGATAGAGACCTGGGCCGGATCGTCGCTATTCAGCGACCGGTTCAATTTGACGGTGATCTGCCCGGTGGCCCCTTCCTCAATCTCATATTCGGCGGCGGCGAAGGTTACCGCCAGCTCCGGGATCTCGGCGACGCCGTAAAGGGCCGCGTCGTCGACGTAGTAGGTAATTTCGCCGGGCGTGTTCAGGGTGCCCAACGCCCAGCCATGGACCTGGGTCAACGTAAACCCGTCATTGGGCGCGCCATTGCCAATTTCCTTGCGGGTAAAACTGCTGAAGGGGAGTTCAAAGAACTGCCAGCCAGAGAAATTATCGGTCAAAGTGACGGAGAAACGCTCAGCATCATCGCGGCTGGAGCCCGGATTGCGGTTGTCGATGACGTCGACAAAGAGCGTCGTACCGCTGTTATGGCCGTAGAGCCAGAAACTCAGCCCTTGATAAGCACTCCAATCCTGCGGCACCCAGGTATCTACAGCGGCGTTCTCGAAGGCATGGACGAAGCCGGCAAAAGCGGTGACATTGCCAGTCATCGCCAGGACGTTGTTACCACTGTTCGAGCCGGGTACCGGCGCCGGCGGCGCGTCCGTCAGCGCGATGCCAATGGGGCTACCGTCGCTGAAGGTAAAGAAGCCGATGGGGTTGCCATCGCCGTCAGTGCCACTGGGCAGGCCATTTTCAAAGTCGTCGATGAGTAGCGTTGGGGTTGCCAACGGACCATCAGAAAAGGCCCAGTAATCGGTGCGGAAGTTGACGTCGGAGCCGGAGTTGCCGATGATGGCGATGACCACGTTGATCAGCTGACCATTACCGCCGCTCGCGACCGGTACAGCATCCAGGACGCCATTGCCGCCGGTGAAGAATGAGTTGTCGTCAAAGAAATCAGCCAGGGGGATGGAGATTTGCTGCCAGCCGCCGCCGCTAATGGCACAGGGACCGGCCGGTGAGACCACACAGTTGTATTGGAACTCATCGTCATCCGCCGCGTTGGCAGCGCCGTCGCTATTGTCATCTTCCTGCAGGTTGATCTCCAGCGTGTAATCCTGGCCCGCATTCGGGTTGATCCAGAAGTTGAAATGGTCGGTCGCGGTCAAATCGGTCGGGAACGTCCGGCCAAAGCCGCCGTAGAAACCGGGTGTGCCGCCGGAGCCCCAACCTGTTTCCAGGGAAAAAGCACCGCCATCAACCGGCGGCAGATCAGTACTGTTCGGGTTAATGCCGCCGCCACCAACAGCGCCACCAAAGGCGAACCAGCCGTTGCCAAACGGATCGCCATGTTCCATGTCGTCAAAAACAGTCAGGGAGCTGATGAGGGGGCCACCAGACGTGAAGGCAAACTGGTCCAAATCCAGTTCAACAACGGAGCCAGAGCCACCCACGACGCCGGCCACGACCACCACAATTTCGTCCAGGTTGCCATTGAACTGGCCATCGCCACCCGTGCCCAGATTGACAAAGCTGCTGACGGGGGCGCTGAGCAGCGTCCATTGGTCATCGAAGCTGGCATTGGCGAAGGTCGTGTCGAGGCGGAAAGAATCTTCGCTGCCATCGGTCCAGCCATCGCCGTTTAGATCTTCACGGATGGTGATTTCCAGCGTGTACTGGTCGACAGTGGCGTCGCTCTGATTGAGGACCCAGACGTTGAACCAGGGATCGGCTGGGGGCACAACCTGAGCAGCATTGTCCAGATTGCGGAAAAAGCCGCCATAAAAGGTGCTGGCTGTCCCTTCGCCGCCCCAGCCGGTGCTGAGGTAAAAGCTACCTTCAGCGGGGCGATCAGACAGGACGCCACCGCCGCCGCCGGCCAGGTTACCGCCGAAAAAGCCCCAATCGCCACTGTCGCCATCTTCAAAATCGTCGATGACGGTGGCGGGCAGACGGGTCAGCGCCCGAGCGGGCAGCGGCCGCGCGCCAAACAAAATGAGACTGATAAGGATCAATCCCACAACAGGAAACAGGGTTCTGACTTTCATGTTGGAATTCCTTTTGGGGCGCGGTGGCCGCGTCGCTGCTCCGCCGCGCCTGACGAGTGCCGGAATCTGTGGAGCTGATGGACCTGATCCTGGACAATTGTGCGAACAGAAGTTGATCAGACCCATTCTATGAAAACGCTTTCACGAATATTAGCACCGGGCCGGACGGGTGTCAATCTTTCCAGGTCATAAAATCAGGGAACTGCCAATAGGTTTGGACGTAATCCATTGTTCTTCACCCCATCCTCCCTTCGAGTCTTCATTCCCGCGAAGGCGGAATGCCATCATGCTCAGCCACTCTTACGTTCAGATTAAGCCTGAACCTTCAGTATGAATGGGCCTGCAATTCCTGCCAGGAACAGCTCCTTTTGCCAAAAACCTCGCAATTAATCACTTTTCCTGAAAACGCTTTCAGAATATAATCAGACCAGGAGTGGAAAGAAGGATGTCTGACAACCCCAACAAAGTAACCATCCGCGAGATTGCGGAGAATGCCAATGTCTCGACCAGTACCGTTTCGCGGGTGCTGCGTAACTCCGCCCCGGTAGACCCGGAAAAGCGGGACGCGGTGCTGCGGGCGGTACTGGAACTCGATTACCGGCCGAATATCTTCGCCCAGAGCCTGGCCAGCGGCCAGTCGATGACTATCGGCGTCCTCACCCAGAATTTTGGCAGTCCCTTTTACGATGGCATCCTGCAGGGCATTCTCCTCGGCATGGAAGGGACCGATTACTGGCCCCTTTTTGTCGACGGCCGCTGGCAACCGGCCATCGAACGGCAGGGGCTCCAATTTCTCCTGGAGCGCCGCGTTGATGGCATTATCATCATTGGCGGCCAGACGCCTGAGGCGCTGTTGGCAGAGATAGCGACGCGAACCCCTTTGCTCGTCGTTGCCCGCGAGTTGACCACCATGCCGTCACGCAGCCTGTTTGTCGATAACTACAACGCTGCCTACCAGCTCACCCGCTATTTGCTGGAGATGGGCCACCGTGAGATCGCTCACATCTCCGCCGAAGTTGTCTATGACGAAACGGTCAATGACATTCATCAGCGCTTGCTCGGTTACCAGGCCGCCTTGCAGGACGCCGGCATTGAGCCGGATCCGTCGCTGATCGTCAAGGGCAACCTGTTGCAGCAATCCGGCCTGCTGGCGGTGGAGATGCTGTTTACGCGCGGCCGTCCCTTCAGCGCCATCTTTGCCGCCAATGACCAGATGGCCTTCGGCGCTCGCCTCGGTCTTTACCGGCGCAATATCCGCGTACCCGAAGACATCTCCCTGGTCGGTTTTGATGATGAATCTTCGGCTGCTTACATGGTGCCGCCGCTCACCACTGCGCGCCAGCCGGCCGCAGCGATGGGTCAGGCGGCGGCGGCGGCCATGTTGGCCTTGCTCAACGGTAACACAGTTGAGTTGCCCAACTTCCAGGCGGAACTGATCATACGCGAATCCGTGTCCAGGCGGCGCTGACCCTTCCCCTTCCCCTTCGCTACGCTCAGGGTCAGGGTCAGGTTGACAAGGCTGCCCTGCTAAAAAACTGGGCAGAACTAGCAAGCGGTCTGAGGTTCGTAGTAAACGCTTTAAGGCTTGTCCGTAGGCAATTTGAGGACTGCGTTAATCTTCTTGACGTCATCCCGAGCTTTGTCTGCCGTAAAAAGCGCTCATTTAGAGAGCGCGAGGGACCCCTCCCTACGGCGCTAAAAGGACCGGCCGGTAGCTGGCGCAAAAAAAGGCGAGCTGCCAGACCAACCACCAGCTATCAAAGCTAAAACCATAGAGAGGGGCCCTTCGCTCTCTCTTGATGTGGGTAATGCCCTTTGAACGACACTCAGGGTGACGTCGAGATTTGGGGGGCTTAGCCCCCCGGACAAGCCTTATAGCCCTTTACTACGAACCTGATTTTGCTCTGCAACTCTTGAACCTGTTTCTGGCCTTATTGAACGCCGTCCCGCCTGGTGTCTCTCAAGGCGACACACCGGGGCCACAACTGGCTGGCGCTGAGACCTTCGGGGGATTGGCGGAGGCGTACCAAATTCCTACAATGCCTCTATCGTATTGGGTAAACGTTGGCCCGGAGCCTGGCCAATAGCCATGACAGACGAGGCAAATTCATGACGCATAAACGAGCACTGGTCTTATCGGGCGGCGGTGGCCGCGGCGCTTATCACGTGGGCGCGCTGCGCTTTTTGGAAGAGAACGAATGGTTCCCGGATGTCGTGGTGGGCACATCGATTGGCGCTGTTAATGGCGCCGCGCTCGCCTCAGGCCACAACGCCCATTCGCTCTGGTCGCTCTGGCGCCGGCTGGAAACCAGGGATGTGCAGAAGATCAACATCAACCCGTTTAAGGGCAACTTCCTGCTGGACACCATGCCGCTGCGCGAGACCCTGAAAACCGGCGGTTGGATTAATTTTGACCGGGTGAATTCAGCAGAAGCGGCGGTTGACCTGCGGATCACGGCGATGGAGGTGGCAACCGGCCGGTTACGCGTCTTCGGCAACAGCGCTGACGCCTACCCCGGCAAGATGGAACGCATCCCCCTGACGCTGGATCACATCATCGCCAGCTGCTCCATCCCCATTGTCTACCCGGCCACGGAGCTGGATGGCCAATCCCATTGGGATGGCGGCACAGTTGCCAACACGCCGCTCAGCCCGGCCATCGACGCCGGCGCCGAAGAAATCGTCGTCGTCCTGATGACCCCCTGGGACGATGATCCCGACCCCGAAGATGACCCAACCGGCAAGCTCACACCAGGCAACCTGCTCCATGCGGCCGGCGCCGCCTTTGAATGGGCGCTGCTGGCTTCGTTCCAGGCGGATCTCAAGATGTTCCGCCGCATCAACGAACTGGTCAATTTACGGCTGGAAAATGCCCGTTTACAGGCCGCCAACCGGGTCCTCGAGGCCAGGCTGGCAGGGCGCGAGATCCATCTGCCCGATCTGGACGGCGATGGCATCCCCGACATTCTGCAAGGCGCCGCCCGCCATTTGCCAGAACCCGTGATCATCGCCCCCAAAAGGCCGCTGCCGGTGGAACAAATCATCCAATACAAACACGACCGGCACGAATATGTCTACAACCTCGGTTATGAGGATGCGCGCCGGGCCTGGCAGGCGGCCGGCCGGGTGGCAGAAGGCTGGGCCACGCCCTGATTCGCCCGCCCTTCGCCATCCGCATACAATGGATGCATGGAAACGCAAACGCCGGTCACCAATCGTCGTCCCAACGCGCTGCGGGGCATCGTCCCCCTGGTCGCGTTCACGATTTGCCTCACACTGGCTGCCGGCTTCTTCTTCTACCGTACCTACAGTTCCGTGCGTGAAAATGCCTTTGAACCCGCGAGTGCCTGTAACGGCCTACCCGTTGCTGACACCGCCGCTTACGAGAGCGGCCCAGGCCTGAAGCCCGCCCTGGCTTATCGGCAATTGGAAAATGAGGAGTGGGTCCTGGACACAGAACTGCTCCTGACTGAATGGCGGGCCAATGATACAGGTAAGGTCCAGGTTATTGTCTGCCTCGGCCAGCAGGAAGCGCTGACGTTACCGGCCTGCGACGGCAGTGGTGATCTCACCTACGGGTATCAACTGTCGCTACAGTTGGTGGAGGCCGCCACCGGCGCCGTATTGGACGAAACCACCCTGTCAACAGCAACGACGCCGGCCGAAACTTGCCTGGAGACGGCGCCAGCTAATCCTCGTCTGGTCAGCAACGGCGAAATTAACAATTATCTCAACCCGTTGCTGGACGTACGGTAGGCATCATGGCGCGCACGCTAGTCATCGGCGACATCCACGGCTGCTATGCGGAGCTGCTCACGCTTATCGAGGCCGCCCAGCTCACTGACGCAGACCAGATCGTGGCGGTGGGCGACCTGGTGGATCGTGGGCCGGACTCACCGGCCGTTTACCGCTATTTTCGCGACAACCCGCGCGCCTTCAGCCTGATGGGCAACCACGAGCGCAAACATGTGCGCGCCGCCCGCGGCGAGCTGAGTCTGGCTCGCTCCCAATTGCTGTGCCGGCGACAGTTCCAGGCCCAGGGCGAAGATTACGAGGCCGCCGTGGCCTGGATGGCAAAGCTGCCTCTTTACCTGGAGCTACCTGAAGCCATTATCGTGCATGGGTTTGTCGAGGAAGATATCCCACTGGCGGCACAACTACCTACCGTGTTATGTGGCACGATGGGGGGGACCAACTATCTGCGGCAGACCGGCCGGTGGCCCTGGTTCAAATTTGCCCGGCAGGCAAAACCCATCCTCATGGGCCACCTTAACTACACCCGCTCCAGCCAGCCCTTTATCTATAAAAAACAGGTTTTTGGGTTGGATACGGGGTGTGTGGAGGGGAAAGCGCTGACCGGGCTGCTTCTGCCCGAGTTCCGCTGGATTCAGGTGCTGGCGGCACGCAACTATTGGGGAGAGCTGGCCCAAACCTTATAAAGGCTTTTTAGTGGGCCGGCCGGGCCGGCGCGGGTAATCAGCCGGGGTCGCCGCCACTTTCGGGATCGCGACCAGCACCAAGTCACCTTCCAGGCCTGGCAAATCAACGGCCTGCACCTGCGCCGGCCCGCCGCCCAGTGTGGTCAGCGCCGTACCTGCCGCCGCCAACTCCGTCTCAGCGCCAGCGCCTTTCATGGCAACCATGTGCCCTTCCAGGCGACACAGAGGCAACAAGTATTCAACCAGTACCCGCAACTCAGCGACCGCCCGGGCCACAGCCCAATCATACTGTTCGCGATGCGCTGCCATCTGGCCAACGGCTTCGGCCCGCTCAACCAACACAGTCACATCGCTCAGCCCCAGTTCGGCCACGGCCGCTTCGAGAAAGCGCGCCTTCTTGGCCACACTTTCCACAAGCGTTAACTGCAGCGACGGAAAGATAATTTTGAGAGGTAATCCAGGAAAGCCAGGGCCGGTGCCCACATCGATCAACCGCTGCCCGGAAAGATCCCCCGTCAGCTGAATCAGGGAAAGCGAATCCAGGAAATGACGGCTGACAACCCCTTCAGCAGTGCGCACAGCGGTGAGATTTAGTCGTTCATTCCATTGCAGCAGGAGCGCCGCAAATTGACGAAACTGCTCCAGCTGAGCTGGCTTGACAGGCACGCCCAGGGCGGCCAGCCCCGTCACCAAAGGTTGCAAGTTGATCTCATTCATTAGCGGCTACGCGATATATCTTTGACAGTCTGGTCAATGACATAAAAATCATAATGTTCACCGCCAAAGTAGGCCGGCGGATATTGCAGCCAGGATTGGCGGGCCAGGTAATCTGCGCGCGAAAACAGCGGCACGATGGGCATTAACCCACCGTCAGCGAACAGATCGCGCTCCAGCTGGCGATAAAGGGCCACGCGCTCCTCATGATCCGTAACACCGGCTGCCTGCTGCAACTGGCTATCAACTGCTGAGCAGGGACGCTTATTGCGATTTTCGCTCTCGCTGCAATGCAGTAAGTCATGGAGCCAGTTATGGGCATCAGGGAAATAAGGTCGCCAACCTAACTCCCAGATATCCGGCCGGACAGCAGGATTGGCTCCCTCGCGTGTATTGGCCAGCAACTCGCCAAACTGAACCTGGGTGATCCGTATCTGCTCTTCGTTGCAGTCCAGCTCTTCGACCCACATCTGGCGAATAAGCTGAGCCTGCTGTAGCTGCCGGTCCGAGGGGCCGGTCAGGTAGGTCATATCGGGCAAGAGCCGGCACGAAGGATAGCTGCTGGCCGCCATCTGTTGCCGGGCATATTCCGGGTCGTAGCCAGTGCCAACTTCGTCCACGGCCGGGGCGCCAAAGGTGCCCGGGGGCGTCAGATGGCGCATACCAATGCCCGTACCAGCGTAAATCTCGTCGATCAGCCGCTGCCTGTCAATGGCTGCGGCAAAAGCGCGGCGCAGCTCCGGCTCACGGAAGATGCTGCTGTCAAAGTTGTAACCGAGGTAAAAGACCCGTTGATTGAGCACCAGGGTCACCTTCTCCGGGTTCACAGCCGTCAGGGCAGCGACCTCAGCCAGCGGCATTGGGCTCAAATCCAGCTGCTGTTCTCGCCAGAGATCAAAGCTATCCTCACTTTTGTTCAGGTAAAGAATACGCACCTGATCGATATTGCCCGTGAAGGGCAGGGGCCAGGCGGGATTTCGCTCCAGGACGGTGCGGGCGCCCGATAACGAGGTAGCACTCAGGATAAAAGGTCCGCTGGTCACAGCCAGATTTTCCTCATCCCAACCTTCGCCCAGGGATTCGAGATGTTCGGCCGGCAACGGCTTCAGCGCCGGCAGCGTGAGTAGTGTCAGCAAGTAATCAGCCGGCTTGGTCAGCTGAAACTCCAGCGTAAAGTCGTCGATAGCATTGACGCCAATGGATTGCAGGTCACTGGTGGTGGGCCGGCCGCTGCTATGAATCGCTTCGCAACCGGCGATGATGTAAAAGATGAAAACATCAGGCACGTTGGTGGTCGGGTCACAGAGGCGACGCACGGTGAAGACCATGTCATGGGCGTCAACCGGCCGGAGCACCTTCAGCTGCGTTTCGTCATCTTCGTCATTCTGAACCCAGTAAATATTGGGCCGCAAGGTAAATATCCAGGTACGGCCATCGCCACTGACCTGCCAGCTTTCCGCCAGTTGCGGCTCAACAGCACCCGTCGCCGGATTGAGACTGGTCAGGCTGACAAACAGATTTTGGACGAGATCATGTTCATGGGGATCCAACACGCGGACGGGGTCCAGTTGCGTCAGCCGGGTCGGATAGCTGACGTCCAGCGTGACCGGCGTGGCTTCCGTGTCAGTGGCGTCCTGGGCAATCACTGTGACCGGCAGTTCCACGACCCGCGTTACCACCCGGGTTACTTCTACCGGTTGCCCTTCAATGCGCACCACTTCCGTGACAACAACCTCTTCGACCCGGGGGCCATCGTCCTGGCAGCCAATTAAAAGCAGACTCCAGGAAGCCAGGAGCAGCAGGGGGCGAAGGTATTTTCGGGCAAAAGTCATGACGGCAGAGCAGGTAACCCCTACTGATAGATAATGACGGACGGCAACGGTGTGATGTTCATGATCTCATTCGGCTGTAGGAGGGGTGAATCCCATTCATAGAACATCTTGAGGCCACCGTACTCAAAACCAGGCTCACCCGCATATTGCCAATAGTCCGCCAGCTTGGTGCCTGGCGGGCCAAAGCCATCCGCGTCAAAGACCAGTTCCACAAACGGATAATTTTGGATGGCCGGCTTGTTCAGCACCATTTCCGTCTCAAACTGGTGAATGATGAGGACCCGATTGATGCCTATCGCCGCGCCGATATCGTTCAGGATAGCCTGGACCGCATTAATTTCCTCGGCCGTGATTTCGCCAAGCTGAATACCGGGCACTTCACCCGGCTCCATCATGAATTCTGGGTCGAGGGCCAGATGAGCATGGGGGTAGTAAAGAAGATCCTTAACTCGATTAACCTCTTCAATGAGGTCGGCATGAGCGGGCTGGATGTCAATGACGACGGCCGCGTTCTTACTATGAGCGTACTCGACCCAGTTGGCGATGATCGGATAGTCAACCTGGTGACTATAGTTCCCATCCTGGCCAGGCCAGGCGTCAGCGACAGTGGTGACCATATGGAAGGTTGGTACCATAGCCCGGCCGGGTGAGAAAGGTTGGTACAGACCGGCGAGGTTACGCAGGGAAAGGTAGGTATCAGCCCGTGGTTGATTCCCCAGAATGCCCAGGCCTCGGCCGAGCGGGCTACCATAAAATGAGATCAGGCGCACTTTGCCCAGATAGGAGCCGCCCATGGCCGGCATGGGGTCGGGAAAAGCCGTCTCGAAGGTCGGCGAGGGTGGCAGCGTGGGTGAGGCTGTCGCTGTGGGCGTATCGGACGGCGTGGGTGAGATGGTGGGGGTGGCGGTATCTGTCGGCGTGGCCGTATGGGTGGGGGTGGCGGTGTTGGTGGCGGTGGCCGTATTGGTGGGCGGCGCGGTCGGACCGGCCGGTTGCGCCGGCAACGGTGTATTGGTTGGCGCCGTCGTCGCCGTAGGTACCTGGGCTATCTCCGCAACTGTCGGTAGGGCGGTGGGGGGCAACGCAGTGGGGACAGGTGTCTCTTCACTCGCCGCCTGACAGCCCATCAACAGCAGCAGCAACAATCCAACAAACAAGGCTCGACCCCTGAAAAAGCTCTTCATTTGCATCTTTTACTCTCAAAAAACGATGTTGTTTGCTGAATTTGGCTAGCCTGTTTCCACAGATTTGGCAGATTCGGCGGCCACTAAATCCCCGTATAAACGCTGCAAGTTGGCCTGGTGCAGCTCGGAAACAAACCCATTCAAGGGAATACGCGATTTGCCACAACTTTCGATGTCAATCGATTCCAGCACAGAGGCTGGCTGGCCACTGAGATAGACCTCCTGCACGCGCTGGCTAATCAGCTGCAGGTAATCGATATGACTCTGAATAATATGGTTAACCTCACCACGCAGGATGATCTCCCCATGCCCCTGCACAACCGTTTCCGGCTTCATCTCACGAATGAAATCAAACGATGCCAGCAAATCGTCATAGTCACCATCAAACAGTGTTGGTACCGGCATCATATTGTCTGAGGCGAACATCACATTATCATTTTCTACCAGGACATTGATCATATCCAGGCTGTGCCCGGGCACATGGCGCAGACGCAGTGTCTTACCGCCAATGTGGATGCTGACCTCGCCCTCATCAAAGATCATCTCAGGCAAAACCAGCTCGACATCGGCAAATTCCGGCAGCTGGGATTTGGTCTGTTCCAGCCCACGGCGCCCGACACTGTCCAGCATTTCCCGGCATAACCGGTGGCCAAAAACCTGGGCATGTGGGAATTGATAATTGCCTAGAGTATGATCAGCGTGATAGTGGGTATTAATAATGTAGCGGACGCGCTGATTCAGCCTGTTTTCCAGAAACTGCTTCATCGCCTTGGTCTCTTCCGGAAAGAAGAGGGTATCGATCAGCACGACCCCCGCTTTGGTCAGGATCGCACCAGCGGTTACCTGTGCGTAACGCGGGCTGGTGAAGATGTAAATGTCGTCAGCGATGCGCTCCCGATTCATAAAAAGGGCCAAATGGTGCAATACAAACGGTGCAGCCAGATCAACCGGCTACTAAAGGTTGACAAAGAAAAACCTCTGAGAAATTCAGAGGCATTTGCCCGGCAAACCAGACATACAAGCGACGTTTGTCCCAAAAGTCTTGACAAACAGGACGGTGCCAAAGAAAGACCCCGCAACTGCCGTGTGAGCAACCGGTATGAACCTGCAAGGAGCAGGTGGGGGCGTTGTTGCAACGGGTTTCGCCTGGCCTAACGGCTTACTACTAGCCCGATAGTATGCTTACCCCCAGTTCAAAAAAATGTGGCTCAACGCATGTATACCTCATCACGAACAGCGCAGGGTGCCCAAAATAGTAGCATAGTCAAAATTCGATTGCAACAATCGAGGCGACGTCCATATATTGTCCAGATTTAATGTTTCTCTTAGGTTTGTATGTGAAAATTGGAACAATCTTTGATTCGCTTGGAGGCGAGCATCCATGAACCAATCCAGTACGGGGAAGCCGATCGTCCGCATTGAGGGCATCAGCAAGCATTATCAGGAGGGCGAAAAGCAGCGGACGGTCCTGGCTGATCTGACGGCGACGTTCAATCAAGGTGAGTTTGTCGCCATCCTCGGCCCAAGCGGCAGCGGCAAAAGCACGCTATTGAACCTGGTCAGTGGCATTGATATGCCCAGCAGCGGGACCATTTTTGTCCAGGATTTGGCCATCAATCAGCTGAGCGATCGGGATAGAACGTTATTTCGTCGGGATCATATTGGCTTTGTCTTTCAATTCTTTAATCTCATCCCAACGCTGACCGTGCTTGAGAATATCATCCTGCCCCAGGAACTGGCCGGCAAAGCGCGCCGCGACATTGAGGAAGGCGCCATCGACATATTGACTCGTGTTGGCCTGGCCGATCGCCACGATGCCTTCCCGGACAAGTTGTCGGGTGGCGAACAGCAGCGTGTGGCCATCGCGCGTGCCCTGGCCCATGACCCTACCCTGATCCTGGCCGATGAACCCACCGGCAACCTCGACGAGAAGACTGGCCAGATTGTGCTGGACCTGTTGCTGGAGCTGACCAACGAGGCCGGCAAAACCCTGATCATGGCCACCCACAGCCCGGCCATCGTGCCCCTGGCGGACCGGGTGATGGAAATGCACGGCAACCAACTCATCGAGCGGCTCGCGCCGGCGCCTGAACCAGAAGCTGTACCGGCCGGAGCCTGATCCCTATGAGCGCCATCCCAATCACTACCAACTGGCCGCTGTGGCGGACCGCCTGGCGCCGCATGAGGCGCCGGCCCTTCCAGTATGTTTTGTTTGTCCTCGGCGTCGCCCTGGGCGTGGCCATGATGGTCTCCATTGACCTGGCCAGCGGCTCCGCCAGCCGGGCTTTCCAGCTCTCCACGGACGCCATCGTGGGCAAGACAACCCACCGGCTGCTGGGCGGACCGGCCGGTCTTCCCGAAAGCGTCTACACCGACCTCGTCACCGGCGGCGCTGACCTGCCGCTGGCGCCGATCGTCGAAGGCTACCTGCTGGTCCCGGAGCTGGGCGAGCAGCCGTTTCGTCTCATGGGCGTCGATCCGTTTGCTGAGCCGCCCTTCCGTGACTACCTCGCCGCCAGCGCCGCCGCCGACCTGAGCGCCCTGGGCACCTTCCTTAACCAGCCCAACAGCGTCATCATCTCCGCCGACGTCGCCGCTGACTATGGGTTGGCCGCCGGCGATAACTTTACCGTCGATAACGCCGGCAAGCTGCAGACGGTTACCATCGCCGGCCTGCTGGAACCGGCCGATGATATTGCTCGCGAGGCGCTCAGCAGCCTCATCTTCAGCGACATCGCCACCGCCCAGGAAATCCTGGGGCTGCAAGGGCAGCTCAGCCACATCGACCTGATCGCCCCGGACGAAGCCGCCCTGACGGCGCTGGCCGAGCAGTTACCGCCCGAGATCCGGCTGCAGGCCGCCTCCGCCGGCAGCAACACGGTCCAGCAGATGTCCGCCGCTTTTGACACCAACCTGCGGGCGCTCAGCCTGCTGGCGCTGGTGGTCGGCATGTTCCTGATCTACAACACCGTCACCTTCAGCGTGGTGCAGCGGCGCAGCCTGTTCGGCATTCTGCGCTGCCTGGGCGTGACCAGCCAGCAGCTCTTTCAACTGATCATCGCCGAGGCGCTGTTACTGAGCTTCCTCGGCGCCCTGCTGGGGCTGCTGCTGGGTGTCATCCTGGGTCAGGGGATGGTGCGGTTGGTGACGCAGACGATCAATGATTTTTACTTCGTCGTTTCGGTGCGCGGCGTGGCCCTGACACCGTGGAGTCTGCTCAAAGGGCTCCTGGTGGGTATGGGCGCCGCCCTGTTTGCCTCGCTGGTGCCGGCCTGGGAAGCGATGCGGACCACGCCCAATGCCGGCCTGCGCCGCTCAGCCATTGAGAGCAAATCGCGCCGGATGATTCCCTGGCTGACCGCCGCCTGGCTGTTGCTGACGGCAATCGGCGCCCTGCTGCTCTGGCTGCGCAGCGTCTCGCTGGCCTTCAATTTTGCCGGGCTGTTCGCCATCCTGATCGGGGCGGCGCTGCTGACGCCGGCGTTGACCATTTTGTGGATGCGGCTGCTGGCGCGACCGGCCGGTCAGCTTTTCGGCGCCATCGGCCGGATGGCCACCCGGGATATCGTCCGCTCACTCAGCCGGACCGCTATCGCCATCGCCGCCCTGATGACCGCCGTCTCCGTCATCGTCGGCGTCTCGATCATGATTGGCTCCTTCCGCGGCACCGTCACCCAATGGCTGAGCCAGACACTACAGGCTGACATCTTCGTCTCGCCACCTACCCTGACCGCCAGCCGGGTCACCGGCACCCTCGACCCCGAAGCAGCGGCCCGCATCGCTGCCTGGGACGGCATCGACCAGATCGTCACCGCCCGGCAGGTCGATGTGTTGGCGCCGGAGCTGGACCGGCAGCTCAAGCTGGTTGCCTCCTCCGGCGACGTCTCCAATGGCCAGCGCCAATATGCCTGGCAAAAGCTGCCGACCGCAGAGATGTGGCAGGCCTTCCTCAACGGCGAGGGGATTATCGTCTCCGAAACATTGCTGCTACAAAACGATCTGGCTACCCCGCCCCCGCCATTGGTCCTGGAAACGGCCAGCGGCCAGCAGACATTTCCCATCCTGGGCGTCTCCTATGATTACTCCAGCGATCAGGGCACCGTCCTCATCGCTTCGACTCTCTACCAGGAACTCTGGGATGATGAGCAGATCACGACGATGGCGATCTTCGTCGCGCCCGGCGTTTCCGCCGACCTGATGCTGGCCGAGATGCAGACCGCCTTGGCCGGCCGGGGCGACGTCATCATTCGCTCCAACCAGGGGATTCGCGACAACGCCCTGGCGATTTTTGACCGGACGTTTGCCATCACCTCCGCCCTGCAGTTGCTGGCCACGCTAGTCGCCTTCATCGGCGTGCTCAGCGCCCTGATGAGCTTGCAGCTGGAACGGGCCCGGGAGCTGGGCGTGCTGCGAGCCACGGGGATGACGCTGGGCCAGCTCTGGCAGCTTACCCTGTTGGAGACCGGGCTGATGGGTAGCACCGCCGGCCTGCTGGCGATCCCGACCGGCTACGTGCTGGCCTGGGTCCTGGTTCACGTGATCAACGTCCGTTCCTTCGGCTGGACTTTGCAGATGCGGTTGGAACCAGGCTACTTCTTACAGGCAATAGCCGTCGCCGTTGTGGCGGCGCTGCTGGCCGGGATCTACCCGGCCCTACGGCTGGGCCAGCTGCCAATTGCGGCGGCGGTCAGACAGGATTAATGATGATGCGTAAGATAATTGGCTACGCTGCTTTCTTTGTGCTGCTCGCGGCCGGCGCGGGTTGGTGGTGGACCAGCAGCCGGGCGGAAGCGGCGCCGGCCACGGCCAGTTTGCTGGCACCGGCCGGTCCCATCGACCAGACCGGGTTCGCCCGGGCCACGGAGCCAGACAACATCCAGTTCCCGGCTGACCTTGGTCCCCACGATGATTACCAGACCGAATGGTGGTATTACACCGGCAACCTGGAGAGCGCCGACGGTCGTCGCTTTGGTTACCAGTTCACCATCTTCCGCCGCGCCTTCGCGCCCGAAGAAGCGACGCCGCCGGAAGCGGCCAGCGACTGGCGCACTAATCAGCTCTATTTTGCCCATTTCACCATCAGCGACATCGACGGCGAGGCCTTTTACCCGGCCGAGAAATTCAGCCGGGGCGCTGTGGGGCTGGCCGGGGCTGAGGCTGAGCCTTACCGTGTATGGATCGAGGATTGGGAAGCAGCGGCAAATGCGAGCGGCCAGGTCGAACTAACGGCAGCCACAGATGAAGTTGCCCTTAACCTGACCCTGACAGAAACAATGCCGCCAATTCTCCATGGCGACGGCGGCCTCAGCGTCAAGGGGCCTGGCAGCGGCAACGCTTCCTATTATTATTCACTCGTTCAGATGGCGGCCGAAGGGACGGTCACGATTGGCGGTGAACAGTTCTCTGTCAGCGGCCTGAGCTGGAAAGACCACGAATATTCAACGTCCGCTCTGGAAGACGGGGCGGTTGGCTGGGACTGGTTCTCGTTGCAATTAGACGATGGCGCCGCCCTCATGTTTTTCCAGATCCGGCTGGCCGATGGCTCCCTGAGCAATTTTTCCAGTGGCAGTTACATCCGGCCGGATGGCTCGGTGCAGCCGCTGGCTGCAGACGATTGGTCGTTGACGGTGCTGGCTGAATGGACCAGCCCGCATAGCGGGGCGGTTTATCCGGCCGGTTGGCGCATCGAAATCCCGTCACTCGATCTCACTCTCGAAGGCACACCCCTGCTGGCCGATCAGGAGCTCAACGTCTCCACGATCTACTGGGAAGGGGCCACCGAGTTCAGCGGGGCAAGGGCCGGCCGGCCCATCAGCGCCCTGGGCTACGTCGAGCTGACCGGCTATGCGCAGTCGATGCAGGGGCGGATATAATAGCGGCCATTCATGGCAAAGAAGAAACGTAAACCGGCCGCAATCGATGTCAATGACGTCATCCGCCAGCGCACCTGGCGGCGCAACCTGCCTCTGCTGATCGGCATCTTCGGCAGTTACCTGCTGCTCATGCCGGCCATCCGGACCGAGGCAGCGGCGGGGACGATCCGGCCGGGCGGGAGCTGGACCTACCTCGGCTACGGCGTCGCTACTCTGGCCATCGGGTTGCTGCTGGCGGCTCGCTTCTGGCGCTTCAGCTTCAGCTCCCGGCCGGACAAGCGCTGGGCGCTCTGGCTGTTTACGCTGGTGGATTGGATCACCTGGCTGGTGACCGGGGCAGGCATCGGGTTGTTGCTGATGGCGGGTGTTAACCTGGTCTTTGCGCTGACCTGATTGAGGTGACCCTCACATTCAGTATGCGGTGTATCAGATTTGAGTCAGGTTCGTCTTACAGGCTCTAAGCCATGTCCGCAAGCAAACCAGGTATCACGCCCAACTTCGTGACGTCATGCCGGGCTGCTAAGAAACAAGGCAGAATTGGCTGCTCGCTTACGCGGGCATCAAGAGGCTAAAACGGAATCAGCACGCCCAGCATCACCGCCAACAGAATGACCGCCAGGTACATGTTGGAGGCGATGAACAGCCGCCTGGCCCGGGGAATCTCCGGCTCGACGATGAGGGAGATGTTGCGGTGCAGCAGGTCAAGGGAGATGAGCAGGGCCGGCAGCGCGTAAACCCAGCCGAGGGCCGGCACCAGGATCAACCCCAGGGCGGCGATGACGGTGGCGACGGTGTGGACCATCACCCACCAGGAAGCGCTGCGCAGCGAGGTGAAGGCGGGCAGCATCGGCGTGCCGGCCTTACGGTAATCGTCTCGGTAGAGCATGGCCAGGCTCCAGAAATGGGAAGGGGTCCAGAGGAAGACCAACAGCGCCAGGATGATGACGCCGGGGTCCCATTCAGCGCCCACGGCCGCGCCGCCGCTCATCACCGCCGCACTGCCAGCCGCCCCACCAATGACGATATTAAGCAGGGTGCGCGGCTTCAGCCAGATGGTGTATACCGCCACATAGATGAAGGCGCCGAGAAGCAGATAAAATGTCAGCATCGGCCGCACCGGCAGGACGGCCAGCGAAGGCACCAGGACCATCGCCGAGGCCACCAGCGGCAGCCAGCGCCGTGACCCTTCCAGGGCGCCGGTCACCAGGGGACGCCGCTCAGTCCGCTGCATCAGGCTATCTTTCTCCTGCTCCCAATATTGGTTGAGCGCCGAAGCGCCGGACGCCGCAAAAAAGCCGGTGAACAGGACCAGCAGCAGGTTCACCAGCCCCGGCCAACCGCCCGCCCCCAGGAAAGCGCCGCCCACAGCTGACAAGAGCAACAGGACCACAACGCGGAACTTGAACAGCACCATCAGCATCTGCAGGAGCTCGCGCCAGCTCAGGGTCGGGGAACTTATCTTCAGGGCAGGACGTTCTTGAGGCAGGTTGGAAACTGACATAGTACCCCCGGATAAACCGGTTAAAATAGAGCAAGCCGCGATTGTAACAATGTTCACAAGCGGCAACAAATGGGGAGTTCGCCATAGGAAATAATTAACGTCCCATCCACACCTGAGTGCTTGTATTCACTATGGCGTCATGCTATCCTACTGACGCCACATTTATTATGAATTTCTCTCGGTATCAAGGAGCACGCAATGAGCGAAAATAGTAGCAGTGGACGCTCTCCACTGGGAGTGGTCCTCCTGTTTCTTCTTGTGATTGTTCTGCCCGTGGGCCTGGGGATTTACTTTGCCCCCGACATCGTGCCCAAGCCGCAGGTCGGCGTCATTCGCCTTTATGACGCCATCGACCCTTTCACGGCTTCCATTTATAAGGAGCAGATCGATTACGCGCGGGAAAATGAGGAGATCGAGGCTCTGGTCATCGTGATCAACAGCCCGGGCGGGACTGCTTCTGACAGTGAAGAGCTGTTTTTGGAACTGCTGGATATCCGCGAAGATATGCCCGTGGTCGCCAGCGTTGATTTTCTGGCCGCCAGTGGCGCCTACTACACTGCTGTGGGTGCGGATGAAATTTATGCCAAGACCAGCTCTCTGATCGGCAGCATCGGCGTGCGCGGTTCGCTAATTATCCCGCCGTTCCTGGACCCAACCACGATTACGACGGGTCCCTACAAGGACGCGGGCTTTACGCCGGACAGCTACTTGCGGCGCATCGAAACGCTGAAATTCGCTTTCCTGGATGCGGTTGCAACCGGCCGGGGGGAGCGCCTGGAAGCCACGACCGAAACCCTCTCCCGCGCGGAGCTGTTTGACGGCATCCGCTCGAATCAGATGGGCATGATTGACGGCATCGCCTCCACAGACGATGCCATCAAGCGCGCTGCTGAACTGGCCGGAATCCGGGACTACGAAGTGGTTGAGCTTTTCCCGCTTACCTTCCCGGAAGAAGCCGACGCGGCTACCTATTCGCCCCCGGTTGTCGACCTGAATTCACTCTGGGTTGACCCGAACGATTTGCCGCCAGGCTTTTACTACCTTTACGCTCCCGGACAGTAGACGAACGGAACGAACACAGAAACTGGAGTAACAAATGCGCCGTTTACTCGTAGGGCTTATCGCCATTCTCGTATTTATCTTCTTGTTTTTTGCCCCGTCGTTGGTTCGTCGTCTGAGCTATTACAGTTTGCTCGGTGGGGCAGACCGGGCCGAAGTGCCGGTCTACGAACCCGTAAAAGAAGAATATATCATCGAACAGCCGGTCTCAACCGAGTTTGTCGATGAACCGGCCGAAGTCGGCAGCGGCCTGATTCTGGTTGATCTCCATCATCAGAATGACTTTGACCTGGCCGAAATTCGCTACCTGGATAACCGGCTGGCCGTACGTGGCCATGAAATTGTCACCTACACCGGCCAGGACCTGGAAAGCGCGCTGCGCTCCGCCAACGCCTTTGTCGTCATCGCCCCGCTGAGTCGGTTTAGCGAAAGTGAGGTGCGGGCGGTAGCAGATTTTGTCGACCGGGGCGGCCGGCTGCTGCTGGTCGGCGATCCGAATAGCTTCGCCTTCCGCTATGTGGAGACGGAATTTCAGCTGAATCTGTTTGTGGAGACGGACGATATTCCGCTCAACTCGCTGGCCAATGAATTCGACATCATCTTCAACGGCGACTACGCCTTTAACGTGGATGAGAATGACGCCAACTTCAAGAACATCATCGTTAACAGCGACATGATGAGTGAGGGTGACCTGTTCGCCGACATCGAGCAACTGGTTCTCTACGGCACCCATTCGCTGGATCTGGGCGGCGACGCCGCTGCGCTGATTACGGCTGATGATTTGACCTTCTCGTCTGTGACCGACCGCGCCGGCGGCCTGGTCCTGGCGGCCAGCGCCGCGGATGACAATGTGCTGGCGATTGGCGATATCGATTTCCTCTTCCCACCCAACTACACCGCCTTTGACAACTCCCGCTTCATCGCCCACATCGCCGATTTCCTGACCTCGACCGAGGCCCGGGCCTACACCCTGGCTGAGTTCCCCTACTTCTACGACGCTGAAACCGTGGATGTGATCTACACAGGCAGCCCGGAGCTGGGCCCCAACGCCTTTGACGAGATCATTGCCCTCGATACGGCGTTTGAGCCGCTGGGGATCAACGTGCAACTGGCCAGCGAGCCGGACGATGATAATGATGTCCTTTACCTGGGCCTCTATAACCAGGTTGGCGAAGATGTTCTGGAAATCCTCAACAGCGAAGGGATCAGCCTGACGATTGACCCGGTCATCCTGACCGCCGACGAACTGGCGCAACTGGATGAGGAAGAAGAGGACACAGCCGACGAAGAAGAGTTTGTCGACGAAATTCGTGTCCTGGAAACGAGCCTGGGCAACATCCAGATGTCCGGCACGGCCATGTTCCTGCTGGTTGAGGATGGCGACCAACAATCGCTGATTGTCCTGGCGGCCAGCTCGGATGGCTTGCAAGTCGCTGTCAGCCGGCTGATTGCGATGACGCCACGCAATGCACCCAGTGCACTGCAGGATTGTCTCCTGCAAGAAAACCTGGCGCTCTGCCCCACCGGCATCAGCAGCGAGCCCATCGAAGCTGAACTGGATACAGGTGGCACGCCGGCGCCAGTGGTGGTGCCGCCGCCCGGTGGCAATGGTGGTGGGAGCGGCAGCGGCCAGCTGGATGAGGATCTGAACGCCCTCATCATCGGCCCGATCAACATCGGTGAGACGGTTTCCGGTGAACTGGAGGGAGAGGTTGGCCATGGCTACACCTTCTCCTCTGGCCCGGCGGTCATCGACATCACCCTGGGCGCCAGCGATGAGCTGGATGGGGTGATTGAAGTTTACGATGCCAACAAAGATCTGGTGAACTTCACCGACAACACGTTCGGCGGCGAAGACGAAGTGGCCCGCAACGTTGAGATTGAGAGCGGCACCTACACGATTGTCGTGCGGGATTTCTTCGGGGATCCGGCCGGTTACACCCTCAGCGTTACCGAAGCCGTAGGCGGCAGCGGCGCCATCTTTATCTACTCAGATGACGATGGTGATGCCGGCACAGCCACCAGCGCAGCGGACATCGCCGATCTGCTCAGCCCGATCTACCCGGTCGTCCTTTTTGAAGCCAGCAGCAATCCACCGCTCACCGAAGCGGACCTGGAAGCTGTCAGCCTGGTGATTTGGGATTCCGGTGACTATGTGGATGCGTCCCTGGACGAAGATGATGATATCCTGCTGGCTTTTCTAAGCAGCGGCGGCAACATCCTCTTCCTGGGCGGCACCCCCACCCTGTTCACCGGTTTTGAATCCGCACCGCTTTCTGATGTGCGCATGGTGGATACCGGCACTGTCCTCACCGAAGGGTTTGAGGATGGCCAGATCATCTCGCTGACGCAAACCGTTGAGGCCGCTTTTGTCGATGTCGAAGAGCCCGACATTGGCGAGATCTGGTTCATGTTCCGTGGCCCGAACAGCCCAAATGCCGGTACGGTCATCAGCTTCGTTTCTGAATCGGATGACGGTAACTCTCGCTTTGGCGCCGTCTTCCTGCCCTACTGGGCGCTGCCGGAAGACGAGGCCGCGCAGCTTCTCTTTAATCTGATTGAGTTCTACGGGGTTAATCCCGGCTAGACCGGCAAAGGCTTCACCAACTGGAAATCTGAGCGCTGGCACAATAGTGTTAGCGCTCTTTTTTATTAATTTCTGCATTGTGGCCAAAGCTGCGTATAATCCGTGGTTGATTGGGTGGTGCCGCCCAGGCAGAACCTTGTCACAAACCGCTCAATCAACTTGGAAACGGTATGAAGCAACCTGACATCATCTTTATCGTCCTGGACACACAGCGAGCAGACCGGTTAAGCTGCTACGGTTACGACAAACCCACATCGCCCAACCTGGATAAATTCGCCGCCGCAGGCGCCCTCTTTAGCCAGGGCATCGCCCCGGCCCAATGGACCATTCCCAGCCACGCGTCGATGTTCACGGGGCTCTACCCCAGCACCCACCAGGTGACCCAATCCAACCAGGCCCTGGGCCATGACCGCCCGCACCTGACCGAGTTGCTGGGTCAGATGGGTTATGAGACGGTGGGGTTCTGCAACAATCCACTGGTCGGCATCCTGAACAATGGGTTCAAACGCGGCTTTGACACCTTCTACAATTACGGCGGCGCCATTCCGACGGTGCCGTCGGATTCCAGCCGCCTGCCCGGTTGGCTGGGCAAGCTCTCCGCGCGCTACACGCAATTCCTGCGCCGGATCTCTTATCCCATTCAAAATTACTTCGGCCAGTCTGACCTGGCTTTTCGCATCGCCACCAATGCCTGGCTGACGCCGCTCTGGTCCAAATACATTAACTTCAAGGGGCAAAACGAGCGCTCCGTCAGGGATCTCTGCAATTTCCTGGATGCCAGAGAAAAAGAACCGGCCGATGAGCCGCTCTTCCTCTTTGTCAACCTGATGGAGACGCACCTGCCCTTCTGGCCACCCCGCGAACACATTGCCCAGTTTGCCCCCTACTTGCTGGAAGACAAAAAGGCACAGGCAACGCTCAATGCATGGAACCGCGAAGCCTATCGTTGGGCCGCGCCCCTGGCGGAGCCGCTCTCAGAGCTGGAAAGCCGCATCATCAATGACCTTTATGACGCCGAGGTTCATTATCAGGACAGCTACCTGGGCCAACTATTTGCGGCTCTGGAGCGTCGCGGCAACCGGGAAAACACGCTGACGGTCATCGTTGGCGACCATGGCGATGGCTTTGGTGAACATGGTTATTTTGGCCATGCCTTCGTCGCTTACCAGGAGTTGCTGCACGTGCCGCTGCTGCTGCATTGGCCGGCGCAGATCAAGCCGGGCCAGCACGAAGACCCGGTCAGCACCCGCCGCGTTTACCACACGATGCTGGCCGCGGCCGGTCCCCTACCGGAAAACATCAAACATCTGACGCCCGCCGAGGTGCGCAAATTGTCGCTGCGTGAATCTTTGGCCGGCCGTGAGGCAGAGAAAGAGGGCGCCTACGCCGAGGTGTACCCGCCATTGAATTTCGTCAAGACGATCCAGCACCGCCAGCCGGAGCTGCTGGAGCAGTTCCGTTGCCTGTCCGTACGCCGGGCGCTGGTGCAGGGTCAGGAAAAGCTGATTAGCATCGATAACCGGCCGGAAGAGCTCTACAATCTGCAAACCGACTACCCAGAAAGCACCAACCTTGCCCCCGACGCTATCGCCCGCGTTGCCGCGCTCAACAACCAGTTGGACCGGTTGGCAACGCTGGCTGAGCTGCAGCGTGAAACCATCAGCAGCGGCGCCGCCCTCGACCTCGAGGCGGACGAGGGACTATTGCAACATCTGCGTGGTCTGGGGTATATTGATTAGGTTATTCAGCCCAAGGTTGAATGGCGATCCGCTAGATTAGGAAGATAGAAAAAAGAGATATGTTAGACCCAACCAATCTTAGTCCAATTGCCTTTACGATTCCCATTGGGGACGGCTTTGCGATTTACTGGTACGGCATTCTAGTCGTTCTTGGGATCGCAGTCGGTACCTTCTGGGCCAGTCGTGAGGTGGAGAAACGCGGCGGGGACCAGGATGAGCTATATTCTGGCCTGCTCGTTGCCGTTGTATCCGGCTATGTTTTTGCCCGCCTCACCTATGTCATCCTTGAGATCCTGGATGGCAACAGCGCCCAATATTCGTCGTTTATCGACTGGATCAATTTGCGCGCCGGTGGCGCCAACATTCTGGGTGGCTTTGTCGGCGCGACGCTGGCCGTTTACCTCTACACCCGCTGGCGCGGCCTCGACCTGCGTCTCTATGCCGATGTGGCCGGCCCGGCACTCCTGATTGCCCAGGCCATTGGCCGCTGGGGTAACTTCATCAACCAGGAGCTGTACGGCCCGCCCACAACCTTGCCCTGGGGCATGCCGATCTCCATTGGCAACCGGATTGCGCCGTACAACGACACCCTGACCTACCCGGCCGAAACGCTTTTCCACCCGACCTTCCTGTATGAGTCGATTTTGCTGCTCATCGGTTTTGTGGTGCTGGCTTATCTGGCCAAACAGTATCGTGAGAAATGGCAGCCAGGCGTTCTGTTTGGCGCTTTTCTGGTCTGGTGGGGCATTGGCCGATTCATTGTGGAGTTTTTCCGGCCGGATCAGCCCAAGATCGGCAGTTCGGCTATCTCCTACTCAATGATCGCCGCTATCCTGCTGGCCGTCGTCGGCATCTACTGGATCTTCTATGTTCAGGGCCGGGCACCTGCCCTGCTGCCTGAAACAGGTAGTGCCCGCCGCCGCCGTCGCCGTCGTAGCCGGGTGGCCAAACCGAAGCCGCGGCGCCCGGTAGCTGGCGAATCGGCCGGCAGCGAGAACGAAGCGTAAGTTCGCCAACGGTGAACCGCGTCCATTCTGCGACCTTCACCCTTAACAATCGTCTATCCAAACCCCAAGGGCTCCCGCGAACCCTTGGGGTTTTTGTCTACAATCCGCCCCCGCCAGCCAGACGCTGCACAGGAGAGTAATGCTATGTCTTCCAATTCCAAGTTCGCAACCTTTGCCCTGACCTTTGACGATGTCCTCTTGAAACCCGGTTACTCCGAAGTCCTGCCGGCCCATGTCGACCTGACAACGCGCCTCACCCGTGACATCCAGCTCAATATCCCGGTTATTTCCGCCGCCATGGACACCGTGACTGAAGCAGGCATGGGCATCGCCCTGGCCCGGCTGGGTGGAATGGGCATCATCCACCGCAATCTGTCGCTGGAAGAGCAGGTCGACGAGGTGGATAAGGTCAAGCGCTCCGAGGCGGGCATGATTGTAGACCCGGTTACCTTGCGGCCCAATGCCACCCTGGCCGACGCCGAGCAAATCATGAGCCGCTACCACATCTCGGGTGTGCCGATCACAGATGAGGATGGTCACCTGGTGGGCGTGCTCACCAATCGCGACACCCGTTTTGTCACCCCCGGCGCGCAGCCTGTCTCTGACTTCATGACCCGGGAGCCGCTGGTAACCGCCCCCGTCGGGACTACGCTGGAAGAGGCCAAAGAAATCCTGCACCAGCACCGCATCGAAAAGCTGCCGCTCATCGACGACGAAGGGCGGCTCAAGGGGCTGATTACTGTCAAAGACATCGTCAAGAAACTGGACTATCCCAAAGCGGTCTCGGATAGCAACGGCCGCCTGTTGGCCGCCGCCGCGATAGGCGTCGGCGAGAAAGCGCTCCAGCGGGCCGAGGTGCTGGTTGCGGCCGGCGTCGACGTCCTGGCCATTGATACCGCCCATGGCCATACCAAAGCGGTGCTGGACACCCTGGCCACCCTGAAGAAGCGATTCCCGAACACGCCCGTCATCGGCGGCAACGTCATCAGCGCCGACGGCGCCCGTGATTTGATCAACGCGGGGGCGGATGCGGTCAAGGTCGGCGTCGGCGCCGGCTCCATTTGCACCACCCGCATCATCTCCGGCGCCGGTATGCCGCAGATCTCGGCGATCTCTGACTGCGCCGAGGAGTGCAAAAAGCACGACATCCCCTGCATCGCCGACGGCGGCATCAAGTACAGCGGTGACATCGTCAAGGCGTTAGCTGCCGGGGCGGATGTCGTTATGCTGGGCTCGATGCTGGCTGGTCTCGAGGAGAGCCCGGGCGACCTGATTCTGTATCAGGGCAAGCGCTACAAGTCATACCGGGGCATGGGCAGCCTCGGCGCCATGCACGGCCATGGCGCTGACCGGTACGGCACCGGCCAGACCTCAGCCGAGCGCAGCAAACTGGTGCCAGAAGGCATTGAGGGCCAGGTACCGTACAAAGGCAAACTGGATGACGTCATGTACCAGATGATGGGCGGCTTGCAGGCTGGTATGGGCTACGTCGGCGCCGGCTCGCTGCCGGAGTTGCAGGCCAAAGCCCAATTTGTCCAGATCAGCAACGCCGGCCTGATTGAGAGCCATCCGCACAGCGTCTTCATCACCAAGGAAGCGCCCAACTACCAGGAGCGTACCCGGTGAGCAGTTTCGACTACAACGGCTATCTATCCCCCCTGACGTGGCGCTATGGCAGCGCCGACATGCGGCAGATCTGGTCCGAGGTCCACAAGCGGCGGCTGATGCGCCAGGTCTGGTTGGCGCTGGCGACGGCGCAGGCACCGGCCGGTCTCGTCACCCCCGCCCAGCTGGCCGAACTCAAGGCCAACGTCGCCAACATCGACATCGAGCGTTCCCAGCAGATCGAGCAGGATACCCGCCATGATGTCATGGCGGAGATCAAATGTTACGCTGAACAATGCCCGGGCGCGGGCGGCATCATCCACCTGGGCGCTACCAGCGCCGACATCACCGACAATGTCGACGTGATGCGCCAGCGCGAAGGGTTGGTCTTGCTGTTGGATGGCTTGCAGGCAGTGCTCCAGGAGCTGGTCCGGCTGATGCGGACGACGGCGGATCTGCCGGTGATGGCCCATACCCACATCCAACCGGCCGAGCCAACCACGCTCGGCTATCGCTTTGCCGTCTACGCCCAGGATCTGTTTCAGGATTGGCAGGATTTGCGGGCGCTGCGAGCAGAATTGAAGGGGAAAGGGCTCAAGGGGGCGGTCGGCACCCAGGCCAGCTACGCCGAGCTGCTGGCCGAGACCGACCTGACGCCGGCCCAGATGGAAGCTGAGGCAATGCACCAGCTCAATCTGCCCTACTTCCCCATCGCCACGCAGACCTACAGCCGCCAGCAGGATCTACGCCTGCTGCAGGTGCTGGCCGGGCTGGCCGCCTCGCTGCACAAGTTCGCCCTGGACTTCCGCATCCTGCAATCGCCCCCGTTTGGCGAGTGGGCGGAGCCGTTCGGGCAGAAGCAGGTTGGCTCGTCGGCGATGCCGTTTAAGCGCAACCCGATCAACACGGAGAACATCTGCTCGCTGGCCCGCTACGTGGCCGGGCTGCCGGCGATGGCCTGGGACAATGCCAGCCAGGCGATTCTGGAGCGCAGCCTGGATGACTCCGCCAACCGGCGGCTGTTCCTGGCAGAGGCGTTTTTGATCAGTGATGAGTTGTTGCGGCGGACCGGCCGGTTGCTCCAGGGCATGCAGTTGGATGAAATCGCCATGGCCCGCAACCTGGCCCAATACGGCCCATTTGCCGCCACGGAGCGGGTGATGCTGGCCGTCGCCGCGGCCGGTGGGAGCCGCCAGGAGGCGCATGAATGGCTGCGCGAAAACAGCCTGCGCGCCTGGGCGGCTTTGCGCGAAGGCGCCGGTACCAACCCGCTGGCCGACTACGTGGCGACGGATGAGCGCATCCTGGCCTACCTGGCCCCGGCCCGCATCCGCGAGCTGATGGACGCCAGCAACCACACCGGCACCGCCGCCGCCCGCGCCCTCTCCTTCGCCCAATTCATCGCCGCCGAGTGTGCTTAGTCCGCCCAGTGGGTTGCACTGCCGGCCAAACCCCAGCCTGCCAATAACGCTGCGGCAGTGCGACCCACTGGGCATGAGCGCTCAGCGCTGGTGTTTGAAGCGGGGGAGGAAGGTGGCGGCGAGGGCGCCGGCGAGGAGGATGAAGGGGACTGACCGTAGGGTCGTCTCCAGGCCGGCGCTATCGGCGATGCGGCCGACGACCAGGCTGCCCACTGAGCCGGCAAAAAACATAAAGCCGAGGGTCAGGCCCGTCGCCATCCCTTCCCGTTTGGGCAGGATCGATTGCATCAGGATGACCAGGATACTGTGCGGCATCCCGCCCAGGAAGCCGGCCAGCGCCAGCAGGGGTAAGCGGAGAGGGTCACCGGCCGGTAGGTAAAAATAACCTGGGATAAAAGCCAGCATTACACCCACGACAACCGTCCATTTTGCACTCCAGCGATCGGCCAGGATACCGCCAACAAGCACCCCGATAGCCGAACCCAGCATCACCAGGCCGGCGGCCCAGCCAATGTAGGTCTGGCCGTAACCCTGCTCGGCAAAGAGGATGGGCGTGTAGGTAGAGACGGAAATGGCGAATGAGTTGGTGCAGAGCACAATAATCGCCACCGGCAGCGCGGCCCAGGGCGAAACGGGCCGGGCGGCCCGGGCAGCCGCGGCGGCCACTTTTTTCTCGGCCACCGATTTGACCGGCTCGCGCTCCGGCTTGTCAAAAGAGGCAGACCAATCCAGCAGCAGCGCCAGAATGGCCATGATCGGTAACGCGATATAGCCAGAGCGATCAAAGCGATCCAGCAAGATGCCGGCGATAACCGGACCTGCAAATAGCCCAAACTGGCCGATGGTGAAAAACAGGGCGGTTGCCTGGTTGCGATGTGTGCCCGGTGTCTGGCTGGCAACTTTGGTACCGGCCGGATGAAAGGCCCCAGACCCCAGGCCAGCCATCGTCACGGCGATCAGCGCCAACCAATCACCCGCCGTAGCCGCCAGCGTGTAGAAGAAAATCATCCAGCCCATGCCGCCGATGATGATCCAGCGGGGACCATAACGGTCGGCCAGCAGGCCAAACAGCGGCTGCGTCAGGGCCGCGCCCAGGTTGTAGACGATCAGGGCAATGCCCACCTGCTGATTGGTCAACCCCAGGCTGATGGCCAGCAGCGCCACCACCAGGGTGCGGCTGCTATTAAGGACATCGACGGTGAAGTGGGTCAGGGTGGCGGCCAGGTAGGCGCGTTTGCGTAGGTAGGGGAAGGAGGTTTCAGCCATCCGGGGATTGTATCACTGTCAGGCGTGTTGCTGACAAACAAAAAGGCAGGACCCGGCTGCCAGCCCGAGTCCTGCCCAATTAATCAGAAGTTCACTTAGTCTGCTATTTTCAGACCGTGTCATCCAGCCGGCGCGCACTCCGTCGATAGTAGACGAAGGTGGCCCCAGACATCAGCAGAAGCGTGACAACCACCGCCCACAATTGGCCAGAGGAGTTCTCCTGCAGGTTGATGATGTCCAGCGTAATGGCCGTCGGGCTGAAGGGGAACTGATAATCCTCAACCTCGCCATCGTAGGCGCCGTAGAGCCAGGGCGACGTGGCATCCAGTTCAACTTCGTCGTTGCACAGCCCATCCCCATCCCGGTCGCGAGTCAGACGGAAGCGAGCGTAGAGGCTGAAGTTGGCCCCAGAGCCGGGGAAGGTACCGGCCGGTACATCAAAGGTTACCAGCTGCTGCCCAACTGTCACATACCGATCCACAATGGGGTGATTATCCGCTTCATTCAGTAGGCCATCCTGGTCAAAGTCAACCCAGCCATCCAGACAACCATTGCCGCCGCCGACAGTGACCAGCACGGAACCGTTGCCAGCACCATCTGACCAGTTGCTGACCAGGGCGATACCATCTTCGTCGTCGCTGCCGGTGTCGTCACCGGTCGCGGTAGCACTTTCGGTGCCGTCGGTCTCAGTGTCAAAAGCAGAGCCGAGGTAAATAGTGCCTTCAGTGTGAAAAGCGCCGTTATCCGCTGCAGTTGTCGCATTATAGGTTGCTGGCAAGTCACCGTAATCAGTGGCCGAGGTATCCATGATGTCAATGCTCAGGTCAAGACTGGGAATGCCCGTCCCATCAATGACCATCTGGAGCGCACCCACATCCGCAAAGTCGGCCGGACCAGTAGCACCACTGCCTTGAGCAAAGTCAGTAAACGGAATGAAGTAACCTTTAACACCCGTGATAGTGACAGTCGCCGTGGAATGATGGGTTGCGTCGGTATAGATGTTGATTGTGACGGGTGCGGCCTGGTCATTGGAGATGACAGCAAAGCTAAAGCCGGCCGCACCACCTGTCGTCAGGTCAACACCACCTAGACCAGTCGGATCCAGCGTCGCGGCATTACTATCATTACCATCATAGGTGATGGTCAAAATAGTTTCATTGCCGTCGTCGTTACTGAGGCTCAACCGGTTAAGCGGCGTGCCCGCGAGAAACCTCGCCTGAGTGATGAACAGATCACCGGCGACAGATTCAATATACGCATCGCGCTCACCACCCAGCACAGTGCCGCTCGTCGCATCGATTGTTGATCCACCGTTATCACAGCACAAGACGGAAAGGTTCTGGATAGGTGCTGAATTTCCATCGTCCAGAACCTGGGCCGTTGCATCGGCTGAATAGGTCATGGTCATCAAGACAGCCAGCGCCAGCATCATCCCCACCAGAGCGCGAAACACGCGTCCCAGACGAAACCAAACAGAATGTTTTCGGTAGGCGTTCATAATAATATATCTCCCTTAAGTGCCCCACGTTCTGAGCATCGAAAAGCCAATATGGACCTGGCTTCGTTAGCTGAAGCCGGCCAACCCTGGGTAAGGCCAGATCCTATGCAATTAAGTCCACTTTTTTTAGGGTATGCTCCCAGCGACACCCACATTGCCAGTATGCGCCTGTTCTTTGCGTAAAAAAACAGTACCTTACAGCTAGGACATGAGGAAAAACCAGTACTGTAGGCATAGTTGAAGAGCCTTTTTGGGCTGGTTTCGTCAGATTTAGCGTCAGAATTTCAGGTTATTTAGACCAATTTGGCGGATTTGGGGGGTGCGGAGAAAGCAAACGGGCGTTGTCAACAGCAGTTTGCTAGCCAATTGGGGCACCGGCCGGTACAACCCGCATGGGCCAGACGCCGTTCTTGGCAGTGACATAGCGCTCCCGGCGAGCGGCGTAAGCCGGATCGAGTTCGCTGAGCCGGCGCAGAGCACCATCAAGCCAGATATCCGGGTCGATGGTACGGATTTTGGTGCTGACGTGAAACGTGGGGTTGGCCTCGTCCCAGAGAAATTGGGTGTCCGTGGTGATTTGGGGGAGAAGCTGTTGGAGGCCGGGATCGGGGTGGGCGTGGAGTTTTTGCCAGACCGGCCGGTCCTCCCCCCAGATATCGGCATCGCTCATCGCCCCCACCGCCAGCCCACGCCGGATCGCCTGCGCCGTCAGTTCGTACAAACCCACTTCACGGAAATTGGACCAACTGGCATCGTCGGCAGCCATAAAGGTCTCGGCCAACCAACGCGCCGTCGCCTGATCCTGACAGACAATTCGCCCTTCCCGAACAATTAGATTGTCCAGAACAGCCTGAACTTCCGCCTGGCTGGCCAGGCCCAACGGCACACTATCGCGCAAAAAATAATCCAGCCGGTCCGCACACAAAGCGGGTGACGGCTGCTCCAGCAGGGGAAAGGCAGCCTCATCCAACAGGGGTTCCCAGGCAAAACCGTGCCGAGTCAGAATGGCGGGGATAGTCGTGCCGGCCACATAACGCCCTTTTACCCGGTCATGGAAACTCTGGGCATCATGATCGTGGAAGACGTAGTCGATGACGTGGCTGAAGGCGGTGTGGCTGACATCATGGAGCAGCGCCGCGATCTGCTCGGCCAGGTCAGCGCCCAGCCGGCGCACCAGCAACATCGCGCCCACTGAATGTTCAAAACGGGAGATCGGCGTGGTCACGCCAATGAGCCCGGTGATGCCATGTTGCATCACGCCCTTCAGCCGCTGCATGGCGGGCGACGCCAGCAACTCCAGGAGCACCGGCTCGGTGATGGTATTGCTGCCGTAAATTGAATCGTCGTACTGCATCTAGCTTCCATCCCGGCGAGGGGTTGGCGACCCGTCGGGTGGCGGACCCGACGGGTCAGGTACCCGACGGGTCCGCAGCGCCCTCGGCGCGGAGCCACCAGCCCAGGTCGGCTGTGTTTTCGAGGATCAGATCGGCGCCGGCTCGGGCCAGTTCGCGGCGCTCGCCATAGCCGCACAACACCGCCACCATCTGGGCGCCGGCCCGTTTGCCCGCCAGCACATCCATCCGCGTATCACCCACCATCAGACAGGCCTCGACCGGCACCCCAACCCGGCTGGCCGCCAGCAAGATCGGCTCAGGATGAGGCTTGATGCGCACACTGTCCTGAATGCCGCAGGTGGTGGTCATGGCCGCGGCTATCTCCGGGAACTGGGCCAAAAAGGCATCGATGCTGTGCTGGCTGCGCGAGGTCACCAGGGCCAGCGGAAAGCGACCATTAAGCTCGGCCAGCAGCGCATCCACACCCGGGATCAACTGGTACACCTTCGGCGTCCGCTCAAAACGCCGGCGCAGGGCGTGGCGGATGCGTAGGGCGTAGGGATCCAGATGGAGCCAATCCAGCAAGGTAATAAACGCATTGCCGGGCGTCTCGATCGTCATCATAAACCAGCGGGCAAAACGTTCAGCGCGCCGGCCCAGCAGGTAGCTAAGCGGACCAGCCAACCGGGCCACCGCCACATCATCTGTGTCAACTAGAGTGCCATCCAGGTCAAAGAAAATCGCCTGAACACGAGTGGGGTCAAACATCATGAAAAAAAATCAGAATGGCCAGAACATGAGAACCGCTGCCGCGGCCGCCGTCACCGTCAGGTTGTCCAGCCCCCAGCGGGTGACGGCTTCCAGGATGGTGGCCAGGGCGACAGCCAGACCGGCCGGTGCCAACGCCGCCAACGGGCTGATATCTGGCTCACCCGGTAATATCCACAGCGCCAGCCAGGTCGCCAGAAACCCGGCCACAAAAAAGGCCGCTGAGCCTTCCAGCGACTTGGTGACCGCCCCCGACCGATAGAAGCGCCGGCCGTAACGCCGGCCAATCACCGCCGCCAGTCCATCACCCCAGGTCAACGACATCATAGCCGCCACAAAAAGCGGCGGAAATGACCATAAAAAATAGGCCACCACAGCGGAGGCCAGCGGAAAATAAACAGTCCCCAGGTTCGAGCGATCACTGCTGGTCATGGCGGCAAACAGCCCGTAGCGCCAATCCAGAAAGTTGATGAGGACAAATACAGCACAGAGGGCGATGAACGGCCAGGGGGTGTCAAACAGATAGACAATCCACCAATTCATCATCCCCACGCCAATATGGACGATCTTGCGCGTAAAATCGGAGCCATAGCCACGCCATTTGCGCAGCCCTTCGGCCAAACCCAGCAGGGCCACGATGTAGAGCGTTCCCAGGAGAATTCCAGGCCAGACAGTCATCGTTTAGGTCAGGTGGTCGTACAGCAGGTCCAGGCTGAGATCTGTGCGGACCGATTCATCGCTCTGGAGGGTCAGGCTGGCTGCGGCTGCCCCCAGGCGCATACATTCGGTAATCGGGATCTCTTCCAACATACCAAACATGATGGCCGCGGTGATCGCGTCGCCGGTGCCGGTGCTATCCACAAAAGTATGGTATTTAGCCGGGAAATAACCACTTTCATCATGCGAAACATAGACAAAGCCGAAATCAGAGAGGGTGATCACGACCGTTTCAATGCCCTGGCGCTCCAGGCGGCGTGCCACATCCAGGCTGGCATCCGGATCAAAACCGGCAAACTCGCCATTAGCCATGGCGCTGGCTTCAACTTCATTCGGAACAATCAGCTTGAAATCGCGGATATAGGGGCGGAACTTGTGCACCAACCGGACCGAAGATGGGTCCGCACAAATTGGCAACTTATGCGCCCGGGCCAGTTCTACAGCCGTCTTGATGGTGGCTTCGGGCAGACTGCCGTCAATGAACAACATAGACGCTTCGGCAAACAGGTCAGCATGGCTCTGCACATAGTCCGGCGTGATAATCTCCATCACGCTTGTGTCGTTCAGAGCAACAGAGAGCGTGCCATCCGTCTCCAGAAAGGCAATGTAGGAGCCGGTACGGTGCGCCGGGCTCACAATCACCCGGCTCATATCGACGCCGGCCTCGGCGGTGGCCCGCTGCAGCCATTGCCCGGAGATGTCGTCACCCAGGGCGGAGAGCAAAATCACCTCAGCGCCATATCGGCCGAGATTTTCCGCCACATTGCGCGCCGTCCCCCCACGGGTCCGTTGAATCACCCCAGGATTGGAAGCCCCCGGCTCAAGGCCAGCCAGCGGTTTTCCTTTTGTGTCCAGTAAGCTTGCCCCGATGACCAGGATTGGATCAGACATAGAATTTCCCCGGTTAACGCCTGGCGCCCCGACTTCTTTACAACGCTATTCACAGTGGCGCAACGCCATCTGATTTACTGTGTAAAGGCCTGTTGGAACTGTCGCCAGCTACCCACGACGATGCCGATTACGACCTGATTATCAGCCGTTTCCGCCGTAAATTTGCCGTTCTGATAATAACGAATTCGGCCCGGCGCGTCCTGCTTGACGATGCGGGCAATGGAGAGTGTGGCCGCATCGCCCAGTTGGTTATCCAGCCGGACTCTAACTGTACCCTGAATCGAGCTATCGACAACTACTAATTCATTCGGCAGATAGCTTTCGCGGCCAGGCAGTTGGTCAACCAGAATCTGATCACCCAACTTCAGAAACGAGAGGAAATTATCGTAGCGGGAGACCACTTCGTACCAGGTCGGCCGGCCCGTCAGGGGCAGGGCTACCGGGATCTCCAGCATGGAGGAGGAACGGGGATTCAGCTCGGGATTATTGATGATCGGGCTGGCAATCTCGATATCGTCCAGCCATTCGGTGTTGGTGACATCCTCAGAGGAGAGCAGCGCCGGGGATTGCAGCATCTCCCGAATATCTCCTTCCAAGGCCTCCATCGTCGTGTACAGGGCATCCCGAAACGCCTTGAGGAACGGTTCGACCTGGGTCAGGTCTTCAAGCTGGCCACGCTGGAAGCGAGTCCAGAGCCGTTCAAAACGGCGGCCGGATTGGCGATAATGGGCCTGAGCCTCATGGAAATGAAAGCCCAGATGGCGGGCCTTACCCAGGGCAAATTCAACCAGGCAGAGGTTGGCCTGGTCATGAACGTATTGCCAATATTGCTGCGCTTCCAGCAGATGGTTGTAGGCGTCCGTTGGCTGGTTCCAGGAGAGATAAAAAAGGGCGGCGTGAAATTCGTCCAGGGCGATTTCAGCGTCAACCCGGTTGGCCCGATTGCTGCGGCGATATTGGGCCATCATGTTGACCAGGCCGGGCGTCTGTGGCTGGTAGGTGTAGCGATACAGGGTGCCGTAACCCTGGTGCGCGGCCAGATGGTGCCACAGATCATATAACGATTCCGCCATCTGGCGGCCAGGCCTGTCAATAATCGTCATAGCTCATCCGGGTTCATCAGTTCATGGTCCGTGATCAGCGGCGGCGGGATCAGGGGACGGCCGGGCGGCGCCACGAGCTGGCCACGAAGCTGGCTTAATTGCTGCATTACCGGGTCGCGGGCCGTGGGCGGGCGATTGCGGCGGGCCACTTCCTCCAGGGACTCAATCAAACGCAGCGCCATAATCTTGCGACTCTCGGCACGGCTGCCATCCAGCCGGTGCCGGACCTGGTCCAGCCCATCAACGATGGCCCGAATCATGGCGGCTTCGGCTTGAATGCGGGCATCAGCGGCCGCAGTGTAGGCGCGCGCTTCGCTGTCGGCCCGCTTGAGCTGCTCTTCGCGTTGCCAGAACGCCTGCCAATATTCAACCAGCTGATTGGCAATGGCCTCGTTCGCCTCAATGCGGCCCAGGCGAACATCCATCAGTTCCACACCACGACGGCGCAACGGCAGGCGGGCGCGCTGGGCTGCCTGCAACAGGGCGTCATGGGTATGATGCTCGGTGCGCTCCGGGTAAGTACGCTCCGGGTAAATCAACTCGTCGAGCCGATTCTCAGCTACAAAACGGCGGATCTGGCGCACAACCTCTTCGATGACCCGGTCTTCCCAATTGTCAATGCCGCCATCATTGCGGACTGTCTCGGTGTAGGCGGCGCGGCGGGCAGCGGTGGGGCCAAAGGGGAAGGGCTCTTCCGGCCGGGGCGCCTGGTGTTCATCCGCGTCCTGGTCAACCAGCAGCAGACGGAAAGTCACGCTCAGATCAAGCCGGATTTCGATGCCATCCTTGGTCACGAAGGGGGAGCTATGCAAGGTCCGCTCCTGCTGGCGCAGGTCCAGGGCGGAGCGAATGCCCTCAAATTTCTCCAGCCGGTGAGTGCCGGCACTAAAGGCCCGGAAAAAGCGGCCATTTTTCTCGGAGATGACGACATCACCGGGCTGAACGCTTACACTGCCGCCGCCAACCCGCAGAACCGGGTATTGAGCGCGATCTTCAGGGATGTGCTCCCGCCGCACGGTAACTGGCGGACGCGGCTTGGGCCGGCTCAACTCCTGCATCAGCGTCAGACCAACGGTCACAATGAGCCAGCCGGTGATCCAGGCAAAGATAGAGCGCCCGCGCAGGATATTGTCGGCCAGATCGCCAAGGCGGGAGCCGGTGAAAGCAATGCTGAACGTGAGGAGGAAAAGTGCACCGATGCCCACGAAAAGGATGCCCATAATCGCATTGGTCATCAGGGCCCACACCTGGTCGGGGATCCGGCCGGATGATCGCCCACCCCGCCCCCGCGGCTGCGCCGCGATCCGCTCCGGCAAAGTCAGAAAACGCTGAGCTGCCGCTGACGAGGGGAAATCGTAGAGCTGCTGCACCAATTCACCGGCCGTCATGTAGGCGAGGTAAATGCCCACCGCCAGCGGTATGAAGTGACGCAATACCCGCCAGCTCATGTAATCCTGCAACGAGGTCACGATGTCGGTCAGCGGCCCCAGGAAAAACAGGACAGAAGCAAAGAGCTGCCAGAATAACGGCGCTTCCCGGGAAGGCTGAATGTTTTCCATCAGGTAAACACCAAGCCAATACAACAAAAATAGAAGCCCCAGGAGGAGATTTACAAATAGCGGCTGCCAATCCCGCCCGAGTGAATCAAGCCAGCGTCTCATGGTTCCAGCTCATCCCCTTCGCTCAAGGGCAGACGTCGCCGCTCCGGCTCTTCCAGCCAGCTGCTGATATGCTCCAGGGTGCCCAGGATATTGTGCGGCAGTGAAGCCAGGACGGCATCATTGGCCATCGCCTCTTCCATCGCCTCCAACATCCGGATCAACACCACATCGGACAGCTCCTGTTCCGACTGCTTCATCATCGTGATATTGTCAACAATGCTTTCCAGCAGATCCCGCTGGGCGCGCGCCCGGGCGATCTTGAGTCGTTCATACGCCTCAGCGTCGCCTTCCGCCTGCTCTTCGGCAATGTAGCGTTGCCAATTGGCCTGCCAGTTGCGGATACGCTGTTGAATGACATCTTCGCGCGCCTTCAACTCACTCACAATCACATCCAGGATGCGAATGGGCGGCTCCTGGTTCTCATCATAATCAAAGACGGTGCGCAGTTGATTCTCCAGAGCGGCCTGCATCACCTCCTCGATACGCTCAATCGGCGGCGGCCCCTGGATATCCATAGGGTACAGCTCGTCGAGCGTCATGGCCGAGAGATGGCCCACGAAGTTGTTTTTGGCAATGGGCAGGATGCGCTCCGTCCAGAGCACGACATCCGTGTTCTCCGAGCGGCTGCCGGCATAGCTCAGGCTGAAGACGGTACGCTTGTCGACATGGTAAAGCCGGTTGGCTTCGTCGGGACCGGGGTCACTGCCCTCACGGGCCTGAAAGAGAACGGTGATAGTGGCCGAAAGCTGGATGCCGTCGCGGGTCATCACCTTAACGGGTACCTGGCGGCTGTGGCGGCGCAGATCCAGGACCTGCAATATCTGCTCGCCATCCTGCAAGCGTACGTAGCCGGGGCCGGCTGCCCGCAGGAACTTGCTGCCACGGGAGAGGGCCAGGGAATGATGGCTATCAACAAAGCCAACACCCAGCTTGCCAAAGGTCTGGTCCACACCGGGCGGCGCCTTACGGGCCCCGCGAAAGCCCAGCATCGCCCCCATCACCCGCTTTAATGGCTCAGCCATACTGTAGAAGAAGGTGGAGCCAATGAGCAGGCGGATACCTTCATTCCAGCTGTTAGCCACACTTTGGGGGAGGACCATACGCGCCAGGATGAGGATCGTGCAGAAAAAACCGGTCAGATAAACCAGCAGCCAGATATAGCCGCCACCCAGGCCGTAGCCTTCACCGGTACTGCTACGCAGGAGCGAACCAATGGCAAACAGAACAAAGGCCGCGATAAAAAAGCGCAGCGTCCCCTGCCGTTCCCCTTTTGCTCGTTTTGGTCTGCGTTTACTTCGTCGCCTAGCCATGGCTCTCGTCAGCTACCGGCCGGTCCTCTCAGGTACCCCGCCAGTTTTTATGTTGACGTAATGTTCTTACGCTGCCCGTTATCTTACCATAAAGTAAAAGCGAATGGGTGAATTAAGTGAGAAAATAGGGCTACGCTTCCCAACTCCGGCCGGAAAATGTTATAATCAGCTAACTTTCAATAAATTTTGAACGATATTAATCGACTGACCAGTCGAATTCTGTGAGTAAGATCATGGCACCCATCGTTAGCCCAACTTTTGTCGACCAGCAAACCCGCCCCGTCCATCTTAACGAGCAGGTCACCATCGGCGGCCCAGCCATCGTCATGATGGCCGGCCCCTGCTCGGTGGAAAGTTATGAACAGACGCGCGCCGTGGCTGCCGCCGTTGCCGCCCACGGCGGCCAGATCCTGCGCGGCGGCGCCTTCAAACCGCGTACATCCCCCTACGCTTTCCAGGGGCTGGGCGAGGCCGGCCTCGACATTTTGCGCGCCGTTGCCGACGAGTTTGGCCTGCTGGTCATTACCGAAGCGCTCGGCGTAGAGCAGGTCGACCTGGTCGCCGCGCAGGCCGACATCATCCAGATCGGCAGCCGCAACATGCAGCATTACCCGCTGCTCTGGGCCGCGGCGGACACCGGCAAGCCGATCTTGCTTAAGCGGGGTTTCATGTCGACTGTGCACGAATGGCTGCAGGCAGCGGAGCACATCATCAGCCGCGGCAACGAGCAGATCATCCTCTGTGAGCGAGGCATCCGCAGCTTTGACAGCTTCAGCCGCAACGTGCTGGACACCAACGCCATCGCCTACATCAAAAGCCAGACCCCCTTCCCGATCATCGGCGACCCGAGCCATGGGACCGGCCGGTCCGACCTGGTGATCCCCGCCGCCCGCGCCGCCCTGGCCGCCGGAGCTGACGGGCTACTTGTCGAAATCCACCCGGACCCGGCCAGCGCCCTATCCGACGGCGATCAGAGTTTGCCGTTACAGGCGGTGCCGGAACTGTTTGCGGCGACCGGCCGGATCGCCGCGGCCCTGGGGAGGCAGACTGCCCTGTAAAGGCCTATGAGCCTGCCCGAGCGCAGCCGAGAGGGAGTGGCCCGGCGGCCTGATTTCCGCTATCCTTACCCTTCATGAATGTGTTCCATGCCCTGTTCGATAAACTGTACCCGGTCATTCGTTTTACCTATGAACGGATAGGCGGGCATGATTGGTTTACCCAGATTACCGATCAGCTCTGGCTGGGTGGCGCCCCCACTTATAAGCGCGATTATCGCTTTCTGCTCGACAATAACATCAATGCCGTCGTCAATATCCGCGCTGAACGTGAAGACGATCTGGACCTCTATCGCCAGCACGACATCAACCATATCCAGCTGAAAGTCCTGGACATCACCGTACCTTCCCCAGATGTCGTCGCTGAAGGTGTCGCCTGGATCGATGAACAGATCCGGGACGGGCGCAACGTGCTGGTCCACTGCGCCAAAGGGCGCGGCCGCTCGGCTACCCTCGTCGCCGGCTACCTGATGGCCCACCAGCAGATGAGCTTCGACGAAGCCAACGCCTTCATGAAAAACAAGCGTCAGCTCACCAAGCTGGAAGGCCGGCACCGCAAGGTGTTGGAGAGCTGGCAGAACAATTCGTAAGTCTCACCGGCCATCGTTTGCGATTTTATGCCCAAAGTCACCCCTTCCCGCCAGCAATACCTGGATATCAAGGCCCAGCACCCGGATGCGATCCTGTTTTTCCGGCTGGGCGATTTTTACGAGACGTTTGACGACGACGCCCATACGGCGGCCAAAGCGCTGGACCTGGTCCTGACCAGCCGGCCGATCGGCAAAAACACCCGCGTCCCCATGGCCGGCGTCCCCCATCACGCCGCCGAAAATTACATCGCCCGCCTCATCACCCAGGGGTTCAAGGTTGCGCTCTGCGAACAGATCGGCAGCACCCCCGTCAATGGGTTAATGCCCAGAGAAGTGGTGCGCGTCTTTACGGCGGGCACCGTCATCGAACCAGGCATGCTCGACGCCGGCCAGCACAACTACCTGGCCGCGATTGTCGTCGATGGCGACCAGGCCGGCCTGGCCTACGCCGACATTACGACCGGCGACTTTGCCACCACCCAGCTTGCCTCCCGGCGCGCCATTGCTGAGGAACTGGCCCGGCTGGCCCCGGCCGAACTGCTCCTGCCCGACAACCTGGCCGACCTGACCGGTCTGGAGCAGATCAAGGCACTCAGCCGCCTGCCCGCCTGGCGCTTCGAGCTGGGCAACGCCCGGCAAACATTGCTCAACCATTTTGGGGTGCAAAGCCTGGACAGCTTCGGCTGCGAACACAAACCGCTGGCCACCCGGGCCGCTGGCGCCGTCCTCTACTATCTACGCGAAACGCAGCGCGGCGGCGTTGCTCAGATCCAACGGCTGGCCACTTACCAGGTTGATGGCTATATGGCGCTTGACAGTGCCACGCGACGCAACCTGGAGCTCACCGAGTCGCTGACCGGCGCCCGGGCCAACTCCCTGCTCGGTGTCCTCAATGCCACTATCACGCCGATGGGTGCTCGCCTGCTTCGTGAGCAGGTCACCCGTCCCTTGCTGGACCTGAACCGGCTTAATGACCGGCTGGACCAGGTCGAGGCGTTTCATAACGACGCCCTCTTTCGGGCCGACCTGCGGGCCACCCTCAAGGGGCTGCCAGACCTGGAACGTCTGACCAACCGGGTCCTCAGCGGCCGGGCAATCCCGCGTGACCTGGAGCAAATCGGGCTGGTCCTGGCCCAGGTACCGGCCCTGGCTGAACTGCTGGCGACGGCGACCGGCACGGCCCTGGACCCGCTATTGGCCGCGCTTGACCCTTGCAGCGAGGCCGGTGGTCTGATTGCTTCAGGTATCAGCGAGGAGGCGCCGACCAATTTCAACAACATTGGCGTCATCAAGCCCGGTTTTTCGGCAGAGTTGGATGGGGTGATGGCGGCCTCAGCCCATGCGCGCGACTGGGTCGCCGAGCTGGAGCCGCGGGAGCGCGAGCGGACCGGCATCGGCTCGCTCAAGGTCGGCTTTAACAAGGTTTTTGGCTACTACCTCGAGGTTTCCCGGGCCAACAGCCATCATGTGCCCGATGATTACATTCGCAAACAGACCCTGACCAATGCCGAGCGCTACATCACGCCTGATCTCAAAGAATACGAGACCTTGATTCTCAACGCCGAGGAGCGGATCCTGGAGATCGAGCGGCGGCTGTTTACCGAGCTGTGCCAGGAGCTATGCCGGCACGCGAGCCGGCTGCTGGCCACAGCCCGAACCCTGGCCCAGCTGGACGTCGCCGCCGCCCTGGCCGAGGTAGCCGCCAACAATGGCTATATCCGGCCGGTCCTCAGCGAAGACAGCCACCTGCGCATCAACCAGGGGCGCCACCCGGTCGTCGAGCGCAACCTGCAGCTGGCCCGCTTTGTGCCCAACAGCACGGCGATGCTGGCCGACAACCCGATCCACATCATCACCGGCCCCAACATGTCCGGCAAGAGCACCTACTTACGCCAGCTGGCCCTGATCGCATTGATGGCCCAGATCGGCAGCTACGTACCGGCTGAAACTGCGGAAATTGGCATCGTCGACCGGATTTTTACCCGCATTGGCGCCCATGACGAGCTGCACGCCGGCCGCTCCACGTTTATGGTGGAGATGGTGGAGACAGCGGAGATTTTGCATCATGCAACCGGCCGGTCCCTGCTCATTCTGGACGAAATCGGCCGGGGCACCAGCACCTACGACGGCCTCTCCATCGCCTGGGCCATCGTCGAATACCTGCACAACCACCCCCGCCTCAAGCCGCGCACCCTCTTTGCCACCCATTACCACGAGCTGACCTCGCTGGCCGACCTGCTGCCGCTGGTCAAGAATTACAACGTGGCCGTGGCTGAGGAAGGGGACAACGTTGTCTTCCTGCACCAGATCGTCGAAGGTGGCGCCGACCAGAGTTACGGCATCCACGTCGCCCAGCTGGCCGGCCTGCCCCGCGACGTCATCCTCCGCGCCAACGAGCTGCTGGCCGAGCTGGAGGCCCACGCCCCGACCAACGCCGTCGAACCCAGCCCCCTCAAACCGGCCCAGCAAATGGCCCTCTTCCCCGCCGCCAGCCCCCTCCTCGACGAACTCACCGCCCTCGACGTCACCACGATGACGCCGCTGGAGGCGATCAACAAGTTGTACGAGTGGCAGCGGAAATACGGGGGAAAAGACTAGTCGGGGCGCAACCCGACAGGTCGGCATTCTCCTGTAGGGTTGCCGCCCCGACGACGCGCGCGCCAGCGCGCCCGGAGCGGCTTAGGCCTTCTACGGAAATCAACGGCAACGGGCCGATTAATTGGTTTAAAATACTTGCGAAGTAAACGTAGTTGACGGCGCGCTTACGCGCGCACAGGGTTGGCAGCAACCCTACAGGAGAACTTACCCCCTCGGCCACCTCGGGGCAAGCAAGTCGGGTTGCGCCCACCCTGACATAGCCAGCAACACCATCAAGGCTCACGTGGTTCCAGAAGCAGTTGCAAACCAGCCAAAACTTCCAGCATACGCCGCCCCGAGAGTGTACCGATCTTTTCGGACAGCAATTCTTTGTCCACGGTATAAACCTGAGAGATATTGACCACACTCGCTTTAGGCAGATTCGCTTCTCCCTGCCGCAACACAACATTGCCCGGCGCCGAGCCACGCTTAAGATTTGAGGTAAGGGCACAGACCACCGCCGTACTGATACGGCTGGCATTGAACAGATCATTCTGCACCACAAGATGAGGATGGCGATATCCCGGAGCGGAACCCACCGGATCACCGAGATCCAGCCAATAGATGTCCCCTTGTCGAATCACCACGTCTCATCCTGATTAATCTGATAGCGAATCATGTGGCGACGTGTCAGGTCAAGCTCTTCTACCTGTTCGTCATCGTAAGCGGCGTTGAGCTCGCGCAGGATCTTCTGATTCTGACGTCGCTCAACGAACTCCTCAAATGCCAGCGCCAGGAGCCGGCTTCGTGAAAGATGGAGTTCTTTGGCCAGGCGTTCCAGTTCCTGGAATAGCCCATCGGGGAGGGAAATTGCGGTTTTTGTTGTAGCCATAAATCACCAGCGGTATTACGAAAGGTAATACCGATAGTATAAACCAGTCCAGTTCATTTCTCAACCCTCGTGACCAGGCCAATTCAGCTGGACATTGCGCAACACGTCAAGTGTGGCGCCGTTGGAAACGGCGTGCTGATGGGGAAACAAAAAGTGCCCGGAACGGGCACTACGGCAAGGATGACCATCGCATCATAAGACACATTTTGCGCGAGTGCCCGTTCCGGGCACATCAGCACGGCGTTTAGCAGCCTGTCCTGAGCGCAGCGAAGGGCCACCACGCATTGGCCAGCTTGATAAACGCTGCTGGCGGCGCGCTCACGCGCGCACCGGGCGGGCGGCAACCCTACAGGAGAATTCCTACCCCTCGGCCGCCTCGGGGCAAGCATGTCGGGTTGCGCCCACCCTCTCCAGGGGATCTAGCGAAGCTATCGCGGCAACGGGCCCAGGTCAGAAGACCAGGGCCTGAAAATCGGGGTAAAACTCGACATTAAAAAGCAGCATCCCCATCCCCAGGCACATCCCCAGGGCAAACACGCCCAGCTTCTCCTGACCTGTTAATAGTCCACGCAACAACAGAAAACCTGGCACCAGGATCGGTAATAGCCAGAACGGCATCAGAACTGTGATCGTCAATACAAAAGCGCTGAAGTATAGCAGGGGCCAGGCCAGCAGCAGGTAATCCCAGCGGTCAAACGTACCCAGGACAGTCGACGAATCCGTCACACTGCGAAGGGCGCGCACAAACAAGGCCAGCCCTACGGCCCCAATCAGCATGAAATGGGGTGCATATTCAACCAGTAACGCTGCTTTCGCCTGAAAAAAGCTGTGCGGCACAGCTTCATTGAACGGTAAGCTTCGGGAATATTCAAGTTGATCCAACAAGACGCCTGAAGCCCAAACGCCCCAGATCAGCGCCTATCAGCAAAGAGGCAATTGTCAGACCGATCTCGCCATACCGAGAACGGAATCGATCACGCCACATGCCAGCCAACATCACCACCTTCGCATTTCACCCACACTACGCCAAATCATTCCGGCAAAATAAATCGATCTGGCCCATCTGTCAATCGTCTGCGCAAATCTTCAGTCGGGGCGCAACCTGACAGGTGAGGAATTCTCCTGTAGGTTGCCGCCCCGACGACGCGCGCGCGCGTCAGCGCGCCCGGAAGGACTTAGGCCTCCTACGGAAACTAACAGGAACGGGCCGATTCATTAGTTAAGAACGCTTGCGCGGTAAACGCTGCTGGCGGCGCGCTCACGCGCGCACCGGGCGGGCGGCAACCCTACAGGAGAATGCCTACCCCCTCGGCCGCCTCGGGGCAGGCATGTCGGGTTGCGCCCACTCTGTCCTGGCAGCAACCTTTCAAAAGAACCGGTATTTAATTGCGTTCGGGGTTGCGCCCGCCCAGGCTGGCTAGCACCTCATCCAGCCCCGGCACTTCGGGCGCGTCTTTGAAGCCGGCGAGCCGCTGGTAGATGTCGTGGGCGGCCTGGTGGAAGCCCGAAGGTAGCCCGACCTCAACAAAAGTGGCGGCGATTTCTTCCATCTCGCCGGCAAAACGCCATGCTTTGGCCGTGACCTGGCGGACCTGGTTCTCGGTCTTTGTATCAAAGCCGGGCCAGTTGCGGTCCCATTGGGCCATGAGCGGCTCGCGCACGTCCAGCGCTTCGGCCGCACCCAGGATGGCCGCCAGCAGCGCCGTCGTCCCTTTGGTGTAGGCCGCGTAGCAAACCTTGATGGCTGACGCCTGATCGACGCCCTCCCCCAACACCTGCGTCTCGAGGGGCCCTGCCACAAATAACTCGGCTGCCTCATCTGCCCGCGGCCCCGAGAGATAAAGCCAGGTCCGATTTGGCTCCCAGGCGGGACCGCCGATAACGCCGCCGTCGACATAGCTCATGCCGTGACCCGTAACCAATTCAGCGATTGCCCTGGCCGTGGCCGGCGCAATTGCATTGGCGTCCAGATACAGCCCCTGAAAGCCGGTCGCCGCCACTGCCGCCGCCACATCCAGCGCCGCTGCCGGCGGGCAGATGGAGACGATGGCGTCACAGGCGGCGGCCTCGGCCAGCGTGGCCAGCTCCGTTAGCCCGTGTTCCTCAGCGCGCGTGCGGGTCTGGCCACGGCGGCCCGCAGCCACCCAGCAGGCCTCGTGGCCGCTGTTCTGGGCGGTCGCCGCCAGGGAGATACCCATGTTGCCGGGGTGAAGAAAGGTGATCCGTTGCTTACTCATATTTTTCCTGCTCCAGCAGCCTTATGAGCTGCTGATAATCGTTGCTTACCGGGTATCGTTACACGGAGGACCACATTGCCCGCTGCCGCACCTTGCGGGCGAGGCAACCGGTGGCCAGCACATTTCTTCATGGCAGGCGCTTGACCCGGTTGCCTAGCCCCTACGAATCTGTTCATTTCCGCCTTGTTTCTTAATGGCACGCTCAATGTTCGCGCATCAGGTGCTGGCGCGGCCACCGCTCAATTTCATCCTCATAGACCAACCTGAACGGTTCCGCAGCCATCTCGTCGGTCCAACCATCATTGACCACGAGGTTGGCGGCCAGGTTGCCCAGCGGGTCAGCCGCCTTGGCTGAGCTGCCATTGCCGCCCAGGGCGGTGTAGAGGCGGCCGGGCACCAGCGTGTCAACATAGGGCAGGCCGTGGGTGGTGTAGGTGATGACGCAGCGGCCCGTCAGCCAGGCAAGCACTTCCATCTCCGGGAAAAGCCGGCCGACCAACCGCTGGAAAACGGGCAGGAAGCGGTCGCTGTCGCCCGCGCGGTACCAGCCATTGATCCCGTCCAGCCCATCCACATGCTCGTCGACGATGGTGTTGCAGCCCATCTTGAGGTAGTAGCGGCCATCCGGGTATTGGATCGGCCGGACCAGGTAAATGTCCGCCACTTCAGGGTCGTCGATGAGGTAGATCACGGTCGGCATGTCGCCGTAGCGGGCCGCCTCAGCCTCGCTGACCTCGGCGCGGACGATGAGTTCGCCCTTGTAGCGCAACGCGGGCTGGCGTGGCGTCAGGTCGAAGCTGGTGCTGTAGGCGCCGGTCGCCAGGAGGACGCGGCGAGCCTTTACGGCCTCGCCGTCACGCGTGGTCAGCTCGTAATGGTCGCCACAGTCGCGCACATGGGTGACGATGTCGTTCAGGATGGTGGCGCCGTTCTGGGCGGCGGCAGTCTGCTCGGCCTGCACGAGGCGGCGGGGGTTGAGGAAACCGGCCGGTGCCGCCTCCCAGCTCGCTTCCGCCGTCGCCGGCACGTGTAACAGCGGGAACTCCCGCCGCCGCGCCTCATGGTCCAGGCGGCGATAGTTGACCTCGTACTTTTCGGCCACCTCGTCAATTGCCTGCCAGTGCGCGTCCCCCAGCGGCTTGTCACTCACAAAAATGTGGCCGCTACCAGTGTAAAACGGCACATCGCTCTTCGCTTCCAGATGGGGGAACTCGGTCAGCGCCCGCTGGGCCAGCTCGGCCCAGACCGGGTCGGTCGTCAACTGCCGGGCCAGCCGGCCGTTGTCAAACCAGGCGCCATAAATACCTTCGTGCGTCGCCTCATCAGCCGGCTCCGCCGGGCCAATCCCGGCCACATTCCCGCTCAACTCGCTCAGATAGCGCAACGAGGCCGACCCAATCAACCCCAACCCAACAACCAGATAATCAAACATCTCAACTCCGTGGGAATTTTTTGCCACGGATTAACACGGATTTTGGGTTTCGATTTTTGTGGGAAGCTCCAAAAAAGAAAAATCCGTGCTAAATCTGTGTTAATCCGTGGCCCTCTTCTCTAAACGCCGGCCGCTTTGAGGGCGGCGGTGACGATGGCCTGGGCTTCGGCCTGGATCTGCTTGAGGTGGTCCGGTCCTTTGAAGCTTTCGGCATAAATTTTGTAAATATCCTCCGTGCCAGAGGGGCGGGCGGCGAACCAGCCGAAGTCGCTGGTAACCTTGAGCCCGCCGATAGCGGCGCCGTTGCCAGGCGCATGGGTCAGGCGGGCGGTGATCGGGTCGCCGGCGAGCGTCGTCGCCGTCACCATCTCCGGGCTCAGGTTCGACAGGACCGCTTTTTGCTCGCGACCGGCCGGTGCCGAACTCCGCGCATAGTCCGGCGCCCCAAACTGCGCCGCCAGCGCCGCGTAATGGTCGCCCGGGTCCTTGCCGGTCACCGCCGTGATCTCAGCCGCCAGCAGATCCATGATGATGCCGTCTTTGTCCGTTGTCCAGACGCTGCCGTCGAAACGCAGGAAGGACGCCCCGGCGCTCTCTTCGCCACCAAAGCCGTAACTGCCATCCAGCAGGCCATCGACAAACCATTTGAAGCCAACCGGCACCTCGGCCAGCGTCCGGCCCAGAGCATTCGCAACCCGGTCAATCATGGAGCTGGAGACCAGCGTCTTGCCGATGGCGGTTGAGGCGGGCCATTCCGGCCGGTGCTGGAACAGGTAGTTGATGGCCACCGCGAGGTAATGATTGGGATTTAGCAAGCCATACCCTCGTGTCACAATACCGTGCCGGTCGTAATCGGGATCGTTGCCAAAGGCGATGTCGTACTGCTCCTTCAGCCCGATGAGGCTGGCCATGGCGTAGGGCGAAGAGCAATCCATGCGAATGACGCCATCGCCATCCACCGTCATAAAGGCAAACGCGGGGTCAACCCGCCGATTGACGATGTCGAGGTTCAGCCCATAACGATCAGCAATCGGTTCCCAATAGGCGATACCAGAGCCGCCCATCGGGTCCACGCCGATACGCAGGCCAGCGCCGGCTATCGCCTTCATGTCGACCACATTGGCCAGGTCGGTCACGTACGGCGTGACGTAATCGTATTCGTGGGTCGTGGCCGCCTGCCAGGCGCGAGCGAAGGGCAAACGCTTAACCCCTTTGAGGCCAGCCGCCAGCAGCTCATTGGCCCGGTTTTCGATCTGTTTGGTGGTGGCGGTACCGGCCGGTCCCCCGCTCGGCGGGTTGTACTTGAAGCCCCCATCCCCCGGCGGGTTGTGTGATGGCGTGATAACGATGCCATCCGCCTGCACACCGGCATGGTCCCGATTGTAGGTCAGGATGGCGTGGGAAATCACCGGCGTGGGCGTGTAGCCCCGGCCCGCCTGTACCATCACTTCCACCCCATTCCCAGCCAGAACTTCGAGCGCCGAAATAAAGGCCGGCTCACTCAGCGCATGGGTGTCCATGCCCAGGTAGAGCGGCCCGTTAATCCCCTCACCCTGCCTGTACTCGGCAATCGCCTGGCTGATGGCCAGGATGTGGCCCTCGTTGAAATTGCGGCTGGCCGAACTGCCGCGATGCCCTGAAGTGCCAAAGGCAACCTTTTCGTCGGGGTTGGCAGCATCAGGTTTTTCGGTGTAATAAGCGGCAATCAGGCGGGGAATGTTTGTCAACAACTCCGGCGGCGCCGGCTGCCCGGCGAGGGGATGAAGAGGCATGGGGTTCTCCTACCTAAAGGTTTCAATGCCGGCCGCAAACGCCGCCGGGTCATCATGTTCCAGGCCGAAAAGCGCTTCCTGGAGGGCGAAGGTACCGCCGTAGAAGTCAATACGGACCTCGGCAGTAAGCATGGCCGGATAATGGCTGGCGCATTGCCGGTAAAACTCAGGGCCAAACCGCTGTAAACCGGCAAAATCCACGGCCGGATCGCCGACACCAGTGAAGGCAAAATCCAGGATGCCACTGATTGTACCGGTCTTTGGATCAAAAAGTATGTTCCCGCTGCCAAAATCGCCATGGCGAACGGCCGGGGTAAACGCGTAGCGGGCCGGGTTCTGGAAGTAGTCGCCAAAATGGGCCGCCACTGCCGCCTGTGCTCGTGGATTCATGTACTCAAAAAGCTTCTGCTCAATGCGCTGGTAGAGATCACGCCATTCTGGCTCCGCTTCGGCAACGGTGTTGGTCGAGAGGCCGAGATCGGCCGGTGGGATGGCGTGGAGCGCCTGCAGAAAACCGGCCAAATCCGCCGCCAGCCGCGCATAAATGGTCTCATTCTGAATGGCAGCAAACCGCTCCAGCCAGAGTGGCTCGCCCGAAATATACGGGTAGCCGACAAAGGGTTGTTCACCGGCCGCAGGCGACAGATAAGCATGGCTGGGTTGGGGAATGGGCAGCGGTAAACGGGTCCCTATTTGGGTCAGCAGTTGCTGCTCATGGCGCAACGTCGCGGCTGCCGGCGCATTGCGGGCAAAACGAAACACCCACGCCTGGTCCAGAATAAGGATGTCGTTGTATTGACCTTCCTGGTTTAACTGGCTGTGCCGCCAGGCCAGGTCAGGGCAATGTGCCCGGACCTGGCTCAGCAGCTGTTCTTCTTTGCGGATCACGGTTGGCGGAAACGGAGGATAACCGCTCCCATGCGGATCTCGTCCCGATCAATCAGCTGGATGCCGTAATCGGGCACCCGCTGCTCGTTGACGAAGGTGCCACTGGTGCTGCCTTCATCAAAGATACGGTAGTCGCTACCTTCCTGGACGATGGTGGCGTGAATGCGCGACATGGTGATGTCATCGTCGAAGGAGACATTGGCTTGTTTGGGCGAGCGGCCCAGCCGATTCTCTACATCGTTCAGGTCAATGCGGCTCGGCTTACTCGTCTGACTTTCCACAACTTCGAGGAAGGCATTCATCCGGGCGCCGCCGCGGCCGCCGGGCTGATCTGAGGAGCCGCGCGCGCCTTCATCATAACGACTGAAGGCATCCTTGGCCCGCTTGGCCTGGCGGCCGTACCGATCCAGCTGGCGTACCGTCGACATGTACGGGCGCAGGAAGGGTATTCGGCTCAGGATGCTGCTGAGGCCCAGGGCGCGGAAAATCGAGGAATTGCGCAGGAACCACATCAGGGCAAAGACGATGATGACCATGACCGTAGTGCCCAGACAGCCCAGCAGCCAGACCCAGTAGGAACCGAGGTTCTGGAAAAAGGTGCTGAAACCGCTCGGCTCCTGCAACGTCTCCGGGATGACGGTCTCACCCTGGTTGATGGTCAGGATGACTTCGCCGCTCGTAGCCACGTTGCCGGCGCTATCGGTTACCGAGATGCGAACGGAGTTGTCGCCATAGACAAAATTATTGATGGTCGCCTGGAAGTTAGCCACCGTTGTGGGATCGATCGTCTGCACCTGTAGACCGTTGACGATCAACTCGGCCCGGGTCAGTTCGCGGTCAACGCCATCGACCCAGCTTACGCTGGTAGACAGGGAAAGGGTGACCGGCGTATTAATGTCCGCCAGCTGCAAAGTCCGGCTTTCCGGGGGGATATTGAGGACAACGGTTGGCGCCTCGGGCGGAATCTGGAAGGTGGCCGTGGCCCGGGCATTGGGATCCAGCGCCATGCTGACTTCCACCGTGTGATCGCCGCCGGCCACTGCGTCAACGGAATAGCGCACCAGCGTCTGGCTGCGACGGCTGGCGATCTGGTTGTACATGGCGGTAATGAGGGCGCTGTCGCCCAGATCCGTGCCAACACCACCCGTCTGGGTGGCGATATTTTGCAGGAAGCTCTGGCCGCTGACCACCTCGTCATCGTCCACAATGTTTTCGTTTTCCAGCCAGACCGTGTGCAGCGAAACACCCAGCGAGTTGGCCAGGGTAATGATTTGCTCGGGAGTAAAGCTGGAGCTCACGGCATCCGTACCATCGGACATGATGACGAACGATGTGGCGATATCGGGGTCCGGTTTGAGGGAGCCGAGGGCGTTGAGCAGATTGCCGATGCTGTCGTAGAGGGCGGTCCGGCCGGTTTCCGCCGTCAGCGGATTGGCAAACAGGTTAATCACGCTATTGTTGAAATTCTCCGGCCCCAACAACGTGGACGAAGCGGCCGAACCTACCTGGAAGACACCAACATAGTCCACCGGCTCAAGCATGTATTCCGGCACGGCAAAACCGGTGACCACTCCCTGAATCTCAGGGAAACTGTCGCTGACGCCAGTAGGCACGTCCAGCAAAAACAAAGTCAACGTGCCTGTTGAGACGCCATCAGGGATAATCTCCACAGCTTCGGCGGGCACCACCACCCCATCATGGCGCACGGTCAGGTCCACGCCATTAAAATCAATGGCGCCCCCGGCCGAATCCCGGCCAAGCAAGGTAAACTCTATTGTGGGTGCACTGCTGATGTCGACATCGGTGATGACCAGCTCACGCCCCTGAGCCAGAACCGGCGTGGCGACGATGAGCAAGGCCAGCGCAACAAGCAGCAGCCCCAAGTATTGATTCCGGCGATTCTGTCTGGTTCTTTTCATAAAAGATCCTTTACGGTGACCGTGACCGACCGGTCGGCAAATGTGGGCATTCTTCACAAATCAACATAATGCCCTGTGCTATAATACCAAATGCACAGCCCCTGTGTGAACTTTTTTTATGATTGAGTTTTGGTTGACCCACGAAGATGC
>JACKBM010000040.1 GCA_020634575.1 Ardenticatenales bacterium | reverse complement strand
TCACCGCGGAGACAATTTTATGGACCGTTACCTCCTGGCCGTCGATATCGGCGGCACCTTTACCGACCTCGTTCTCCTGCACCAGGGGACCAACCAACTGCTGGTCGGCAAGGTGCTGACCAGCTACCCGGACCCCTCGGACGCTGTTCTGGCCGGGGCGCGCCAGCTGCTGGCCAGGCACCAGGTCGCGCCGGACCGGGTTGCGCGTGTCATCCACGGCACGACGCTGGTCACGAACACCCTCATCGAACGCAAAGGGGCCCACACCGCCCTGCTGACGACAGCGGGTTTTCGCGATGCGCTGGAGATTGGTAACGAGGGGCGCTATGACATTTACGATTTGGGGCTGGTCAAGCCGGCGCCGCTGGTGGAGCGGCGGCTGCGGCTGGGGGTGACCGGCCGGTGCAACGCCGCCGGCCAGGAACTCACCCCCCTGGACACAACCGCCATCCGCACCCTCATCCCGCAACTCCAGGCCGAAGGGATCGAGGCACTGGCCATCTGCTTCCTCCACGCCTACGCCAACCCGGCCCACGAACTGGTCGCCCGCGACCTCCTGACCGAGCTCTGGCCCGAACTACCCGTCACCCTTTCCCACCAGGTCGCCCCGGCCATGCGCGAATACCAGCGCACCTCCACCGCCGTGGCCAATGCTTACGTCCAGCCGCTGGCCGAGCGCTACATGGGCCGGCTGGCCGCGGGGTTGACGGCTGCCGGCATCGAGGCCCCGCTTAACATCATGCTCTCCAACGGCGGCACCTGCACCGTGGCGACCGCCACCAACTTCCCCATCCGCCTGGTGGAATCCGGCCCCTCCGGCGGCGCTCTGGCCGGCGCTTACTGGGGCCAACGCACCGGCCACGCTGAGATCTTTGCCTTCGACATGGGCGGCACCACCGCCAAAGCGGTCCTGACCGAGAACGGCGAGTTTGCCATCACCACCGAGTCCGAGGTGGCCCACGTCCATCGCTTCAAGCGGGGCAGCGGCCTGCCCCTGCTGGTGCCGATGATCCACATGATCGAAATTGGCGCGGGTGGCGGCAGCATTGCCCGGCTCAACAATCTGGGGCTGCCCGCTGTCGGCCCCGAGAGCGCCAGCTCCGTCCCCGGTCCCGCCTCCTACGGCCAGGGCGGCACGGAGCCAACCGTCACCGACGCCGACCTCCTGCTCGGCTACCTCAACCCGGCCGATTTTGCCGGTGGCAGCATGACGCTCGATGGCGCCGCTGCCCGGTCGGCGTTCGCCCCGCTGGCCGAAGCATTGACGATGCCGGTCGAGCGGGTCGCCTGGGGCATCCACCAGCTGGTTAACGAGAATATGGCGGCCGCCGCCCGGGTCCATGCCGCTGAGCGCGGGCTGGACATGCGCCGTTACGCCATGGTCGCCACCGGCGGCGCCGGGCCGGTCCATGCCTGCGGCGTCGCCCAGCGCCTGGGGCTAACGACGGTTGTTGTGCCGCCCCTGGCCGGCGTCGGTTCCGCCTTCGGCTTTCTGCTGGCGCCCATCGCTTTTGATTTCACCCGCAGCTACCTGGCCCGGCTGGACCGGCTTGATCAGGCCGCTATCAACGACATTTTGGCCGAACTGGAATCGGAAGGGCGGGCCATCGTCCAGGCCGCCGGCGTACCGGCCGAACAACTCCAGCTGACGCGCACCGTCGACATGCGCTATGTCGGTCAGGGGTATGAAATCCGGGTGCCGATCCCGGCTGGCCAAGTGAACGCAACCACGCTGGCGGCCATCCAGGCCGGCTTTGAAGCGGAGTATCAGCGTTTCTACGGCCGGCTGTGCGATGATGTGCCCATTCAGGCGGTCAACTGGCGGGTGGTCGTCGCCGGACCGAAGCTGGCGCTGGCCGACCTGAACCTGGTCGCTGAGGCGGCTGGGGAACCGGCCGGTCCGCCGCGTCCCGCCCTTTTCAGCCCGGAACAGGGCCCAGTGCTAACGCCGGTGTATCAACGGGCGGAGCTACCGGCCGGTTTCCAAACCGCCGGCCCGGCCATCGTCGAAGAAGCGGAATCCACCACCATTGTCCTGCCCGGCTGGTCCCTGCGCGTCGACCCGACCGGCTGCCTCATCCTGGAGCGTGACGCATGATCGATCCCATCCTGTTGGAAGTTCTCTGGAACCGGCTCATCTCCATCGTCAACGAACAGGCGGCGGCGCTGATCCATGCCTCCTTCACCACCGTGGTGCGTGAGGCCGGCGACCTGTCGGCCGGTGTTTTTGACGCGGACGGCTACATGCTGGCCCAGGCGGTCACCGGCACCCCCGGCCACATCAACACGATGGCCAACTGCGTGCGTGACTACGTCGTCCCTCGCTTTCCCATCGACACCCTGGAGCCGGGCGACACTCTCATCACCAACGATCCCTGGGCCGCCTCCGGCCATCTGTTCGACCTGACCATCGTCAGCCCCGTTTTTCACGAGGGCAGGGGGGTCGCCTGGTTCGCCAGCACCTGCCACGCCACCGACATCGGCGGCCTGACGATGGGTGCGGACGCGACGGAACTGTTCGAGGAAGGGCTGGCTATCCCCCTGATGAAGCTATTCAAGGCGGGCGAGCCGAACGAAGACTTGTTCGACATCATCCGGGCCAACGTGCGTGTGCCGGACATGGTCGTGGGTGACATCTACGCTCAGCAAGCCGGCAACATCGTCGGCGCTCGCAAGCTGCTGGAGATGTTTGCCGAATATGGGCTGAATGACCTGACGGAGTTGTCGGCGCTGATTCTGGAACGAACAGAAAAGGCGTTACGCGCCAAAATCGCCGCCATCCCTGATGGCAGTTACGGCAGCCAGGTCACCATCGACGGTTTTGATGAGCCGTTGACGATCAACTGCCAGGTGACGATCGCCGGCGAGACGATGGCCGTCGATTACGCCGGCACCTCACCCCAGGTGAAGCGGGGCATCAATGTGGTCATGAACTACACGGAGGCGTACTCCACCTACACGCTCATGGCGGCCATCGCGCCGGAGATCCCGAACAACGAGGGGGCGTTCCGGCCGATTACGATTACGGCACCGGCCGGTTCCATCCTCAACTGCCGCCGGCCCGCCCCGGTCGGCGCCCGCCACCTCATCGGCCACTTCGTCTCGCAACCGATCCTGGCGGCCCTGGCCCAGGCGATCCCGGACCGGGTGATCGCCGATGGCTCGGCCGGTCTCTGGAACACGATGCTGGAAGGGGAGCTGAACGACGAGGGCGAGCTGTTTGCCTACATCTACTTTTCGGCCGGCGGGATGGGCGCCCGGCCCGACCAGGACGGTCTCTCAGCCACCGCATTTCCCAGCGGCATCACCGGTGTCCCGGCCGAAGTGATCGAGGCGGTGGCGCCGATCATGATGCACAAACGGGAACTGCGCCCTGATTCCGGCGGCCCTGGCCAATTCCGCGGCGGGCTGGGCCAGGAGATGGAGTTGGAGGTGACGACCGGCCATCCCGCCGTCCACTCCCCGATGTATGACCGCACCCGCTTCCCGGCCCGCGGCTTCATGGGCGGCAAGCCGGGCGCGGTGGGCGATGTGGAGCTGTCGGATGGGCGTCATCCCCATCCCAAAACTCGCTACCAGCTCCAGCCGGGCCAGCGCGTCACCCTGCGCCTGCCCGGGGGCGGCGGCTTCCACCATCCCTTCCAGCGCGACCCCGCCGCCGTCCTCAACGACGTCCGCCAGGGCTACGTTACCCTCGCCGCCGCCCGCACAGAATACGGCGTGGCCATCGACCCGAACAGCTGGACCATCCTGACCGCCGAAACCGCCCAATTACGGGCTCGCAAGAGTGATTGATTGGATCTTGCCACGGATTAGCACGGATTCAACACGGATTTTTTTGGAAGGATGGGGAAGCCGCTATCAGTTTCCTCATTGAAAAAAAGAATCCGTGCCAAATCCGTGTTAATCCGTGGCAAAAGAAATCCGTGGCAAAAAACAAGGAGAAACTATGCGTTTAGAAGGTAAGGTTGCGATTGTGACAGGGGGCGCCCAGGGGATTGGCGGCGCCTGTGCCAGCCGGTTGGCGGCGGAGGGGGCGGCGCTGGTCGTCGTGGATATTCATGAGGCGATGTTGACAGCCAAGGTTGACGAGATAGAAGCGGCCGGTGGGCAGGCACTCGGCATCCGCTGCGACGTCTCCGATCAGGCCCAGGTGGACGCCATGCTAGAGCAGACGATAGCCACCTACGGCCGGGTTGACATCCTGATCAACAACGCCGCCCTGGTGCACCATCCGCCTTCCAACGTCAACTTCCTGGAACTACCGGCCGATGCCTGGCAGCGCGCCCTGGACATCAACCTGAGCGGCGCTTTTTTCTGCGCCCAGGGGGCCGCCCGCATCATGGTGCGGCAGGTAACAGCGGGGACGGCGACGGGTGGCTGCATCATCAACATGAGCTCGGGCGGCGCCAGCCGGGCCCACCGGCAGCTGTTCAACTACGACACGACCAAAGGGGGCATCGAGGCGGCCACCCGGGCAATGGCCATGGACCTGGCCCCCTGGCATATTCGCGTCAACGCCATCGTGCCGGGCAATATTGCCGTCGCCAACAGCATGGGCGGTGCGATTGGGCCTGAAGCGGCGCAAGGCACCATCCCCCTGGGCCACCCGGGCACCCCGGCCGACATCGCCGCCGCCGCCGCCTTCCTGGCCACCGACGACGCCCGTTACATCACCGGCAGTCGCCTGTTCGTGGATGGCGGCATGGATGCCCAGTTACGGTCCCCCGGCGTGGATACCCCCATAGACCGCGACCGATTGTCCACCCCGTAGACGCGCCGCTGGCGCGTCTCCCGCTGGACGTGCCAGCCGCCGGCGATGTGATATGCGCAGGCCTGGCGCACCCAGCGTAGATCGTAGGCGATGATCGCCATAGGAGACGCGCCTCAGCGCGTCTTTACGGTGATGGTGCGCGGCGGCGGCTAGTACTTATACTCGTCGCGGACCGGCGCAAAGATGTCCATGACCTGGGCACCTTCATCACCCGCCTCGGCGCCGTGGACGATACCGCCGGGGATGACGTAGATGTCACCGGCTTTCAGGGCGCGCGTCTCGCCGTCAATCGTCATGTGCAGGACGCCGGCCATGATGGTGCCGTGCTGCTCGTGGGGGTGGGAGTGCAGCGGTAAGGCCGCGCCCGGCTCAATGTCGACCAGCGACATCAGCATCTTCTCCCCCCAAAACGTCCGTGCCACGATCCCCGGCGCCAATTCCTTCTTCTCCCGTCCTTCCGCATCACAAAAGTAATTCATCATGTACTCCTTTCTGCTTTAGCCACGGATTAACACGGATTGGGCACAGATTCTTTTTGGACGAAACGCCAGAAGCACCTATCCACCCTAAGAAAATCCGTGTTAAATCCGTGCCAATCCGTGGCTACTCTTCCCCATCACAAAAAACCAACAAGGGCAGTGAGTTAACTGTTTGGGGTTTCTTCTAGTTTATGCAGATCAGAGAGCAGAGACCAATGCGGGAACCAAATGAACCGGCCGGTCGTTTTGAGGGTGAACGCAGCCCATACCGCCCGGGAGCCAACCTGAAGCCGGGCGCAGATCGCACAGGAGAACTCTGATGAAGAACAAAACCCTTTTAACACTCGCGCTTTTGGTTCTGATGATCCTCGCCGTTGCCTGCGGCGGGGGCGACGAGGCCAGCCCAGAATCCGGCCGTGTCGATGCAACAGGTGAACTCGTCACCAACAACAACTCAACCAACCAGCAATACGCACCCGAGGCTACCGCTCCAGCTACCTACAGCTATGAAGGCGGCTCAGCAGAAGAGTCCGCTGATGAAAGCCAGGCGGCTACCAGCAGAGTGGTCGTCGACCAGGTCGTCGTCGAAACAGACGTTGCAGCCGAAGAAGCAGCAGTTGGCATCGAGATGGCGCCGGTCGAGCCGTCAGTGGCAACCGCCCCGGAGCAGTTTTTTGCCGATTACGGCGTCAACCCCTTTGTGATGACATCCGTAGATAACCTTTCCACTTTCGCCCTGGACGTGGACACCGGTTCCTACACCATCGCCCGTAATTACCTGACCGATGGCGTCTTGCCGCCGCCCGACGCCGTTCGCGTCGAGGAATTTGTCAACTATTTTGACCAGGGCTACTCCGTCCCGCAGGATGCCGCTTTTGCCGTCTACGCCGATGGCGCGCCGTCACCCTTCCACAATGATGGCACCCATTTCCTGCGCATCGGCATCCAGGGGTACGATGTGCCAGTCGAGGAGCGGGCCGACGCCTCGCTGACCTTCGTCATCGATGTCTCCGGCTCAATGGAGACCAACAACCGGCTGGAGATCGTCAAGGAATCGCTGCAGCTCCTGGTTGAGCAACTGCACGCCACCGACCAGGTCGCCATCGTCGTTTACTCCAGCACCCCGCGCGTCATCCTGGAGCCGACCAGCGGCGCCGAAAAATCTCGCATCCTGAACGCCATCTTCGCCCTGCGCACCGAAGGCTCCACCAACCTGGCCGATGGTCTGGCGATGGGCTACGAGCTGGCCAACCAGTCCTACATCCCCGGCGGCATCAACCGGGTCATCCTCGCCTCTGACGGCGTGGCCAACACCGGCACCACCAGCCAGCAGACGATTTCCAGCTGGCTGCGCGGATACGCCGATGCTGGCATTCAGCTCACCACCATGGGCGTCGGTATGGGCAGCTACAACGATGTGATGATGGAGCAGTTGGCTGATGATGGCGACGGCAACTACTTCTACATCGACAGCGTTGCCGAAGCGGAAGACCACTTTGTCGATAACTTGATGTCCACTTTGGAAGTCATTGCCATTGACGCCAAAGTGCAGGTCGAGTTTGACCCCAACGTCGTCGCCCAATACCGCCTCATAGGCTACGAAAACCGGGCTATCGCTGACCAGGATTTCCGCAATGATAGCGTCGACGCCGGGGAGATCGGCGCCGGGCACACCGCCGTCGCCATCTACGCCGTCCAGTTTGTACCGGGCACGGAAGGGCGTATCGCCACCGTCAGCCTGCGCTGGGAAGACCCGGACAGCCGCCAGGTTCAGGAGATCGCCGGCGATTTCCACACCTGGGACATGGCCGACAGCTTTGATGAAGCGCCGCTCCATTTCCAGCTCGCCGTCGTCGTCAGCCAGTTCGCCGAACTGCTGCGCCAGAGCTACTGGACCGACAGCCTCTCCTTCGACGACCTGCGCATCCGCGCCGACCGGCTGGCCACCCAGATCGGTGGCGAAGAGGTGGTGGAATTGGCCCAGTTGGTCAGGAATGCGACCGGCCGGTAAGCCACACCCTCAGCCAATAATCTGGCCCCTTCAGACCTGATCCTCTTTTCCACTGGCTGAAACAACCCGGCCAATAATGAAACATTTGCTAGATGGGAACCTGCACCAACGCAGGTTCCCATTTTGGTTATTGGCTGAAAAGCAATTGGTTCTCCCTGGCCATTCAAATAACGCTCTCCAGAAAAGTCAAAACATCCAAAACCACGACCGTGACGTCAGATCAGATAGCGTCTTTCATGTATTCAACTTATATCGTGAAGAAACCCTCATGAAACATCTGGCTGGCTGGCTCACCATTTTCCTGTTGTCCCTATTGTTCATCGCCCCTGTCAGGGCTACCGATCCCGTTTTTTCTGTCGATTGGGATCAGAAATTGGGCGGTGCCGACGCCGACTTTGCCAATGAGGTGCTGCCCACCAGCGACGGTGGTTACCTCGCCGTGGGCGTGAACGGCGTCGCGAATGACTTATCCTTTTATGTCGTCAAACTGACCGCTGTGGGGGATATAGCCTGGGAACAGACACTGAGCCTCTCCCTCTCAGGCGAATATGCCTATGACCTGGTCGAAACCAACGATGGCTATGTCATCATTGGTGAAGCCAATATTCTGTCTCCGCACCAATCCAGACCCTGGCTGGTCAAGTTGAGCCCGTCAGGCGAGATCCTCTGGTCGACTGAAAATAGTTGGACACAAACCTTGCCTGTGAGTTCTGGCATCATCGTCGGCGCGGCGGCGGGCGACGGCCAGGTATTCGTTGCCGGCGGCAGCAACACGATGACCAACCCCCAGGATCCCTGGGTGGTCAAGGTTGATGCGCATGGTGACCTGATCTTTTATCGGGAATTGGAACCGCTGGCGACCGGCTTTGGCCAGGGCACCTACGTCCTGGATATGGTCGCCACGCCGGACGGTGGCTTTGCCCTGACCGGCACCGTGTCGCCCCCCAGTCTGGGTGAAGCCTATCTGTGGAAATTTGACGCCAACGGCCATGAAGAATGGGTCCAAACTTATGGCGGCCTGTTTTTCCGGGCGGCTCATTCGGTGCGGCTGGCAGCCAACGGCGATTATCTCCTCGCTGGTTGCGACCTGCCCAATTGCAGTAATACCGCATTATTGAGGGCAGATGCGGCCGGGAACATGCTCTGGTACAGAGAGTTTGAGGACGCCAATGATTACAGTAACGGCTGGGACATCATTGAAAGGGCTGACGGCTCTTTGATCCTGTTGCAACAACGTTTTGATGCTTATGGCACGACAACATTCGCCTCAGATCTACTCCACCTGAACGCCACCGGTGAGCTATTACATAGTATGACTCTCTCAGGCGGCGACCGTTCTACAGCGCTTCGTCGCCTTCATCTGACGGCGCAGGGTTTTGGCTGGATCGCCGCCGGCAACAGCAATGAAACAACCAATGGGTCAGCGATTGATTTTTATCTGGTACGGGGCAGCTTCATGGATATGAACCCTGAAGCACCACTAACATATCGCGTGATGCTGCCAATTATCAGGCGCTAGGGCACGCGTGGCAGTTGCGTTACGCTAGCCCGCCATATTTGTGCCAATAGCGTGATATCCCATCAACTGCCATAGCAAATGGATTGGCCACTTCATGTAACTGGCGAATCGCCTCATCGGCCCCACCACGTGTCAGCCGCTCCTGGACCCAGTCATAGAGCCGAGCCACAATTTCATCCCGCTCGTAGCCAGCCCGCAGACAGTCGCCAATGAACTCAGTCATGTCGTCGATGAGCAGAGCGAACGCCGACAGACGTTCAGCAACATTGTCATGGGCCCCGAAGTGGGTGGGATGTATGCGGCTGAAGTTCTGTGCTTGCAGCTTTTTGACCGTCTCCAGCCAGCGCTCCCGGTGGAATTCGGGCGGCGGCGCCGGGATGTCGACAAAGGGGCTACCGGGTAAATGAATCCCCGCGGAATCCCCGGTAATACATTCATCGCCGATACGGTAAGCATGATGGTGATTGGCATGACCGGGCGTCTCCAGCACCAGGATCTCGACGCCATTTAGCTTTAGCCGCTCACCATCATAAATGACCGTGACCTGCTCAGCCGGCGCTGGTAATGTCTCGCCCCAAAGTTCATCCATCCGGTCGCCATAGATGCGGCTGGCACTGTTGATCAACTTGCTGGGGTCGATGAGATGGGGGGCGCCCCGCTCATGGACGTAAATCTGGGCACCCTGTCTGGCCCACCAACCCGCCGCGCCGGCATGGTCCAGGTGAATATGAGTGACCAGGACATGTTGAATGTCGGCGGGCTCATAGCCATGCTGCTTCAGGCCAGTCAGGACATAGGGGAGGGTGGAGCCAGGGCCGGTTTCGATGAGCAGGGGACCGGCCGGTCCCGCTACCAGGTAAACTGCCGTCGCCCTTTCCCGTCCCTGATAATGCGTGTCAATCGTGTGAATCATAGGCTGCCTACAATGAGAATCTTGCTTTCAGAGAGTCTAGCAATCGGCCAGCAAAGGTGCAAAAGCATAATAATTCCCTGTATAGGTAGTAAATCTACTTCCCCCCCAACAAAACAAACCAGTAACCAGACTTCTCAGCCGGCCAATAAGCCAATTGTTTTACCCCGTTGGCCGGGCAACGACTACTGATCGCAGACCGCTGACAGCTGATCGCCCCCCGCACATCGGTCCCATATCGCTTCCCCGGCTCAACCACCGGCTCCATCTCCCTCACTGCCTGACCGTTCCCCGTCGTCCCTTTAGTCAACAGGTCTGTCAATTCACGCTGGAGACGCCGCCGGCGTAGCCGGGAGAGGCGCTCATGTGGACCCTGGTAGCGGTTAGGTAGCTGCCAGGCCAGATAGCTCTGGTCGGCCTGGCCAAACTGGCCACGCCGGTCACGGTAGGTGAAAAGACTGTTGCCCCGTTGCCAGGCAAGTTCCTGGGACAGTTCCGGGGTGGGATGGGGTCCAATCGCGAACTGGCGCCGCGCGTTGACGCGGGCCTGTTGCTCATACTGGCGCTGGGTCTGCCGGGTCAGGCCAGTGAGGTTTTCAAGGGTTTGGCGGGCGATGGGCGCTGATTGTGGCGCCCGGTTGCGGTCAGCGCTATTGGGCGTGCGCGCGCTGTGGAGGGTGGCATACAGCTGGGACTTGACCTGTTTCAGGGGGCCAAGGAGCTGCTGGGGGTGGAGGGCAACCGGCCGGTGCACGATCTTATCCAGTCCCAGTGCCGCTGCCACTCGAGCCGGCCGCCGCAGCCAGAGCCGCTCACCGCGCTGTTGCCAGAACAGCGATTCGCCAGCCCGCAACAGGTTGCGCAGCTGGCGGCGGCCGCAGAAATGGAAGGCATTTTGCCTGTGTGTGGCTATCTGGCGAACGTCCGCCAGGTTGAACCAGCCGCGACCAGCCGTATCCAGGCTGCGCAGCACATACCAGAGCCGGCCGGCCGCCGCCTGTTTTGCTTTGAGGATAGCCAGGGCGATGTCCGGCGAGATGGCAAGGCTGGTCTTTGGTGATGGCTCAGTATTTGTGGCAGCTTGTGAAGAGTCAGGCAAGCGCTCTTCTATAATAGAAGAAGCTGCTGCGGCTGGCGCCGTGGCTGCCGGCTGGCGCGGTCGCAAATGGGCGGTCAGAGCATGACTGCCCCAACCGAGGTGATCGGGCAAGGTTTGCCAGGGAATATCTTGGAGTGAGGCGGGAGCGGGATCAGCGGTGGCCAACGCACGACCGGCGTCGTCAGTGTGGACCGGCAGGCCGTGGGCCATGCGGTGTTGTCGCCAGGCGGCCCGGCGTTGCTGCAGCGCCACTTGCGCGGCGAGCAGGGCGGAATGCGCCATGAAAAGCTCTCCGCCGTGCGAGGATAACGCTCCGGGAGGTTATAACGGGGGGGCCGGTTTACCTTAGAACATAACGGAAAAGGTTAGAAAACCGGCCGGTTTGTTGACACCGATCCAGGGGTATGTTATCCTCATTCACGGAACTAGGTTAGCTACCAGTAGGCAATAAAAAACCTACTTATTGAGGTGTTGGCAGACACAAGAACAATAAGACGGTAGCAGATTTAATCCAAGGTCAGGCGTGCCCCCGCCTGGCCTTTTTCTTTTTGTCGTGGTCGCGAGATTAAGGACCCAATCCCAATCCTACAACTTTCTCATAGTAAGTTTTGTTGTAGAATAACAATCTCAACATAAAAACCATGACTTGGTTGGCAGTCTAGCAGAAATAGGATACCCTGTCAACGAATCTATATGCTATAGATTTCCGTTTTTGCTCAGGTTTCTGCCAAACATTACCATAATAAATCCACAATATGGTATTATAGGAAGACATATCGATTGATGAGTAGGATAACCGCATGACCGAAGAAGTGATTGCTGCCTCCGAGCTGGAACAGTTTTCCAAGCCTAATTGGGATCGCCTGGGCGTTGTTGTGCCGCCGTTCAGTATTGAAGCTGATCCCCGTTTTATGTATCTCTCGACAGAGACAAAGCGGGCCCTGTCCAAAGTAAGCTATATGGTTGAGGCTGGGCAGGGTGCTTCCATTATTGTGGGTGAAGTTGGCACCGGCAAGACAACCCTGGCTTCCTGGTTTCACAGCCGCTATGACCGCCGGCCGGATTTCATTGCTGCCAAAGTAGATGAACCGCCGCAACGGAGTGGCCTTCTATTATTAAGGCGCATCGCTGCGGAATTTGGTTTACGGACACGGCGAGCCACAGAAGATCAGCTCAATGAGTTTCGGGCCTTTCTGGTCCAGCAAACTGAGAAAGGGGTGTTGCCCCTGGTGATCATCGACGAGGCCCATGAGCTGGGAGTGGAACAGTTCACCGAGCTGCGGCGCCTGCTCAACTTCCGTGATCCGCGCGGGGGCAAGGCTTACCAACTGGTATTGCTGGGCCGCCCAGAACTGGATATTAACCTGCGTGAAGCACCTGACTTTAGCGATCGGGTTGCTACGCGTTCCTCGCTGGACCCATTAACGCCGGATGACACCAAATCATTAATCGAATACCGGTTGCTGGCGGCCGGGCGGGATCCGCGCCAGGGGCCATTGTTTATGGATGAAGCGATCCAGCCTATCTGGCGTGAGACACGAGGCTATCCACGCAGCATCTGTTTCTTCTGCCTGCACTTATGCCTGGAACTCCTGCACCAGGGCAAGCCGGTGATTGATGCTGATTTTGTCACCAGTTTCCTGGACAAGCATCAGAGTTATCGTCATTTGGAGAATAAAATCCTGAATGAGTAAGTCAAACGAAAGCACCCTTTCAGCATTGCTGGAGGATAAGCCCCGGCGCGGCCGGCCCCGGCGCAAGGTCAGCCGGCAAAATGTCTATGTGGCGCTAACTGATGATCAGAAGACGCTATTAGGCGAATTGGCTGGTCAGCTGCCCGGGCGTTTCAGCCGGGCGGATGTCGCGGATCTGGCGGTGACCCTGATGACGGTACGGCTGGAAGCATTGCGGCGTTCAGTAGCAGACCGGGATCGGGAGATGCCGGAGGGAATTACCGACTTCATTTCGCTTTACCTATTATGGGATCTGCCATTGCCGGCCAAGGGGGCGGAGACCAAGTGGACGACAGTACGTTTGAGCCCGCAACATGTTGTGGACCTGGGCCGGGCCCATGGTGGGCTGGGTGCTTTATTCGGCGCCAGCCGTAGCGATGTTTTTGGCTTGAGCCTGGCTCTGTTGCAGCAATTTGTCGACGAAGATCGGCTGGCGGCATGGAAAAAAGGAGACTTGAATTCCCTGCAAAATCATATCACCGCCATTTATTTATGAGTAACTCGTAATTTAATTATCGGGGCTACCTCTGGTCAGATCGACAGAAACAGTCAAAAGAGTCAAAATAGGTTGTAATCGGCCTACGGGCACCTGGTACGGGTCCAAAACGAATTTGGACCAATTTCAAAATTGGGGTTGACAACCTAAAATGACTCCTCTATAATCCCTCTTCGCTGAACCAAACAGCAAAGTAGTACCTAAAAACTACCGAAAATTAGAATCTATATACAGTAGTTTTACATCAGCCATAATCTTTTGAAACCAATTTTGGAAAAAGGGTTGACGGCTGATAAAAACGTGCTAGAATAGAGATTCTGTCGGCACTTTGACAGCTGAATAGTGATAGAAACCATAGCGTGCTTGAGGCAAGTTAATTTCAAACAGTAGTTCTGTATGTAATGCAGAATTAAATTCTCTTTTACGGAGAGTTTGATCCTGGCTCAGGATGAACGCTAGCGGTGTGCTTAATGCATGCAAGTCGAACGGGATCCCATGGATTCGTCCAGGGTGAGAGTGGCGGACGGGTGAGTAACGCGTTGGTGACCTGCCTCGGAGAGGGGGACAACCATTGGAAACGATGGCTAATACCCCGGATGTTATCGAGTTTAGAAATCGATAACTAAAGCTCTGGCGCTCCGAGAGGGGCCAGCGTCCCATCAGCTTGTTGGTGAGGTAACGGCTCACCAAGGCTCAGACGGGTAGGGGGCGTGAGAGCGTGACCCCCCACACTGGTACTGAAACACGGACCAGATACCTACGGGTAGCAGCAGCAAGGAATATTGCGCAATGGGCGAAAGCCTGACGCAGCAACACCGCGTGGAGGATGAAGGCTTTCGGGTTTAATTTTTAATGATTCGGGGAACACCAAGATCTATACCCCCTAAAAAAGCCCCCTTTAAATATGAACTAGCACTCTCGCTAACCCATAGGGGCCAAGCGTTATCCGGAATTACTGGCGTAAAGCGCATGCAGGCGGTTTTCTAAGTTGACGAAAGCTCCAGCTAACTGGGAGAGGTCGTTCAATACTGGAAGACTTGAGGATGGTAGAGGAGAGTGGAATTCCCGGTATAGTGGTGAAATGCGTAGATATCGGGAGGAACACCAGAGGCGAAGGCGGCTTCTGACCATTCCTGACGCTCAGATGCGAAAGTTAGGGAGAGAACGGATTAGAAACCCCGGTATTCCTAGCCGTAAACGATGTCAACTAGGTGTATGAGGTACCCAATCCTTATGTGCTGTAGCAAACGCATTAAGTTGACCGCCTGGGGACTACGGCCGCAAGCTAAACTCAAAGGAATTGACGGGGCCCTGCACAAGCAGCGGAGCGTGTGGTTTAATTCGAGGATGCGAAGAACCTTACCAGGCTTGACATATACGTGGTAGTGATCTGAAAAGTGAACGACCCTTCGGGGAGCGTATACAGGTGCTGCATGGCTGTCGTCAGCTCGTGCCGTGAGGTGTTCGGTTAAGTCCGATAACGAGCGCAACCCTCATCGTTAGTTATATGTGTCTAGCGAGACTGCCGGTGATAAGCCGGAGGAAGGTGGGGATGACGTCAAGTCAGCATGGCCTTTATGTCCTGGGCTACACACGCTACAATGGCCGGTACAATGGGTCGCGAAACCGCGAGGTGAAGCCAATCCCCCAAAGCCGGTCTCAGTTCGGATTGTAGGCTGCAACTCGCCTGCATGAAGTCGGAGTTGCTAGTAACCGCGCGTCAGCAACAGTGCGGTGAATACGTTCCCGGGGCTTGTACACACCGCCCGTCACGTCATGGAAGTTGGCAACGCCTGAAGTCGGTGGGTTAACCTAACGGAGACAGCCGCCCAAGGCGGGGTTGGTAACTGGGACGAAGTCGTAACAAGGTAGCTGTAGCGGAAGCTGCGGCTGGATCACCTCCTTTTATGGGTAACTGATGGGTTCGCGAGAACTCCATCCAGTTAGTCTCTTGCAAGCTCGTTTCTATCACTATTCAGCTTTCAAAGTGTTTAAAAATTTAGGGCCTATAGCTCAGTTGGTTAGAGCGCTCCTCTGATAAGGGAGAGGTCCCTAGTTCAAGTCTAGGTAGGCCCACCTTATTGGTCAGGGGATGTAGCTCAGTTGGGAGAGCGCCGCCTTTGCAAGGCGGATGTCAGGGGTTCGAGTCCCCTCATCTCCACCAGTACGACGTAGCGAACCAGACAGGTACATTTACTTGGTAAACGTAGAAAGACGACATTAAATAGATTTGTGGCGCAAAGCGGCTTGTGACGAGTCCGGCTTGTGCCGGGCTTTTTTTGTCTCTTTTGCCGGAATATTGTTAGCAGTTGACCTTTGTTACATAGTTATGTGGCAAAGGTCAGGGGCTTACGAGCTTCTGAAAGCGAACGTTAATAACTGAATAGACGATATCGTTCTAAAAAACATGTAACGTAGGCAAACCACTTGTCCTAACGCGACAGCAATGTTGCGTCGGTGGTTTGCTAACAAAGTCATCAGAAATGATGATGATGTGACGAGCATACAAAACGTGGAAATTTCAATTTCTCCGTATCATGTGTGTAAGCTACTAAGGGCGTACGGTGGATGCCTTGGCGTCAAATGCCGATGAAGGACGTGGATTACTGCGATATGCCTCGGGGAACTGTAATCAAGTGCTATATCCGAGGATTTCCGAATGGGGAAACCCACCAGGGGTCAATGCCCTGGTACTGTTATCTGAACACATAGGGTAACAGAGGGAACGGGGTGAACTGAAACATCTAAGTAACCCCAGGAAAAGATATCATTCCCTGAGTAGTGGCGAGCGAAAGGGGATCAGCCCAAACCGTTGTCTATATGGCAGCGGGGTTGTAGGACCCACATTGTGGAGTTACAAAACTGTTTGGTAGTAGAATTTCTCTGGAAAGTCTGACCATAGAGGGTGACAGTCCCGTATACGAAATCAAACAGACTCCCGTGGTGTTCCTGAGTACAACGGAGCACGCTAATTCCGTTGGAATCTGGGAAGCCCACTTCCCAAGGCTAAATACATTTGGCGACCGATAGTGAACAAGTACTGTGAAGGAAAGGTGAAAAGACCCCCGGTGAGGGGAGTGAAATAGAACCTGAAACCGTATGCTTACAAACAGTCGAAGCACTATGCCTTGTGCAGTGTGACGGCGTGCCTTTTGGAGAATGAGCCAGCGAGTTAATTTCAGTGGCAAGGTTAAGTCAGTAACAGACGCAGCCGTAGCGAAAGCGAGTCTGAATAGGGCGTTCAGTCGCTGGGATTAGACACGAAACCAGGTGAGCTACCCATGGGCAGGCTGAAGCGAGACTAATCTCTCGTGGAGGACCGAACACACCAATGTTGCAAAATTGTATGGGTCGCCGTAGCATTAAAAAAAAAAGGGGTGATATGCCAAACGAACTTGGAGATAGCTTGTTCTCTCCGAAATAGCTTTAGGGCTAGCGTCGTGTGTTCAGTATAGGGGGTAGAGCACTGGATGAGCTAGGGGGCGCGAGCTTACCGAACTCAACCAAACTCCGAATACCTATACTCTAAAACACGGCAGTCGGACTATGGGAGATGAGTTTCATAGTCGAAAGGGAAAGAGCCCAGACCGCCGGCTAAGGTCCTCAAATCTATGCTAAGTGGGAAACGATGTGAGAGTGTTTAGACAGCCAGGAGGTTGGCTTAGAAGCAGCCACCCTTTAAAGAGTGCGTAATAGCTCACTGGTCAAACGCTCTTGCGCGGAAAATTCAACGGGGCTTAAGCATAGTACCGAAGCCACGGATTCCGATTTATCGGAATGGTAGGAGAGCGTTCTGTAGGAGATACAAGGTTGACCGAAAGGACAGCTGCGGCCTACAGAAGTGAGAATGCTGGCATGAGTAGCGTAAAACATGTGAGAAACATGTTCCCCGTAAACCTAAGGTTTCCGACGGAAGGTTAATCCGCGTCGGGTTAGTCGGGCCTTAGCCGAGGCCGAAAGGCGTAGGTGATGGACATCCGGTTAATATTCCGGAACCACTTAGATGGAGCGAAGGGGGGACGCAGCATGGTAGGTCAGCCCCTTACTGGATTGGGGTACCAAACGTCTAGGGTTATGACGAGTGTAGGAAAATCCGCACTCTGAGCCTGAAGCGTGATGGCGGGCCAATAAGAGCCAGAAGTGATTGAGCCAAGCTGCCAAGAAAAGCCCCTAAGCGATGAAGTCTAAGTGCCCGTACCGCAAACCGACTCTGGTAGGTGGGTAGAGTATACCAAGGGGATCGGGAGAACCCTCGTTAAGGAACTAGGCAAAATACCTCCGTAACTTCGGGAGAAGGAGGGCCTCTGATGGTTAGCAATTATGCGAAGCTGTCGGAGGTCGCAGAGAAATGGCCCTGCCAACTGTTTAACAAAAACACAGGTCTCTGCTAAGTCGAAAGACGATGTATAGGGGCTGACGCCTGCCCAGTGCCGGAAGGTTAAGGGAAGGGGTGCAAGCTCTGAACCGAAGCCCCGGTGAACGGCGGCCGTAACTATAACGGTCCTAAGGTAGCGAAATTCCTTGTCGGGTAAGTTCCGACCCGCACGAAAGGCGTAACGAGTGGGGCACTGTCTCAACGAGGGACCCGGCGAACATTGAAGTACGTGTAAAGATGCGCGTTACCCGCAGCTGGACAAAAAGACCCCGTGGAGCTTTACTACAGCTTGGCATTGCGTTAGGGCTTAGTTTGTGTAGGATAGGTGGGAGGCTGTGAAGCTGGGACGCCAGTCTCGGTGGAGCCACCGTTGAAATACCACCCTGACTAAGTCTTGGCCCTAACCCGCAACCGTAATCCGGTGTGGGAACAGTGCCTGGTGGGTAGTTTGACTGGGGCGGTCGCCTCCGAAAGAGTAACAGAGGCGCCCAAAGGTTCCCTCAGGCTGAATGGAAACCAGCCGGAGAGTGCAAAGGCACAAGCCCGCTTGACTGCGAGGCCGACGCGCCGAGCAGAGACGAAAGTCGGACTTAGTGATCCTACGGGCCGGAGTGGAACGCCCGTAGCTTACCGGATAAAAGCTACCCCGGGGATAACAGGCTAGTCAGGTCCAAGAGTTCACATCGACGACCTGGCTCGGCACCTCGATGTCGGCTCATCGCATCCTGGGGCTGGATAAGGTCCCAAGGGTTGGGCTGTTCGCCCATTAAAGCGGTACGTGAGCTGGGTTCAGACCGTCGTGAGACAGGTCGGTCTCTATCCGCTGTGGGCGTAAGGGATTTGAAGGGATCTGCTCCTAGTACGAGAGGACCGGAGTGGACAGACCTCTAGTGTGCCAGTTGTTTCGCCAGAAGCATTGCTGGGTAGCTACGTCTGGATTAGATAACCGCTGAAAGCATCTAAGTGGGAAACTAGCCCTAAGATAAGATCCCTCATCCTTCGGGAGTAAGACCGCTGAGAGACTATCAGTTAGATAGGCGGCATGTGTAAGTGCAGCAATGTATTCAGCAAAGCCGTACTAATGGTCGAGGGCTTACGTTTAGCATGGTACGGAGAACTTGGAATTTCGACGTATTTGTATGACGTAATCTCGTTACGAACGATATTTTCTATTCAGTCAATTAAATAGTTTCAACAGAGAAAGTCTGTTGGTGATTTGAGCGTCACGGGTACACCTGGTTCCATTCCGAACCCAGAAGTTAAGTGTGACAGCGCCGATGGTACTTGGGGGGCGACTCCCTGGGAGAGTAGGTCATTGCCAACAGGCTTTCTTTTTTTTCCCTTTTCTCCCTGGTTTCACGATAAGCAGCATAGATGGTTGACCCCGGTCGAAATGACAGGGGTTTGGTATTTGCCAGAATCTCTGTTTACGCTTTAGAGTTGATGGCCTACGATTGCCTTGACTGAGATCTTTTTCCTGGCAAATCTTGTCTTCTCTGACGCAGTTCCCAATCCGTACAAAGTCCAATATGATGTTGTCCCCGGCCGAATGGTAAAGTTGGCCTAAACGCTGCGGGGGCGAAAGCCGTAATGACAGGTATTTGCGTTATCTTGCCTGGGCAGCGGCTGGGAACCTATGGGTCCTTCGGGACGTTATCTGGGGGATTACTGGTTCTTCACGCCTCTGCCGGGGCGAAAGCTTCCATCTTATCAGCAGATTCGCTAGAATAATCTCATTGTTCATGGGGCTGCCTGTGCTGAAGAATATTGGACGCTATCAGATAAAAGGTGAATTGGGACGTGGCGGGATGGCGACTGTCTATCGCGCCCTGGACCCTAATTTCTCTCGGGATGTGGCCGTGAAAGTGCTGCCGGCCCATTTCTTGCATGATCCCTCTTTTCGTGACCGTTTCATGGCGGAAGCACGCACAATTGCAACTTTGGAACATCCGGCTATCGTCCCAGTTTATGATTTTGGCACGAATACCCAGGGCGGCGGGGAGCCCTTTATTGTCATGCGACTCCTGGAAGGGGGCTCATTAAGGGATCGGTTGGATAGGCAGGGAGCGCTGCCACTGGCGGAAGCGGCCCGCATTTTGAGTCGCCTGGCGCCGGCGCTTGATTTTGCTCACAAACGGGGTGTGATTCACCGGGATCTCAAGCCTGGCAACATCATGTTTGATAGCGAGGGTGAGCCGTATCTGGCTGATTTTGGTATTGCTCGCCTGGCTGAAGCAACCCAGACGATGACGATTGTGGGCACGCCGGCGTTCATGAGTCCGGAGCAGTGGGAGGGAAATCGCAAGCTGGATGGGCGCAGCGATCTGTATGCGCTGGGGGTCGTTGTTTTTGAAATGATTACCGGCCGGATGCCCTTTGTCAGCGATACACCGGCCGGTCTCATGCGCGCCCACCTGCTCGAACCCATACCCGATATTCTCAAATATAAAGGTGATCTGCCTATTCGTTGCCAGCCAGTGATCGAGAAGGCGCTGGCCAAGAATCGCGAAGACCGCTATCAGACGGCGGAATCAATGGCCACAGCCGTCAAACTGCTGGCCAGTGGGCAGGAATTGCCGCCACACCTGACGCTAAATCTGCCCAAAGAGAAGCCCGCCCCAATATTGAACCAATCAACTGGTTCGGCTGCTGCCGCGCCGCCGAGCTCGGGAGGGCCAGGTACCGTGGCGGTAGGCCCGCCCCAACCACCAACGACTGGTGCCGGCGCCGCGCCAGTAGCCAAAGCAAAATCGCGCTGGTGGCTCTGGATGATTGGCCTGGTTGGCCTGGTTACCGTGGGGGCTTGTATTTTCTTTGTCGTTTTGAGCGGTGCTCTCAGTGCGCTGACGGAACCGACGGCCACGCCCCGGATACTGCCCACGCCCACCGCGACCGTGTCTCTGGTGCGCGATGGGGGCACGACGCTGCCTCTAGGCTATGACACCGCCTACACCGGGTGGCTGCCGCCCGATGCCAAAATAGCTTTTACAGTTGATGTCACACAGGACCAGCATGTTCTCTTAGTGGCAACTTCGCCCAGCGAAACAGATCTCGTGCTGACGATCTATAATGCGCAGGGCGAGGAAGTTGACCAGGTTGATTACGTTCTGGGTGATCAGGCCGAAGTGATTCCGTTTTTGCCGGAGCGAGATGCAACTTATGTGGTTGAGTTGTCCAGCTACGACGGCAGCGCCGGCGAGTACCTGGTTGGCTATGGTGAACTCACCCTGACTGCTGAAAATGTCATTCTGGCTGAGAGCAACACCATCAACAAGGGTGGCTCCATCAGTTATGATCTGTCCGCTGAGGCTAATCAAGCACTGCTCTTCTTCGTGGTGCCGGAGGGTGAGGATGCGGATTTCCTTTTTTACCTGGAAGATACCTTCGGCAACGAGCTGTTTTTTGTCGATGATTATGTCGAAGGGGAGTGGGAAGCGTATCTCTATTATCCGGAAAGGCACAATCAGTACCGTTTGTTTGTCGAACCGTTTGATCAGGGCGGCGCCTACCAGGTGTACGTGGTGCGGCTGCCGGTAACAACGCTTAACTGACAAAGCCGCGTATGGCCAGTTCCTCACGAATACGTTCGACAGCCGCTTCGGTGCTAATTGCGGCTGTATCTATCTCCAGATCGTACTCATAATGGCCGTGTGCAAGGCTGTGAAAATAAACGGCGGCGCCCAGGGCGCGGTTACCTCGCTTGATTTCGCGCCGTTGCGCTTCATCGAGCGGGCAGGTTACGCCGATGTGGAAGACCGGCCGGTCGCCCAATCCCCGTTGCATCCCCGCCGCCAGCTCCGGCGAGTGCAGGACAGTATCGACGATGACATGATTGCCCCGGTCTGCCCAGCTCGCCAGGGCATGAAACATTTCCTCATTCCATTTTAGCGCTAGCGGCCCGATGTGGACCTCGGCGAGTTCCTCATTCACGAAATAGGCGACCAGCCCCGATTCTGGCGAAACTCTCCCGTCATCCACATAATCCAGGTAGAAAGGAGGGCGTTCCAGGAAAAAGATATCGCCGCCCGAAAGTAGATGGGGTTCCGATAGCGTGCGCTGCAGAGCCCGGCAGAGGGTGGTTTTGCCCACGCTGGAACCGCCATTGACGACAATGATGTTTCCGATCAAGTTTCCCCCCTAAATGACGCGAATCCGGGCAAAAAGGGTGTCGCCAAATTGTTGACCCCGTTCATCTCTAAATTCCCAGTCGCAAAAATAAGTTCCCTGGGTAAAGGGTGCCCGTAGTTCCAGCGAGATTTCTGTTTCTGCGCCTGGCGCCAGATCGGTCAGGTTGAGCCAACGCTGGGCCGCCATCGGCGTCCCCTTGACGAAGTTGAGGGTGAAATGGTCATCCCAGGGAAGCGTGCCATTGTTGCGGACGCGCCAGGTTTTGGTGAAGAGTTGTCCGGCCGCTATTTCACTGTCGTCGGGAACGGTGATATCGGCCACAAATTGGGCACTGGTAATGGCCTCGACACTCAGGATGCGCAGGGAAAGCGGTGCGCCGAAAGGGCGACCGGCCGGATCGATCGCTTCCCAATGGCCCGAAAAGACGCCTGGGCCTGGCGGCGCGGTTAGCTCCAATGACAATAAGGCCTCAGCGCCGGGTTCTGTCGGCGGCAAGGGCAGGCGGGTCCGCTCTGTCATGGCCACTCCTCCTTTGAAGAGTAGTGCGTACCGCTGCCCCCAAACGCTGCCCCCACTATTGCGAACACGCCAACTTTTGACAAATTTCTGTCCCGAAACCAGACGCGTATCCGGGGGGATGGTCGCATCTGCCAGGAAGGTCAGGTCAGGGGGACCGTCATCAGGTTCTGGTTCGGGGTGATCGCCAGGTGTGGGCTGGGTGGTGCCCGAGCCAGGATTGACCGGGGCCTGGCCACTGGTCGGTGGCCCCGGGAAAATATCAGTTAGCGTGAGCTGGGTGATGGGCGCGATGAGCTTCTGGGCTTTGTTCGCCAGGCCGCTCCAGCCGGCGCCCAGATACCAGAGAGCGGCGCCGCGAATCTCCGGGTAGGGTGCGTAAAGCTCAGCAGCGCGCCGGATTGCCGGCAAGGCCAGTTCCGGCGTGGGCACATGGTTCAATGTCCAGCCCCATTCGGTGATAAAGGTGGTAGGGCGGGGGATGTTGTGCCGGTCGCAGACGTCAAACAGGAGTTGAAAGCGCCCTAAACGGTAGGGGAACTCAGCGAAGAGATCAGCTTGCTCATAACCGTATTCGTGCAGGGCGATGGCCGCCTGTTCCGGCCGCTCGGCGCAGAGACGGAGGTAAGCCAGCATCGCCGGATGCTCCCAGCCAGCCCGCTCCGGCTCGCCGCTGGACCAGGCAAATAGCGCCACCCGGCAGCCATCTTCATGGGCCAGGTCGGCGATACGAACGGCGAAGCGGCCCAGCCAACCACAGAGGTTTTTATCCACCTCATTGATAGGCTCGATCCAGACCGATTTATCGAACTCCTGCGGTAACCGCGCCTTCGTGCGCGCCCAATGTTGGCTGGCAGCGCCTTCGGGATCATTCAGGAACCGGGGATCTTTGTAAGGGGGAACATCAAAGTCGTAGCTCTGACCCTGGCCGGCCGTGCTGAGCCGGAAAATAATGTTGTGACGGATGCCACTTTGCCGCGCCAGGTTGGCAGCTTCAAAGCAAGGACCATAATGGTCGACCGATTTTAGCGTGAACGGGATACTGGCCCGATCCAGGGCGCGCATGTAGTTGCCAATACCTGTCGGGTTACCACCCGGACCCAGATGAAAACCGATTTTGCTGCGACCAACCATAGGAATGCCTCATGAAGCGTTAGGGTTAACATAACGTCAGGATAACGATAATGCAATCTTTCTTAGGCAAAATAGATGTGAATTTTTGTCCGGTTATCGCTATACGCAGTTGCCATAAGCGGATAACAACTCATGACGGGATGTTGTCGGGGCAATCCCGGCGGCGTGGGCTATAATTTGCCCATGTCGGAACAACCCTGTCTCATCATTCTGGCCTCGAGCCACTCCTATCGTCAGGATGCTTTCCAGGCTGCGGCTGAACAGCTGGGTATTCCTGTTGTGCAAGGGCTGGATGTACCGCCGCCGCTGTTGCCGTCGGGTGGGGCGAATCTGGCGATTGATTATCGGGATTTGCCCCTATCGGTGGAGCGGGTTCTGGATTTTGCAGCGGACCGGCCGGTTGGCTATGTCCTCGGCCTGGATGACTCGGGCGCTCTCCTGGCGGCGCGAGCCAATGAGGCCCTGGGTATTCCCCACAATTCGCCCGAAGCTACCATCGCCGCCCGCGATAAATGGGTGATGCGGCAGCGCTTCAGCCGCGCCGGCGTGCCCTCGCCGGTGGTGCGTAAATACCTGATCACTGATGATCCAGAAGATATTGCCGCCGATCTCGAGGCATCCGGCGCCTTTCCTGTGGTGATCAAGCCAACAACCATGTCGGGTAGCCGCGGCGTGATGCGAGCGGATGATCCGTTTGAGTTTGTCAGCCGCTGGGAACGGCTGCGGCCCATGCTGGAGGAAGCTCGCTGCGACGATGTGTTGGTCGAGGGCTTTATTCCTGGTTTTGAGGTCGCTCTTGAGGGCCTACTAGACGACGGCCGGCTCCATGTGCTGGCCCTGTTTGATAAGCCCGACCCGTTGGATGGTCCTTTTTTCGAGGAGACGATCTACACCACGCCATCACGTTTGCCGGCTGAGACTCAGCAAGCCATCCGTGAGGCCACGCAGGCCGCTGCGGCGTCTCTCGGCTTGCAGCGTGGCCCCATCCACGCCGAGCTGCGCGTTAACGAGAGCGGCCCCGTGCTTCTGGAAGTGGCTGCTCGCTCGATTGGTGGTCTATGCTCGCAGACGCTGAGCTTTGGACCGGATATCTCGCTGGAAGCGCTGATCTTGCGCCAGGCTTTTGGTCAGGACGTATCCGATACAGAGCGACAGGACGGCGCCGAAGGGGTGATGATGATCCCGATTCCCGAGCCGGGCATCTTGCGGACGGTTACCGGGGTGACGGAAGCGTTGGCCGTGCCCCTGATCGACAAGATCGAAATCACGGCGCCCCTGCATTACCCCGTCGTGCCCCTGCCCGAAGGGGAAAGCTACCTCGGCTTCATCTTTGCCAGCGGCGAAACGCCCGCCGCTGTCGAGGCGGCTCTCCGGGTTGCCCACGAGCTGCTCCATTTCCAGATCGAACCAGAACTACACCTGACGAGCCGGTAGGAAGAGTGGCCACGGATTAACACAGATTCAACACGGATTTTTCTTTTTTGAAAAGAATCCGTGCAAAATCTGTGTTAATCCGTGGCAAACTCTTTCCCTAAAACGCCAGCAAGACGCGTTGGGGGTTTTGGGGATCGATGCGTACTGGCACCGTTGCCCCGATCTGGAGCTGGGCCAACTGCAATTGTGGCACGACAGCCTTCGTCTCGACCTCGTAGGAGTGGCCCTGGGGATGTTGGACCTGGAGTTTCAGACCAATCTGGGGATTGTAGTTGACCATCGCCCCGGTCTGCCATGCCTGTAACACCGTTGCCTGGGCGGGGATGCCATTGCTGACCAGGTCCTGGTTGCCGAAAAAACTGCGGCGCACGTAGCGGATGATCCAAAAGGTAAAAGCCAGGCTCAATAAGGTGATAATGCCAACGAAACACAATGTCACCACAGTGATGACGCCGGCGCTCAGGCCGATTTGGGTCATTAAATCATCCATGAAACCCTCCATGTCAATGACATCTTCAGTTGCAGATTACTAATGGCAGCAGTGTAATGCTGAATCGTCCTATAAACGTCCGATTTCAGTGAAATTTCGGCCGCGGAGGGGTGAAAGTTTAGTGAAGCTGAACAGACTGCTCAGCGGTGGGCTCCGCTCAGCAGAACCAATCTTCGGTCAGCCGGGGTGGCGGTTGTAGAGGGGGCGTTGGCAGGGGGGTGGTGGGCACCGGCCGGTTCGCCAAACCATACGCCAGCGCTTCAACGCCAGCGAAAGCCCGGGCCGCATCATCGCTTTCCTGCTCGACCAATTTGGCCACCCGCGCCTGTAATTCATCCATGCATGGGTCTGGATGGGTCCAGCGGTAGCTGAAATTGGCCGCATCCAGTTCGCCAAACCATTGGGGTGCGTCGGGTTGCGCCAGCAGGGCGCTGTGCGGCGGCACCAGCAGGCGAATGCCGTATTGTACGGCCGGCACGTGCTGAATCAGATTTTGTTGTCGGATCCAGGCAAGCATATGCAGGTAATCGTCGAGGGTGGTCCAGGGCGTGAAAGGGACCCAGGTGGGCTGAACGGGTAACTGCGCCGCGGCCAGGAGTTCGAGAGCGCTTTCCATGTCGGCCAGGGTATGGCCTTTTTCCAGCCGCGTCAGCACGTGTTCGCTGGTGGATTCAAAAGCGGAGATGACAAAAGCGGCGCCCAGGGCCCGCAGCTCTGGCAATAGATCGCGATGTTGCAGCAGATGTTCCACCTTGGTGGTGAAGTCAAAGGTCACCAGCGGATGGGCCTGGTGCAAGGCCCGGGCGATCTTGAGGGCGTGCCCGGGGCCATTCAAAAAATCGGGATCGCCGAAACTGATATGACGAGCGCCTGCCTCCACTTGCTGGCGAATATCCGCCAACACCACATCGGCCGGCACGATAAAAAAACGGCCGCCATAGACCGGCACAACTGGACAATGGGTGCAAGTGTGCAGACAGCCCCGGCTGCTTTCCACATAGCCTGCCTGATAGCGCAGGCCGTTTTCGATGAAATGGGCATATTCAGCCAGCGGCGGCAGCTTGCTCCGCTCGGGCAGCGGGAAATCCAGTCTTTCCAGAATGGGATCCGCTGCTTTTTGCGCTGTCTGGACGCCGGCGACGGTCGCCGGATCTGCTTCGCGGGCCAACGCTTCCACCAGCGCCAGCAGGGCGTTCTCAATTTCCCCGGCGATGACGGAATCAGCCGGGGCGGGCTGGTCACCGGCCGGATGGAGGAGATAAGTGGCGTTGGCCCAGGCATACAGACCATAAAAGCAGATATGGGCCGATGGGTTGAGGGCGCGAATCTGCGTGGCGGCGGCGACGCCGAGGCGCAGGGCTGTATGCATCGGGGTGGCGATGGCAATGAAGTTGGCCCGTGCTATTTGCTGCGGGTCCAGCTGTTCGACAGCCAGATCCAGAGCGCGGACAGCAAAACCGGCGTCCCGCAAACGGGCCAGGGGCCAGGCCAGGGCCAACGGCTGATGGCCCAGCTCATAGCAGGAGATCAGCAGCGGTTTGATCAGTCTCATTTACGCTGCGGCGCCGGTGCTCCCTTGGTTGGCGCGCCCTTACTGGGCGCCTGCCCCTCCGGCACCCAGCCTTCGGGCATCGCCTGTTCGTCGGAGAAGAAGAACTCCTCCATCTGTTGCATGAGGAAATCCTGGGCCCGGGGGTCGGCCAGGTTCAGGCCGTAATGGTTGATGATGATGACCGCCTGCTGCTGCCACATATCCCAGGCGTGGCGGGAGATATTTTCGTAAATCCGCTCCCCGAGTTCACCGGGATAGGGCCGGAACTCCAGGCCGGGGAGTTCGCGGCGGAATTTGCTGCACATGACCATGCGTTCAGCCATGGGTTACCTCACTGGTTAGGGGCTGGACCGGCCGGTTGCCGGCCACCCGAATTTCGCTCGTGCATTATAACGCGACGGGGGGCGGCTGTCATGCGGTGTGTTAGCGGGTACCATTGGTATATGGCTGATCGCATTCTTCTCCTGGGTATGAATGGCGCCCTGACCGGGGCTTGCTTGCATGGTTTGCTGAGCGGCGGTGTGCGCCCGGCGGCGCTGTTGCTACCGGCCGGTCGCCAGACGCAATCGCCCATTAAACTCAGGCCACCCGCTGCGACAGACGGCCTTAACCTTACGGTCCACTCAGCGCAGACGGCGCCCCAGCAGCAGGCCTGGGCGGCGGGCATCCCGGTCTGGGAAAGCGGCCGGCCTGGCCGGTCGGATACCTTTGCCTGGTTGCAGCAGCTGGCGCCTGACCTGATTCTGGTGGCCTGTTACCCCTGGCGGCTGCCGGCCAGCTGGCTCGCTGTACCGAGCCAGGGTGCTTTGAATGTTCATCCTTCGCTCTTGCCCGCTTTTCGTGGGCCTGAGCCATTGTTCTGGCAGTTCCGCGCCGGCGTGGCGAGACCGGTGTGACAGTTCACGAGATGACGGCGGCGCTGGATGAGGGGCGCAATTGCGCAGGCAAGCTGGCTGGCCTTACGGCCGGTTGGACCGGAGGCAATGGCCAATGACAGGGCCGCTGCTGCCGCCGCCGCGCTGATAGTTGAGCTGCTGGCCCAACCCGTCGCCCAATGGCCCCGCCAACCGCAGGGCAGTGTCGGCGCCAGCTATCAGGGCCGGCCAGCCGAGGCCGACCGCGAGATCCTGACGGATTGGTCTGCCAGCCATGCCTACAGTTTTGTGCGTGGGACGGCAGCCTGGGGGCCGTGGTGGTTGCGGTTGGGGGAGCGGGCCATCTGGGTGAGTGGGGTGGTGGAATGGGATCCGGCCGGTGCGCTCTCAACCCCCTTCGTGCAGATAGGCCGCACGGTTCGGGTGGCCTTCCAGCCGGGCACGGTTGACTTTGCCCTCACGTCGGAAAAACATTAGAGTTTCAGCCGCACTGGTTGACAGCACCCTTTGATCAGCGTATGATTGCGCAAACGTTTGCGCACCGCGAGGTGCTTTTCTTTTGCCCGCATGTGCAAACGTTTGCGCAATTTTCAGAACAGGCCACTGTCCCGGCCCCAAACATTTATCTGATGTCTGTTTCGATCAAGGATCTGGCTGAAAAAGCGGGTGTCTCACCCTCAACCGTCTCACGTGCCCTGAAGAACCATCCCCGTATCGGCGAAGATACGCGGCAGGCGATTCAGGAGCTGGCCCAGGAGCTGGGTTATGTGCCCAGTGAAGCCGCCCGCGCCCTGGTGGGGCAGGCGGCGCCGGCCATCGGCGTGGCTTTGCCGGATTTCCGCGATCCGTTCTACATGGGCATGCTCGCCGGCATCGAAGAGATCGCCATCCAGGAGCAGCACGACCTGTTCATCGGTGGTTTTAATCGGGACCCGGGCCGGGAACGCAAGCTGTTTGACGCCTTCGAGGAAAAGCGATTAGCCGGCATCGTCGTGGCCGGTTCGCTGGTGGATGATGCCTACCTCAGCCGCGCCCGGCGCCGGCTGCCGGCAGTGCTCGTCAACCATTGTGAATACCCGGCGGCCGTGGCGATTGACCAGACGCTGGGGATGAAGCAGGCCGTCGCCCACCTGGTTGGATTGGGCCATGCGCGCATCGCCTATGTCACCCTGGGCCAGCGCTCCAGCAGCAATACGCTGCGCCAGCGGGGCTATGAACAGGGGCTGGCCGAAGCGGGCCTGCCGCGTGATGAGCAGCTCATCGTCCCCGGCAACGGCGGCATGGATGGTGGCGAACAGGCCGTTGCCCAGCTGCTGGCGCTGGCGGAGATGCCGACAGCCGTAGTCTGTTACAACGACCGGACCGCCATCGGCGTCATCCAGGCGCTGCACCAGCGTGGCCTGCAGGTGCCCGAGGATATCTCGGTTATCGGCTTTGATGATCTGGAAATTGCCGCTTTTTATGTCCCTAGCCTGACAACGGTGCGCCAACCCGATATGGAATTGGGTCGCCGGGCAGCACGTATGCTGTTCGACCAGATCCAGGGGCGCAACGTCACGGCGGAAACACTGGCCCCGGAACTCATCGTGAGGAACTCGACCGGGCCAAACAGTTGATTAAGGAGAAAAGATGTCTAACAAGAAGGTTCGTGTTGCGATTGTCGGCGTTGGTAACTGCGCCAATGCGCTGGTCCAAGGTGTGACCTATTATCAAGATGCGCCGCTGGACGCAGAAATCCCTGGCCTGATGCACGCGACTGTCGGTGGTTATCACATCAGTGATATCGAATTTGTGGCCGCTTTTGATGTGAATGAGGCCAAGGTTGGCCTGGACCTGAGCGAAGCGATCTGGGCTGAGCCCAACAACACCATCCGCTTTGCTGATGTGCCCAACCTGGGCATCATCGTGCAGCGTGGCCCGACGCATGACGGCCTGGGTTACTACGTCAACCAGGTTGTTAATGAGTCGACGGCGCCGGTGGTCGACGTGGCCAAGGTGCTGCGCGAGACCAAAGCCGATGTCGTGGTGAATTACCTGCCGGTTGGTTCGCAGGCGGCGACGGAGTTTTACGTTGAGCAGGCGCTGGCTGCCGGTTGCGGTTTTGTCAACGGGATCCCTGTCTTTATCGCCACCAACGAGAGCTGGGCGGAGCGGTTCCGCGAGGCTGGCCTGCCGGTCATCGGCGATGATATCAAGAGCCAGGTGGGCGCGACCATCACCCATCGGGTGCTGACCAACCTGTTCAAGGACCGCGGCGTACACCTGGATCGTACCTACCAGTTGAACTTCGGCGGCAACATGGACTTCTACAACATGCTGGAGCGGCAGCGGCTGGAATCCAAGAAGATCTCCAAGACCAACGCCGTCACCAGCCAGCTGCCCTATGACCTGGGGCCGGAGAATGTCCACGTTGGTCCGAGCGACTATGTGCCGTGGCTGACCGACCGCAAATGGTGCCACATCCGCATGGAAGGGCGCGCTTTTGGCGACGTGCCGTTGCAGGTTGAGTTGAAACTGGAAGTGTGGGATTCGCCGAATTCGGCCGGTGTCATCATCGACGCAGTTCGCTGCGCCAAGATCGCCATGGATCGCGGCCTGTCTGGCCCGATCACCGGCCCATCCAGCTACTTCATGAAATCACCGCCGATTCAGTATACGGATGATGAAGCCCGCCGTTTGGTGGAAGAGTTCATCACCGAAGAGCCTGCCCTGGTGCCGGCTGACTAAGCTGTCCTTTCCTCTCCTTTCTCGTGGCCCCGACCAGGTTTCCTGGTTGGGGCTTTTTTTGCCGCAGCTACTTCGCTTCGCTCAGCACAAGTTTGCGCAGATTAGGGGATTGTAATGCTCGCGAGTCTCAGTTTGCGCGCGGACATAACATCCTGTCAATCTGCGCAATCTGCGGCAAAAAACATTCCTATCTTGGCGGCTTTGGGATGAGGACGGGGGTGGTGGCTTTGTATTGTTGGTAATCCGGCCGGTTCCCCCATTTTTCATCCGCCCGTGCTTCCAGAATGGGGATGCCGCTGACCCTGGTCAGGAGGAAAATGACAAAAAGTGGCGAAATCAACGTCACGTATTGCCAGCCTCGCAAGACCGGCAGAGCGATCAGGGCGATGCCGACCCAGAGCACGATCTCGCCAAAATAGTTGGGGTGGCGTGACCAGGCCCACAGGCCCGAGCGAATAAACTCTCCTTTGTTCTGGGGATCCGCGCGAAATTGGCTTTTCTGCTGATCAGCCATCACTTCGACAGCAAACCCAACCAGCCAGACCAGCAATCCCAGCCCGGCCCAAAAATCAAAGGGAATCCGTTCCGTTGAAGTAATAGCTGCCAGCGCCGCCGCCAACGAGAAGCTGACCCATAATCCCTGCAGCGACCAGGCCAGCAAGAAGCGCGGGCCAGAACGCTTGATCTCATCAAACCGGCTGTCGGCGCCAGCCTTATGCACGCGCTGATAAAGAAAACTGCCCAGCCGCACAGCCCAGATGACGATCAGCAAGGCCAGCAGGCTGGCACGCAGGTCGATGGCCGGGCTCAGCAGCAGCGCCAGCAGCGTTACGCTGAGGTAGGTCAGGCTGCCGGTCAGGTCGTAGAATTTTTCCGTCTGGCGCTGATACGCCGGGATGAAAGCAATCCATTGCAGAAGAAAGGCCAGCAAAATGCCCCAGGCGTACAGAGGTAGCCCAAAGCGGCTGGCGCTCCCCTGACTGCCAGCCCAGGCGAGCAAGCCGCCAATCAGAATGACGATCGGAATTGCCAGCAAGGATATCTTTTCGGCGCGTGTCATGGCATAGCGCTCCTTGAATGATTGGTTTCAAGCCATGTTATAGCCCATAGTAGGCGGCGCTGTCGACCGTATCCAATTGCCCGGATGTTCGTCTGATTCCCAGAGAGTCTGACCCTGGAGAAGAATTATTATGCGTAAACATGTCCTCCCCCTCATTTTTGTTTTTGGTCTGTTACTGGCCCATTGGATCCGGCCGGTGCCCGTCCAGGCCTGTACCACAACGCCGGAAGGTCAACCGGCGCCGACCTTGCAAGACCGGATCGACCACGCGTCGTTAATCTTCACCGGCACCGTCGTCGCCATGGAAGGCGAGATGTATGAGGAAGTGGCGGTTATCGCCGTCAGCCATTATTTCAAGGGGGGCGATGGGGCCAGCCAGGTCAAAGTGGGAAGTTGGGGGGATGGCGCCGTTTGCCGCCGAATGGTCGCAGTGGGTGAAAGCTGGCTATTTTATGTGATGGACTATGGCAATGGCACCCTGCACGCTGACTGGTATACCGCCGGTGGCGCGGTTGCGCCGCCCAATCCTGACTTCCTCGCCAGCATCACCGAGCTGACCGCAGCGCTGCCGGTGACCCAGCCGGCTGACGCCGGCCAAACTGCGGAGATAGCCGAAACGACGCCAGAAGCGGCCGAAACTGAAGTATCTCCAGACTCAGCGCCGGCTTTCGTGACAGAAATCCCTGCCCCGCCGCCACAGGAATCACCGGGGGCTGTGCCGCTGCCGGATGACCGGCCGGCCCAACTGCCGCCCAGCTCCTTTGGCTTTTTGCCGATGATGATTGTTGTCCTGGGGTTGTTGTGTGCGTTTGTCTTGCTTGCTCTGGTTGTTGGCGTTTTTCTTTTGCGCCGGAACCGGGGCAAAGTGTCCTAGCGTGGTTCGTCCGGCGGCGTAATGAGGCGGGCCAGACGGGGATAGCGCGCCAGGCGGGCTGACGTGGTTGGCGGTAACAGGATGGCGCTAAGCTGCCAGTAGATGGCCCTGGTACCGGCCGGATCCAACCCATACAACAGCAGCACATAGACCAGGATCCCGGCCACGACTGTCACCCCCAATCGCAGCAGATCCGGTCCGATAGCGCCAGTCGGGCCCAGCGCCAGGCGCAGTCCGTAGACGACAAGCCCCATCAACAGTGCCGCAACCGTGGCCGGCGCGGCTGCCCGCAGTAGATCACGCGCCGCCAACGTGGCCGCCTGCAACGTCCAACGTAGATAAACGACCAGGAAACTGAGCCGCACCGCTGCCAGCAACCAGGATAATGTCACGATGTCCAGCCGAATCAGTAACCCCACCACCAGCGTCAGGGCGAAAACGGGCAACTGCAGCCAGTCAACGCGCAGGCGTATTTCCGGCCGGCCGATGGCTGATGTAGCGGCATCGCCAATGACGGCCAGCGTTTCCACGGCTCGTAAGGCGAGGTAGGCGCGCAGAATGGGCACACCACCGGCCCATTGCTCACCAAATAGCAGCGCCACAGCCACATCCGCCAGCACAAATGCGCCGACATGAGCGGGCAACCCCACCACCAGCGCCAACCGCAACATCTCGCCGAGGATCCGTCGAATTTCAGCCCATTGTTCCTGTACCGCCGCCAGCGCCGGCAAGGTAATCTGGGCAATGGTGTGACCAACGCCCAGCACGATGGCGGCCGACTGATCCTCACCAAAGGTGTACCAGCCCAGGGTCTGCGTGCCAAACCGGCCGATTAACGCATTATCCAGATTGCGCTGTAAATAGATGGCCAATTTGCTGCCCAGCAAGGACCGGCTGTAACCGAGTAAGCGGCTGAAGACGGCCCAATCCGGTCGCCAGCAGGGCCGAAAGCGGCTGAGCCACCAGACGGCGCCGGCATAAAACGCGCCGGCCGCCAGCTGGGGATAGATCAGTGTCCAGGCGCCAAAACCGCGCGGCGCCAGCAGAAGCCAGCCGGCCAGCAGGATGAAAAAAGTGATGACGTTGACAATTTCATGCTGGGCAAAGCGAAATTGCTTGAGCAAAAGCGCGGCCGGCACAACGGCGACCGCTTGCAGGAGAAAGGCATAACTGATGACCCGGGTTAACGACGCCGCTTCCGGACTATCGTAAAAGCCTCCCAGCCAGCCGGCCAGCGCCTGCACCATGACAAAGGCGGCCAGGGCCAAACCGCTGAGCAGCCAGAAAGCAGCGCTGGCAAAATCCTCTTCTTCGTGCTGAAAATAGATAACCGCGTCGCGGAAGGGCGCTTGCACCAGTAGCAATAGCCCGGCGTAGACGATCAGCGCCAGGGCAAAGGCGCCCAGTTCTTCCGGCTGCAGATAGCGGGTGTAGGCGAGGGCGCCCAGCGAACCAACCAGGGCCGTAATCCCCTGACGCAGGATCGACCAACGCAGACCGGTATTTAGTTTCTCATCAACTGGTGCTGATGCGGCCACAGCCTATTGGATTTCACCCTGAAAAAGGAAAAAGCGCTGACCGTCTGGAGACGTCGTCTCATAGCCGCCCACCTCGGGCAAATCTTCGATCCAGTCCGGATCGTCCGCCCGCAGCGCGACAACCTTTTCTTCCATGTCACCGGCGAAGTAGGTGAGGATGGGGCCGCTGAAGTTGTCGGTTTGGTGCAGGCCGATGACCAGAAGGCCATCTGAAAGGATCGCCCACGGATAGGGCTGGTCGGTGCGGAACGCTTCCTGAAAGCCGAGCGTCTGCCAGTAATCTGAGGCTGCCTGTAAATCAGCCACGCCCAGACTGTACTCGCCAAACTTACCCAGCAGCGGGTTTTCCGTGCGGGCTGGTGGGGTACTGGGGAAGTTGACCAGGCTGATCGGGATCTCATTCTGGGCCACAAAAATCGCCTGCACCAATTGGTTTTCGCTTTCATTCTTGATGCGGAACTTGACCTTTTTCTTTTCCAGCGCCGCAACCCGTTCTGCGAGGTCGGCGCCGAAATAGGTGAGGCCATGATACAAGAGACCATCCTGGTGCAGGGCGATGATCAGCTGACCATCATACAGTTGCAGCCAGGGATAGGGTTCTGTGTGGCCATCGATAGGCCGGAAGCCCAATGCCTCGTAGTAGGCGCGGCACTCCGCCAGGTTGTCGACGCCGATGGTGATGTGGAAATTGCTACCTAAACTCATGAAATCCCTGTCAAAATGAATTAACCAGAAGCTCTGACTGGCTTAATGCTTCGGCAAGCCCAGATAATGGTACCAGTAACCTTGCCAGGATTCATACCGGGCCATCATTTTCTGCAACGCTTCTAACTGTAGATCAGCTCCATAGATCTGCTGGGCGATCGCTAAGATCTGCTCAGGCGGCAACTCCAGGGTGTCCATCAGGCCGAGACCACCGCTCAATAGTTGGTGCCGGGCAGCTGGCGTGAGCCTGCACTCTTCTGTTAACCAGGACTGGATGGCGCTGAGGGTGTGGGGTGAGGGTGGACCGGCCGGTTCCCCGGCAATAGCTGAGCCGGGAAATGCCCTGGCCAGCTCCCAAAGTCCGCTGCCCAGGGCCGCATCGAATAGGAGGCCACCTAACTGTTCCGGACCAGCAGCTACCAGCTGTGCGGCATTCGGAAAGGCATGGAGCTGGTTGGTTTCATACGCCTGGCCTGGTCCTAGCGTGAGCAGATTGGCCCACATCTTCGCGCCAGCCGCCAAGCCACCCTGTTCGCGTAGCCAGCCCCAACAAGCAGCGGCAAATGGGCTGGCAAACTTCACCTGGTGGTAGCCATACCATTCATCCAGAATGTCGGCGAAGGGATCATCGTCCCAACCCAAGGTGTAGAGCGGCTGAATATCTTCATCCATACCGAAGCGAAAACGGCTGGTGTTGTGGATTTGGCTCTGTTCGGATTCAGTGAGAGGGAGGGGACTCTGGATCTGCGCCAACACGAGGGGCGATTCCACCTTGCCCAGCGAACGCAACGTCACCAGCACACCAACAGCGCCCCACGGCATAACAAAGGCCAGCGTATGTGGCTGGCTGGCGTCGATATCCGCAAGGGCCCGCTCCTGGACAAAGCGCCGGCTATATTCAAATTCAAACGGAGGGACCGGGTGCAGGTGCCCTTCGTATAGATGTAGAGCCATGAATCAGAACTCGATTTCCCAACGTGGTTCGTACGAGTCCGGGAGGATACTCACCCCTCTTATTTTGTGCAAGAAGAAGCTCTTGATGTGATTGCCGCGGCTACGGTCAAAGCCGTAGAAATATTCATACTCCTGACCATCGCGGTTCTTATAGCGGAAGGAGTACGGTTCGATATCCCGGTCATTGTCGCCATAACGCAGCCGGATGAGACGACGGGCCCGTCCGGCCGCGATGATGGCTTCCCGGGTGCCAAACCGTTCCTGCTGCTGCCGGTCTGCCCACGTTTCGGCCGTATCCGCCGGGACGGCAGCCTGGCCCGTGCCGCCAAAAAATCGGGGTGGCGCCATCGCAGGGGTGGGGGAGATGGGCCAGCTGGGGGCTAAGCCGCCCAGGGCCAGGCGAATATAATCCGTGGTAAACAGGCGGGCGATAAAATCCTTGAACAGCATAACGGCGTCGTTGGCTTCCAGGCAGCTACCGGCCGGACAGCGAATCGCCGGCCCCCAATGCGTCTCGACCTGGACAAATTTGGCGCCGTACAACATTTCATCCCGGCCGGCAAGGGGGACCCGCTTGTAAATTGTCTTTTCCAGAAAGGCCGCCATGATGTTTTCGTAGGCCAGCGGCACCGCGCCGCTGCGAATGATGGAGACGATGTCAAACAAATCCCGGGGCCGCGTCCGCTGGATCCAGCAGCGCAGCTTCTCGGCCAACACCTCTTCCAGCGAATAGGTCTGGACTTCTACATCACAATAATCATGGTCAGAGTAGGGGTGTTGCAAGGGGTGCCACTGAATGGGCAGGGCGACCATCTCATATTCGGAGATATCAAATTTTACCTTCATCGTCACGCTGGCATTGCCGGCAATCCCCCGGTAGTAAACCCGGGCATCGATGGCCGTGCAGCCTTCGTGGGGGGTCGGCTTTTCCCGTACCCAGAACAGCTCCGTCACAAAATCAATGCCGGCAGTGATTTTGACCAGCTGGCAAACCTCTGCCAGGTGCTGCATAAACACATCCGCCATGTCAGCCCGAAAGGTGGTGAAATCCAGATCATCCGAATAGCGGGTACGGGGGAAATAGATCTGGCGCAGACAGTTGCCCCCTTTGAGGATCAGGTTTTCGGCCAGCAAGGGATGCTGGTAGATCCCCCAGAGCAACCAGCTCAGCACATAATCACGCTCAATCACGGACAGCGGCACTTGATCGCGGCAGGCAATGGCACGTAACTCAGTGACAGGAACCATGATACCCTCCTTGGATGTCAGAAATATTAGCACAATTGTTCTAATTTGTCCAGCATGGCAGCAAGTTGACAGCAAGGCTTATGTACAGTAATTATGTTGATTTGGGTTTGGTTGTTTTGCAACTTTTGTATAGCTACACGAAAAAGACATAATCTACTATTACACTGGCAACTGTCTTCACAAGGGACCTCGTCAGCGCGCCAGCGCTGACGGGTCCCCACCAACCCGACGGGTCCCCCACCCGACGGGTCCCCCACCCGACGGGTCCCCCGACTGGCTTTCCGCCCCCGCTCACTGTACGATTACGCCAGCCTTTCAAGAGGAGCACCCATGGCATTTCCCTCAGCTGAACATGAACGGCTGGCCACAAACGGCCACGCCTGGCGGAATTGGGGACCCTACGTCAGCGACCGGGCCTGGGGCACGGTGCGCGAGGATTACAGCGCGGATGGGGCGGCCTGGGAATCTTTCCCCCATGACCATGCCCGCAGCCGGGCTTATCGCTGGCATGAAGATGGCTTGGGCGGCTTCTGCAATCGCTACCAGAACCTCTGCCTGGGGCTGGCGCTTTGGAATGAGAAGGACGCCATCCTGAAGGAGAGGCTTTTTGGGCTGACCGGAAATCAGGGCAACCACGGCGAAGATGTCAAAGAGTATTATTTTCATCTCGACAGCACGCCGACCCACAGCTACAACAAAATGCTCTACAAATACCCGCAGGTTGCCTTTCCCTACACACTCCTGGAGCAGGAAAATAAGCGACGCGACCGTAGCCAGCCGGAATATGAGCTGATCGACGCCCTGCCGCGTGTCTGGGCTGAAAATCGCTACTTTGATGTCTTCATCGAGTACGCCAAGCTGGGCACGGATGATATTCTGGCCCGCTACACGGCCATCAACCGCGGCCCGGAGCCGGCGCCTATCCAGCTCTTGCCCCAGATCTGGTTCCGCAACGATTGGTCCTGGGGCTGGAACCGGCCGGTCCCCACCCTCGAAGCGCTCGACGAGCAGACCATCCGCCTCGACCATCGCCATCTCGGCGAACGGTTCTGCTACATTCAATCCCCGGATGCCCCGCACCGGTTTCTCTTCTGCGAAAATGAGACCAATTACGAACGCCTTTTCAACGTCAGCAACCAGACACCATTCCCCAAGGATGGCATCAATGATTGCGTCACCCTCGGCACCGAATCTCGCGTGGCCCCGCACCGGCGTGGCACCAAAGCGGCAGCCCAGGTCCGCGCCGTCCTGGCGCCTGGCGCAGCGCTGACCGTTCAGCTCCGTTTCTGCCCCGATCCGCTCCCGGCTCCCTTTGCTGATTTTGACGCCCATTTTGCGCAAGCCATTGCCGAAGCGGATCAGTTTTATGAGGTTGTTCAACCGGCCGGTCTTGCCGCTGACGACCGCGCCATCCAGCGCCAGGCATTTGCCGGCTTGCTCTGGACAAAACAGTATTACCATTACGGTGTTGAACTCTGGCTGCACGGCGATCCCATCGAGCCCAAACCACCTGCCGCCCGCCTCAATGGGCGCAATAGTCACTGGCAACATCTGGACAACAACGACGTCATCTCGATGCCGGATTCCTGGGAGTATCCCTGGTACGCCGTCTGGGATCTTGCTTTCCATATGATCCCGTTTGCCCTGATCGATGCCGAGTTTGCCAAGTCGCAGCTCCTGCTCCTGCTGCGCGAATGGTACATGCACCCCAACGGCCAGATTCCGGCCTATGAATGGGCTCTGGGGGACGTCAATCCGCCGGTCCATGCCTGGGCGGCCTGGCGTGTCTATCAGATCGATGCGCAGCAGACCGGCCGGTCCGACAAGGTTTTCCTCGAACGTGTCTTCCAGAAACTCCTGCTGAACTTCACCTGGTGGGTCAACCGCAAGGACACCGAAGGCAACAACATCTTCGAGGGCGGTTTCCTTGGCCTGGATAATGTCGGCGTCTTTGACCGCAGCGCGCCGCTGCCGACGGGGGGTCATCTGGAACAGGCGGATGCGACGGCCTGGATGGGCATGTATTGCCTCAATATGCTGCGTATTGCCCTGGAACTGGCCCCCGACAATCTGGCCTACGAAGATATGGCCACCAAGTTTTTTGAACATTTCATCTACATCGCCAATGCGATGAAGGGGAATGAGCATCAGGCTGGCCTTTGGGACGCGGCAGATGGCTTTTTCTACGACAAAATCCACCTGCCCGATGGCCGCGATATCCCGCTCAAACTGCATTCGCTGGTCGGCCTCATCCCGCTCTTCGCTGTGGAAACGCTGGAGCCATCGCAGTTAGCTGCATTACCCCGCTTTCGGGCACGGCTGGACTGGTTTGTCCAGAATCGCCCCAATCTCACCTGTCAGATTGCCTCCCTCACCGAACCGGGCGAGGGTGGGCGACTGTTGCTCTCGCTGGTCGACCGCGAGCAACTGGCCTTGATCCTGAGCAAAACCCTGGACCGCGATCATTTCCTCTCGCCCTACGGCGTGCGCTCGCTCTCACGCATTCATCTGACGCAGCCCTACACCTTTTCCCATGCCGGCGAGAATCACACCGTCGGCTACGAACCGGCCGAATCCCGCACCGGCCTCTTCGGCGGCAACTCCAACTGGCGCGGCCCCATCTGGTTCCCCGTCAACTACCTGCTCATCGAATCGCTGCAAAAATTCCACCATTACTATGGCGCCGGCTTTACTGTCCCCGGGTTCGATGGGGCCGCAGGGTCGCTGACACTTGACGAGGTGGCTAGCGAGCTTTCCGCCCGGCTCCTCCGCCTTTTCCGGCGCGATCCCTCTGGCGGGCGCCCCTACCTGGGCGACCAGCGCAAATTCCAGCGTGACCCCCATTTTCGCGACTATCTGCTCTTCCCGGAATATTTCCATGGCGACAATGGTCTGGGCCTTGGCGCCAGCCATCAAACCGGCTGGACGGCGCTGGTTGCCAGGCTGCTACAACAGCTGGCGGGGCGCTGATTTTCGGTTCGCATTTCCGGCCGGTTTGTGGCAAAACTAAGTTATGGACAAGCCACTCTACTCGCATACACCTCTCTTCGAATCGCTGCCGCTGGGCCGGCAGGTTAAGGGCCGGGTCTGGCTCAAAATGGATGCCTGCCAACCGACCGGCTCCTTCAAAGCACGCGGCATGAGCGTCGCCGCCCAGCATTACGCGGCCCAGGGCGCCACCAGCCTGCTGGCCTCCTCCGGTGGTAACGCCGGGCTGGCTGTGGCTTACGCTGGTCGCCAGCTGGGGCTGCCCACAACCATCGTCGTGCCCCAGAGCACGGGCGACAGGGCCAAGGAGCTGATGCGGCAGGAAGGGGCCGAGGTGATTGTCCATGGCGAGACCTGGGTAGAGGCCCACGGGCTGGCCCTGGAAATCCAGGCCAAAACCGGCGCCGCCTATCTCCATCCCTTTGATGACCCCATCATCTGGGCAGGACACGCTACGATGATCGCCGAAGTGGTTGCGAGCGGGATCCGGCCGGATGCCCTCGTCGTCAGTGTTGGCGGCGGTGGCTTGCTCATTGGCATGATTCAGGGGCTGCGCGCCGCCGGCTGGGATGATGTGACCGTCGTCGCCGTCGAGACCGCAGGTGCCAGCTCCCTGGCCCAGTCGATCCACGCCGGCGAGCTGGTCACCTTGCCCAGCATTGACACCATCGCCACCACCCTCGGCGCCAAGCAGGTGGCCGCCCAGGCGCTTAAGGATTCGCTCGACTACGGCGTCATCCCCCACGTTGTCAGCGACAAGGAGGCGGTTGATGCCTGTGCCCGGTTCCTGCACGATCATCGGGTGTTGGTCGAGCCGGCCTGCGGCGCCTCTCTGGCCGCCGTGTATGACCCCATCCCCGCCCTCAAGGACAAAGAAAATATCCTGGTCATCGTCTGTGGCGGTGCCGGCATCACCCCGGAACAGCTGGCAGCGTATCAGCAGCAACTCTGATTTGCATCATCTTGCCCGGCTGACGACAATACAGGGTTGTTGTTTGCCCTGGCCAACGCGGCCGTGAAGATGATAAGACGCATGTTTGACGATATATTTCGGGGACAGACTGTCCTGATTACCGGCCATACCGGCTTTAAGGGCGCCTGGCTCTCGGAATGGTTGCTGGCTCTGGGCGCCCATGTCGTTGGTTTCAGCCTGCCGGAGCCGGTTTCGGAGCCCAATCTGTTTACGCTTCTGGGGTTGGCGGACCGGGTGGCTGACCAGCGCGGCGACATTCGCGATGCGGCGGCACTGGCAGCGGTTGTCAAGGCGCACCGGCCGGTCGCCATCTTCCATTTAGCGGCCCTGCCCATCGTCCCCCGCGCCGTCCAGGAGCCCCAGCTCACCTACGAAGTCAACACCCTGGGCACCGTCAACGTGCTGGAAGCCGTCCGGGCGACAGATTCGGTGCGCGCCGTCGTTTGCATCACCACGGACAAGGTGTATGAAGAGCAAGGTTTTGTCTGGGGCTACCGCGAGCCGGACCGTCTGGGCGGCCGTGACCCGTACAGCGCTTCCAAGGCGATGGCCGAATTGGCCGTGGCCTCCTACCGGGCCACCTACTTCCCGCCTGAACGCTACGCCGAGCACGGCGTAGCCCTGGCCACGGCCCGGGCCGGCAACGTCATTGGCGGCGGCGACTTCGGTGACCATCGTCTCGTGCCCGATTGTCTGCGCGCCCTCATGCGTGACCAGACAATTCCCATCCTCACCCCCGGCTACATTCGTCCCTGGCAGCATGTGTTGGTGCCGCTTAGCGGCTACCTCTGGCTGGCGGCCCGGATGCTGGCCGCTGGGGCCGAATTTGGCGAAGCATGGAACTTTGGCCCGCAGGAGCAGAAAGGGGTTTCGGTGCAGCAGATTGCCGAACGGCTGATCGCCCTCTGGGGCTCCGGCCGCTGGGAAGCTGTCGACCCGGCCCTGCGCCAGGGCGAGGGGCGCGAATTTCGCCTCAACTGGGACAAAGCCGCCGCTCGCCTGGACTGGCAGCCGGCCTATGGCTGGGGCGAAGCCCTGGCTGAGATCGTCACCTGGTTCAAGGCGTATGAAGCCGGCGACGCGGATATGGCCGAACTGACCAGAGCCCATCTGGCCGCATTTATCGCCGCTGCCGCCGCCCAGGGGCAGCCCTGGGTTAGCCCGGATGACACTTTCTGAGCTGCTGACCAGCGGCCCATTTCTCTGCGGCTCACTTTGTGGGTTGGTGCTGCTCTATAGCCTGGTGGCGGGGCGCGTACCGGCCGGTCGGCGGCGCCTCTTTTCGTCCTTCTACTGGGCCTATCGGCAAAAAGATCCCTGGAGTTACTGGTTCTGGCTTGGCCTCTGGACTGCTCTATTGCTGGCGCTGCTGGCCGGCTACTGGCGCAGCTAGTCGCTTACAAAGCCGCCAACCCCTCCCAAAGATAACCCGCTTCTGTCTCGACCACTCGGCCCAGCCCGGGAAAAGGAAAATGATAACCTAGCAGGAGGCTTTCGGTTGCGGCTGCCTGTTGCAGCAAACGCAACCGGCTGCGGGCAGATTGGGCCGGGTCCTCGTCGATGTGGGGGCTGTGCGCCGGCGCCGCCAGCTGAAAGGGTTGGTGGATGGCGTCAGCCGCAACAAACAGGGTTTCACCGGCACTGCGGATCACCAGCCCGCATTGACCGCCCGTGTGGCCGGCCAGGTCGATGGCGCTGAGGCCGGGCCACAGCCCGTCGCCAGGTTCATAGGTCTCGATACGGCCGGCCAGCGGCGGCAGGATGGTTTCCGCCCACTGCCGGCTGGGCCCCTCAATCTGGGCCAGCGCGGCGCCATCGGACCAGAAACGCCATTCCGCCGCCGGCATGAGCAGGCGGGCGTTGGCGAAATGGGGGGTACCGGCCGGTGTCAGCAACCCGCCGATATGATCCCAATGTCCGTGCGTGAGGATCACCAGGTCGATGGTCTCCGGCGCGATCCGCGCCAGCCGCAACTCCCGCGCCAACCGCCCCTCACCGCCGCCCACGTTCTGGCCAACACCGGTGTCGACCAGAATCCGCTCGCCGTCTGCCGTCTCCAAAAAGAGAATGTTCAGCGAGAAATCCATCTCGCTGGTAGCCGGCAAAGCAAACGCGGCCATCGCCTCGGCCGTGAAAAAATGACCGGCTGGAAAGCGCCGGCCCCCGTCCCGGATAATCTGGCCCTGGAAGTCGCCCAGTTGAATTGAATATCGCATAGCGGCGATTGTACCGTACTCTTGATGGCGACGTCAGATAAACATGCGCAGCCGGTCAGCCTCTGACTGGGCTTGTTCAGGATTGCTCGTCAATGCGACCAGGGTTGTCTGGACCGCTGCAATGGCGTCCGGCCAGCCCTGACGCTCGCTCAGCGCCAGCAACGTGTCCAGGCGTTGCCTGGCGTCCACTACCTGCCCTCGCTGCAAGGCCAGGTTGATCAGATTGCTCTGAATAAGAGCCTGGCTCTTACTGTCATCGAGCTGCTCGGCGATCAGGCTGGCTGCCTCAAAGCGGCCCGCCGCCACATCACGTTCTCCTTCCATCCAGGCGAGAACGGCCAGGTTGTTTTCCAGTAGCATCAGCCCCTTCTGGAAGGCCGCTGTCCAGGCTATCTCGTAACCTTGTTGCAACGTGATCGCGGCGCCTGCCAGGTTTCCCTCGAGGTAGCTGATGGTGCCCAACCCTTTCAGCATCATGGCCATTTCAGCCTGATTGCCCTGAACCTCGGCGACAGCCAGCCCTTCCTGATAATAAGCCTGTGCGGTCGCTCGATCCCCGGCCAGCATCGCCAGGATGCCCAGCTCCTCCAGCAGGTGCAAGAGGCAATCATCACTCTCTGCCGGCCGGAGCACCGGCAGCGCCGCCTCCAGTTTTTCACGGGCGTCGTCGTATTCGCCCCGGCAGTTGTGGACGATGCCCAGTTCAGCCAGGCAGCGGGCCGTCTGCATCTCGTCCCCTTGCTGCCGGGCCAGCGCCAGCCCTTCGCTCAGGAAATGCCAGGCGCTGTCGAGTTGCTGCTGTTGCTGCGCTAGCTGGCCCAGCCGTAACAGCAGCCTGCTCTGGCCGGTGAGATCCGCTGCGGCTACAGCCACGGCTCGCGTTTTTTGCAGCCATGCCTCAGCCTGGGCAAAACGACCCCGGCCGATCAGAAACGGTATCAGATTATTCAACAACTGCCAGGCCGGCGCGGACAGACCCGCTCGCAACGCGCGTTCCAGCGCTAGCTCCAGGTGGCCCAGCTCCGCGTCCAGGCTGGTGAACGCATGGCGATGGCGAGCGGCAAAATCGTGCCAGTATGTGACGAAGCCAGGCGTGCTGGCCGCCTCGTCGCTTAGCCCCCGGGCAAAATCATGCAGGAGGGGGTGTAGCCGATACCGGCCGGTCCCCTCCAGCCCCAGCAACGACAGGCTGAACAGCTGGCGTAGCCCCGCCTCAGCCTCTTCCTCGTCCAGCCTGGCCAGAGCCGCAACCGTGGCCAGACCAAAAGATTGCCGGCTCAGGGTGCCGGCGGCGGCCAGCAAACGGCGGCCGCTGTCCTCCAGACGTTCGTAGCTGAGGGCAAAGGAGCTGGCCACATTCTGCGTCTCAAAGTTTAGTGCGGGCAGGCGGCGGCTGGCGTCAGCCAGGCGGCGGGCCAGGTCGGCTGGCTGCCAGTGGGGCTCGTACGCCAGCCGGCTGGCGGCGATGACCAGCGCCAGTGGCAGATGGCCCAATTGGGCGGCGATCTGCCTGAGCGTTGCCGCCGCCTGCGCAGCCCGTTCCGGCCCCAGGATGCGGCTGAACAGCGCCAGGGCGGCTTCATCGTCGCTAAATGGCGTGATTTCAAAGCGGCGGGCGCCGGCGAGGCTGGCCAGGTCCTGACGGCGGCTGGTAATGAGGACGGCGCACCGGCCGGTCGGCGGCAGCAGCGGCTCAATCTGCTCGCTGGTCTCCGCATTGTCCAGCACGATCAGCGTCTGTTTCGGCATCAGCAACTCGCGCACCACCCGGCTGCGGCTGGCCACATCCGGCAAATGGCTGACATCCCGCCCGTAGGCGGCGGCAAAAGTAGCCAGGATAGCCAACGCATCGGAGCTATCCAGCCGGGCCCACAAGACGCCATCGACAAATTGGTCGCGCAGCTGATAGGCAAGCTGGGCCGCCAGGCTGGTTTTGCCGGCGCCGGCCATGCCGACGAGGGCGTAAAGGCTGTTGTGTCCCGGTGCTGTCAACGCTTCCTTTAATCGCGACAATTCTTCCTCACGTCCCACAAAATAGGGCGGTAGAGGGATTGCCTGGAACGGCACCTGTGGCTCAGGCCGGGTCACCGTCTGCGCAAAATGAGCCAGCAGCTCCCGGTCCGATGGCGCCGTAGCCAGCAGGCGCAGCTCGCGAATGGCCGGCTGCCCGGCGGCGGCCAGGAGCTCATCTGCTTCGGCCTCTGTCAGCCGCAGTGCCACCGCCAGCGCCGCCACCCCCTGCCACTCCCGCGGTCGCCGTACCCGCCCATTGAGCCAGTTGACGATCGTCGTCTTGGGCAGCGCCGCCAGGCCGGCCAGCTGGCCCGGCGTGTAGGCCGAGCGGCCGACAAACCGTTCCAGGACAGTGGCAAATTGATCCGGATCAGATGGGCTATTCATGGGCGGCCAGGGCCAGTGAACTCCTTGTTGGTACGGCTTTGGTACGAATCAGCACCATTTTTTCGCTACGCCTGATCATAACATGAATGGACCGCGGTTTACCTGTCCCTGATCAAGATGGCCGGTTGCAAGGGCCACCTTGTGAGTGTAGCGAATGGGGTTGGCTCGGCTTACGCCGATATGCGTCAGTCTGAAATCCCTGCCTGCCTCGTTTGGCTTTCCTATTTGATGTAAATGGAGATCAAAAAGATGAAATGGTCCAGAATGATAACAGTTGTCGTGGGGCTGGCGCTGCTGGCTCTGGTCGCGTGCGGGTCCGGGGAACTACCGGAGCCCACAGACGCCCCGTCGGAGCTGGCGGTCGCCACGACAGAACCCACGGTTGCACCGACGGAAACCAGCCCGCCGACGGCAACTACCGCGCCGACAGCCACAGCTGAGCCGACCGAGACGCCCACAGCCGCCCCCACGGAGGTACCAACCATGACCCCACGCCCAACCCAGACGCCGACACCGGCGCCAAATCTCACTGCTGCGGAGATAGCCGCCCGGCTGGCAGCGCTGGATACCCTGGTGCCCATCCCGATGTACCGCGGCAACCTGCAACACACCGGCGTTTACTCTGCCACCGGCGTGCCGGGGCCGGCGACGCTGGCCTGGCAGTTTGTCAGCGGCGGCGAGGTCCACTCCTCGCCGGCCCTGGCCGATGGCGTTGTCTACTTCGGTAGTGACGACCGGCATCTTCACGCCGTAGACGCGGCCACTGGTGAGCAATTGTGGCAAACCGATCTCAGCGGCAACATTTTCTCGTCGCCGACAGTGGCCGATGGCTATGTGTTTGTCGGCAGCTCGAGTGGCGTTTTTGCCCTTGACGCGACCAGCGGTGAGTTGCTCTGGCAATACCGGCCCAACAACAACATCCGCAGCATCGTTTCGCCCGCTTATGCGGACGGCATCCTCTACACTGGCTTCGAGAATGAGCGGCTGGTCGCTTTGGATGCAAGCAACGGCGCTCTCATCTGGCAATACACAATGACCGGCATCGCCGAAGCGTCGCCCGCCGTCTACAACAGTACCGTCTACGTTGCCGACCGCGCCGGCCTGTTCCATGCTGTGGATGGCGTCACTGGCGAGCTGAAATGGAGCTACAAGATGGTTGGCCGGGTCTTCGCCTCAGCGGCAATTTTGGACGGCATCATCTACATGGGTGATTTTGGCGGCAACTTCTACGCCATGGATGCTGAGAACGGCGCGATCCTCTGGAGCGCCGAATTCTCGGCCCAGTTTGTTTCGTCGGCTGCCGTGACCGAAGACACGATCTACGTCGGCAACCTGGACCGCAACCTGTACGCCCTGGATCGGGCCAGCGGCGCCATTCGCTGGCAGTTTGAAGCTGAGAAAGAGGTTTACGGCTCACCCAGCGTCGCCGGCGATACCGTCTACGTCGGCAGCGACGACGGTAACGTCTACGCCCTGGACGCCGCCACCGGCGCCCTGCGCTGGCAGCAGGCGACCGGCGGCTTTGTCGGCAGCTCTATCGCCATCGGTGACAACCTCGTCATCTTCGGCAGCTATGACGGCACCGTTTATGCCGTCACGTCGGCAGAGTAGCTACCCATGAGGTTGGAGGGCGGCGAGCCGCCCTCCAACCTGACAGGTCCTACCAACCTGACAGGTCCTACCAACCTGACAGGTCCTACCAACCTGACAGGTTGCCCAACCCGACGGGTTGCCCGACCCGACGGGTTAGCCAACCCCTCAGTTGACCACGATGTTGACCAGTTTGTCGGGGACGATGATCACGCGCTGGATGGTCTGCCCGTTGATCTGACTGGCCACCTTGTCGTCGGCCAGGGCGGTCTGGCGCAGGGCGTCGTCGGGCGAACCGGCCGGTAACACCAGCTTGCTCCGCACCTTCCCATTCACCTGTACCACCACCGTCACCTCGTCCACAGTCGCCAGCCCCGGATCAAACGTCGGCCAGGGCTGCTCGTGGACGGAGTCCGCCTGGCCCAGCAGTTCGCGCCACACGGCCTCAGTCACAAACGGAGCCAGCGGCGACAGCAACTGGGCAAACGTACTGATGACCTCGCGCCAGACTGCCGGACGCACGGCCCCGTCAGCCGCCGCGTACAGGCTGTTCAGCCAGCCCATCAGCTTGGCCACGGCGGTATTGAACTTATACTGGTCCATGTCCTCTGAAAAGGCGGCGATGGTTCGGTGCATCTCTTTGATCAGCGCCATTTCGGCCGCTTTGTCCGGCCCGGCCGGTTCCGGCCGGTCCACCGTGTCCGCAGCCAGGGCCCAGAAGCGCTCCAGGAAGCGGGTGACCCCCTTGATATCCTGTTCCGACCAGCTCACATTCCCTTCAAACGGCCCCAGAAAGACGATGTAGGTTCGCAGCGCATCGGTGCCATGCCGGGCGATGACCTCGTCCGGAGTGATGACGTTGCCCCGTGATTTGGACATGCGGTTGCCATCGGGCGCGTGCAGCACGCCCTGGTTGCGCAGCCGGCTGAATGGCTCGACGAAGTTGATGTGGCCGGCATCATGCAGCACCTTGGTCCAGAAGCGGGCGTACAGCAGGTGCATGACCGCATGTTCCGCGCCGCCAACGTAGGTATCAACCGGCAGCCAGTAACGGACCGCTTCGGGGTCGAAGGCGCCGTTCTCATAGTCCGGGTTGGGAAAGCGCAGGAAGTACCAGGAGGAACAGGCAAAACCGTCCATCGTGTCTGTCTCGCGCCGGGCCGGGCCGCCGCAGGTCGGGCAGGTTGTGTTGACCCAGTCGTCAACTTTGGCCAGGGGGGAGCGGCCGTCACCGGCCGGGGCATAATCCGCAATTTCCGGCAGCCGCACCGGCAGATCGCTCTCAGGCACAGCCACTGGCCCGCACGATTCGCAGTGGACGATGGGGATTGGCGCGCCCCAGTAGCGCTGCCGGGAAATTAACCAGTCGCGCATTTTGTAGCTAATTTCGCGCCGGCCCTGGCCGCGCGCAGTCAGCTCGTCGTTTATCTGTTCGATGGCGTTGTGGGAGGCCAGCCCGGTGAACCGGCCGGAATTCACCAACACGCCATAAGCCGTGTACGCCTCGGTCAGTGTCGTTTCTGCCCCCTCTGGCGTCACCACTTGAACCACGGGCAGCTCGTAGCGCGCCGCGAAGGCGAAGTCCCGGCTGTCGTGGGCCGGTACACCCATCACTGCGCCGCTGCCATAGCCGGGCAGAACGTAGTCGGCAATCCAGATCGGTACCGCCGCGCCGGTCAGTGGGTGGGTTGCGTACGCCCCGCTGAAGACGCCGCTCTTCTCGTCGCTGGTTGCCAGCCGGTCGATCTCGCTGCGCCGCCGGCTGATGGCGACATAGGCGCCCACGGCCTCCCGCTGCGCCGCCGTGGTGATCGGGCCAACCAGCGGATGCTCCGGCGCAATCGACAGGAAGGTGACGCCGAACAGCGTGTCCGGCCGGGTGGTGAAAACAGGGATGGTCTGGTCGCCCGCCTGGAACTGAATCGTCGTGCCTTCGCTGCGGCCGATCCAGTTGCGCTGCATCTGTTTGATCGGCTCGGGCCAATCCACCAGTTCCAGGTCGGCCAGCAGTTCATCTGCGTAATTAGTAATGCGGAAATACCATTGTTTCATCTCGCGCTTGACCACTTCGCTGTCGCAGCGCCAGCAATGGCCGTCCTCAACCTGCTCATTGGCCAGGATGGTCTGGCAATCGGGGCACCACCATTGGCTGCCGTACGCCTGGTAGGCCAGGCCGCGGTCGAACAGCAGTTTGAAAAACCACTGGGTCCAGCGGTAATAATCGGGATCGGTGGAGTTGATCTCCTTCTCCCAATCGTAGGCGCATTCGACCAGTTGCAGTTGCCGCTTGTAGTTGGCAGCCTGCTGCGCCGTCGTCTCGCGGGGATGGCGACTAAAGCGGATGGCGTAGTTTTCTGCCGGCAGGCCAAAGGCATCCCAACCCATCGGATGCAGGACGTTGTAGCCCTTGCGCCGCAGGTAGCGGGTCGAGACGCAGGTGGGGACGTAGTTGCGGCAATGGCCCAGAGACAGGCCATCGCCAGACGGGTAGGGGAAGTAGTCCAGGATGTAATGCTTGGGCTTTTCTGGATCTGTCCCGGTACGGTACAGGCCGATCTCCTGCCAGTAAGGCCGGTAGCGGGTTTCCCATTGTTCGAAGTTGTAGTTTTTCTTGCTCATGTCTTTTTTTGCCACGGATTGGCACGGATTTCCACGGATTATTTCTTGTTGGGCCTCGTTTAGCTGGCTGGTTTGATGGGCGATAGGCTTTCTATCAGTTCCCAAAAAATCCGTGTTTAATCCGTGCTAATCCGTGGCAAAATTCTTCTTGTCTCCGCGTCGATCTTCAAACCGGGGCATTTCTCCATTTCAGTCTGATGTTTAGGTTGACTTATCAAAGGACACGATTTCCCGTGTCGCGAGCAAGAACACGGCGGCGGCATAAGCGACCCCCGTGATAACACCTCCAGTTGCAACCAGGCGGGTTGCGACGCTCCGAGGAAACTGCTGTTGGGCGCGGACTGCTGACCAGCTCCTGCTGTGAAAAGCGCCTATTCTGTTGGCGAATTGTTGGTCAGCTTGTGTCATTTCCCAGCTCACTTGTTTCTGTGCGGTCCATGTTTCCGAAAAAAAGAACAAAAAAGGCCACGGGCGCTGCCCCTGGCCTGAGAAAAGAAAAAGCCACGGGGTGAAGGGACCCGTGGCTTGAATCAGCTCGTTAGCGTTTCAACCGGCGACAGGCGACCTTCAACAGCGCAAATCCTTATTGCGTAGCGAAAGTCGAAGTCGTTGGTTGATAGTTGGTTTCATGATAATTAATCAGTTGGCCGTAGCCATTTTTGCTGACGGGGACGATAACATAACCGGCCGGTGGCTGTCAACCATCTTTTTTTTAGTACGTACGCCCGGTGGGTCGCACCGGTTTGCTGGCAGAGGTGGGTTGCACCGGTTTTATGCGTCAGTCAAGTTTGAGAGCTGAAACCGGTGCGACCCACCTGACGACCTACGACCGACGACCTACGCACCGGAATTTGGCGGACCCAGAGCTGGGCGGTCAGGTAGATTTGCATATCGCGCCGTGTTGTCTCGCCGCGCCAGCGTCTCTCGTTGGGGATAGAGAGGTTACGTTTACTGCCGATAAGCACGAAGCTTTCACCCTGCAGCTGCACCGCCTCTATGTCAGCCCAGGCTATGCCGGCCTGGCGCCGCCGAAACTGGAGCTGGATGCCTTCCTGGCTAAAGCTGAGTTGACGTGGCTGATGGTAGAGCCCGTAAACAAGGACGCCCCCGGCGATGCCGGTAACGCCAAACCAAAGCCAGATCTCCTGGTTGTAGGCAATGATGGCCGGAATCAAGAGCAGGATCAACAACATGACGAAAAAGGCTGCCCCGGTACCCGCCCGCACAGGTGTGCTCCTGCTGTATTCTGGCAGGCTGACCAGCTGGCGAAACTGGTTGATAAGAGGCCAGGCGGCGTTTTGCGCTTCTGCAGATGTGGCGTTGGGCGCGAGCCTGGCCTCAATATCTGCCCGTAGATTTTCCGGTTGGGCTATCTGGCTCATCGGGAGGTAGACATCACCGGCCGGTCGGTGCAACATGAGCGTATTGCTCGGTACGTCCAAATAAATGGCATCGATCTCGGCCCATTTCAACTCGATGGTTTCATCTTGCCGGACAATACGCAGGCCATGCGGGGTGAGGAATAACTGATGTTTTCTATGCCGCCACCACAAGAGGAGGGCTGTAGGCAGGAAAATCATGCCAAGAAAAATGATGATAAGCCAGAGGACCAGAAGCTGCCTGAGCAGAAATATCAGAGTCAGACTGAGTACGATGGCGATCAGGTTGGCGACAGCTACCCTCAAATGGCGGCGCACAACATGGGGTGCGAGAGGGATAGTGGTTTCCAGGGAGCCGTCGATTTGGTGAGCGGATGGGGTAGCCATGCCCCCAGTGTAGCAAGCGGCGTGCCAAACACAACTCGCCCGCCCGGTGGGTCGCACCAGGTTGCTGGCATAGGTGGGTCGCACCGGTTTTATGCGCCAGCCTACTTCAAGGGCTTAAACCGGTGCAACCCACCTACGTTACGAAGCTACATTTACTCGCCGCGCGGCCAGGGGCCGAGGATGACAGTGTCGACGGCGTGGATGACGCCGTTGCTGGCATCGACGTCGGCAATGATGACCTTGCTGTCATCGTTGACATAGATGTTGCCATCGAAATATTTGAGGCCGGCCCGCTCGCCATTGCCCATGGTGACATCACCAAGCAGTGTCAGGGCCACATCGGAATTGACTTCCATCGGGATGACGTGGTAGAGCAGGATGTCAGTCAGTTCTGCCTTGGTGAAAGCGGTGGCGATGTTGTCCGGGGTCAAGCCGAGTTTGGCAAAAGCATCATCGGTGGGCGCGAAGACGGTCCATTCACCACCGGACAGCGCTTCGGCCAGGTCGGCAGCGACGACTGCGGCGACCAGGGTATCAAAACGGCCGTCGTTGATGGCAATATCCACAATCGTGTTGCCGCTGGCAACCGGGGCGCCGCCAATTGCCGGGGCGTCGTCAGCCGTGCGCGGCCAGGGGCCGAGGATGACGGTGTCGACAGCGTGGATGACGCCGTTGCTGGCATCCACGTCGGCGATGATCACTTTGCTATCATCGTTGACATAGATGTCGCCGTTGAACGCTTTCAGGCCGGCGATCTGGCCGTTGCCCATGGTGACATCGCCCAGCAGCGTCAGGGCCACATCAGAATTGACTTCCATCGGGATGACGTGGTAGAGCAGGATGTCGGTCAGCTCCGCTTTGCTGAAAGCAGTGGCGATGTTGTCCGGGGTCAAGCCGAGTTTGGCAAAGGCGTCGTCAGTGGGAGCGAAAACAGTCCATTCGCCACCGGACAAAGCGTCGGCCAGGTCGGCGGCGACGACGGCGGCAACCAGGGTATCAAAACGGCCATCCTCGACGGCGATCTCGACGATGGTTTTGTCCGCGGCCCGGACGGTGCTCGGTACAAAGACGGCCAGTAGCAAAGCGAAAGCTAACAAGAAGCCAAACAGTTTCTGTTTCATCATTTACTCCTATTTTCGATTGGTGAATTGCTGAAAACTGATTTCAGACAGATTGCTTGTCGATATTCTGTCTAATTTTTGTCAATCATTTGTCTTGACGGGGCTGGTGCGCAATTGGATCTAACCAATTTCAAGATTCGTCATCATTTGCCCTATAATCACGGCATGAAGCTCTGGGCCATCAGCGATCTGCACCTTTCTTACCCCCAAAACCGGACTCTCCTGGCAGAGCTGCCCGACTATGGCGAGGATTGGCTGATAGTCGCCGGTGACATTGGCGAGAGGGAGGCCCATTTCCACGAAGCGTTTCAGCAGTTGAGCCAACGGTTTGCGCGGCTGATCTGGGTGCCAGGTAATCACGATCTGTATACCATCGGGCAGCACGATGGCGGTTTGCGCGGCGTAGCCCTTTATCAGAGACTGGTCGAGATTTGCCGGCAATACAAAGTGGTCACCCCCGAGGATCCCTATGTGCAATGGCCGGATGGGGCGCGTCCCTATCGGCTGGTGCCGTTATTTACGCTGTACGATTACAGTTTCCGGCCGGATCACATCCCCTACAACCAGGCGCTAGATTGGGCCGCTGAGACCAATGTGATGGCGACTGATGAGGCTGTTTTACACGCTGATCCCTACCCGTCCCGCGCCGCCTGGTGCGCTGACCGCTGTCGCTACTCGGAAGAGCGGCTGCAAACGGTGGTTGGCGAACCGCTCATCCTGATCAACCATTATCCCTTGCGCGAAGATCTGCTGCGGCTCTGGCGCATCCCCCGTTTCTCCCTCTGGTGCGGCACCCGGCGCACTGAAGATTGGCACAGCCGCTACGGCGCCGACATCGTCGTCTACGGCCACACCCACATGCGGGCTACCGATTATCGCGATGGCACCCGTTTTGAAGAGGTCTCCCTCGGTTACCCGCGCAACTACAATGCCGCCAAAGGACTGGCCGGCTACCTGCGCCAGATCCTGCCCGCACCCGGTTGAGGCGCCGCCGGATCCGTCGGGTCAGCCAACCCCTTTCCCATTTTTACTGATAATCTACCGGCTCAGGCAGCAGATCTGGGCTTGGCCATGTTGGACTGCCGCCGCCCTCCCGGCAACGGCTGTTTGGCGCAGCACCGGCCGGTGTCGGGTCAGGAAATCCCTCCTCAAAATCAGCCTATACTGCAAACAGTTAACCATTTCCTTCAGAAATAAATCGGCCGGCACCAGGCGGCTCCGCCATTCGATTGCCTGCGCCGGCTATGCTGCCCAGTGAACATCCGGAGGGTTTTCAGATGACGCACTTTGATGCAACCGACACTATCCAAATCGCTCTGGCGCGCCGCCAGTCGCATGAAGCATTTATTGCCGAAAAACAATTGGTCGCTACCTTGCCACCGCAAGAACGGCCAGCCAGCAGCCAGCGCTTGCTGCTGCTCCTGGTTGCGCTGGTGACCATTGCCTTTGCCAGTTTCTTCTTTGCCCGGGATGTGATTGCTGCTGAGCCGGTCCCGGTTCCAGAGATGATCATTGATCCGGGTATGGTTAAGACAGGTGATCTCGTCGGTATCTATCGAATTTACGATGGCGCCTATCCCAGCCACATTGAATTCCTGGCTGACGGCCAGTTCCGGCGGGCAGTTTCGACCCGCAATCTGGCCAGCGAGCCCCTGGATTACGGCATCTGGGCGCTATTTGATGACGAACTAACCCTGACCAGCGCGGCGGCCATTACCAACTGTGGCACCGGCCGGGTCGGCACCTACCATCTGGCTCATTATGACCGGGGTGGCTACTACTTCGAGCGGCTTGTTGAAGAATGCGAAGCCCGCATGGGTTTTGTGCCCACGGCTACCGTACAACCGCTGCAACCGGCCGGTCTCCTCTGCCGCACAGATGCAGATGTGCTCTGTTCCCGCTAGTCGAACATTCTCCTCCAGAGTGACGCAGAAGGGGGGCGGACCGGCCGGTCCGCCCCCCTTCTGCGTCACTCTGGAGGAGAATGTTCGACTAGCGGGAACAGAGCACATCTGCATCTGTGCGGCAGAGGAGACCGGCCGGTTGCAGCGGTTGTACGGTAGCCGTGGGCACAAAACCCATGCGGGCTTCGCATTCTTCAACAAGCCGCTCGAAGTAGTAGCCACCCCGGTCATAATGAGCCAGATGGTAGGTGCCGACCCGGCCGGTGCCACAGTTGGTAATGGCCGCCGCGCTGGTCAGGGTTAGTTCGTCATCAAATAGCGCCCAGATGCCGTAATCCAGGGGCTCGCTGGCCAGATTGCGGGTCGAAACTGCCCGCCGGAACTGGCCGTCAGCCAGGAATTCAATGTGGCTGGGATAGGCGCCATCGTAAATTCGATAGATACCGACGAGATCACCTGTCTTAACCATACCCGGATCAATGATCATCTCTGGAACCGGGACCGGCTCAGCAGCAATCACATCCCGGGCAAAGAAGAAACTGGCAAAGGCAATGGTCACCAGCGCAACCAGGAGCAGCAGCAAGCGCTGGCTGCTGGCTGGCCGTTCTTGCGGTGGCAAGGTAGCGACCAATTGTTTTTCGGCAATAAATGCTTCATGCGACTGGCGGCGCGCCAGAGCGATTTGGATAGTGTCGGTTGCATCAAAGTGCGTCATCTGAAAACCCTCCGGATGTTCACTGGGCAGCATAGCCGGCGCAGGCAATCGAATGGCGGAGCCGCCTGGTGCCGGCCGATTTATTTCTGAAGGAAATGGTTAACTGTTTGCAGTATAGGCTGATTTTGAGGAGGGATTTCCTGACCCGACACCGGCCGGTGCTGCGCCAAACAGCCGTTGCCGGGAGGGCGGCGGCAGTCCAACATGGCCAAGCCCAGATCTGCTGCCTGAGCCGGTAGATTATCAGTAAAAATGGGAAAGGGGTTGGCTGACCCGACGGATCCGGCGGCGCCTCAACCGGGTGCGGGCAGGATCTGGCGCAGGTAGCCGGCCAGTCCTTTGGCGGCATTGTAGTTGCGCGGGTAACCGAGGGAGACCTCTTCAAAACGGGTGCCATCGCGATAATCGGTAGCCCGCATGTGGGTGTGGCCGTAGACGACGATGTCGGCGCCGTAGCGGCTGTGCCAATCTTCAGTGCGCCGGGTGCCGCACCAGAGGGAGAAACGGGGGATGCGCCAGAGCCGCAGCAGATCTTCGCGCAAGGGATAATGGTTGATCAGGATGAGCGGTTCGCCAACCACCGTTTGCAGCCGCTCTTCCGAGTAGCGACAGCGGTCAGCGCACCAGGCGGCGCGGGACGGGTAGGGATCAGCGTGTAAAACAGCCTCATCAGTCGCCATCACATTGGTCTCAGCGGCCCAATCTAGCGCCTGGTTGTAGGGGATGTGATCCGGCCGGAAACTGTAATCGTACAGCGTAAATAACGGCACCAGCCGATAGGGACGCGCCCCATCCGGCCATTGCACATAGGGATCCTCGGGGGTGACCACTTTGTATTGCCGGCAAATCTCGACCAGTCTCTGATAAAGGGCTACGCCGCGCAAACCGCCATCGTGCTGCCCGATGGTATACAGATCGTGATTACCTGGCACCCAGATCAGCCGCGCAAACCGTTGGCTCAACTGCTGAAACGCTTCGTGGAAATGGGCCTCCCTCTCGCCAATGTCACCGGCGACTATCAGCCAATCCTCGCCATAGTCGGGCAGCTCTGCCAGGAGAGTCCGGTTTTGGGGGTAAGAAAGGTGCAGATCGCTGATGGCCCAGAGCTTCATGCCGTGATTATAGGGCAAATGATGACGAATCTTGAAATTGGTTAGATCCAATTGCGCACCAGCCCCGTCAAGACAAATGATTGACAAAAATTAGACAGAATATCGACAAGCAATCTGTCTGAAATCAGTTTTCAGCAATTCACCAATCGAAAATAGGAGTAAATGATGAAACAGAAACTGTTTGGCTTCTTGTTAGCTTTCGCTTTGCTACTGGCCGTCTTTGTACCGAGCACCGTCCGGGCCGCGGACAAAACCATCGTCGAGATCGCCGTCGAGGATGGCCGTTTTGATACCCTGGTTGCCGCCGTCGTCGCCGCCGACCTGGCCGACGCTTTGTCCGGTGGCGAATGGACTGTTTTCGCTCCCACTGACGACGCCCATAAATAGTCGATGGCTGCGACCCGAAGAAGGCGAGCAGCGGGCTGGCTGCAGGGGCCAGCCGAAGGTCATTTCCCAGCTTAAAGACTTGAAGCCGCCGGAACATCGGTTCAGAACCCCAACGGCGCTTTACCGAGGCGCTGGAGGAATGGCGTGCTGGCAAGGAGGTGGCGAAACACGGAACTGTTTCTGAGGTTCATGAGGGTCCCAATTGGTAAGGGGCAAAGAAGGCAAAAAGTGTCCATGGGCCAAATCAGACGGCGCGTGAGAAAGAGATTTTCGGCGTACCAGTCGAGAGCTTGACTGGCAGCCGCAGACTTCCGTTGCCACCGCCAATCGCCGGTATGGAAACTGTACGCACTGCTTTTGGCTTCAAGAATGAACCCAGTCGACCCGATGGGTGACATTACCGAGGGCAAACGGACCAAACCGGCGTCACCATGGTGACATGGGTTGAGGTGGTATAGCGCCGTGTTTTCTCGAGTAGTCAATCTCGAGAGTAAACCGGTTATATGCCGCAAGGTTGCAACTGCCAGGCCACGGGTACGGCTGTCTCAAAGTTTGGCGATAGCCAGCGACTGGCGAGCAAATGTTGTCGGAACCCGCGCTGGTGCGGTCAATAACCAGATGCCAGATGGGTTGGCGCGATAATGGCGTAAATGCTTGCTGCAACAGCAACTGATAAAGTCGCATCCTGGAATAGAGCTGCGTGCAGAAAGTGTTCCTTTAGTGAAAATGCACACGACCGCAGCGGCCGAGGCAGATAGCGAGCAATGAAGGGCAGGTGCAATCTTTTTCGCCACCGATCGCCATGCACATGCCGACGCTGAAGGTGGCGCTGATTGTGGGGTAGATAACGACAAAACAGGGCGAAAAGGGCATTTTCGAGGGGAAAATGAGACATTATGTCGCCTAACCAAGCGAATTTGGCCGCATAACGACTTATGAGGCGCTGGGTTCCATTGTAGCCACGTGTCAATTATGAAAAAATGTCCCGAAAACTTCGTATATTACTGTGGGTCCGTGAGCCCGTCGGGTCCCGCACCCGTCGGGTCCGCTACCCCTCAACCGGGTATGCTCATTCAGCTTTCATTGAAACTGAATCTCCCGAAGATTATACTAGGGTCAGCGAACCCACGAGCAAAGGTGTCCTATGCAAGAACCATTGAGCGAAGAAGAGAAGCTGGCCCAATTTGAGGCGCGCATTGTCCGCGGCGAGAAGATTGAGCCGGGCGATTGGATGCCGGCCGAGTACCGGCGGCAGTTGATTCGGATGATTTCGCAACATGCCCACAGCGAATACGTTGGCATGTTGCCGGAAGGTGAATGGATCACGCGAGCGCCGTCCTTGCACCGCAAGATGGTGCTGATCGCCAAGGTGCAGGATGAGGCTGGGCATGGTCAATATCTTTACCATGCGGCCGAGTCTCTGGGCATTTCCCGTGAGGAGATGATGGATGCCCTGCTGACCGGCCGGGCCAAATATTCCAGCATCTTCAACTACCCGACGTTAACCTGGGCGGATGTAGGCATGATCGGCTGGCTGGTCGATGGGGCCGCCATTCGCAACCAGCTCATGCTGGCCCAATGCTCATACGGCCCCTATTCCCGGGCCATGGTACGCATCTGTTCGGAGGAGACGTTCCATCACAAGCAGGGCATTGAGATGGTCATCAAATATGCCCGCGGCACGGCCAAACAGCGCCAGATGGCCCAGGATGCCTTGAATCGCTGGTGGTGGCCGTCTGTGCAGATGTTGGGGCCGCACGATTCGGACTCACCGAACACGCCGCTGCTGGTGCGCTGGGGCATCAAGACCAAGACCAATGATGAAGTGCGCCAGGAGTTCATAAACGAAACTGTACCCGAGCTGCTGGCGGCTGGGCTGACCGTGCCGGACCCGGACATGCATTTGGATGAAGCGACGGGTAACTGGATTCATGGTCCCATCGATTGGGATGAATTCTGGCAGGTGGTGCGGGGAAATGGCCCCTGCAACGAAGAGCGGATGGCGACGCGGCGGGCGGCGCATGATGATGGTCGTTGGGTCCGTGAGGCAATGGTTGCTTATGCCGAGCGGCAAAAGGAAGCTCTAAACTGATGAGCGACTATGTGCAGCCCCGACCGGACCAACAATGGCCGCGTTATGAAGTGTTCAAGCAGGACCGGTATGATCGGCCGCATCAGGCTGTCGGCACTGTCCATGCGGCGGACCCGGCCCACGCCTTGCTGAGTGCCCGTAATGTCTTTGTGCGCCGGCCGGCGGCAGTCAGCCTCTGGGTTGTGGCCGCCGGCGAGATTTTGAGCCGGACCGCCCAGGAGCTGGCGGAAGACCCGGCGTGGCTGACGGCGCCGGACGACGAATCGGGCCCGGCCATCCCTTATTTTATCTTCCGCAAGGATAGCCAGCGCCGCTCGATGACCTTTGTCGAGCATGTGGGTGAGATAGAGGCTTGCTCGGCCCGAGAGGCGCTGCGCGAAGCGATTGATTGTTTTGCCGATGCGGAGGCGTGGGTCTGGTGGGTGGTACCGGCCGGTGCCATCCAGCGTAGCGACGACGAAGATATCGAGAGCTGGTTCAATCCGGCCGTCGATAAGACCTATCGCAATCAATCCAGCTATGGCTTCGTCAGCGCCCGGCGCCCCTCGCGCAAGGACAATCTACAGGGTGATACGGAGGCAAATTAACGACACGGGTCGATGGCTAACAGGCCGGGCCAAGGTTGTGAGGCAGCATGAATGACGTTTTGAAAGCGCCGTTAATCGAATATCTGACCGGTCTGGCCGATGATGAGCTAATCCTGGGCCACCGCCTGTCCGAGTGGACTGGTCATGCGCCCATTCTGGAAGAAGATATCGCGCTCTCCAACATGGCTCTGGACGAATTGGGGCATGCCCGTTTCTGGTATGAACTACGTCAGGAGCTGGACGGCAGTACGCCTGACGAGCTGATTTTTTTCCGGGAAGCCGGGCAATATCGCAACAGTCAGCTTGTGGAGCTACCGCGGGGTGACTGGGCTTTTACGATGTTGCGCCAATATCTGTTTGACAGCTATGAGTATCTACTACTAGAGATGTTGCGTGAGAGCGACTACCGGCCGCTGGCCGAGCGAGCCGCCAAAGCGTATAAGGAAGAGCTTTACCATGTGCGTCATGCCCATTTATGGGTCGAGCGGCTGGCGTTGGGAACAGCTGAGAGTGCGGCACGGATGGCGGCGGCGTTGGCGGCGTTATGGCCCTATGCTGGCCAGCTTTTTGTGGCGGGTGGTGGTGAGGCGCAGTTGGTGAAAGCGGGGCTTGTGCCGTCGCGTTCAGCGCTGCAGGCGCGCTGGCTGGAGTTGGTGCTGCCGCATCTGGCAGAGATCGGGTTGACACCGGCCGGTCCGCTGACCCTGCCTGAATGGGACCGGGGCCAGCATAGCAAGCACCTGGCGGAACTGCTCGGCGAGATGCAAAAGGTGGCTCGGTGGGAACCGGCCGGTGAT